>CADCJT010000001.1:0-632314 GCA_902801815.1 uncultured Bacteroidia bacterium
GCTCATGAAGACTGATTTTGACGGTAATGTAATATGGAGCAAATGTTATGGTGGCACTCTTAATGATGCTGCGTGTAAAGTTTTCCTGAACGAAGACGGCGGCTTTACGGTCACTGGTTGGTCGGAATCGAGGAATGGAGATGTGCAAAGTGCCCTGCAGCTGTATGAAGAACCTGAAGGCCCTTGGGGGGCTCGAAAGCCTTGGATTTTCAGGACGGATGCCAAAGGTTATCTATTGTGGGAGCGGGTGATGGGTGCCAATGTACCTTCGGCTCAACTTTATAGTGATGCCGTGCAAGTCAGCGACAAGGAGTTTGTCTTTCTTTGCCAAGATGCCTTGTACCCGCCGCCTTATCCCTACGGTGATATCAATTGTCCCAATGTGGTGGTGGGGTCGCAGGACAACTATTGGGTTTTCCACCTTACTGACATTTTTGACTATGACGGCATCGAGGAACAGGAGGGATGGAAAGGAGAAGGTGTTGGGGTTTATCCTAACCCGAGTAAGGACTTGGTGCGGATATATGGTGTTGAGGCTACGGAAGTGCAAGTTTATAATGCTTTGGGGCAGGTGGTGAAGAGGGTGCGGAACTCTAGTGAGGTGAGTTTGGAGGGATTGGTGCAAGGGATTTATTTGCTGCGCATCGCGGATGGGGATGGAAAAGTATACACAAATAAAATAACGATACGATGAAAAACTTAAAGTATTATACTCTGCTTGCCTTTATGGCAGTGGCGGGCATGGCGAAGGCACAATCTGATCTGCTTTGGTCAGAAGACTATCAAGTTGGAAATATCAACTATATTTCCAGTACCCCTGTCGTCCGCGGCATTGAGGACGTGAAAGACTACGTCGAGGTGACGGGAGTGACGCTCAACAACGGTGAAACCCAGTTGGAGATGGTCACCTATGACATATACGGAACCATTGTTTCAACAAAGACAATTGGCACCCATTCATCCTACGAAAAGGCGATTGTTGACTACCAGATGGATGGCTCCGAAAACGTCTATATCCTTTGCAATGAGCGACTTGAGTTCTACAAATCGAGAGTTGTCCTCCAGAAATTCACTTCGGATGGCGACTTGGTTTGGGAAGAAACCATCCAAAATGAGGCCGACACGTCATTCATGGCCCAGCATCTGGTTTTGGCCTCCGATGGCCGTTTGGTTTTGGCCTCCTATAGGGAATACGATTATCCCGCACCTGGCGATGACTACATTGTCACTGTTACCATCCCGCAGTTGTTTTGCTACGATGCTGATGGCAATCTGTTGTGGCAGAGAGACTTTGATGCCAATGATGCCAATCCTTTCCTTTATGATGTTTTCGCCATGGACGGAACGCTGCTTTTGTTTGGGGCAAACAGGCATTTGACCAAACTAGATCTCGACAACAACCTGATTTTTGAGGGCACCGCATGCGATACAAGGGGATTCTCGAACGTCCAATCGACCCCTGACCATCATCTATTGGTCACGGCAACTATGGCTTATAAAGTTTCCAAAATCGATTCGGAAGGAAACTTGGTGTGGGCGCATGATTATGGCACCAATTTGCCCAGTAATGTGTCGGGCGACGAAATTAGGGCGATGGTGCAAGATGAGGAAGGCAACATCTATGTAACGGGCAGACACTTCGGTTCGAATTACGGAATGCCCAACCACACCAACAACGACATTCTCACGCTGAAATACAGTCCCGACGGACAACTGCTTTGGGAAAACCGCTATGCATTTGGCGGCAACAATGCCGACATCGGTAATGCGCTTTTCGTCAGAAACGGGCATGTCTATGTGGGTGGCCAAAGCCAAAGATTTGGAGCGGGACACGGTTATGATTACATCGTGCTCAAATTGGATGCCGCAACGGGCGAAATGACGGGCTGTTATCGCCACGACAGGGACGACCGCGACGATGCCATTTCCTCGGTCTACGTGTTCGACGACGGAAGAGTGGCCGTTACCGGACGGAGTGGTGTCCAGCCTGAATATGTGTGGACGACGCAACTCTTTGAAGATATTACAATGTATTATCCTTTGATCCCAAAAACAGGTGAGAAGCAGTGGGATATGCGGTTTGTTTTCTATTATGGAGATTCGCAATACGAAATCGCGAGACTTGGCGATGAAATTGAATTTGAGGGACAAACTTATAGGGAGTTGACCGTATTATATGATGACTTAAATTACACAGTGCCATTTGGCCTTTTTCGTGAGGAAGGCAAAAAGGTGTATCTCAGGCGTTATTCGACCGCGATACCACATATTATGGATGAGGAAGTCTATTATGACTTCAATCTCCAAGTCGGCGACTTGTTTGAGGTTGGCTATGGCGACGAGCCTGAATATATCCAAGTGATGGCCATCGAGGAGGTCGTCTTGGACGATGGCTCGGTACGAAACAAGTATGTGTTCAATGAAGGTTGGGGAGTCAATCCCGAAGAGCCTGAAGTTTGGATTGAGGGCATTGGCAGCTTGTCGGGCATCAATTGGCGGTACATTCCTGGTTGGACGGCAAGTGGTTTTGCTTACTTGCAGTGCTATTTTGAGGATGACAACCTCGTTTGGACAGACGGCGAGTGTTGGGATGATGTGGAGGAAACAGTCGCAGAACAGGTTTCTGTCTATCCCAATCCCGCCAAGGAAAACGTCTTTATCAAAGGCATAGAACCCGCCGAAGTTCAGGTTTACAATGTCCTTGGCCAATTGGTGAAGACCGTGCAGGGCACAAACGAAATCAACATCAGCAACTTGAAGCAAGGCGTTTACTTCGTTTCCATCATCACGGAAAACAAGGAGCGTTTCATACGGAAAATCGTAAAAAACTGAAAAACATCACATAACAATTAAAATCAAAACATTATGAACAAGTCAATCAAAACCGCAATCGCCTTGACGGCACTTTTCGTCATCGGACTCCTCGCCTTGGAGGGATGCAACAAGAAAGAGGCTCGACAGCCCAAAGTTTCCGACTTCTTCGTTTCGGAATGCAATGACAACGTCATTCTCCTTCGCGACGGTGAGCCAAACGACACAATCTATGTGACCACCGTTGACGACACGAAGTTGAAAATCAGCACTACAAACACGCAATTCCCTTGCGATGCGTACACCATCCGTCCTGAAATCCAAGCGCAAGAACAAAACATCTCCATAGAACTGCTCTATGAGGATTCGTGGGCCAATTGCATATGCGGTCGCCATTTGGACATCATCCTCGAAAACCTGAAGTTGGGACAAACCTACTCCGTCAGCATCAAGAAGGACGAGCGCGACTATTTCCAGTTCGAAGTCGCCTTTGGACCTGAAACGAGTTTGATGTTTGTCCACCAATATTGAAGAACAACTGTCTGAGGTTCAATCCGTAACAGCAGAAACCGTCATCAAACAATTCCTACAATCAAATTCGAGGCGGAAGGTGTTCGCACCATTTCGGATGAATAATGGCGTGGCCTTTTGTCCCGTCTCCTTGCTGCACATCCCATTGGCGTAACGGATGCAATGGTGGCAGGTCATAAGGGCGGTGGGGATTTCGTCGGGATTTGTAGAGACGTTTCCTGAAACGTCTCTTGATTCAATGTCAACGTTGGAGACGTTTCGGGAAACGTCTCTACGGGGACGGTTACTCAGATGGTTTTCAATCAATTCATCTGTCAATTTCGCCACCAAATCGCGTTTCATCTCACCAATGACCGAGGCGGGGATGAGGCGCGGTACGTTGAATCTCAATTCCAGATTCACGGGATTGAACACCGTGTCGCCCCATTGCAAGGCCTTCTTGCGTATGTTTTCGGTAGCCTTCTCTGGGTTGTTGGCGGTGATTTTGTCGCATTGTATGCCTGTAGAGACGCAGGGCCGTGCGTCTCTACGCAAAAATGCGAACAATTCATACCCCGTTTCCGTTTCCGACAACACCAAATCGATGTCCATCTTGCGGTTACCAGTTGATGCCTCCACCTGTTTCTGCCATTCGAGGTCGAGGTTACGGTAGATTTTTGCGCCACGATAGGCACCATGGGGGCGGTTTGTAGAGACGGTGTGCACACCGTCTCTACCGATGTTTACCACATCAGCCCGCAGGCCCACCAATTCGTTATCCTGGTTTAAAAAACACAGGCCGTCACCGTTGTGCAAGGTCTTGTCGGTATCGATTTCCATTCGGAGGGGATTGCACCAACTAACCTCGCCGATATATTCGCCCATCGATTTCGGGGTAAAAGGCGATCCAATGCCTTTTTGTCGACCATTGATGAAATAATCGGTGAAACCTCGGTTGAAGGATTTCTCAGGGTTGATATCAAATGTATAGTTGCAATGTCCGTATGATACCGGTTCCAAATCTGGGCGACGACTGATTATTTCGTCCAGTTTCTGGCGGTAAAAGGCAGTCACATTTTTCACATAATCAGCATCTTTCAGTCGGCCTTCAATCTTGAAACTCGTGATGCCCGCATCGATGAGTTCCTCCAAATGCGCGCTATTGTTGAGGTCTTTCAAGCAAAGCAAGTGTCGGTTTTTGATCAACACCTTCCCGTTCTCATCAAGCAAGTCCCATGGCAAACGGCAGGGCTGGGCGCAGGCACCACGATTGGCGCTGCGGTTGCCGATATATTGGCTAAGATAGCACCGCCCGCTGTGGCTGACACAGAGTGCGCCATGCACGAAAAACTCCAATGGCACGGTGGTCTTCTCACGAATCTCCCTAATTTGTTTCAGACTCAACTCACGACCAAGGACAACTTGTTCGAAACCAAGCTGTTCCAATTGCTGCACCTTCTCCACCGTCAGGTTGTCGCACTGTGTGCTGGCATGGAGCGGGATGGGCGGTAGGTCGAGTTGGAACAACTGCATGTCCTGCACAATGAGGGCATCAACGCCAGCATTCCAGCAGTCGTAGGCAATCTTGCTGGCGCGTTCCAATTCGCGTTCATACAACAAAGTATTCAGCGTCACATAAACCTTGGCATCAAACAAGGACGCGTGGCGGCAAAGGCGTTCAATGTCTTGAATGCTATTGGAGGCTTTTTCGCGTGCACCGAAGTCGGGGCCACCGATGTAGACGGCATCGGCGCCATGATTAATGGCAGCCATGCCCACCTCCACATCTTTGGCAGGCGAGAGCAGTTCTATCTTCTTCATATTCATGCTGCAAAATTAAGGAATTTCGAAACGATGACGATAATTTTCCTATTTTTGCAGATAATCCCATCACGAAATGTCCAGCAGAACAAAGGTCATACTATTTGCCTTAACAGCCATACTGTTGTTTCTCTTTCCGATACAACAAACGACTGGCCTGTTCAAATTCAAGAAACTGGCTGGGGTTACAGAAGAACAGCCCAAGCCTAAGTTGACTGTCGAGCGATGGAAGGACTATCAGTTCCAAGAGGGTGTTGAGGCTTACCTACAGCAGCATTATGGATTTCGTGAACCTTTGACGCGCCTTTACAACCAATACATTTGGGACTTCTACGGAAAAACCTTCGCCAAAGACAGAAGTTGGGTTTTTGTCAGTGACGATGGATGGTATTATGAATCCGGTTATGTGAGGGAGTACTACGAAGGGAATTCTTGGAAATATGCGGAAGACAGTCTTCAGATGGCGCAAATACTTGGTAAAAAAGCACTAATGATTTCGCAAGTCCAACAAATTCTCAATGGGCTCGACATCCATCTCTTCGTTTTATTAGAGCCAGGAAAAGAGCAGATTTACCCCGAACACATTCCTGAAAACACCAAATACCACCAAGAGAAAGTCTTCTCTGCCCACGACTTCCTGCATCAACGTTTTGAAGCTTTGGGTATCAACTATATAGATGCAGGGGAATGGTTCCAGCAAATGAAAGACACCGCCGACTTCCTCCTCTTTCCACAGACCGGTACACATTGGAGCAATCTAGCCTCCATGTATGTGGCCGACAGCCTGATCCGCTATATGGAGGATTTAGGACATATCAACATCCAGAACTTCAGCATTGGGGAAAAATATGTCAGAACCAAAGAGCCCGACGATGACTTGGAGCAATGGTTGAACCTGATACGACCCTTGAAAAGAGCGCCAAACTATTACGCCAAAACCCGTCTCGACAAAGACCCAACAGCCGTGACGCCCAAACTCATTACCATAGGCGATTCTTTCTATTGGAACTTGCTCAACCACAGCCCATTCAAGAAGATATTTAGTGCTTATCCCTTTTGGTACTATTTCAGTACTGCCTATTACACTGGCTCCTATGAAAGCCGCATCACCGACATCGATCCTCTTGAAGAGGTGCTGTCGGCAGACTTTATCATGCTTGCCTACAGCACACCACAGCAATATGAGCTTGGCAACGGCTTCGCTGAACGCTTCCTGTTGGAATGGTGCTATGACGAAGAAGAAACCGAGCAATTGAAAAAGGAAATGAAGGACCGCATCCTCCTTAACCAAAAATGGATGACATCCATCACAAAAAATGCCGAAGAGCTCAATATCCCAGTAGATTCGGCTTTGACCATGGAATTATCTTATCTCATCGAAAAACATCCCGATGCCTGCTTTTCTGCCTTGAATGATAGTGTGCCCATCAAACGATCAAAGAGAGCGGATCGACTTGTAATGCCTCAAAATTAAGGTTTTTCGGGACGATGACGATAATTTTGACTACGTCGATTTAAAAATTCGTATTTTTGCAAGTTTTAGGACTTTTGTCCCTATGAAGAATGTCATCAAGATCATATTATTCGCATTGACAGCCTTGCTTCTCTTCGCATCCATGTTTCAAAAAACCGCTCATTTGTGGGATTTCAAGAAACTGAATGGCGTTGAAATACCTGCGCCCATGCCCAATATGACCTTCCATAGTATTAGTGATGGCAGTTTCCAAGACGGCACTGAAGCCTATCTGAAACAGAACTTCGGGTTTCGCCAACCTTTGATTCGGTTTTACAACCAATATCTTTGGGATTTCTACAAGACCTCGAATGGCAATAAGGGAATCCTCACTTTGGGCAAGGATGGTTGGCTTTATGAGCCTTGGTCGGTGGAAGACTATTATCAAATCTATTACCATCAGCATTTCTCCGATGTCGACCAATTGACGGAACAACTGGCTGAAGAAGCCAAGCGTGTGTATCAGCTGCAGCACATCCTTGAGCCATACGGCACGCATCTTTTCGTCTGTCTCGTTCCTTCGAAAGATCTGCTTTATCCAGAGCATCTGCCTGAAAACCAAGACACAAGATATGATGATGAACCTAAAATGTCGGCACGGTATTTCCTCAAGGATGAATACACTCGCTTAGGTGTCAATGTGCTCGATTTGGGTGATTACTTCCAGCACATGAAAGACACCGCCGATTTCACAATCTTCCCGAAAACAGGAACGCATTGGTCGAAATACAGCTCGCTCTTTGCTGCCGACACAATGATCCGCTACATGGAACACTTGGATAGCATCAACATGCGCAATCTGGTCATCGGGCCAAGGGCACTCCAAGACGCCCAAGAAGCCGATACCGACCTCGAGAACCTGCTCAACCTGATCAGACCGCTTCCAAGACCCCAGTATTATTATGCCACAGCAACTTCCGACAAGGACACTACGGCGGTGATGCCCAAAATGATTGTCATCGGCGACTCGTTCTGGTGGAACATCATCTACCAAGTGCCCGTACAAGAGATATTCTCCGAATTCCCCTATTGGTACTATAACAGCAGCGTATATTACGATCCCACTTACCAATCGGTAAATGAAGTCAACTTGGCGAACGAACTCCTTTCCTCCGACTTCATCATCCTGTTCTACAGCTCAACACAACTTTACAAGTTGAACAACGGCTTTACGAAAAAGGCCTTGCTCGCCCTTTGCTACGACCCCGAGGAAATCGAAGCTGCCTATGCGAAACTGGAACAGAATATCCGTTCCGATTCGGCTTGGATAGGAAGTCTGGAAAAAGCAAGCGAAGCGCAAGGCAAACCTTTGGACGAACTCGTCCACAACGAAGCGCAATGGATCATCGACACCCATCTGGACTATTCTTTCCCCGCCTTGAAAGACAGCATCCCCACCAAACGCTCAAAATGGGTGGAATCCTATCTTGCATCGGACTCATTGGCCTTCATCGAGCAAGAAGTGAAAAAAAACATCAGAATCATCAAGGGCAACGAGACTCAGATGGAGGCGATACGTGAGAAAGCCAAACAACAAGGCAAGACCTTGGAACAAGCCATTCGTGACGACGCCCATTGGATCGTCAATTACCAAATCCAGCAGGGCACCTTAAATCGGACCGAAGCAACAAAAGAATCGAACACAGAAATAGAAAACCATGGTATTCAGTAGCAATGTTTTCCTACTTTACTTCATGCCAGCCTTCTTTCTGGTCTACTTCCTCACACCGAGGAAAGTCAGGAACTACGTGCTCTTATTGGCCTCGCTCATCTTCTATGCCTGGGGCGCGCCCGAGTTCATTATCCAACTCGTCGCTTCCACAGTAGCCAACTTCTTCCTGGTCAAATGGATGTGTAAGACCGAAAAAGCCGGCCTAAAGAAGCTCCTCTGCGGCTTATCCATCATCATTCCCATCGGACTGTTGTTGTTCTACAAATACGGCAACTTCACGATGGAAAACTTGAACGCCATCCTTGGGCTCACGGGACACGCTCCGCTCACTTGGAAACGCATCACGCTGCCCATCGGCATCTCGTTCTTCTCGTTCCAAAGCGTAACCTACACCTTGGACACCTACCGTGGCGTCAACAAGCCGATGGAGAAACTCACCGACTTTGTGCTGTATATCACCATGTTCCCGCAATTGATTGCTGGTCCTATCATCCGCTATTGCGACGTGGCCGACCAAATCCGCAGCCGCGAATCGACCATGGACGACCGACTGCAGGGCTTCTACCGCTTCATCATCGGTCTGTGCAAGAAAATCCTCATCGCCGATGTCATCGGAGCCCAAGTAGATGCCGTTTTAGGACCGGCCAACTTCTCGCTTTTGGGTGCAGACCAAATCTCCAACATCTTTACTCAGGTGGCCAATCTGGATAGCACCACGGCGTGGATTGTATCATTAGCCTATACTTTCCAAATCTACTTTGACTTTGCGGGTTACAGCGACATGGCTATCGGTCTCGGCCGCATCATGGGCTTCAAATTTCCCGAAAACTTCGACAATCCGTATACTTCGCGTTCCATTACCGAGTTTTGGCGCCGTTGGCATAAGACCTTGGGCGCCTTCATCATGAACTATCTTTACATCCCACTCGGCGGCAACCGAAAGGGCAAAGGACGCATGTACTTCAACCTTTGGGTCTGCTTCCTGCTCTCAGGCTTGTGGCATGGTGCCTCATGGAACTTCGTCGTTTGGGGAGCACTCCACGGCTTCTTCATCTGCGCCGACAAGCTCTTCCTTGGCAAGGTGATGAAAAAAATCGGCAAAATTCCGAGCGTCATCCTCACCTTCCTCACAGTGAACCTCATCTGGGTGTTCTTCCGCGTCGAAGACTTCGGCTTGGCCTGGCTGCTCATCAAGCGAATGTTTGCCTTCGATTTTGCTTTACTGCCTTTCAGTGCCAACGCGCAACTCTACGTCACAATGATCGTGGCGGCTTTCTTCTCCTTCCTCACACTTACCAAATTTGGACAAAAGGTTCAAGAAAAGGTTTATTTCAATGACTTCACCAATGGTCAGCATATCGCCGTATGGATTGTGGCCGCATTCGCTTTCGTATTCTGTGTGGCTGCACTGAATGCCTCCAGTTTCAGCCCATTCATCTATTTCAGGTTTTGAATCATGGGAAAATTCAAGATAAAATATGATCTGATCTTGTTTGCCCTGCTGATGGTATTCCTTTTCGTTCCTATCATCCAGGAATGGGGGGACGTCTTCCCCGTGAAGCCTTTGAAGGGCGTCTTTGAGCCGACACCCAAGCCCGAGTTGACTTTCGACAACTACAAATCCAACAACTATCAGACGCAAATTGAGAAATACACCAGTGAGCATTTCGGACTGAGAGAGCCCGTCATCCGGCTCTACAACCAATATGTATGGTCGGCCTACAACAAGACCTATTGCAACTTCATCGTACCAGGAAAAAACGGCTATCTGTATTATGCCTTGGCCGTCAACGAGCATTACGGCACCGAACTGCCTAAGCACTACAAAACCAACGAAGATGCCGTGAAAGATGCCGATGCCGAGCTTCGACAAATGAACAAGCTGCGCCACGTGTTGAAAGACTATGGTATCGAGTTTGTCGCCTTCATCGCACCCGACAAGCCTGAAGTCTACCCCGAATACCTCCCCCGCCGCGATGCCGACACCACCACCATACACCTAACTGAGTACTATTCACGCAGGATGAAGGAAATAGAGTTCCCTTTCATCAACATGACGGACTGGTTTGTCAAAATGAGAGACACAGCCTCGTTCCCACTGTTCCCAAAGACCGACTCACATTGGCGTTATTCGTCCATCTATGGCTTTGATTCTCTCTTTCGCTTCATCAACACTCTGGAAGGCGAAGCCAAATTCCCCAACATCCACATCGGACCGCCGGTCGCATACGAATCGGACAAGCTGGAAGGCGATGAAGAGACCTTGAACCTCATCTTCCGCATACAAGGCGACAAGACCAAATACAAGTCGGACATCACCGTTGAGCCCGACAGTACCCACCGCAAACCCAAAGTTTTATTCATCGGCGACTCGTTCATTTGGAGCATGGCTGAATTCATGCCCGCTTCCAAGATACTGGCCGACAGGGAGGTCTGGTTCTACAACAACACTGCTTTCATTGGTTTTGAAAACCAATCGACAAGCGTGAAAGACATAGACCGCCTAAGCCACATCCTCAATGCAGATTATGTGGTGTTCTATTCGGCAGGCCACCAATGGTGGGAAGCCACCTACGGCTTTGCCAAGGATGCGTTATTGCAATTCTGCGTGAGCGACAGCCTAATGGAAGCCACCATCTCCGACTTGTCCAACCGATACCGCAGCCTCGACACTTTTGCCAACCTAACGGATGAGGAATTGCGCTCAAACATCATCTGGAAACTAAAGAACGACCCCGAACTCATCCCCGGCCTTGACGGAGAGGACATGCCCACCATCCGCAACACCAAACGCATCAATGAAGCCCGAACCATCAACCAAATACGAAACGACAAGGGATGGTTCAATGCCCTCAACATCTATGCTTCCCAACACGCCCTACAAATCGACGAGGTGTTACGCGAAGAAGCCTCGCGTATTGGCCGAGGTGCCCCCCCCTTGCGCGCTGAGATCAACATCGACACTGCTTCTTTCATTAAGATGAAAAAACATGAGATCATGGAACAATGGAAACTCAATCCGGAAATGACAAAGATGATACAAAAGAAAGCCAAGGAAAGAGGCATTGACTTCGAGGATATGCTTGAAAAAGACGTCCAATGGGTCATCGACCAGAAAATCGAGAAAGGCGAACTATTCCAATAACAAGATTAGACACACAATATGGTATTCAGCAGCAACATATTCCTACTCTACTTCATGCCCATCTTCTTCCTCGTGTATTTCATCCTGCCGAAGAAGGTGCGCAACTATTTCCTGCTGCTCGCCTCGCTGGTGTTTTACGCCTGGGGCGCGCCAGAGTTCATCATCCACCTCATCGTGTCGGTCATCGCCAACTTCTACCTGGTGCGGTGGATGAACAAAACTGAAAAGCCTGGTCTGAAGAAAGTGCTTTGCGGCATCTCCATCGCCATCAGTATTGGATTGCTGTTCTACTTCAAGTACGGCAACTTCACCATGCAGAACATCAACTCGGTGTTGGGTTGGTTCCATGCCGAGCCGCTGCAATGGACTAAGATTCTGTTGCCTATAGGTATCTCGTTCTTCTCCTTCCAGAGCGTCACCTACACCTTAGACACCTACCGCAAGGTGAACGAGCCGATGCAACGGCTGAGCGACTACATGCTCTACATCGTCATGTTCCCGCAACTGATTGCCGGTCCCATCGTGCGCTATTGCGACATTGCCGACCAGATTCGCAACCGCGAGTCGCTCTATACGGACAGGTTGCATGGCTTCTATCGTTTCGTCATCGGTCTGTGCAAAAAGATCCTCATAGCTGACGTCATCGGATTCCAAGTCGACCAGATTTTGGGACCGTCGAACTACGATGTGCTGACCTCTGCCCAATTGGCCGACATTGCCAACAAAATCGCGACCATCGACTCGACCAGCGCTTGGATTGCCATCTTCGCCTTCACCTTCCAGATCTATTTCGACTTCGCCGGTTACTCCGACATGGCCATCGGTTTGGGCCGCATGATGGGCTTCAAGTTCCCAGAGAACTTCGACAACCCATACGTTTCCACTACCATATCAGAGTTTTGGAGACGTTGGCACCAGACTTTCAGCGTATTCATCAAGAACTACCTCTACTTCCCCTTAGGCGGTAGCCGCGTGAAGACCGAAGCCCGCAAATACTTCAACCTGTGGTTCTGCTTCCT
The DNA here is from genome assembly GCA_902801815.1 of uncultured Bacteroidia bacterium. Classification (GTDB taxonomy): domain Bacteria; phylum Bacteroidota; class Bacteroidia; order Bacteroidales; family F082; genus Limimorpha. Next base: position 12,492 of record CADCJT010000001.1, read on the forward strand.
CATCAGCGGCTTGTGGCATGGAGCAGCGTGGAACTTCGTGGTCTACGGCGCCCTGCAAGGCATCTTCATCTGCGCCGACAAGCTGTTCTTGAAGAAGTTCAACGAGCGATTGGGGCGGATTCCAAGTGTGTTCTTCACCTTCCTCATCATCGTGTTGACGCGCTGCTTCTTCCGCATCGAGCGCATCGACCTGTCGTGGATGTTCATCAAACGCTTGTTCGCCTTCGACTTTGCTCCTTTCCATTTCGGCGACAACCCGCATCTCTATGTGACCATGATCGTGGCTGCCTTCTTCTCGTTCTTCACCCTCTCGAAGTTCGGCTTGAAGGTACAAGATAAAGTCTACTTCACCGAATATAACCGTTGGCAACACATCGTGGCCTTCGTCGTCAGCATACTTGCCTTCATCTTCTGCCTCGGTGCCTTGAATGCCAGTGGCTTTAGTCCATTCATTTATTTCAGATTCTAACCATGAATAAGCAACGGCATCATATTATCCAGTTCGCCTGCATCATGGCATTGCTTGCTGCCATCATGCTGCAAGGTTTTACACATGTAGTTCCGACAAAGCCATTGAGTCCCTATACCGATAAAGTCAAAGTTGAGAAACAAGATTTGAATTGGAAAAGTTACCTTGACGGCTCCTATCAGGAGTATCTTGCCCAACAAGCCAGAAAAAGCACTGGCTTCAGAAAGTTTTTCAGTCGGTGCTACAACCAGCTTGCCTACAGCTGCTTCGGGAAAATCGCCAATGAAAATGTGTACAAAGGCAGTCGGCACGAACTCTATTTGAAAGGAGCCCTCGACGACATCACAGGCAAACTGCTCGTAAACAAATATGGTAACGTCGAAAACGCCAAGGCCGATGCCCGCAAAAATGTTGAAGAGACGTTGATCCTAATCGACAGCCTTCGCCAACACGGCACCCAGTTTCTGTTTGTCTTCTGCCCAACCAAGACAGCCGTTTATCCCGAAACCATGCCCGAAGCCTTCAAAGACAGCATCTTAGACTTCTCTCTAGCAGAATATTACATCGAACTTTTCAAGGAAAACGACATTCCACACATCGATTTCTACAACTATTTCAAAACAATCAAAGACACCTTCCCTTATCGGCTCTATACACGAACGGGGTCTCACTGGTCAGAAGCCACCATTCCTTTTGTGGCTGACTCGATACTCAGAAAAATTGAGACTTTAACAGACTACCGACTTCCCTCCGTTGAGGTCATCGACCCCAACCTCAGCCGCGACTATTCCGACCAAGATGGCGAACTTGAGACCCACATCGACCTGCTCTTGCCCTTGTGCAAGCCCAAGGTTTCACGACCAGTATTCACCTTGCAGGACACCATCGGCAAAGACCGACCCAACCTACTAGTCGTAGGCGACGGCTATTTCACACCCTTGCAAGGTTCCTGCTTCGTCAATGCCTTCAAACAATGGGACTTCTGGCTCTATAACCAAACCTCCATATCCTCAAGACCTGAGTTGAATTGGAAATACCTCAACCAGCTCTTTGGCACGGCAGAGACTTTGAAACAGGCCGACATCGTGATTGCACTTTACACCTCCAATTACCTGCTCAACTACATAAGCGGCTTTACCCAATCTGCCTTGGAGCTTTATGCCAATGGCGGCACCCAAGAACAAGAAGCCATCCGTTCCATCATGGAGTCAATCAAAAAAGACCCAGAATGGTTCGGAGTCATACAGCAACAAGCCCAAGAACGCGGCATCAGCGTAGAAGAAAACTTAAGGTTGAACGCCGCGTATGTCTTTCAAATGCAAAAGAACGAACAAGATCAATAACCAACCTTAAATAAGAATAACTTATGGTATTCAGCAGCAACATTTTCCTTTTCTTTTTTCTGCCTATCTTCTTGATAGCCTATTTCATCACACCGCAGAAATTCAGAAACTACACGCTCCTGCTCTTCTCCATCGTGTTTTATGCCTATGGCGCCCCCGACTTTGTGTTTCTGCTTGTCGGCGAATGCGTTATCAATTATTTCATCGTCAGGGCAATGGGGCGTTGTAGAGACGGTGTGCACACCGTCTCTACAAAAAAGAAACTGCTCTGTGGACTATCCGTCGTCATGGCCTTAGGGCTGCTGCTTTATTTCAAATACGCCAACTTTTTCATGGAAAACCTCAACACCATTTTGGGTTGGGCACATCACGAACCCGTGGATTGGATGAAAGTCGCCTTGCCTATTGGCATCTCGTTCTTCACTTTCCAATCCATCACCTACACCATCGATGTGTATCGTGGAACGACACCGCCTAGCCAGAAACTGACGGATTATGTGCTGTATATCATGATGTTCCCGCAACTCATCGCAGGTCCTATTGTCAACTACAACAGCGTGGCCGCTCAACTGGTCTCGCGTACAAGCACAATGGAAGACCGCGTGGTGGGTTTTTACCGTTTCGTCATCGGTTTGGCGAAGAAAGTGCTCATTGCCAACACTATGGCACTCTACGCCGACCAAGTGTTTGGCATGGCATACGGCGACTTGGCCACGGGCACAGCTTGGATCGGCATCCTCGCCTATACTTTCCAGATCTACTTCGATTTCTCAGGATATAGCGACATGGCCATCGGCTTGGGCAAGATGATGGGCTTCCGCTTCCCCGAGAACTTCAACGACCCTTACACCAGCCGCAGCGTCACCGAGTTCTGGAAACGTTGGCATATCACCTTGGGCAACTTCATCATGAACTACCTCTACATCCCGCTTGGCGGCAACCGCAAGGGCAAGGGACGCATGTATTTTAACCTGTGGCTCTGTTTCCTTCTTTCAGGACTCTGGCACGGAGCTTCGTGGAACTTCGTCCTTTGGGGCGCCTTCCACGGCTTGTTCATCTGCGCCGACAAGCTCTTCCTGAAGAACACTTTAAAGAAAATCGGCACCATTCCGTCGGTCATCATCACCTTCTTCCTGGTGGCCATGGGCTGGGTACTCTTCCGCGTCGACACGGCTGCCGATGCAGGCGCGTTCTATCAAGCATTGTTCGCTTTCAAAGGTGGCTTGACGGTGGCTGGCGACGCACAATTCTGGTGTGTCTTTGTACTTGCCGTCGTGTTCTCCTTCCTCACTCTTGTCCCCTTCGGACAAAAGCTTCAAGACCGCATTTTCGCCGACAGCTACTCCAAACCGCTCTCGTGGACCATGTTCGCCATCACTTTGGTCTTGTTCATCCTCTCCGCAGGTTCTTTGTGTGTTTCCGATTTCAACCCCTTCATTTACTTTAGATTCTGAGCCATGAACAAGAAACCGCACTTCTTCATACAATTCGTTATCATCCTTGTGGCATTTACTGCCATCTTGCTTCAAGGCTTCACCCATGTCATCAAGATGAAACCTTTGTCGGGCTATGTCCCCAATGAGCATCCCGTGAAGTTGTCGTTCAAGACCTACCACGATGGCACCTTCCAAAACTACCTGACTGACCACGCCAAGCGCAACAGCGGCTTCCGAGAGCCTTGCATAAGAATCTACAACCAATGTCTGTTCTCGCTTTTCAGCAAGCCGACCAACAACACCCTCGTTCCTGGACTCAACAAAGAGATGTATCTCCAAATCTATCTTGACGAAATCAAGGGCAAAACGCTGAAAGACTGCTATGGCTCGGAGGACTACTTCAAAACGAAGGCACAAAAAGACATCGAAAAGACTTTGGTGCTCATCGACAGCCTGAAGCAACACAACACCGCTTTCCTCTTCGTGGAAGCTCCTTCCAAGACCTGGGTCTATCCCGAATACATGCCACAAGAATACCAGGACTCCATCATGTCATTCTGCGTTCAGGACTACTACACCCAACTCTTCAAGGAAAACGGCATCCCACATATCGATTTCCTGAGTTATTTCAAGTCGTTGAAAGGACAAACGAAATACCCCTTGTACACTCGTTACGGCACACACTGGGCCGAAAGCACCATCCCCTTTGTGGCCGATTCGATTCTATCGAAGATAGGTAGCCTCATTGGACAGGAGATGCCGCACATCGTTTGCGTCGACGAGAATCTGACCACCAAATACTCGAAACAGGACGGCGAAATCGAAAGCCTGATGAATCTACTGCTGCCTATACGCAAACCTGCCGTGCCCCAGCCTGTCATGGCATTGAGCGACACCAATCTACGCAAACCCAACATCCTCGTCATCGCTGATAGTTATTTCATACAGCTGCACGAGTCAACTTTTGCCGATGCCTTCGACCGCTGCGAATATTGGAAATACGATGACGAAGTCATCACCAAAGACATCGAGTTTTTAGGCAAGGTAAGCGACTACCTTGAAGCCTACAATGTCATAGACCAGGTCGACCTCGTGATGATTATCACCACTTCCGTGTATGCTTACGACTACATGTTTGGCTTCTGCGAGACCGCCAACGAGGCTTTCATTGACCGCGATGGCAAACGAAGGCAGAAAATGATCGAAGAGACCATAGAGCGCATCAAGAGTGTGCCCGAATGGCTCGAAAGCGTCAAGCAGCAGGCCATTGAGCGTGGTGTCGACCTCGACGAAATGCTTCGCCTCAACGCCATTTATGCCATCGAAATGGACAAGCAAAAACAGCAAAACTAAATGGGAAAGAAGCCGAAATACGACCTTGTATTGTTCATCCTGCTCATGGCGTTGGGATTCATGCCCATGCTGCAAGGTTGGCTTCATCTATTCCACCCAAAACCGCTCAATGGCGTTATGGTAGCAACGGAAAAACCTAAATTCGACTTTGACAGGTACCGTTCAGGAGCCTACGCCAAGCAAGCGGAGGCATACACGAGCCAGCACATTGGTTTCAGAGAGCCCATCATAAGGCTTTACAACCAATATCTCTGGGATTTTTACCATAAAACCTATGCGAAGGATGTTGTTGGCGGAAAACAAGGATGGCTTTATTATCCCCAAAGCGTGAGGGACTATTACGGACAAGAACTATTGCGTTGGCATTCCTCCACAGACGAGGCTAAGGAAAAATTCGACCAAGAAGTGAAATACCTCAATTGGGCTCGCAACATTTTGAGAGAAAACGGTGTTGAGCTTCTTGTCTTCATGGCTCCCGAAAAGAGTTTCCTCTATCCCGAATTCCTCCCCGATGGCAAAAAAGACACGACCACCTTCAATGCCAGTGACTATTTTGCACAACGTTTCGAAGAAACGGGATTCCCACACATTGAGATGACCCGTTGGTTCCAAAAGATCAAGGACACAGTCGACTATCCGTTGATTCCCCAAGCGGGAGCGCATTGGATCTTCCCTTCCGTCTATGCCGTCGATTCGTTGTCGCGCCTCATGGGCGAATTGAAAGGCATTCATCTGCCTAAAATCAAGATAGGAGAAGCCTATCATACGCGTGACCGAGATCACGACTACGACAACGACCTTGAGCTTCTCCTCAACTTGGCATTTCCCATGAAACACCAGTACGGCTACTATCCGCGACACAAGGTCAGCATCGAACACGACTCGACCTGCGTGAAGCCTAAGGTGCTTTTCATCGGCAATTCCTATTTCTGGTCGATGAATAACTTTGTTCCCTTTCAGGAGATGTTTGAAACCACCGAGTTCTGGTTTTATGCCTCCACAGCTTACTATGGCAAAGACCTGGACCAAACCGTCAGCGTCACCAAACTGAATCTATTGGAAAAGCTGTTGGATTTTGATTACATTGTTTGGTTCACAACGGGCAACCAGATTAACAAAGGCACCGAAGGATTTGCCGAACGTGCTCTTGTAAACCTTTGTTTTAACGAGAAAGAAATCGCTGAAAAACGTGTTCGCCTCATCGATAGTCTTATGTGCGATTCAGCCACAATCGCATCTTTCGGGACACCCATCACCGATAACAACTACAGGCAAAAGCTTTGGCCCATTGCCGACCAAATCATGTACAGCCACTCTGAACGCTATTTCCCAACATTGTGTTCCGACACCCTCCCAAAGATACGCAACCCGAGAATCAAAGAAATCCTGGCCATCAATGAGATAAAGAAAGACTCTGTGTGGATGTGGAACCTCGAGACTTGCCAGACCATCATTCAAAATACATCATTTGAGCAGGTACTGCTTATGGAGGCTCACAACCTCATAGAAGGCAAGCCCCTGTTGCGCGACATGCCTGAGCCCGAAGCCAAACGCGACAAAGTGGAACAACTCATTGCCGACCTGATGGAGCAAATGCGCAACAACCCCATCACCATACAACAGATCCAAGAAAAAGCCGAGAAGAAAGGCGTCAGCCTTGAAAAGCAACTTCGTGCCGATGCCGGCTGGATTGTCAACTACCGAATCCAACACGGTAAGATTCAACTATAGCCGTACGATACGCCGGGTAGAGCCGCCCACTCGTCGTAGAATCCGCCACGTGCTGAAAACAGCACGGTGTCGTTTTGCGCTCCCGCAGCGAAGCAAACCGACAAACACAGTAACAATGCAATTAATCTGGCTCTCCTTGTTTCACGATTTTCAGAGTCCGGTCGCCCAACCTCAAGAGGTAAACACCGGCATTAAGGTCAGGAGAAAGCACAATCTCATTAAGCCCTCGGTTCAGGCAACAAGGCTGGGCAAACACTTTTCTCCCCATCAGGTCGTAGACGGCAATCTCCTTCGCGCCGAAGCCCTCCGATTCAACTTTTATGCGTATCTCTTCATTGAATGGATTGGGATAACATTCAGCAGTAATCGACTCAGGCTCCTCAACCGACATGAAGTCGTTCAGCTCGGCGATAACCTGCTCGGGTCTCAACATCAGAAAATAGTGGGTCACAGGCATACTATAGTTCTCCCACGAGGAAAGCGTGTGTGGGGAACTGAAGCGTTCAATCTGATCAGGGATAGCATACTCTAAGGCCTGATAGATATAGTCGTAGAAAGGTTTCACTCGATGATAGGAAAAAGTTGTGAAGGCCAATTCATTGAACCGTATCGCAAACCTTTCCTTGAAGTCCTCGTTCTCCAGCATCTTCCTGAAGAACAAAGTGGCTCTTGTGCTGGTTGGCCACCCGTTCGGTCCCACGTAGGTGGCGTTGGCAAAAGCATCAAAGCCGTCGCCTGCGAGGCAGCCGTCGGTGTCATACAGGATCCAGCGCCACTTGCTGTCGCCCTCCTGCCACATCCTGATGTTGGTGGCAGGCCAGTCGCGGTTGGCTGAATACAGCTCAAAGATGTAGTAGTCGATGAAGTTGGCGATGTCGATATGGGCCTCCACGTAGGCATATTGTTCCTCGTCGGTCAGGTCGGCCTGTTCCATCCAGGCGTAGAGGGCGTTGAAGTTGTCGGGGCTGCCGCAGTCCACTTCGATCCATTCCTTGATGATGGTGACCTCATCGTCGTCAACGCCGAGATGGTCCTCCAAATAGTGCTCGTCTGGCTTCTCCTCCACATAATAGATGCCCCAGTACTCGCCGTTGAGATAGAGCACGCAGGGGCGCGACGAGAGGGTCTCCACGTTGAGCGGCTGGGCGATGAGGTTGCAGAGGTAGTCCTGACAGCCTGCACCGTTCCAAGTGCTCGAGAAAGGCCGCAGGGTGAGGCGCTTGAACTTCTCGACCGGCGTAGTGTCGAAGAATTTGTATTTGATGCGTTTCTTGCCGTATTCCTCACGGGCATAGAGGCAAAAACCCTTGTGGCTGCGCCAGCGCGACTGTTTGCCGTGGGTGCGCAGGCCTAATGGCTGGTTGACGACGACGTTATCGTCGGCTTCATAAAACTCAAAGTTACACAAGCGTTCCCATTCGTATCCTTTCATGAAGTAGTTGCCCGACAGATAAGGATAAGATGGGTCGAAATGGATGCCAGGCACAAAGATGCCCTGCTCGTAATCAAACAGGTCCAACGAGTCGGCGCAAAGCGAGACGGCGGGCAACCCGTGGGTATCGCAACCCAAGGCGCTGATGAAATAGCTGTGGGTCATCACCTGGCTCACGCAGCTGTCGTTCTGGTCGAAGACCGCCGCACGGATGACGATGCAATGGCGGATGCTGTCGGGCAGGAAGAAGTCGGGGGCAGGACAATTGACGATGGTGTAAATATCCGAGTTTGAATATTGGCTGTAGTCCATCAGCAGCGGACCTTCATAGCGGGCCGAAGCTGCCGTAGGACGGTTGCCGTTGGTGGTATAGCGAATGTGGTTTTGCGGATTGGCGTTGGAAAGCTGCAAAGCAAACACCTCGTCATAGAAGCCGCCCGTGGCCGAAAAGAGAACCGTATCGTTTTGTGCCTTGGCAGAAACGAAGGCAAAAACAAAAAACCATATCAACAGGCTTCTCCTCATATTGTAGACCTCCTAGTATTTGACAATCCGCTGGGTAAATGTCCCTACCTTCAACACATACACCCCTGCGGGCAGGTCGGTTTTAATCGTGATTTCGGCATCGCTTTCGGCATCGCAAGCCTGCGAAAACACTTTTCTTCCCCAAACATCATAAATGACCACCTCATGCGCTCCACCGTCACCGAATGGATAACGCAAGCGGACTTCATCAGCAAAAGGATTGGGATAACATGAAACATTCGTTGAGGCGATTTCTTCAACGTCAAGATAATGCAGGAGCTCTTCCTTGTAATACTGGTCACGCTGTTGAATAAAGCCATAGGCTTGTTCCATATCCTGCTGCCATCGGGTCACATTCCTGGGAAAACGGAAGCGTTGGGCTTGAGACTCTATTTCGCCTTCGACTGCGCTTGCGTATCCGTCGAGGACCGACTTCATGTAATTGTAGCTAAAACACGATTCGCGCAGTTGATAGTAACGATTGCGAAATGTCCTCACAAACCATTCGTTTTCACGAAAATGGTTGAAAAACACGCTATTGCCGCCTTGATGTTGCGCAAAGTCGATGGCATTGAACTCGGGGCGGGTAAAGCATCCGTCGCCATCATAGAAAATCCACCTGAAAGGCTTGCCAGCTTCGGGTTGCCAGATCTTCACATTATTGCCAGGCCAATCCAAATTGGCCGAAAAAGTCTCGAAAAGCACATAATCCACAAAATTGGATATGTCGACATGCTCAAAAGCGTAAGCTGAGTCCTCGGGCTGGGTCAAGTCAGCCTCGTTTTTCATCCAATAATAGAGCGAGCGCCAATCTGTCAAGTCACCATAATAAGGCACGCCCCAATATTTGATCATGTTCAACTTCTCCAAGTCGGCATTGAAATGGTCTTCCAGATACCGCTCGTCCGACGACTCTTCCAAAGTATAGATGCCCCAATACTCACCGTTGATGAAAACCACCACCTCACGCACCGCCATGGCCTCGATGTCGAGGTTGGCGGCAAAGGTTTGCGAAAGGTACTCCTGTCCGCCTGTTTGCAACCAGTTGCTGCAACGGAAAGGATGCAGGATCAAGTGCTTGAACTTGACGATAGGCGAGCCGGGAAAGAAACGGTAGAAGAAATGCTTCTTTCCATACTCCTCGCGGGCATAGAGTTTCATGCCTTTTTGCTGGAACCATCGCGAGGCATTTCCATGCGTGCGCATACCGCAAAGCTGATTGATGCCCGTGTTGTCGGGCTCATAAAACTCCATGTTGATTTGCCGTTCCCATTCAATGCCTTTCATCCTGTAGTTGCCCGTATGCGTCGAGTCGGCAGGATCGTAAAGGGCGCCTGGGATGAAGTTGCCCGTCTCGTAGTCGAACAGCGACAAGGAATCGGCCATGATCGACAGCACCGGCATGCCATGAAGGTCGCAATCGAGCGAACGGATGAAATAGGAGTTGCTGACCACCTGACTCACACAACTGCCGTTTTGGTCGAAGGCAGCCGCACGAATGACGATGCCACGTTTCACGTCGTTTGGCAGATAAAACTGCGACGGGATGGTGTTGTTAATGGTGTAGATGTTCGACCTTGAAAACATGGAAGCATTCAAAGTCATGGCACCTTCATAACGCGGCGATTGTGCCGTAGGACAACTGCCGTTGGTGGTATAACGGATATGGTTTTGCGGATTGGTATTGCTGAGCCTCAAAGCGAACACGTTGTCGTAGAATCCGCCTTGGACCGAAAAGAGGACCGTATCGTTTTGGGCTTTGGCACCAAAAACGATCAACATGGCGAATAGTATGAAACAGAAGCGTTTGCGCATCTCTTTGTAATTACGTTGCAAAAATACAAAAAAAATTGTAGAGACGTAGCGTGCTACGTCTCTACAATTGATTCCAATAAAATCTATCAATTAGATTTTTTCCTCTTCCACGCGCAACGGCTTGGGTTCGCCCTTGCGAATGTCAAGTTCGTTGATGAGGTTGGTGGCACCAGCGTACTTGTCGATGATGAAGAGCACATAGCGCACGTCCACGTTGATGGTACGCTGCAGTTTGGGCTCAAAGTTGACGTCGCCGCTCATGGCTTCCCAGTTGCCGTCGAAGGCGAGGCCGATGAGTTCGCCCTTGCCGTTCATGATGGGGCTACCAGAGTTACCACCAGTGATGTCGTTGGTCGACAGGAAGCAAACCACTAGTTCGCCGTTGTCGTCGGCGTAGGCACCGAAGTCCTTCTTCTCGATGAGTTCGATGAGGCGCTTGGGGGCGTCAAACTCGTAGTCGCCAGGAACGTACTTTTCGAGGATACCGTTGGCGGTACAGATGTAGTCGTAATGTACGGCGTCGGCAGGCATGTAGTCCTGCACCGAGCCGTAGCTCATACGCATCGTCGAGTTGGCATCGGGATAGAGGCTCTTGCCAGGTTGAGTGGCGGCGTAGTACTCGCGCAGACCCTTCACGAAAACGTGGTCGTTCTCACTCACAGTCTGCATGGCCTGACGATAGGCACCCACATTTTGCATGATGGCTTCCATCATCGAGGTGTTCATGATGTAGGCATAATCCTTACCGATCTTCTTGGGGCTGGGCTTGGCCAAGAAAGCCTTGATGCTCTCAGGAGTGGCGAAGATGGACTTGGTGTAGACCTCCTCGGTGAAAGCGTCGATATCGCCCTTGAATTTCTTGTCGATGATGCTATAGATTTCAGGCAGTTCATCGGCCTTGAAGGCATTCTTGTAGATCTTCAACATCTCGGCAAAGGTCTTCTTCTCCACCTGAGGGTCGGTCTCGGCGAAGAGCTCGTCCACATTCATCTGTTGGAGCATCATCAGTGCCATGGCTTCGGCATCCTTGTCCTTGTCCATGTAGGCTTGATAATAGGAACCGAACTGTGCAGCGATGCCAGCGGCACCCACGTTGGCAACAAAGTTAGGATAATAGATATACTTGGCCACATTACCAAGGCTCTTGTAGGCCTCTTTCAGGTTCGGCAGGGCGTTCTTGTATTCGGTCTTATTGTTCTTGTTCACCCAGTTGGTGAAGTCTTTCTCCAAGGCAACCTTGCTCTCGCTGACCTTGTTCTTGCGGAGCATCTTGCATTGGCCGATGAAGTTCTTCCAAGTGTTGGCTAAACCAGCGTGGTTGTCGGCATACATCAGGTTGATGTGTTCGTCCACCTTCATGTATTCTTCCATCACTTCGAGTTCCTTGCCAAAAATGTCGATAATGGTGGGATAGAAAGTGTCCACATTGTAGTCGATACCATAGCTCGACATGTAACGCTCGGTGCTGCCAGGGAAGCCCCAAATCATGGTGAAGTCGTCCTTCTGCACGCCATCGAGGCTGATGGGCAGGTGGTGCTTGGGCGTCAACGGCACATTGTCCTTGCTGTAGGCGGCAGGTTGACCGTCCTTGCCAGCATAGACGCGGAAGATGCTGAAGTCGCCAGTGTGACGAGGCCACATCCAGTTGTCGGTGTCGCCACCGAACTTACCAATCGAAGAGTTGGCCACGCCAACGAGACGCACATCCGGGAACACTTGATAGACAAACATGTAGTACTCGTTGCCCTCAAAGAAACCCTTGATGACGGGGTTGTACTTGCCATCTTCCGAAGCAGCAGTTTCCAACTCCTTGATTTTCTTACGGATGGCAGCCTGCTGATCTTGATAGTCCATATCGTCGGTCACCACACCGAGGATATCCTTGGTGACATCTTCCATGCGGATGAGGAAGCTGGCGGTCATTTCGGGGGCGGGCAGTTCCTCGCCGTAGTTCTTGGCCCAGAAGCCGTCGCGGAGATAGTCATGTTGATCGGAGCTGAGTTTTTGGATGGCGCCATAGCCACAGTGGTGGTTGGTGAAGAGCAAACCGTGTTCGCTCACGATTTCACCTGTGCAGAAGAAGCCACGCGGTTGGGCTTCGCTGCCGAGACCCACGATGGCGTCTTTCAGACTGCTGTGGTTGATGCTGTAAAGCTCTTCAGGGGTCAGTTGAAGACCCATCTTCTGCATGTCAACATAATTCAGGCGCTCGACGAACATCGGGAGCCACATGCCTTCATCGGCATACACGCGGCCAACCGAAACGAGGATGGCCATTGCAATGATTCCTAATACTTTTTTCATTGATTGATGATAATTTATTATGATTTGAAAAATTAATATGCTTTATACTTGTCACCCGTCTTCTCGATGAGGATGCGATAGTACTCTTCGCTATATTTCGGGTGCTCGCTCTTGATGGGCGTATATTTCTGTCCGGGTTTGTCGGGTTGGGCGGTGTTCAGGTTACCGTCCACATATTTCATAAACAGCTCATGATAGAACTGTTTCCACATCTGGGTCAGCTTGCTGGCCTGGTTGCAGGAGAACTCGGTCAATTCCTTCACTTGAGCCTCTCTACCTTTGATGGTGTTGACACGTTCATCCAAGGCAGGGATTTCCTTTTCCACCCAGCTGGTCTCCAACTGATGTTGACGCTCACGAATCTCGGGATGGATGTAGTTGTATTTGGTATAGGCCCAGTTGCTCATCTGGTTGAAGGTCCAGAAGGCGGAGGTCTCAGACCACTCGCTCATCGAGCCATTGCCTTCACGGAAGCACTCGGGAATCTCAGTCATGCAAGTGTACATCGGGCAGTAGACGCAGTTGTCGGTGTCGTCGACGCCAAACCAAATGATGCCGCCGATGGGCCATTCCAGATAGCCACGGCTTTGGGCCACGAAGCTGAAGCCCGTCTGCTGGGTGGCAGTGGTACGCTCGTGCACGTATGTCACACCGTCGACTTCCCAGTCCATGGGACGCCAGCGATAAGGGCAATGGAATGGACCAGCGCCCACGTCTTGCGACATGTCGAGGTCGGTGCCTTCGAGGTGGTCGCGCATGAAGTCCATCATGTCGAGAACGCTCACCTTCTTGTTGGGCTTCACCCAAAGAGGCATGCGGTTAGTCGGGAAGTTGTCAGGGGTCTGGCACATGCCAGCCTTGTAGGGCTGGGCGCGCTTGATGTCGCGACCCGTGGCATAACCCCAATAGTCCTTCATGTTGTCGGTCACTTTGTTGAACATGGCCCACACGCGCAGGTCGCAGAAACGGGCACCATCGAAGGTAACGGGATTGTAGACATCAGAGAAGGAGAATTTGTCGTCTGGACCATCATAGAGCTTGGCTTGCTTGGCAAAGCTGATGACATCGTCGGCATAGACACAATCTATGTTGGTGTCTTTGAACAGCTTGTTAATGTTCTTGAATGTGATGCTGGTCTTGCATTTGCGTGAGGCCAAGGGGAAGGTGGTGATACGCGCTTGGTTGGCGTGACCGCTCACATAACCATCGGGGATACGGCGGGCAACCCAAACAGCACCTTTGTTGTGTTTGCCTTTGCCAATCATCTCAAGGATCCAGCACTCTTCAGTGTCGGAGATGGAGAATGACTCACCTTCACTCACGTAACCGTAGTTGGCCACCAGTTCGCCCATGCATTTGATGGCTTCGCGGGCGGTCTTGGCACGCTGCAGCGTGATGTAAATCAGGCTACCGTAGTCGATGATACCAGGGCCTTCCCAGAGGCTCTCGATGCCGCCGTAGGTCGTCTCACCGATAGCGAGTTGCCATTCGTTCATATTGCCGACCACGTTGTAGGTATGAGCCACTTGGGGGATTTGTCCACGGAACATGCCGCCGTCCCAGTCGTAGACGTCAAGCATGGCACCAGCCGGCCAGTCTTGGGCGGGATAGTGATAGAGTTCACCATACAGCACGTGACTATCGGCAGCATAGCTGATCATGCAGGAGCCATCGGTCGAAGCACTTTTGGTAATCAAGAAGTTAGTGCAGGCGTTGGCTTTTCCGAAACAAAAAACGAGAGCCAAAGCCAGGATTGCAGTGAATACTTTTTTCATAGGATATTAGATTAATCGATGATTACAAAATGGGGCTACAAAGATAGTAAAATGTTTCTTTAGGAAGTGCTGATTTGCATAATTGTTTTTGACTATGGCTTATGACAATGACTATGACCGCTTCAACTTCGATGAAAAGGTCATAGTCATAGTCAACGGCCATAGTATAGAAATAATCTTTAAGATAATAAAAACCAACAATATATCCGACAGCAAACGACAACAAACGACTACTGTCGACAACAAACGTTTGTTCAACGACTTGGTCTTGACAAGGATTGCATCTTTGCAGAAATAAATCCTAATACGAGATGGAAAGCAAAAGATACAAACAAAGCGTTATTCCAAAAGCTGAAACACCTGCTGAATGGAAGGAATTGAAACTACAACAATTGAGAACTGTTATTTTTGCCCATATTAAAAACAAATATGCAGGGAAGGTTGTCATAAATGTTGACACGGGATTGCCTATTATCATTTCTGTGACATCAGCAAGAAAGACCGCTTTTGGCGAAGCTATATACTTTAAAAAAGCTGCGGCAGTAGTAGTGTTACCAGAAATCATCAAATATGCTGAATACAACAATTGGGGAAATTCAAAGACTACGGATGGTCCTAATATCATCGGATATTTGAATTTCAAGTGTAAATGCCTTATAGATGGAAAGAAAGAGAATATACGATTAGCAGTACAATTCCAAAAAGGAGGCAAATACTATTATAACATAGAAATCAATAAAAAGAAAGTCCACACCTGAAAGGAGCAATGCTTAACCTTATCCGCAGTGTGGACTTTCAAATTAGCCTATCGGAAACGAACTTGCTATTTGGCATTTCCCGTCCGCTAGTTAATTTTCTGCCTGCAAAATTACAACAAAAACTAATACCCCACCACAAAAATGAAAAATATTCCCTACTTTAGCCAAATGAACGCAATCCAAAGCATGGCGCAGCAAACCTTTACTAACCAGAAACTTGAGTTCGTCGAAGAACTGGTGCTCTACACCGACGCCCACATCTTCCTCACAGGAAGAGCGGGCACGGGAAAGACCACTTTTTTGAAGAACCTTCCACTGAAGACCTACAAACGCATGGTCGTAGTGGCTCCCACGGGCGTGGCTGCCATCAATGCGGGCGGACAGACCATCCACTCGTTCTTCCAACTGCCTTTTGGGCCGCAACTGCCTGAAAACGCATTAGGCAAAGGCTACAATGCAAAATCGTTGGCTGCGCAATACCAAAAACTCAACAAGAAGAAAATCAACCTGATGCGCAGCCTCGACCTGCTCATCATCGATGAGATCAGTATGGTGCGCGCCGATGTCTTGGATGCCATCGATGCCGTGTTACGCCGTGTACGCCGTTCGCAGAAACCCTTCGGTGGTCTGCAACTGCTGATGATTGGCGATGTACACCAGTTGGCACCCGTGGCCAAGCCCGAGGAATGGGAAGTGCTGTCGCCCTATTACGACACACCCTATTTCTTCGGTAGCCAGGTACTGAAAAAGACACCCTACGTCTGCGTGGAACTGGAGCATATCTACCGCCAACACGACGATGACTTCATCTCCTTGTTGAATAAGGTGCGCAACAACCAAATGGATGCCGATTGCGTGCGGGTGCTCAATAGTCGCTTCAAACCGGGCTTCGTGCCCAATGACGAAGAAGGCTACATCACCCTGACCACCCACAACTACCAAGCCGACCAGATCAACGAGTCGAAACTTGATGCAATCAAGGAGAAGTCGCTGGTTTTCAAGGCGGAAATCCACGGCGCCTTCCCCGAAAACACCTACCCCACCAAGGAAGAGCTCGAGCTGAAGATTGGAGCGCAGGTGATGTTTGTCAAAAACGACCCCACCCCTGAAAAGGCGTTCTTCAACGGCAAGATTGGGCGGTTGGTGGGCTATGATGAAAAAGAAGGCACCGTCACCGTGTTGAGCGAGGGCGAGCGCATCACCGTGCCGAAGCTGAAATGGCAGAACATGGAATACACCATCAACGCTGAGAACCAGGATATTGAAGAGAAGGAAATCGGCAGCTTCACCCAAATCCCCTTGCGACTGGCTTGGGCGGTCACCATCCACAAGAGCCAAGGCCTCACCTTCGACAAGGTCATCGTCGATGCAGGACAGGCCTTCGCCCATGGACAAGTCTACGTCGCCCTCAGTCGTTGCACCTCGTTGGAAGGCCTCGTTCTGAAGACGCGCATCAGCTCCAATGCCTTGGTCAACGACTATTCCGTCAACCAGTTTGTGGAAATGCTTCCCGAGAAAGAGCCTACACAAGAGAAAGTCGACCAGCTACGCCACGACTACGAGCTAGAGACCATGCTCGAACTCATCGACTTCGATGGCATCAACAAAGACTTTGGCCGACTGATGAAGGTGCTTTACGACAACGACACCCTCTTTGAGCACTCGTTGATCCAAGACCTCTCGCAGCGACGTAACAAGATTCATGAGGAGCTTTGTTTGATAGGCATCAAGTTCGAAGGCCAAATTCGGAAACTACACGACCAAGCCCCTTCATGCGAGCAAAACCCAACCTTGCAGGAGCGATTAATAAAAGGTGTGGCCTACTTCGATGAGCATTTGAAAGCCGTCGCCAAGGGACTGTTCGACTTGCCCTTCAGGACCGATAACCAAGCTGTAAACGAGCAACTCACCGATGCCTTGAAATTGCTCAAAGAAGACATCTATTTGAAAGGCTGCTGCTTGGAAGCCTGCAAAGACGGCTTCACGGTCAGGGAGTACCAAAAGACCAAGTCGGTGAAAGCCATCGAGGCAGAGAAAAGCGGGAAGAAGAAGGTGGAAATCAAGGATGATGTCATGGACAAGAGTCCGCTTTACGCCCAACTGCGTGCCTGGCGATTGCGCAAAGCCGATGAACTCGAAGCAGAACTCTATACCATCATTCCCAACAAACCGCTGAAACTCATTGCCCAAGAGAAGCCAGTCACTTTGCAGACCTTGAAACAAATCGAGGGCATGGGGCCGAAGCGTGTGAAAGCATACGGTGCCGAAATTCTCGACATCGTCCTGCACTTCATAGGCGAAAACCCCGAAACTGCCGACATTGGTGAGATGCCGGAAGAACTCGAACAAAAAGAGAAGAAACAAAAAGGCGAGACCTATCTCGTCACCAAATCGATGTTCGACATTGGAATGTCGGTCGAGGCTATCGCCAAAGAGAGAGGTTTTGTCACCAGCACAATTTATAGCCATTTGGCGCATTTGGTGGAGCAAGGCCTGATTGATGCTTCTCAATTTATTGACAAAGAAAAGTATAACGAAATCTTGGACTATTTCGAATCAACCTTCGATCCCAATCTCACAGCAGCCAAAGATGTACTCGGTGAAGAATACCAATATGGAGAAATCAGAGCCGTCCTCGCCGAGCTCCAACGCGAGCACTTCTTTGACAACCCACCACAAGAGGAGGACTAATCCAAAGCGTGTCGAAGACACGCCATCCTATTTACCCCACATGCAGTGTGGGGCTACACACACCACTAGCATGGGGCTACACACACCACCCCATCTACCCCACATGCAGTGTGGGACGACACAGACCATCCACCCCACATGCAGTGCGGGGCCCAAAACACATCACCATGAGCTACACAACATCATACTACCACATCGTCATCCGCACCTACCGCAGCGAACCTACCATCAATGAAGAACACGAGCGTGAGCTATACGCCTACATCTATGGCATTGCAAAAAATCTGAAATGCCAAACCTACCGCATAGGCGGCATCGCCGACCATATACACATGTTCGTATCATTGCCGTCATACTTATCACTGGCCTCGTTCGTGCAGCGGGTGAAGACAGACAGCAGCAAGTGGCTGAAAGCAAATCCTCACTTTCCACGCTTTTGTGGCTGGGGACGAGAGTATGCCGGATTCAGCTATAGCTTGCGCGACAAGGACATGATTGTAGGCTATATCATGAAGCAAAAGGAACATCACCGTAAGAAGACTTTTGCCGAGGAGCATCGAACTTTCCTGGCGGAGAATGGTGTCAGTATCGACGAGCGATACTTCCTGCGAGATGACTAGTAGCGTGTCTTCGACACGCAGTGTAGAGAGACGGGCAGTGTGGAGAGCAGGGCGGTGTAGGACGCACGCCCCCACACTGCGAGTATGGGGATAATAGGATAGCGTGTCTCCGACACGCGCAAAAAAAACTTGTAATCCAAATCATCAACATCCTGATTATCAGCATCAATTTATTGTAAAAGTTTGTAATCGCCCCTTCGCGTGTAAAAAAGCCCAATTTTAGTTATACTTTTGCGTTTGAAAAACGAACGCAATATGAACTGCCTTTCGGTCATGATAAAAAAACGCTTTTTGCTCTTACTCGGAGTGGTCCTGCTCCTTCCCGCTTGCAACACCAAAAGCAAGTCGGAAAAGATGCAAGCCATAGTCGATGAGGTACGCACCAAATACAAGGCCTACGAGGACATCAGCCAGGATGACCAAATCTTTGAGGCTTACGACTTCTTCGTGAAGCAAAAAGACTATGGAAACGCCGCGCCTGCTGCCCTTTATAGCGGTTGCGTGCGCCAAGCCAAAAAGGAATACGAGTCGGCGATGAACTGTTACAAGGAAGCCGACAAGTACGGGCGGATGGTCGGCGACTCGGTCAGCGCGGCCTTCGCTCAATATTATATAGGTGACCTGCTCAACAACAGCGGTAACGAAGCCGAAGCCATCACGAACTACAAAGCCGCAGCAGAGTTGTGGGGCGACAGCCTCTCGCGCAAAGCCAAATGCCTCAACGCCGTAGCTATGATGAACATCGTCATCGACGAGTACGACAGTGCTTTTGTCTATCTCGACCAAGCCTTGCATTTGGCCCAAACCGCCGAAGACAAAATCACCGAAGCTTCGGTTTGGAACAACTATTCCGTTGCTTATCAACTCCTTGACGAATACGAAAAAGCAAAAAGCTGCCTACGTAAGACCTTACCTTTGGTGGATCAAAAACGACTTCCCATCGCCTTGCTCAACCTCGCCAAGGTGCATTTGGCCTTGGAGGAGCGCGACTCATTGGCTTATTATAAAGCGCAGATGCTCAGCGCAATAGAGGAAACAGACATCAAACCAGAGACACAGGCTGCTGTATATGGATTTTTGATTAAGGACGCTCTCGCCGTGAGCGACTATGAAAGTGCCTATCTGTTTGAAAAACAGCACGAACAGGTGGCTTTGGACATCCTCGGCGACCAAACCCAAAGCTCCGTCCTCGAAATCCAGAAGAAATACGACTTTGAGGCACAGGCCAACCAACACAACCGCCAAATGCTCTCGCGACAAAGACTGATCATTGTGCTGACCATCATCCTGATGGCAGCCTTGGTTTTAGTCACCGTATTGATTCTCAATGCCTTGAAAAAGAAACGTATCGAAGCAGAGATCAACGCGAACTTGCTGGAACTGAAGAAACGCAACGCGCAACAACAGCAAGAGCAGACTGCAATGCAAGCACAATACGATGAACTACAAAAACAAAACGCGCAACAAAGCGAACTACAGGCAGAATTCGGCGACAAACTGAAAGACGAATACTTGCAGAAATGCAACATCATCCGCTGCTTCGAAGTGCTGTCGCGCGACAGGAGCAACCCGATAGCTTTCAAGGACTTGGAGAAATCGCTCTTTGACGGCGAAGACCATTGGGCAGGTTTCGAAGCCGCTTTCGAAGGGGTACATCCGGGCTTCATCGCCTTTGTGCATAAGCAATATCCCGAATTGACTGATTTGGAGTTCCGCTATTGCCTGCTCTCACATTTCAAACTCTCGCGACAGGAATATGCCAATGTGCTCGGTTGCAGCGTTTACAATATTGACAAAATTCGTGCAAGTCTCAATAACAAAATGAATACAAAACAATAACACCATGAAGACCAAATACTTATCATTCATTACAATCTTGTTTGTCACCTTGATTACGGCTTCTTGCAGTAAGCCATACAATCCGAGCAACCTCATTGACGACAAAGACAAAATCGACATCAAGGGCTCGCTTTCCAATGGCGACATGCGCTATCCGAACATTGAGGCGGGTTACTGGGGAAAGACCGTTTATGTGTACTTCCACGATTATATGGGTGAATGCGTCGTCAGCATCAGCAACAGACAAGATCATGTCATTTTTTGCGACACCGTAACTTCGGGATACGACACAGGAACGCGATTCTATATGGGCGACCAACCCTTGGGCCGCTATCACCTCGTCATCAGCAATGGCACCGACGAGGCCGAGGGATGGTTCAACAACTTCAAGATTGTCGCCGTTAGGCCAAAGCAGTAGATTCAAAATTCAAGATTTAAGATTTAAAGATTTAAAAATCAAATCATTATGAAAAGATCGGCCATCCTATTAAGTCTAATGGTTTTGCTTTCCATAGCGACGTTGGCTCAAAATTCAGAAAAGCCCTATTCATTAGTGGCGCATGTTGGCGGTGGAAGTGGTTCTTTCCCTTTCCTGGATGGCGATATGACTACCAGCCATCGCATTGCTGCATTGGGAATCGATGGTAAATATGATTTTGCCGAACACTGGTCGCTTTTGGTAGGTTTGGACTACCAATTTTGGTATTTCAAAGGCTATTATATTCATAGTGACCCCGATGGCGTTGAGAATCTTCCCTACACAGCGACTGGACATATCGTGCGACTACCCATCCGTTTGGAGTTTCACAAGCGCTGGTTTTATCTGGCTTTTGGCCCTTATTTGGAAAAGGCATTCGGAGATGTTTCTGCAGGCAGCATCAAAGAGATTGCTACCCTCGGACCTACAATGGAAATAGGCGGTAGGATTCGGCTTTCTGATAATGGCCAACTTCGAATCGGACTGCAAACCTCAGTGGGAGCCACACTCAACTATCATAAAGAACTGTTTTTCGGACGAGTAGAAGCCAACGCCTTATTGCGGATTGGGTATGAATATCATTTCTAACATTGCTGAAAGATTTAAAATTCAAATAATTATGAAAAAATCATTTTTCTTTCTTTGCTTGTTAGTCATAGCCCTATCATCCTGTGATCCAGGATGTAATATTGATTACAAACTTATCAATAACAGTGGACACTCAGTAGTTTTCGCTTCTAAAACCCAATTTCAATACTTTTGGGAAAATCACCCTAATGGTATCATGATAAAACAAGGTGAAGATTCATTGTTTTACACGAAAATTGGTAGGGGGGATGCGGAATTTGACTATGCGAAGGGAGCCCTGTTTTATTATCAGGTATATGGAGATACGATAACCTTTACTTTTGATGATGGAAAACGTTTGATTTATACTCAAGAAGAAGGAAACGGACCATTCGATTTCGAAGGTAACCATTACACATGGATAACAAAAAGAGGCCATATGTTCCTTAAGTATTATGATCAATACGGATGTCTCACCTATACAATTACAGAAGAGGATTATGCCCAAGCAGAATAAGGAAACCAAGAGAGCATTTCATTTAAAACCTAAAAACTTGAAATTCAAAGATTGATTTTATGAGAAAACTAACGTTGTTATTTGGATTATTACTTACATTAGGAAGCCTCCACGCCCAAGAAAAAGGACAATTCGTTCTTCAAGCCGAAGCCAATGCTGGCGTGCTTTTCCACGACTTGTTGAAGGACAATCGAAAAGTTCATCCCGAAGTTGCCCTTGGATCGGTTTTTGGCTATCAAGTCGGTGACCATTTGAGTTTGGGCGTTGGTGCCAATGTCCGCCAAACTTCCGATGTGGTCACTTGGTTGCCGGTGTTCGCCTCGGCCAAGTATCGCTTCAATGGCAGCAATGTCAAGCCCTTTGTGGAGGCCCGTTGCGGCTATGCCTTTTGCCTATTGGGTTTGGGCTATAAAGGCAGTAGTTATGTGTCATCGGCTTTATGCGAGGGCTTTTATGCCACCGTGGCTGGCGGTTGTTCTTTCGGACATTCCGACCTCGGCCTTGGTGTGCAGTTCATCAATATCCACACCTACGAAATGGACTTTGACATCACGCCTCCGCAAAAACAAAGTCAAGGCATCAAACCCGCTGTTTTCGTCAGCTATGCGTACAATTTTCACTTCGGAAAGTAAATAATTCAAATCCAAATAGTTATGAAAACCAAATTTATCATCCTCGGTTTGCTCATCGCCTTGGCGGTACCTGCCTTCGCGCAGCGCGACACCATCCGAAGCAACAAGAATGAGCTCAGCTTCGGCTACGGCGTGAAACCTTCAAGCAGTTTCCGTTATAACCCAGGCCATCACTATTATCCATTGGAAGAACATGTCGGTGCCATTTATGCTACCTACACACGCCGCCTCACCAAGGTCATCGGCATCGGAGCCACCTATTGCCTCGACCCACGCGTCTACACCTATTATGAAAAACCCAGCAGCAAAGAAGGCCTTGTCTGCCGCCTTGGCGAGACGAGCCACACGCTTATGCTCCACCTCAAAATCAACTGGCTCAACACCAAGTATGTGAACCTCTACAGCAAAGTCGGGCAAGGCATCATGGCTTGGGGCTACAACCTCAAGGAATACCGACCCGACTTGTATCAGATCAACATGCCGTCCAACAAATTCATAGACAGGATTGACTACGCCTACCAGTTTGTTCCCATCGGCGTTGAGATTGGCACAAAGCAATACGCTGGCTTCATCCAGTGCGGCATTGGCATGGAAGGCGTAATCAGCATCGGTTTTCGTTACGGACTAAAAGATAAGGAGTAAACGTCATGAAAAGACACTTGATATTTTGCATCGCCCTCGTGGCCGTGATGGCCTCTTGCGTGAAAGAGCCTCAAATCTACCGTCGCCTCACCGATGAAGAAGCGGCCATTGTCCCCTATCAGTTGGGGCAAACCATCCGAATGCTCAACCAAGACAACGACACACTCTGCTTCACCGTTGTACACGACACCAGTTATGTAGCCTATAATTACGACGACTCCCGTTACTACCCCTCCGAAGAAAAGTCCATTGGGCCTCGTCCCTATTTCTATGCTCGTGAAGTGGTGCTTCAAAGTCCGCCCGAAGACAGCTGCCTGCTGCGTTGCATCGTGGCACCCGAGAAGGTGGTCACCGTCACTTACGAAGAGCTCCGCCTTTTCCAGGACAGAGATTTCTATTATTGGCATACCCTTCTTGGCCGCACCCTTCCATTGAACGACCTGGCCACCACCACCGTCACGATTGGGGAAACCACCTACAGGGATGTGCATGTCGACCAAGGATCCTATATGGCAGACACCACCATGGTTTCCTATGCTTTGTACTACAGCGAACAACAAGGGTTGATTGCCGCCAAACACGGCGACTACTCGCTGACACTGATACCATAATAAATAACAAATAAAATCGTTACTTTTGCACCGACAAAAGAATAAAATCAAATACCATTTAAAACATAAACCATCTAAAACATAAAAAAATGAAAAAGATTTTCTTAACCTTAGTGATGGCGCTTTTCGCCGTCGGCGCTTTTGCGCAGAATGATGAAGTAACCGGAGTGCGCATCCCCAGCGGATACCAAGGCTTCTTTGAAATGGGCAACACCTTGTTGCACTTCGACAAGAACATTTCCACCACCATTCAACTCTCGACCACACACGGCGGTTATTTCAACGAACACCTCTTTGCAGGTCTGGGAATCGCCTATGAATGGAATCGAGATTATGAATTTGTGCCCATCTACGCCAACCTCCGCTATGTGTTCATGAGCCACTCCGTTGTCAGCCCCATCGTGAGTCTACGCTTAGGCTCTTATCTCGGCGACGACATCGGTGCTTATGGCGACCTTGCCGTAGGCGTTCGCTTTGCATCGAAGCGTGACTTCGCCGTCAGCGTCTTAGTAGCCGGTACATATTATGACAAAATCACACGCAACTACTACGAAGAGTGGGTGGACAGCCAAGGCGTTTGGCACCACGAGAATGTGGAAAGACAGATCAACCCCTCAGGCATCGCTGTAAGAGTGGGCATCGAGTGGTAATGTCTCAACACGAATCAAAACATCTCTGTCATGAACAAATTGAAACATCTTCTGTTCCTCGTTGTGGCCTCCCTATTGCTTGCAAGTTGCGGCAAAGACCCTGTGGAGCCCAAACTGATGATTTCAGCCGATACCCTCGTCTTCAAAGGCAACCAAACCTGCACCCTCACCGTGACCACTAACAACACGGAACGCAGGGAGTTTTACGCTTACAGTCCCTGTGAATGGATTAGGATCAGTCCAACCTCCGGTCACATCACGGAAGGCGAAACGGTGGAACTCACCCTTACCTCGTCCCTTGAAGACCCTCTGATCGTCCAAGAAGGCACGTTATTCCTCACCTCGGCTTACGACAATAAAGAAGTGAAACTGATCGGCCTGCCTAATGACTTTTCCAGCTACCTCATCACCGACAGGCTTTTCTTCCCTGAGAATGTCAACGAAGCCATCATGCACATCAGCAACTACGGCAATACCACGCTGGACTATTCCATCACGGTTTCAACACCTTTCATCAGCCTTTCCCCCACCTCTGGCCAGATAGCAACGATGCAAGGTGCCAACATCAACGTCAATATCGATCGTGAGCATCTGCTCACGGTAGAGCGTCCAGCGCTATACGTCTCCATCAATGGCACAGTTGACACAATACCAGTTGTTCTGGAGAAGAAACTGATGCTGCCTAACGACGTGGTGGATGCCGAGTATTCCAAAGCCACCGACCTCTTGGTGTATGTGTCCTCCGATGCAAAGCTCAACATCTTTCATCCTGACACACAAGAGATCAGCACTGTGACACTGTCATACGGCCCTACCTGCGTGTCTATCTCACCTGACGGCACCAAGGCTGTGGTGGGTCACGATGCACACGCCACATACGTTGACTTGATGACAGCAACGATACTTACTGTCAATGATATTACGTGCGACGCCTTCGATATCGTGTTGACCGACGATGGCTGGACATACGTGTTCCCTCGTGAAGACCAGTGGGAGAATATCCATTATATCAATGTCACTAACAACAATGCACTGGAAGGCTACTCAACCCGTAGCATCTACGCTGGCACCAAGGCCAGGTTGCATCCCTCCGGAAAGTATCTCTTTGATGCCGAACCTTTATCGTCAGCCAGTTCGGAGAAATTTGATGTTCAGGATGGGGAGCCGCGTTATATCACCAGCTCGTATTACTACGACCACACCGTAGACGGCGACCTTTGGTTTGAAGAAAACGGCGAAAGGATGTTTTGTCGGTCGGGTAATGTCTTCAAGACCAACGATCCGCACCAAGATTTTGCCTACAACGGAAGCATTGCATTGGAGGGTAGTTATACCAGTATCCTTTGGCTCGACCACCTCGCACTGAGAAATGAGATTTACCTTGTGATCCAAGGCTATGACTGGTCTTATGGCATGACTTACTCGCCCTACGTCTATGTGTACAACGCCGACAACCTGACATACAAAACCAAGTTTAGGATAGAGGACTACGTTGTGAATACCAACGGCGAAAACAATGTTTATACCCCCAGCCCATGCTATGTGTTCGCACGCTCCAACGGTGCAGAACTGTATGTCATCACCAAAGCCGATGACTCAGGGATGGCTCGCGATTGGGCTATTCAAACCATTGATTTCGAGTAAACCGACGAACCTACAACAAAAAGTTGGGGAAGCAAATGCTTTCCCAACTTTTTTATAGCCCTGAAGAGCTACCCTAACACACCCCGATATGGAATGTCGGGCTTGTAATAATTGCGGATACTAATCTTTCGCAAAAACCTCAAGATACTCCTTCCCCTCAGTCGTAATAGGCAAATCCTCTTCAGAAACAACCGTAAAAACATAAACAAGCTCCTTCTCGGTCTTGGTTTCCCTGATATATTGCCGCTTCAACTTAGGGTTCACTCCCGATAGTCCCAGCGTCTCCGCCATCTTCCGCTTGAGCGTTTTCTCTGGGGTATCGCCAAACGCCACATGCCACCAGTAAAGCCTCTTGGTCTCGCCCTTGCCATTCATGACATGCAGATGCACGACAGGGTGCAGCATCTTGTTTCCTTTGTGCAGCTCCACATACATGGCCCTGCCCACGATGTTGCCACGCTCGTTGACGATGGGCAGAAATTCGGTGGCATTCACTTCAGGCATAAACAGGCGCGGACCTTCTATCTTAGAGGGCGAGGCAACGGCCACATGTTCCTCTATCGACTGTGCCTGTGTCCTCAGATCGGGCTGCTCTTCGATGATTCTTCGAGGGCGTCTCTCTGTTGTCGTCGAGGTCTTGACGGGCTTGTCATTAATAATCTGAGAAAGTTCCATCGGCTCAAACGACACCTCTTCGACAGTTATCTTTTCCGAGCCTTTCAATTCGATGACTTCTCCCGCCTTCTTCCCTATCAACATCTTGGCTATGGGAGAGATGAAGGAAATGAGGCCTTTGTTCACATCGGCTTCATCCACGCCCACAATCCGCACCGCACGCCCATTGTAGCGCACCCACGCTCCAAAACTCACCGCGTCCTTGTTGGACTTGGAAAGGTCGACCTCCACAGCACTGTTGATACGGTCAACGAGCAACTTGATCGTCGCGTCGATGAAGTTGACCATGATGTAGTTGTCGCCCGCCTTGACGCGCTCTGCCTCAAGGTCCTTCAGTTCCTCTTTGAGTGCCTCAAGCCCTTCCTTTGTGACATAGTTGGGCACGCCCTCGGGCAGGTATGCCCTCATCGGCACCCTCGGAATCTCTTCCTGATCGCCTTCTTTGATGAAGCCTCTGCTCATGGAGTAGTATCTCTAAAAATTGTACAATATCGTGGCTGTAAGCTATCAGCAGTCAGCTATCAGCTCGGTTGCAACAAAGCTGAAGGCTGACTGCTGAAAGCTGATAGCTTATCGGATCATTTAATCACCAACTCCTTGATGATGTTGTCGCACTTACCCACCTTCTCGATGCACCAGAGCAGGTAGCGGGCATCCATGCAGATGGTGCGCTGCACCTTGTTCTCGAAGCTGAGGTCGCCACTCATGGCTTCCCAGTTGCCGTCGAAGGCCAGACCGATGAGGTTGCCCTCGCCGTCGATGACAGGACTGCCCGAGTTACCACCCGTGATGTCGTTGGTGGTGATGAAGTTGACGACCAACTCACCGTTTTCGTTGGCATAACGGCCATAGTCCTTCTTGGCCACGAGGTCGCGGACGTCCTGCGGGATGTCGAACTCCCAGTTGCCGGGCACATACTTGGCCATCACGCCGTCCATGGTGGTGTAGTAGTTGTAGTTGACGGCATCAGCGGCCTTGTAAGGCTCCACGGTGCCATAGGTCAGACGCATGGTGAAGTTGGCATCCGGATAGAAGTTGCGGTCGCTCTGCATCTCCATCAAGCCCTTCATGTAAAGGCGCTCGCCTTGGTTGCCGAGGTTTTGGGCTTCCTCATAACGGGCATAAAGTTCTTGATACGACTCAATGATATTCATCGTGAGGGCATAGATAGGATCCTTGTCTAATGCTTTAGGCTTCTGCATCCACTTCTCGAGACGGGCCTTGTCGGTGAAGATGGACTTCTCGAAGGCCTTGGCCACATATTCAGTGAAGTCGCCTCCATTCTCCATACCGATGCGGAGGATCTCGCTCGGCATGAGGTTGGCTTGGTTGTTCTTGTAGAACAACGCCAACAAGGCGGCGGTCACGTCTTGATCCAAAGGCATGGAATAGTCCTTGAAGAAGGTCTCCACGGCAGGTTGCATCTTCTCGGCAGCGGCTTTGATGTCGGCTTTGTCAGCCTTGTCCTCAAACATCTGGTTGATACGCATAAACCTACGGCTGAAGGCGATGGCCTCGCCGCCGTTCCAGCCCGCCTCGCGATGGTAGACAAACGACTTCTCAATCTCGTCTAGGATGTTCCACTTTTTGACAATGCCTTTGAAGATGTCGCCATATTCGGCTTTGCGGCCGGCATCGGCACCAACCCATCTAGCGAAGTCTTCCTCTTGAGCTTGGCGGCGCTCATACACATGGTTGCGCTTAAGCTGCTTCACCTGACCGATGTAGTATTTCCAATAGTTCGACACGCTGGCCTGCTTGGAGGCATATTTGATGAACACCTCTTGGTCGGCGTCCATGTGCTTGCGGTAGTTCTCGAGTTTGGTGGTGCGGCAGTCGATGATGGCAGGGCCTTCTTCTTCGATGACATTCTTCACCGTGTAGGAAGTTGAATAACGGTCGGTCGAGCCAGGATAGCCGAGAATCATGGCATAGTCGCCAGGCTTCACGCCACCTAAATTAATAGGCAGAAACCATTTGCTCTTCATTGGGATGTTGTCGGCGCTGTATTCGGCAGGGCTGCCATCGGGAGCGGTATAGACGCGAAAGATGTTGAAGTCACCCTTGTGGCGCGGCCAAGTCCAGTTGTCGGTGTCGGCGCCAAACTTGCCGATACCCCAAGGCGGGCAGCACACGAGGCGCACATCCTTGTACTCATCGTACTCGAAGAGGATGTATTGGTTGCCGCTATAGAAAGGCACAATCTCGACGCGTACGTTGCGGTCGCCCTTGCGTTCCTTGGTGATGGAACGGCTGTTCTTGGCGACGATTTCATCGCGCTCAGCCTCGCTGGTCTGTGCCGTGACGCCTTTCAGCACTTCCTCGGTGACGTCTTCCACCTTATTTAAAAATAGCACAGACAAACCGGCGTTAGGCAGTTCCTCGCCCTTGCTCTTGGCCCAGAAGCCGTCGGTGAGGTAGTCGTGCTCGACGGACGAGTGCTTCTGCACATAGCTCAAGCCGCAGTGGTGGTTAGTGAGCAGCAAGCCTTCGGGAGAGATGATCTCGCCCGTGCAGCCGCCACCGAATTGCACGATGGCGTCCTTGATGCTGGGTTGGTTGAAGCTGAAAATCTGCTCGGCCGTGAGTTTGCAGCCCATGGCTTGCATCTCAGCCAAGTTCTGGCCATTCAGTGAATAAGGCAGCCACATGCCTTCGTCGGCGCGGGCCACTATCAAGGTCAGCATTAATGCTGTGATTAATGAGAATAGTTTTTTCATTGTGTTATGTGTTTGATGATTTTTGCTATTGAGGATGCAAAGATAGAAAAAGCACAACAAAAAACCCCTCCTGATGGGGAAAAGGAGGGGAAAAACAATATAAAGATTATGAAAAAAATCCGACTTTATTTTTTCTCAATGCTCTCGCATCGAAAACTGATGCAAAGATAAGCATTATTTTTATTCACGGCACACTTTTGGACATTTTTTTTGGAAAATTTCCAATTTTTTATCCCATCAAGGGTACAAAACGCCCTTTCCCGTCCACGTTGGAGCCGTGATCACACGCCAGCAATCACTGCTTGGCGGCCATAACCAGCTGACCTCTGTAATACAGGTCGCCGTCCACGTAGTAAGCACGGTGCATCACGTGCATAGTGCCAGTGGTAGGATCGATGGTCACGTTCGGGGTTTCAGCCTTGTAATGTGTTCTTCTCTTAGCGCCTCTGGTATGAGACTGTCTTCTTTTAGGATGTGCCATTTCTTTGTTATTTTAACTAGTTAATTACCAATTGTTTATTTATCGTTCAAATCTATGTCTTTCAAAGCGGCCCAGCGCGGGTCGATGGTGTCGGTCTCTTCCTCTTCGGCGGGTGCCTCCTCGCGGTTGAGCATCTCAATCACGGCGGGGTTGCACTGCCCTTCGGGATGCACGCGGTGCATCGGGATGGCGAGGATGATGTACTCATACACCAATGGGCGGATGTCGTATTCGCTCAGATCGGGCGAAACGACAGCCACGTCATCCGACTCTTCGGCATTCTCCGTTCCCAACTTGAGGAAGAAGTCCTGCTGACTCTCGATGTGCTGGTCGAACTCGTCGGCGCAGCGGTCGCAAGGCACGCGCACGCTACCCTTGAGGTCGAAATGCAGCGTCAGCATGGTCTCCTGACGGTCGATGTCGACCTTGACAGACACCTTTCCTTGCTGAACCTCGGAGTAATCCATCCCTGCGAAGAAATCGCTATCGATCTCATACTCAAAGGTATGGCTCCCAAGGGCAAGGCCGCTGACCGGAATCAGGAATTCGTTCTTCTTTTCCATTCTGCCTAAAATCGGGCTGCAAAAGTACGGAATTAATTTGAAAGTGGAACATTTGAGATGGATTTTTCGCAAAATTCACTATTTTTGCCTCACTAAAACCGCTGATTATGACACGCATCGAACGCATCACAAACATGGAATCCATCTTCGACAAGAGCGAGGAGGTGATCAAGAGGCTGGAGACCGCCCTTGAGGACTTCGCCGAGATAGAAAGCGACATCGCCGAGCTGGAGGCCTATTACGACAAAGCCTGGCGCAAGGACTTCGAGGCCGACGAGGCCGGCAGGCTGCCCAAGGACCTGAAGCGTGGCGTGCTCAGCGAGGATGGGCTTTGGAATCTGTTGGAGGATTATCGGTGGTTAAAGGAGACTATAAAAGAACCCGATACAAACGACTAAACCCCACTCCTTGTCGTCATCGCGGACTTGATCCGCGATCTCCTACACCATTGCAACACACTCTTTCTCTTGTCCCTTTTGCCTTGATGCAAAATGGACCGAAAAAATCAAGGCCAAAACCATCGGCCCACCGCACGGCCGCGTTTTGGCCGTGGCCCCCGCACCCAACCCGGTTAAGTGTTGGCATTCCCAGTTTTTAAGTCCAAGCAGCCATGTCATTCCTGCGCAGGATTGCGGACAGCAAGGAATCTATGGCTGCGGTTTATTACATCCATCTCTTTATCAACAATTTACCCGACAGCAACCGACAACAAACGACTACTATCGACTACAAACGTTTAATCAACGGCTTAGTCTTGACAAACCTTTTTTCTTTGCGGCATCAAACATTATTATTATTATGCCTAATCAAAGGAAAAACCGCGTCAAGCTCAACAAAAAATACAAGCGTATTGGGAGAATACCTAATTCAGCCTTGAAAGAGATAAACAATTACATTGAATTACCCTCTCGGGTTCAAACCATACGTGCATGCATCAGCAATACCATCAAACACAACCATCGCCATTTAAACGAGCTGGAAGAACAACTTAATCGACTTGGCATCACAAAAGAGGGCTACGCCGAGTTTGTCGCAAGACACTTCAACCAGATTCGTTTGGGCAACAAGCCAAAGTCCCTGATATTGGCTGTGATGTTGGAAGACTCAAACCATATTGCGGCCATACATCTTCATTTCGACAAAAACGAGGAATTCTGGCTTGTCACCACAGTACACGCCATTAAACTAAACGATTTAGAAAAAATACCGCTTATCTGGGAAAAATGAAAAAGGAGGCTTTTGCCTCCCTTTTTATTTCGTAGTCGCCCCTGCTACGAGGCTGCTTGCCCCAGTCTATCTGTTAGCTACCCAACGCACAACAAAGGCAAGATGCGAGGGCCTGGGCGTTTCAGACGATGCAAAATTACAACTTTTCCACGACCCTGCAAGGGATTGTCAAAACTTTTTCCTTAAAAATGGCCGATAAACAGACTCTGACAAACGAAAATGGTGGATAATGCCGTTATTGGTGCAAATAATGACCGACAAAATTATCAATCATGAATAAACTAAAAGAAATCCTCGGTTACGCCTTAGGTGGCATCCTATTCGTGCTGCTCATCCCGACGCTGATGTGGCTGGCCTCGTGCCGTCCCGACCTCTGTGCCGTCCCCGTCTGGAGGATGGTGGTGGCCATTGTGCTCGCCGTGCTCGGGCTGTCGCTCAGTGTGTGGAGCATCGTCTACATGCGCCACAAGGGCGACGGCAACCCCATGGATGCCTTCGGGCATGAGGTGGCGCCCCGCACCAAGCACCTAATGACGGAAGGCCCCTACCGCCTGAGCCGCAACCCCATGCTGACGGGGATCTTCGTCTATAATGCCGGTGCCTGCGTCTGGCTCTGGACTTGGCAGTCGTTGGTGGTGTTCGTGGCGTTCGTCGTCATCATGCTGCTGCAAGTACGTAGCGAGGAGAAACGGCTTCGGAAGGATTTTGGAGAGGAGTATGAGGCGTATTGCCGCCGCACGGGGCGGTTTTGGCCTTTCCCATTGTCGTCATCGCGGACTTGATCCGCGATCTCCTACGCTCTTGGGACGCACTTCTTGTCGTCGCTTTGCGTCATCGCGAGGAACGAAGCGATCCATTTATGATAGATTTACGATAGATTTGTTTCCAAAAAAAAACATCCATTTCATTCCCAGTAACTTACCCGACAACAAACGACTACTGTCGACAACAAACGTTTGTTCAACGGCTTACTCTTGACAAGGTTTGCATCTTTGCGGCATAATTCAGATTAATACGATTATGGCTCAAAAGAAAAAGACTTCTGCAAACATCATTGTATCGAAAAACGAAAACATGATGCAGATGCAAGAAAACGAGATAGTGCTCTACCAACCTAATGAGGCTGTCCACTTGGAGGTGAGGATGGCCAACGAATCGGTTTGGTTGACACAATCACAAATAGCGCTATTGTTTGGCGTAGGGCAGCCTGCCATATCCAAGCATCTAAACAACATTTTCAAAAGTGGCGAGTTGGACGAAAGATCAGTTCATTCCATTTTGGAATATACTGCTGCCGATGGGAAAACCTATAGGACAAAATTCTACAATCTTGACGCCATACTTTCCGTTGGCTACCGTGTCAACTGTATCAATGCGACCATGTTCCGCAAGTGGGCCAACAATGTGTTGAAAGACTATTTGCTCAAAGGTTATTCGGTCAACCAACGCTTTGAACGCCTAGAGCAACGTGTAAAAGGAATTGGATCCTTTGAATGGTGAGATAAATTCGCCCATTCAAACGGGCGATTTACCCTCAAGAACCTATACAATCCCCGCATTGCCCCTGCCATACGATGGGTAGCTTGGATTCTTTTCATGATTAAAGGTGTTGAAAAATCGACAAAAATGTAACTTATTGCGCAAAACGAGTTAAAAAAAACGGAATTCTTTAACACGAAGGTTCGGATAGGTTAAGCTTTGCCGAAAAATTGAACATGTGCTATTTTCACTCTGCATCAACGACACAGTATATCACATCGGCGCCTCGCTGAAGGACTTGAGGAAGAAATGGTTTGCTTTTAGCAGGATGGAGATTGGGGCTGAAGCGCTGCGGGAGAAAATGTGATGAACGTTGTCCTGGAGTATTTCTTAGAAGCTAACATGTTTTTGCATTGACAACGAAAAACACCCTCAAAATGAGAACTTATTTATGGTACGTTGCACTTATTTTTGCACTCAAAATGAGAGTGAAAAC
Source organism: uncultured Bacteroidia bacterium (assembly GCA_902801815.1). Classification (GTDB taxonomy): domain Bacteria; phylum Bacteroidota; class Bacteroidia; order Bacteroidales; family F082; genus Limimorpha. The sequence goes on from CADCJT010000001.1 coordinate 45,965, forward strand.
AAGAAATGGCAGAAAACATTGATTACCAAGACAAAATAATTCAGAGGATAAAGAAGCTTCGCACAGATAAAGGAATAAGCCAAGCGAAGTTGAGCGAGGTTTTGGGTATTTCACGTGGGCAAATGAGCAATATCGAAAACCCAAAGTATTCTCACAAATACACCCTAAAACAGATTGACACCATCTGCAAGCATTTGGATTATCCGATTGAGAAAATCTTTCTTCCTAATGTGAAAATTGCGCCTGAGTGCTCGGAAGCAGTGGACGCGGTAATAAGTAGCATTATTAGATATGAATAAAGACGGAAAAACTCCATATCCCAACTTCACACTCCACATTTTATAAACAATTTTCAATTTGGTAAATAAATAACAAAATTTCAATGATACAAGTCGGAACTTTATTTAGCGGAATAGGTGCCTTCGAACATGCCTTGAAGCAATTAGGTATCAAGCATCATATACAATTTGCGTGTGACTGCGGAGAAAGAGAATTGCCGCTCACATATGATGACCTCCAATTATTGACTAAAGGACTTGATGAAGAAAAACTACATGCTTTTTGCGAGAATTATATTAATCGCATCGGAGTAAAAAAAGAACATAGAAGCATTGAGATAGAACAATTATTTTTATTATGTCATATTATTGACAATCAAAAGTTGACACGCCCTGTTGTGATAGAATATAGTAAAAATAATCGAAAAAGTCCAGTAAGGCACAAACTGACCATTACACAAGACCAAATCCTTCAATTAACCCCCAATATGACAACAAAACAGCGAGAACAATATGTAAACAAGCGCTATGATTTGATGGGGGAGCACAACTATGTGAAAGATGCATATTTTGCTAATTATGACATCAAAGAGGATCGATGGCATGAAGATATAAGATTTTTGGATGCAACAGAATTCAAGGGCAAACTGGACATCCTTGTCGGAGGAAGTCCTTGCCAAAGTTTTTCTAATTATGGAAAGAAATTAGGATTAGAAGATGTAAGAGGGACTTTGTTTTACGATTATGCTAGAGTTATTAAAGAATCAAGTCCCAAGATTTTCATTTATGAAAACGTAGAAAACGTAACTAAAAACGATGGAGGAAAAACCTGGAAGGTTATGTTTTCTGTTTGGCAGTCATTGGGTTATCATATAGAATGGGCAATATTAGATGCTAAAGATTACAATCATCCGCAATTAAGAAGTCGACTATTTCTAATAGGTTTTAGAGAAGACATCTTCAAAAAACCTTATATGTTTCCTCCAAAGATGGAGTTACAACATAAAAGTACAGATTTTTTAGAAAAAGGACCTGTAGATGACATCTATTACCTTGGGAAAAAAGGATTCGAATGGATTACAACTCCAGCTAAAAATCTAAGAAGATCAAGGGTAAATCAAGATATTATTGGGTGTGAAACGGCCTATCAACAAGACAATTGGATTGGTGATTTTCGTGTTGAGCACCCAAAACCTCATCATTATGAGAACGAACACATTTACATAGGAAAGTTCGATTTTGGTGATGGAAAGGGCTTTGTTGATGCTGTAGGAAGGAAAATGACACCACGAGAGTGTATGAATTTGATGGGATTTGATGATAGTTTTAAAATTGTCGTAAAAGATAGTATAGCATATCGTCATGCAGGTAATTCTATAGTTGTTCCTGTCCTAAAAGAAATAATTAAATCAATACAAATCTATTTATAAAATTATGGCAATTCAATTTGGAACCGTTGATGGGTTAGTAAACATAACCGAAGACAATACAATGTTTTTTGTCAAAGCTATTAATGCTTTTTCCTCACTAAATGGAATGGACTACGCGATTAGCAATAATGTGTCCTGTGGTGCTGCCTTCCAACGCTTTACTGAACCAGTATATACGAAAATCTCTTCGGAGTTTTCACTTGAAAGCATTTTAAATCCCGTTACCACAAGAAACGGTAATGAACAAAGTCCGGCAAGAATAACTTATTGTAAAAAAATGGGACTACTCAAAGTTGATGAGAACAATAACATTTTTGAAATCACCCCGTTAGGTGATGCGATTTTGCGTGGAGACATTAAGATTAATGAATATGCATTCATTTTACTATCCAAAATGGGCGTGTTTCAAAATGATATATGTATCGACAATGTTGTTATAGTAATAGCTGAGTATTTTAAAAAGTATTCAAAAATCACTGCAGATTCCATAAAGAACTACATCCTTAGCAAATTCAACCAAACTCAAATAATCAAAACTCGTTTCGATATAATAATAAATGCATTAGCAAAATCACAACTAATTACTGACGAAGGAGTGTTATCAAATACTAGAGCAGCATCTTTATTTGAGGATTTCTATAATCATAGAGACAAATTACAAAGCTCCATTATTGATGGAAATATGGATTATTCTAATTTCATTGGATCGATAGAAAATGGAGTTTTTGATTTTTTAACCGATGATGATAGTATCTATTTTGAGTTTTTCCCAAATTTGAAGAAATTTGTAAGGACAGATGATATAGAAGGAAGCACGTCTAGATCATTTAGAGTCCCTGACGTTCTATTATCTATCAATAAACTTATTGACTCCATTAAATCCACCGGCCTCATCTATTCCCCCACCCTCATCAAACGCCTTGCCTTTTCGCTAATGGCCAAGCCTTTCGTTATCCTCAGCGGGCTTGCGGGTTCGGGAAAGACACAATTGGCCTTGGCTTTTGCCAAGTGCTTGAGCGAAAATGAAAACAACAAGTTTGACAAGCAAATATGCACGGTTTCCATCGGGGCAGATTGGACCAACCGAGAGCCGCTGCTAGGTTATCCAAACGCTTTAAACAAAGACGAATATGTGAAACCCGAAAGTGGTGTACTGCAACTTTTGATACGAGCCAAAGAAGACCCAGACAAACCCTATTTCCTGATACTCGACGAAATGAACCTCAGCGTGGTGGAACGCTATTTTGCAGATTTCCTCAGCGCCATGGAGTCGGGAGAGAAAATCAAACTTTGGGACAATGAAGCAGGAAACGTTCCCAAAGAAATTGAATTACCCAAGAACGTCTTCATCATCGGCACCATCAATGTGGATGAAACCACCTATATGTTTAGCCCCAAGGTGCTCGACCGCGCCAATGTGATTGAATTCAAAATCGCCGCTGATGAGATGGAGCAATATCTCGATAAAAAAAAGGACATTGACCCCAAAAAAGCTGAATCATCATGCGCCGATATGGCCGTGGATTTCGTCAACAAGGCTAAGTTACAGGTCCCAATAGACAACGATGACGAAAAAACAGTCCTACTCTCATTCTTCAAGGAGTTGAAAAAAGTCAACGCCGAATTTGGCTATCGCACGGTGAACGAAATCAGTCGTTACCTGCACTTTGCCGATGGAGAATTGACTGCTGATTCAGCTATAGACACCGCCCTCCTGCAAAAACTTCTACCTAAACTGCACGGATCTGCCAAGAAGCTTAAGAAAGTGCTTGAACCAATGTGGAAACTCTGCCTCAACGATGGTGTTACCAAAGAAATAGATGCCGATTTCAGTGCAACCGATTTCAAGTATCCCGAGTCGGCGGAGAAGATTCAGCGGATGTACAAGGCCGTGGTGGACAATGGGTTTACTAGTTTTGCGGAGGCGTAAAGAAATAGTTGAGATACGTACAACAAAGAACTTATGGAAGGGAACTATGACATACTTGTAATGGAGCTCTGCAAATTGCCCAAAGAAACTGGCTGGGTGGAGTTTAAGCATAATAATGACGACCCAAAGATGATTGGGGAGGATATCTGTGCTCTTGCAAATACGGCAACTTTGAAAGACAGAGACTTTGCCTATATGATTTGGGGTGTTGACGATACCACACACGATATTATAGGTACGTCTGTTCGGCTTGCGCTACAGAAGAAAGGACAAGAAGAACTGGAAAACTGGCTGAGACACCAATTGTCAAGAAATGCCAATTTTGAATTCTTGGAAACGGAGATAGACGGCAATCATATCGAAATCATCAGAATCCACAAAGCATTGCACATTCCCGTTGCCTTTGAAAAAAACGAATACATTCGCAGTGGGAGCTACACCAAGAAATTGAATGATTATCCCGAACTAATGGCTCAACTTTGGGATAAACTTCGCAACAGTCGATTTGAAGACGTGTGTTCTATTAAAGATTTAAGGTATGCGGAAGTGTTACAAATGATCGATTGTGGGGCATACTTCTCTATGTTAAACCTCCCTCAACCTACAGAAGAGAAAGAGGTGATGCACTACCTTATGGAAGACGGAGTTGCTATCAAACTTGACAATGGTCTATATGGAATTACGAATTTAGGGGCAATCTTGTTTTCCAAAGACTTGAATGCCTTTCCCAGATTGGGCCGTAAAGCCATGCGCGTGGTTCAATACCAAGGAAAAAACAGGTTGATCATCCAAAAGGAAGAAACTTTTAAATCGGGATATGCTATATGCTTTGAGGATATTGTAAGATATGTCAACGCCCTTTTGCCAAGCAACGAAGATATTGCCACGGTGGCATTGACCACAAAAAGCAAATATCCCATGCCATCTGTAAGAGAGGCTATAGCCAATAGCTTAATTCACCAAGACCTGTATATAACAGGAGCCGGCCCTGTTGTGGAAGTTTTTGACAACCGAATCGAAGTAACCAATCCTGGTACACCATTGGTGGACATAATGAGAATTATTGATAATCCCCCAAAATCAAGAAACGAGAAATTGGCATCCTTGATGCGGAGGATGAAGATGTGTGAGGAATTGGGGCGCGGATGGGACCGAATGGTTCTTGCTTGCGAATTGCAATTTCTTCCCGCACCGAGAATCGAGATTTTTGAAGAATCAACAAAGGTTACTTTATTCTCTGAAATGGAGTTCAAGAATATCCCCACCGATGATAAGTTGTGGTCGTGCTATCTTCATTCTTGTATAATGTTTATTCAAGGGGATGCTTTAACAAACACTTCATTGCGAGATAGATTTGGACTTAAAGAATCGTCGGCTGGTAGTGTTTCACGACTCATAAAAGAAGCCGTTGCAATACAAAGAATAAAACCCGTTGATCCCAATACTGCCAAAAGATATATGCGATATGTTCCTGTATGGGCTGCAATTTAATTTGCCGGCAATTTGCCAAGATGACTAAAACAATATGCTTTTTGTATAATAAAATACTGATAACCAACATTATATGATTCACAGTCTAATTTGCCGGTAATTTGCCAAGGAGAAAAAATAGTAGTAGAACAACCAATAGTACAAAAAGTGTCTTAACATGACAAAGCCACTCAAAATACCGATTGATGTAGTGCACGGAGCAATGCTGCAGGTGTATCCTCTGTCCCAGAATGCAAAGGTATTCGAGGATGAGCAAGCTGCAGACTTGGGTGAATCGAGATGGCAACTGGTGGAAGGCGAAGAATACGAATATGCCTTTGAAGGCGATTACCATTTCAAGGAACACGAATTAGTACGGCCATCAAAAAGCTCGTCCTCACGGGGTTGGATTAAAACAGGTATCTATGTCGGTTGCCTAACTTTGACTGTCACCAACGATGCAGGCTTCGAAGCCGAGGTTAGTTTTGAGGTGCGTTCCGTCAAAATGGATTACCGGACGGATTACAAGACGATGCTCCACGACATCACCAGCCACTTCACGGATTTGGTGATGATGCAGGGAGCACCTGTCACGCAACGGTTTGAAGTTGACCCTAATGAGAACAGCAACACGCTATATCAGCAATTTGCATTCATGAAATCGTTGGTGGACAGCGACGAGTTTGAAGAAGCCTTGAACAAAATTCTTTATAACCCCATCCATAAATGGACGGGAACGACCATAGAGAAAGACATTTGTTCTGTAAAGAAACTTGGACGACAGGAACTAAAACAGATAGCGTCAAGCAAAAATCGGCTGCCTTTAGGCGAAGGCAAAAGCATTGGTGACAATATTACCAGCGTGCCGAGACGTTTGTCGGTCTCCTATAAAAAAGACACCGTCGATGTGGCGGAAAACCGTTTCGTGAAGTTTGTATTACAGTCGTTTTCTTCATTTTGCAGTACCATCCAGCAATGCAAATATGCAAAAGACAGGCTGAAAACCGAGGCCGAACTGACTGCCAACAGACTGACGGGATGGCTGAGCCGCGATTTCTTCCTTGATGTTTCCAACTTGCAGACCATGACCTTGAACAGTCCCGCCTTGCAGCGCAAAGAAGGTTATCGTGAAGTGCTGCAAGCCTGGATGATGTCGAAATTGGCGGCACAAATCACATGGAAAGGCGGTGACAACGTATATCAGGCCGGCAAACGGAATGTGGCGGCACTTTACGAGTATTGGGTGTTCTTCAAGTTGCTTGACATTGTCAAAAGAACTTTCCATTTGGAACTGACGGAAAATGATGAAAAGAAGTTAGTCAAACCCGACAAGGACCACATCAATCTCGAGCTTAGACAAGGCCATATAAAAATGATAAGTGGGATTTATAAGACACCTACCCGAATATTGAAAGTGCGATTGTATTATAACCGTACATTTGGCACGTCTAACCCGTTGGAAAAGAGCGGATCCTGGACCACCGCCATGCGTCCCGATTACACTTTGTCGATTTGGCCAGGAAACATCGAGGAAGACGAAGCAGAGGAGCAAGACCTCATCGTTCACATCCATTTCGATGCAAAGTATAAACTGAACAGGATTCTGCTCAATGAAAAGGAGCCTGATGACACACATACTTTTGAAGATGAGGACGCAGATCTTTCGGAAGAAGATTTGCAGATGATTCAGGAAAAACAGGAAGAAGAGAAAGGTATCTACAAACGAGTGGATTTGTTGAAAATGCATGCTTACAAAGACGCCATCCGACGGACGAGCGGTGCCTATATTCTTTATCCTGGCTCGGAAAACAAAAATCTAAAAGGTTTTCACGAGGTTTTACCCGGGCTTGGAGCCTTTTGCCTATCGCCAAACAGCATAGAAAAGGACTCGAAAGAGATTGAGCACTTCCTGCACGACATCTTAGGGCACATGCTCAATAGGGCTTCCCAACGCGAACGCATGTCGTATCACACATACGAAATATACAATAGCGAACCATCGGTGCTTTGCGAATCCATGCCCGAGCCTTATGGAAGCGACCGCAATCTAATACCTGAAGAAACCTTTGTGTTATTGGGTTCTTTCCATGATGAGAATCATCTGAAATGGATACTTGGCAACAAACTATACAATACGAGAACTGACACAGGAAATGGTTCTGTGCGGCTGAAACAAGAGATTTCTTCAGCAAAATATCTTCTACTGCACAAGGACGATAATCAGATCATGTTGAGATTAGGCGACAAAGGACCTCGCGTCATGTCGAAGGAAAGGTTAAGCGCCATTGATGCCAATTCCTCTTACAAACCATCTTTGCCCTATTATGTGGTATTTGATATTGCGGCCACAGAACCAGAAGAAGAGTTTCAAGGCGTAAAATGGAATATAACCCAGATGGCCGATGACAGCATTATCAAAAAAGGTCATTTAAGTGCTGAACCCGAAGGCGTTTCCCTGTCAACACTGATGAAATATGTAATTCATAACCAACAATAAACCACCCATGTCCCGCCTCCAAGCCACCCCATCCATCCTCTTCACTCCACTGGCGGGAGCAACTATGACGAGAACCCCCTCATTAAAGATGAGTTGCACAATTTTTGCTATTTTTGTGACGACAAAAATAACGCATATAAAAAATAAAGTAATTCTATTGGCTATGATATGCTTGGCAATGATCACGACTGCCTGGGGACAAGTAGAAAGCTATTCGGATAGAGATTTGGAAGCCGAACAATACATCTTTGCCATCCAAAAGGTTTGGGCCGACAACCCCATTAAGGTGGAAAATATCGACCCAAACGCCCGTATCAGGAGTTTCGCAATGGCTTTCTGTAGTAGATATCAGGACTATAGACCCAACGAAGCGATGATGGACTATCTCAAAAAACCTGGAGACTACTCTTGGGAAGAAAAGCACTATTATTCGGAAGACCTCCCTCGTAATGGCTATATCAAATGCGATATGGGTGGACAGTTCGACTACATGACAGAGATGTGTTATTGGCGTCGTCCTAATGGACATCAGCTGGTGGGCGTCCTGATGCAGATAGGTCACGAAGGTGAAGAATGCGATGCGCTGATTCTGTTTTACGACTTCGACCCAAAAACACAAGTGATGTCACCCGACACCACAATCCATCAAACCGTCATGAAAATCGTGAATAACCACACGGGCTCACTTTTCTTCGAATTACCCAAAGAAGGAAAAGACATCGATGTAACGGCAGTGCGGTGGACAATGGAAGACGATTTCGTCTATGACCATTTCTTGCTCAAATGGAATGGCAACTCTTTTGACGAAGCAAAGATTGAAAATGAGGTTGAATAACCACAAGAAAAGGGGAAAATCATTTGTCAAAGACGGTTTTAAAAAACTCCACCACCTCCCCAACCACCTGCTTGCGGCGGCGGGTGATGGTGTGGTTTTCGCCCTCCACCACTTTCAGGGTGGCATGAGCGCCGTAGGCCTCCAGGTAACGCTCACTGCACCACATCGGGACGATGCCGTCGCGGTCGCCATGTAGGAGAAGCACGGGGCCTTGATAGGCTGCTGCAGTGCCATAGATGTCGAGCTGCTGCGTGGTGACGAGGTATTCGTGCCCCAGCTTATACAATCCCCAACAGCGGATGTATTCCGGCGGGTTCTTGGGGTCGAAGGTCGCGTTGAAGAACTTGCCACCCTGACAAGCCTCCTTGATGACCGAGCCCGGGGCGATAAGCACTACACCCGAAGGCAACTTGCTTTCGGCAGCTAATCGTCCAGCCGCCATCGAGGCGATGACACCGCCTTGTGAGTGACCTAGCAAGCCCACGCCATCCACATAAGGCAGGCTCTGAACATAATCCCAAACGGCGCGTGCATCGGCCAGCTCCTTTTCGATGGTCATGTACTGCTTGCGGCCTTCGCTCTTGCCATGTCCACCGAAGTCGAAGCGGATGGAGGCGATGCCGGCTTTGGCAAGACCTTTCGCAAGCTGCGGCATGGGGATATAGTCTTTGCTGGAGAAGATGCCGTGCATCAGGATCACCATCGGGCATTGGTCTTTCATTGGATCAAACCCATCAGGCAAGGTAACTTTGTAGGCAATCTCGCCTTGAGGACCCCGGATGGAGGCTTTTTGTGCTTGGCAACCCGATAGAAACACCAGGCCAAGCATTGTCAGAAGTAGATAAGTAAAGAATTGTCTCATAAACAAATAACGCCGTTTACTGTGCTTTATTGCATTAATTTAGAGCATCAAGGATGGAATAATCGTACATTTGCAGCATAAAGAGAAATCTTATGAAACCCAAACTCGTCATCTTCGACCTCGACGGCACGCTGCTCGACACCATCGACGACCTCAAGGAGGCCGTCAACCACGCCATGAGCTTGAGAGGTTTCCCGACCTTTACGCGCGACGAAATCATGGCCATGGTCGGTCACGGCGCCCGCAACCTGATGCGAAAAGCTTTGCCTGTCGGCCATAAAGACGACGACATGGTAGATGCCGCCTATGACGACTTCAAAGCCTATTACATTACCCATATCGACACGTACACAAAACCCTTTCCAGGCATACAAGACCTCTTGGCCAAACTGCACCATGAAGGCGTGATGCTGGCCGTCGCCTCCAACAAGTTCCAAGAGGGCACCGAACACCTCATCAAAGAGTTCTTCCCCGAGATCCCCTTTGTGGCAGTCTTGGGCGGTCGCCCCGACTTTCCCCTCAAGCCCGACCCTGAAATTGTCGGCGAGGTGCTTCGCAAGGCGGGCATCGAGAAAGAGGATGCCGTCATGATTGGCGACTCCGACACCGACATGGCGACTGCGGCCAACGGCGGCATCATGGGCATCGCCGTCGGATGGGGGTATCGCAATATGAATGAAGTCGTTGGATTGAGTGTCGCAAATTCAGCACAAGAACTACTGAAAATGCTCATTCCCTAACCAGGTCACTCCGCCACCTTCAATGGGTGCCATTCCACAACGGGATCGTAAGGCTCGCCAAAAGATTCGAAGATGGCCTCACCTTCCTCGTTAGTGAGCTCTTCCTCGTCCTTGGCATAACTGTGCACCATATCGTCCAGCTCGAAATCATAACTCTGCATGTCATGGAACTCGAATTCAGGAGCGCTGTTCTTCAGTTTGAAATAACGAGCGTAGAAACAAACCGTCCCACAGCCACCGGCATCGCCGACAACGCCTTTGCAGAAGATCAAATGGCGCTTGTAGTCCTTGCCTGCAACGAGGGTGAGCTTGCCTTCCACAATGGACAGCACAGCCTGATACTCCTCGTCGTCGGTGCTCAGCCACAGCTCCGGCTCGCCGTCTTCGTCGATGTCGATCAAGGCGTATTTGCTGAAATCGCCCATCTCATAGATCTCATAGTTATTAACGTACTTTTCCACGGCCTCATCGAACATTGCGAACTCGGCCTCTGGGTTGCAAGGCTTCATGCCGTCCCAACTGTAGACATGCCGTATCGCCGTCCACCAATTCATGAAATACTCGTTCACCACCAATTCATTGCCTTCTTGCGGAAGCGTGTATCCCAACTCCACATTTGCAAACGACGGGGTGAACAGGTTGGCTAAACTGGTTTCGGGCGTCAGCGTGCCCTTCGACGGGTCGTAGTCGTAGAAAGCCAAGAACGACTTCACGGCAGAAGAAGGTTGGGAGAAGGTGATGCCAAAAAGCTGATGGCCGTTGGAACGCTGCCTCAAGTTGGCCCACATGCTCTCCGCTTCGCGATCGTCGCTTCCCTCGGCAAAACTCATATAGTTGTTCTCCTGATCATAGACGGAGATGTATTGCTGTTGGTCCTCAGGGAGTTGCAGATCCTTCAGCAACATTGCGACGGAGTGGGTAGGCCATTGTTTTTGGAAGGCCATGACCATGTCCTTGATTTCCGCGTTTTTCACCCCGCTGATGGGCGCGGTCTGCCACGACGCGTTCACCTCGTCGATCGTCATGATGGGCTTGTTGCTTTCCTTGCAGGAAAACAGCATCAGGCAAAGCATGCCAGCAATAAAGAGATTACATTTTTTCATACGTCAATAAGTTTGGTTGATGAAGCAAAAATACAAAAAATGGGTTCTCAAAATAGAAATAATGTATCTTTGTATTTGATTTCAATCCTATGACCGACCGTCTCACACCCGAACAACGCCACCGCGTGATGTCGCGCATCCACGGCAAAGGCACCAAGCCTGAGCTGAAAGTGCGGCAATGGCTGTGGCGACACGGCTACCGCTATCGCCTCAATGTGAAGAGCGTGCCGGGCAAACCGGATATCGTCATGCGGAGGTATCGCACGGCAATTTTTGTGAATGGGTGTTTCTGGCATGGACATTTTGTTGAGTTTAGTGTTGAGAAATGCGAAGCATTCGACGGAGTCAATTTAGAGTTTAGAGAAGAAAGTTCCCAATGTTGTAAAATTCCGCAGACGAATAGGGAGTTTTGGGTGAACAAAATTAAAAGAAACCAGGAACGCGATCAAAAGAACTATCAGCTCCTACACGACAACGGCTGGCAGGTCATCGTGGTATGGGAGTGCCAGTTACAGCCCAAAACGATTGAGGAGACGATGCTGCGTGTGGAGCTGCTACTCAACGAACATTTCTTGGCCTTACACCAGCCGAAGGTGGTACCCTACGATGTTCAGGAGACGCCTATTTCTATTGCAGCGGAAGAAGAGAATTACGAAAAGAGGTGAGAATTAAAATATCTTTCTATCTTTGCAGCCTAAACCAATCAAAACGCATTAAAAATGAAGAAGTTTATTACTGCAATAGCGATGCTTTTGTTCGCCGGAATGGCTGCAATGGCTCAAGAAACCACCTATGCTAAGAGCGACTTCGTCCCTGGCGATGAAATCATCTTCGACGACAACTTTGAAGGGGAGAAACTAGGCGAGTTCCCGCTGAGGTGGGATTTGCTGGACGGCTATGCGGAGATGGCACAGCAACAGGGGCGCAACGTGATTGCCTTCACCGACAACGGTCTAGGGCAAGTAATGCCGCTGATGAAAAAGAAGTGGGACTGGCTGCCAGAGGTGTTCACGGTGGAGTTCGACCTCTATGTGGCTCCGATGAATACGGGAGACGTGGAGGATTCATCACTCGACATGAGTATTTGTTTTGGTGAACGCGGCGACGACAGCTACTATAACTCGTCGAGTTATGTAAAGTTCTGGTATAGGGAAGACGGGTCGTGCAACCTGACGTGGAGCCTGCTGAAACCGGACGGGGACAACCAATCGAGTGGAGAAAAGATGCTGGGACTGAACTCGGGCAACAACGACTATCTGGAAAAAGACAATCCGGTGGTTGCTGGAGAGTGGAACCACTTCGCTTTCTCATTCAACCAGCGGGCTTTCAAGGGCTATGTGAATGGCGTACGCATGATCAACGTGCCGACCATGAAGGCTCCTGGCTATTTATTCTTTGCCAGCGGCGCGTTCTATCGCTACACGGGGTTGAGCAATGTGCACATCGCCCAAGGTGCCGTGCCGCTCTACGACCGCCTCACCACCGACGGCAAAATCATTTCCTACGCCATCACCTTCGAGACTGGCAAGGCCGACCTAAAGCCAGAATCCGTCATCGAAATCAACCGTGTGGCTAAATTGATGCAAGAGCATCCCGACCTTGAGTTTGAGGTGCAAGGCCATTGCGACAACACCGGCACCGATGCCGTGAACGACCCACTAAGCCAACAAAGGGCCGAAGCTATCGTGAACGCCCTCGTGAAGCAAGGTATCGACCAGTCGCGCCTCACGCCCGTGGGCAAGGGTTCACACTCCCCCATCGCCTCTAACGACACTGCAGAAGGCCGCGCCAAGAACCGTCGGGTGGAGTTTGTGAAGAAATAAGCTTCAAATCAACATTCTTGTCTTTTTCCTATACTCAGCATAGCCCGGCTTGTTTTGGAGCTGGCGCCGCTCCATCATGGGTATGCTGATGAACAGGAAGAGGGCAGTCATGGCGATAGGGGCGATGATCAACCAATCAAACCCATAGATTGAAGCATACATCGTCCAAACGCCCCACCACATCGAGATTTCGCCGAGATAGTTGGGATGACGGCCGTGTTTCCAAAAACCTACATTACAATATTGACCTGGGTGTTCTTCTCGGAAACGGTGGATCTGGGTATCGGCAACAAGCTGTAAACTGGCTGCTGAAATGCAAATTGCAAAGCCGAGCCAAGTTAAAAGAGTGGCCGCTTCCGTCGACTCAAACAAGCCGAATCCAGGAAGCATGGCTGCGAACACCAGTACGGTCGGCATCATGTTCAGTCCAAAGAAATTGATGACATGGAAAATGAAAGGCGATTGCGTCTCGCGATAACGGGTATAGCGCCAATCCTCATGGGCAAGGCCTTTGAAAGTATAGGCCCAGTTCCCCGTCAAACGGATGCCCCAATACCAAACAGCGATGAGTAACAAAACGACAGGCAAGGTGAAGGTCGACTTGTAAAATGCCCAAACGGTGAACATGACAGGAGGCGCAACACTCCAATAGGGGTCGTAAACCGACACGTTTTTGTAGAAAAGGCCAAATCCCCACACGACGACCGTAGCCACCACATCGGCCAAAAACAAGGCCCACAATTCGTGTAGTCCAATGTTTAGCATCCTAAAAACAAAATAGCCTAATAAAATGGCTATCAGATATATAATTCCGATGATGACAATACTAACTGTTTTGGTTTGATTCTTCATGTTCCAATCATTTCAAAATAAACTCCAACGTTCCACCCGATATGATTTGTTGGTGGCTGATCTTGTAATCCTTAATCGGCTTCCCATTCAACTTCACGCTCTTGACATGGATGCGTTCGGGTGTCTTGTTCTTGGCTGTGATGACGAAGTCATTCCCATTCTCGAGATGCAAAGTGGCCTTAGTGAACAATGGGGTGCCGATGACGTATTCTGCCGACCCCGCATGGAAGGGATAGAAACCGAGACTTGAGAAGATGTACCATGCTGACATCTGGCCGCAGTCGTCGTTGCCAGCATAGCCGCAGGGCGTGGCACGGTAGAACTCGCTACGCACCTGCTCCACCAACTCCTGCGTGCGTTCAGGCTTACCAGCAAAGTTGTAGAGATAAACGGTATGATGACTCGGCTCATTACCATGAGCATATTGCCCAATGAAACCGCTGGCGTTGCCATTGACCTCGCCCGAAGTAGCAGTGAGGCTGAAGTTCTCGTCAAGTTTCTTTAGGAAGCCTTTCTTGCCACCGAAAAGGTCGATAAGCCCTTGCGGGTCTTGAGGAACGAACCACATATATTGCCAAGCATTGCCCTCGACAAAGCAAGGTTGTTCGTACGACAAGGGATCGAAGCCTTCTATCCAATTGCCTTTTTCGTCTTTCGGACGGAAGAAACCCGTCGCAGGGTCGAAAAGATTTTTGTAGAACATGCTGCGACGATAATATCGCTCGTAGTCTTCTGTCTTGCCAAGTTTTTTTGCCACCAAAGCCACGCAAGCGTCATCAAAAGCTTGCTCCATTGTGATGCTTACGCTCTCATCCTGAATGGTTTGCGGCATGTAACCATATTGTTCCCACACCTCGAAAGGTGAATTGAAATGGCTCCGTGTGCTGCTTTCAACCATGGCCCGATACGCAGCTTCCACATCGATGCCTGGAATCTCGGCCATGATAGCATCGGCGAGCACAGGGATGGCGTGATTGCCAATCATGCAGTAGTTGTCTTGTCCCCAGAGATCCCAAATGGGCAAATAGCCGTAAGTTTGGTGGTGGAGCACCATGTCTCTCACAAACTGCGCAGCAATGTCGGGCGCAATGAGCGTATACAGCGGATGTGCAGCGCGGAAGGTATCCCACAAACTAAATGTGCTGTGATACGTTTGTCCCTTAGGCATCTGCTTGATTTCGAAGTTGGTGGTCATGTAACGACCATCCACATCGCTCATGGTGTTGGGCTGCATCAGCACATGGTAAAGACCCGTGTAGAAGATGGTCTTCTGCTCGTCGGTGCCTTCAATGTCGATGCGGCTGAGTTCGCGCTGCCAAGCGTCGTGGGCGGCTTGCACATATTCGTCGAAGTTCCAACTTTGGGCTTCTGCCAGCATGTTCTTCCTTGCGCCTTCGTTGTCGACAGGCGAGATGGCGACTTTCACGATCAATTCGTTGCCTTCTTTGGGGTCAAAACTCAAGGCAGCACGCAAAGTTCGACCGTTGACGACATCACTATTCCCGACATTCAGTCCGCCATTCATCAGCAGATGCTGGTTGAACGGCCTTGAGAACTCGGCGCGGAAATACACTTTGCGCATCTTGGCCCAACCTGTGACGACGCGGTAGCCTTCGATGGTGTGGTCATCGACGAGGCGAATCTGTGCTTGAATCACATCGTAAGTACGGCGTTTCGAGTAATAGGCCTCGCCACGGAAGGTACCTCGATCGAGGTCAAGGACGACGCTCTGGGGCTGGCCTTCAGGGAAAGTATAACGATGGATGCCCGTTCGTGTGGTGGCCGAGAGCTCCACATTCACACCACTCTCCTGCAACAACACCTGATAATATCCTGGACGGGCAGATTCTTTGTTATGGCTATAATGCTGTCCGAAGTCAGCGGCCTTCAACTGCTCGGGTGTCACTGCTGTGCACAAAGGCATGAGACTCACATCGATGAGGTCGGTGCAACCCGTGCCACTGAGGTGGGTATGGGTGAAGCCATAGATGATATCCTTGTTGTAGTCGTAACCTGAGCAAGGATCCCAAGTGACCATTTGTTCCGTTTCGGGACTCAGTTGCACCATGCCCTGCGGCATTGTGGCGCCAGGGAAGGTGCTACCGCTGAGGGCGCCTGTCTCATCGGTCTGTGTGCCGATGAAGGGATTCACGTATTGGGTGTAGTCATTGGCGGTTTGGGCGCTGAGGAAGAGGGGCAGCAGAAGAAGGGCTGCTAAGAGAGAAGCGTGTTTTGCTTTCATTATCTGTTTCATTAGTAAACCACTATGTTAATTAATTGTTTTACAAATAGATAAAATTTGAATTGATAGTTTTAACCATCGCGGGTGGTACATCACAGTCTTTTGCCATTTCTGACCAACGAGAAGCCATTTCACACACCTCGTCAATAATGAACATGGCTTCCTTAATGTTATTAAGTGTGGCAAAATCTAGCAAGTCTTTCCTTGTAATGTCATCGAACTTTCCGTTAATTGACATCTGATGCGTGGAAGTCCAGCCTCCTTGGGGATTATAGGCATAACCCATGTCATAGGCAGGTGACAAGCGCCAAATGCCATCCTCACCCATTAAGAAAGAAATGTTCTTGGTATGATCATCCTGATTGCGGACCACCACATTGAACACCATCCGGCGGAACATTTCCTTGGCTGCAGAATAGGGCAAACGCAGTGCACGCATCACATTGAAAGCCTGTTCGTAGGAATAGGCTCGACGAAGCCGGAAGTCATAATGGGCCATGCCGCAAAGCGTCTGCATGTGTATTTTCTTTCCATCCTCACGGTCAAAACGTTTAGTCATAAAGTGTGCTCGACCGTTTTCTATAATCAGCATACACTTCGACATTTCAATACCACAAGCACGCGCCAGTTGATAGAATGAGTATTCCAAACGTCCGTAGTTTTCCGTGGCCTTGAATCCCGCTTGGGCAGATACGCCATCCAACTTAATCAGGTAGTAATCAAATCCTTCTGGGGCCTTCACTTGACCTGAGCGAACCTCTCCTGTTGTTGGATTGTATGCAATGATGGCCTTAGCTCGCTGACCGCCTGCCGAAGTCCCCAACCGCAATATTTCTGCTATTGCAGCTTTTTTATCATCATTAAGATTAACGCCAAATGAAGATTTTT
Organism: uncultured Bacteroidia bacterium; assembly: GCA_902801815.1. Taxonomy (GTDB): domain Bacteria; phylum Bacteroidota; class Bacteroidia; order Bacteroidales; family F082; genus Limimorpha. The sequence continues at coordinate 62,915 of CADCJT010000001.1, forward strand.
GGGCGAGAGCGTCTTTGGCCACCTCCACCAAGGTATCAATCTCAAACTTTTCGTGGACATCGTAACCGACATCGAAAGCGGGTTCAAACTCCAAAGCACCCATACAGCGTTTGCCAAGAAAGCAGAGCGTCTCAACTGGGTTGCCACTTGTCCGTCCTGTCAAGGCAAGCCATCTATCAAACAGCGCACGGCCGTATGTGTCGGGAAGTGAATCGGCCAATAGACCCGGCAAGCCGTTAAAGGTTTCTTTACCAAGGTTTGCGAAAGAGTAAACTCGCCCTTCGCGCACGGGCATCATTAGCGGCGAAGGCTCCAAGCCTCGCCCCATAAAGCTGCGGTCATATTCGAACCTGACTATCTGATACTGTTCATCCCAACGGAAAGTCCCGACGGGTATGCCAAACATGTTCACTTTTGCTACATCTACCATTCAGATTCCTCCTTTTTCACATGATTGATTTTACCAGCGGCCCGTTGGCGCATGGTGGCTTGCGAGGAATGCACCAAGTCGTAGTATTCGCTCGGACTCAGTTGTTCTTCTTCCATCAAGGGCTGTAAGATGTCAAGTTTTCCTAAAATGCGCAACACTCTCAACAAGGAGTCGAACGAACGAATCTCACCTTTTTCCATTTTCTTGATAGACGAAAGCGACACGTTGGCGGCTTCAGAAAGACTTTGCTGGGTAATGTTTTGCTTCAATCTCGTAGCCCTCAGTCTATTACCAATTCGACTAAGGATTACAGTATCAGCAAGCATATAGATATCATCCATAATAGTTTTATTTTGAACTATTCGGATGCAAAAATACGAATAATAGTTTAATTTGCAACTATTATTAAAAGAATCATATTTGTATCAAATCTCATCTTCCACGATATACTCTTCTGAAATGTAAGAGCAGATATAAGGCCTCGCCTCATAGCTTTCAATGGGCCGTTTCACTTTATGGTAGGAGAGTTCTGTTGTGGATTGTTCTCCCGACACCCAAGAGTCGAAATATTCTATTACCCTTTCAACGCCTTTGTATTTGGTTCTACAACGTTTGTGTGAGTCTGGGTCAAAATAAGAAGCAAGGTCGGCCCAGCCGAGATAATCCCAAAAATTCATAGAAAAGACACCCATTCGGTAGCTTTCTTTCTCAGTTGCTTTTTCCGTGTGATAGGTTATAACCCCATCTGAGTTTTTTGCAACTTCAATCCGTCTATATTTAGCCAATTGCTCGTCTGTATAGATTTTGTTCTGTTGAAGGAACACCATCAAATAATCGACGGGGTCATGCTTGCCTTCCAACTCATACGAAATCTTGAAGTTAAAGCCAACATGGAACCGATAGGACAATTCCCGTCGAATGTCAAGAGCAGTGAACGCCTTTCTTTCAGGAGAAAGGACATCCTTGCCATATTGAACTATATCGTGGCAATGCGATGCGGCATAGGTATGCCTGCCGATGGCATAGTGGAAAGAATACCAGATGAGGTCGCTCTCCTGCAAACGGTTCCGCAAATCCACCACATCTTTAATCTTCTTCCTACGGAGATAGTTGGAGATTTCTGCAGCCAGCGCATGAAACTCGGGCGTGTCGTATTCAATATCTCTAAACAGCTTATACTGCGTGACCGCCTCGCCCGTTTCAGTAAAGCCAATGGCGTATCGGTAGCCCATCCAAATCAATGCATCTTGATAAAGCCTGTCGTTCTTTTTGATTTTGTTTGACATAGTAATGATTTATTTGTGCGTTTAACTTATAATAATGATTGCTTTGACCTCCTCATCAAAAGACAATAGATTGATAGGTTTAAGCATAAAAGAATACTACCCGTACCTTTTCAGAATTGTAGCAATAGCCAAGTTCGTGGATAGCAAAATACACTTTGAATAATTCTGCCAATACTTCAAGATAATCTTCCACATAGTCATCAAATACCGACCTTGGAGACAGGCAATACTTACCATCGTCACTATTTAAACTCACTTCCCTTGTTGATGCCAACATCTTTACAATAAGTTGCATATTATGGTCATAAAAAGCCTCCGCGATGTGTGCGTAGACTTGTTCTTTGCATTTGTCTGCAAACGCCTCTAATTCTGACAAAAGAAAGCTCTCTATTCGGACTGGATAATTGAAGTGTTCAATATAATTATTTGTTTCATCCCCCAACTCACTCTGCGATATTGGATGACTAATGTCATCAACTGAATAGAGCGCACCTGGTGAATAGAATCCCGAAGAAGATCTTTGCAAAAAGCACAAGTTTTTCTTCAACTTCAATTCGCCAACAACCAAATCCGGTTGACAATAATTACTATCTTCATATTTGCTCCACAAAGGCAGAGCTTGCCACTTATTGTCTTTATCCTGTATTTCTATAAATCTATGCGCATATACTCCCATATCACTTTCTTTTTTTATTGTATTGAAATTACATTAAACAATCTGTTTTATTAGATACAATATCCGTCGTCGAGCACTCTTGTATGTCTCCGCCTCTTTCAATATCCTTATAGCTCGCAGATACAATTTGCGTGAAATCGGCATAAATTCGTTGAACATGCCATCATTGTCTACCGCCATGAGGAATACTGATGTATAAACTTTGTCTGTCTCAAGAATATGCCAACGCACCTTATAGATACCGCGATAGCCTTCTCTATCCTCAATAATGTCAAGAACTTCAAGCAGGATGGGGGCAAATCTGAGATTCTTGCGCCATTGAAAGAAAGTGTCGTGCTTTTTGATTTTCATATTCCTCAAACTATGGGTGATTCACCCTTATAGTATGAGAAAAGCGAAATTGTTACAGTTGTTCCTCAAAAAAAGTGAACCTTAGAAGAAAAACATTCATGTCAAACAATCAGGAACCGATTCAGCATATTCCAGAAAGCCTCTACGGAGAGCGTAGAATAAAGTGGTTCGGACTCATGCATCATGTTTCCAGTGGTGAGATAATAGTTTTGGCGCAACTGTTTGACGGCATCGGCACAAGGTAATAAGTCAATGGCTTGACAATAATAGCCCAAAAGCGTGGGATAAAGATGAAGAAAATCATCATAAATGCGCCTTGCCATCTGTTGGTGCTTTTCGTCAAGATGGAAATGCTCACCTCGTAACAATTCGGAGCGGTATTGAGCCAAATTACACTTCATACGATGAACAGTCACGCGGTACGAAACATCTGTCATCCCAAGTGCTTTAGCCATAGCTTCATTTGGTAATGCTTTCTGCTTGTTAAGCATCGTAAGCATGACACGAAGAAAAATAAAACCGTCACGAGATGAGAGTTTTTGGTGGCCATAGGCTATCAAGTTGGAAGCGACGGATAGCTTTTGTTCATTGGTCAACTCAGAGGAAATAGCATCAACAACGGCAACACTTTCAGTCAATGGTTCCGTATGAGTGACTCGACCCTCTTTGGTGGCGCGTACACTAAGGTAATTTCGGAAGGTATTAAGAATCCATGACTCAAAAGAATCTTTCTTGTTGACACTCCGAAGAACTACATAAGGAGATTGTTTCTCCCCTTCATTTCCTTCACGCAGATAGAGAAAGAAATCTTCGATAACATCATCGAAACTATCCAACAACTGATGCTGGTAGTCTTCAAAACGTTGCCTTAACTGGTGACTAAGACATTGATGCAGAAGGCAATACATTGCTTCATCTGCTCGCCCATCTCTATTATTAAGAATAATGTCAATAAAATCAGGAATGGGGATTCCTGCAAATTCATTTTCTGTTTGTATAGCAATAACCCCCATTCTATTCCTTCACCAACTTGATAGTGCGCGTTCCAGCCTCACTTGAGATGCGGGCCATATAGACGCCTTTTGCACAACCACTGAGATCCACCACAGCACGGCCTTCCTGCATGATAGCAGTGGCGACCTTCCTGCCAAATAGATCCATGACGGTGACTTCGCCATCGGCGCTGTTGGATGCAATTGTAACGCTGCCCGAAGTGGGATTGGGACTGACACTCACAGCAAAGGAAGCAACCTCCTCTACGCCATCATCAATATAATTGCTCACTCTAACATCGTCGACATACACACCATCTGCTTCGTTCGACTTGGCCTTGAATGCGATGAGATAAGCGTCCGATGCTTCGGGCAAGTCAAAGGTTACCTCCTCCCAGTCCTCACAGGCGGATGTGAATTCGCCAAGGAGATGCCAATAATCGTTGATTGAAGGCGCATACCACACCGACAGCTCATCCACAAATTGTCCCAGCGAACGCTGCCTATGCTTGAAAGTGAGCACCGGCTTAGTGACGGCTGTGATGTCAAGCGGAGCCGACACAAGCATTGCCTCCTCACCAAGCCAGATGAAGAATGCCGTATTGTTGGGAATGAGATATCCAGGGTCAACCACCCAACCATCCTCACCCGAGAGGATTTCACTATGCCAGCATACAAATTCTTCCGAGGCCTCAAAGTCGTCGAAATAGTGTTCGTCGTCGGTGACGACAAACACTTCGCACATTGTCTTAAACGTCGTAGGCTGCGACCACTCCGACTCCATTCCACCCCCACAGTTGGCTTTCACACGGAAACTATAATCCGTGTTAGGCTCCAAACGATCCATGAGATAGGGTTGCGAGGTCACCGTGGTCTGCTGTCCGTTGAGGTCAATTGTCCAACTCTCCTCGTTACCCGCCGTCGACCATCCAAGGAGGGCAGAATTCGTGGTGATTTCAGAGACAGTCAAACCCGCAGGACGAGCACAACCTCCAGCTGAGGCTATCTCAATATCATCAATGAAGATGTAGTAACCTCCATTGCTGTGACCCAAGAATGAGACTTGGAAGGTAGCACTCAAATCATCCAACGTAAACGAGGCGTCATAAGTATTCGACCAGTCACTGATGCTATAATTGGCAAGCTGATGCCAGCTGTCGGAAGGCGAGGTGCGATAACTCACCGTGAGCTCGTCATAAGGAGGATACAGGGCCATCATCGCGTAGGCAAAGCTGAAAGTAGCGCTGTTGCTGCCCGTCAAATCGAAAGTGGGCGACACCAATCGGGCCTCGTCGCCAGAGGAAGCATTTTGGAAGGCCACCACATTGGAGCCCGTACCTTGCATCACCGCCCAAGTGGTCGAACTCGTTGTTTCCACCGTCCAGCATTCCATCTCTCCCGATTGGAAGTCTTCGATGTAAGACTGTCCAGGGGCGATAGGAATGGTGCATTGTGCAACCGCAGTAGCGGCACTAAAGAAAAGAGCCAATAGAGTGGCAAATAGTGCTTTTGAGAAGTAGTGTTTGTTTCTCATAGCGTTTTATTTTTGATATTGAATGATTTACGAGGCAAAGATATGTATTTATGTTTAAGTGTTGACTGTTTAATTAACTACGTTGAAATCTCTGATTCGGCGGAGCCAATCTTCGATTTGTTGAATTGAGCTATTAGCTTTCAGCTATCAGCATTGTAATGACCAAGCTGAAAGCTGACGGCTGATAGCTTATTATCTTCTCCCAAAGTAATACTGTCCCTTCCCTACCGTAGCATTGCCGTATTGGATGGCATTGACGGGACAATGGTGATAACAGCCCATACACATCGTGCAGTTGCCGTTCCATTTCGGAAGACCGTCTTCCAAAGTGACATTCTTTAACGGACAGGCTTCCACGCACTTGCCGCAGTGAATGCAGGCTTCCGTGACGCGGTATTTCTTGTCATTGGTGGCCATCTTGCTGAAGCCAGGGTTGATCAAACGGCTCTTGAACCAAGCCGCGCCGCCTTTTGTCATTTTGGAAAAACTTTCCTTGTTTTGCAGACGCAAAATACAATCGTTCATAAGCTTATCGGCGGCGGCAATCTTTCTTTGTGCGTTCTCGTCGGTGTCGAGTTTGAAGCCCGGCATACCGATATAGGTCTCGGGCATCTGCACGCTGAAGCAGGCGTTAAGATTCCAACCCTTTTGCTCCAACGCCTTGCGGAAGATGTCCTCGGCGAGTCCACATTCGTCGCCGCAGGTGCAGGCAAAATAAATGTATGGCTTTGAGGTCGGCCCTTCGACAGGCTCAGGGACCTTAACTGTCACTTTTTTCACAAAGTCCATCACCAGTTTTGGAGGTCCCCAAGCATAGATGGGAAACACGAAGCCGAGGCGTTCGCCTTCGACCAATTCGTACTCGTAACGGCCTTCACGAGCTGCTTCGGGTATGAATACCAATGTGTCGTTGAGACCAGCGGCCAAGGTCTCGACCACATGGCGGCTGTTGCCGCAACCACTGAAATAGAATATCATAACTCGTTATTTTTAAAACATACAAGCCCAACCGAATTTTCTGGAGATTTCACGCAACAAATTAAGATCGCTGATAGGAATAGTAATTGAAACAGTTTCTTTTTGTTTCTCATGCTCAGCTATTTGTGCAGAATCCAAATCATATTGAGTTTGAAGATTCATCCAAATCTCAGCGGGGATTCCCAGGGCCTTTTCCAAAGCAATGGCAACATTCAGTGAAACAGAACGCTTCCCATGAATGGTTTCACTCAATACGGATGGTTTGATACCTGTCATTTCTGACAATTCCTTTTGGGTCAGGTTTCTTTCTTTTAATTCATCCTTAATTAACTCACCAGGGTGAGTTGCAATAAAAGGTCTTAGCTTCTTATTCATAATGCTTTGATATTTCGGTTAATAATGCGTTAACGATGATTCCGTTTCCATCAGGTGAACTCTGAAAATGCAATCTATATTGGGTATTTATCCAAACCACTTCTAAACCTTTCAAGTCTCCTTTCTTTTTCTCATAATGCAACGACTTGATCAAATACAAATCTTCAACACGTGTCGCAGCTTTAATGAAATTCACTGTCTTGACGTATTGCTTAACCACATCTTTAGACAACTTCTTGTATTTTCGCTCATTAGTTGAACCCGTCGTATAGAGTTCTTCTAATGCATTATCGTCAAATGATATGTTCATTTATTCCTGTTTTTCACGGCAAAAATAGAATAATTTTGCGAATTATTATCAAATTTGCGAATTTTTTCGACAATAGACCAATTTATTCTATTTTTGTGCCTTCAAAAGCATAACGATGCGCAAAGAATCCCTCAACCGTTCCATCCTAAAACTCGCCATCCCCAACATCATCAGCAACATCACCGTGCCGCTGCTGGGCTTCGTCGACATGATGCTGATGGGCCATCAGGACAGCGTCGCCTACATCGGGGCCATCGGCTTGGGTGGTACCATCTTCAGCGTGATGTACTCCATCTTCAGCTTCATGCGAGCGGGCACGACGGGTTTCACGGCACAAGCATACGGAGCCAACGACCGTGCCGAGATGGCCTATTCGCTCTATCGCTCCCTCTGCATCGCGCTGATTTCCACTATCTTGGTGCTTTCGCTACAAGGTCCAGTGGAATGGCTCAGCATGAAACTACTGCACGGCAGCGAGGAGGTGTTGGCCTATACCGCCACATATTTCAGAGTGCGCATCTGGGCGGCTCCGGCGGTGCTCTGCCTCTATGCCTTCAACGGCTGGTACATCGGCATGCAAAACACCACCATCCCCATGATCATCGCCATCCTGACCAATGTGGTGAACATCATTTTGAGCATCATCTTCGTCAACGCCATGGGCATGGGCGTCACAGGCGTGGCCTTGGGCACCGTCATCGCGCAGTATTGCGGCTTACTGACGGCTGTCATCTTCCTTTTCACCAAGTTCCGCCACTATCTCGTTCCCATCCGACGCGTGCTTCTGTTGCAAGCCGACAAACTCAAGCGTTTCTTCAAGGTGAATGCCGACTTCATGATCCGCAGCATCCTGTTGGTGTTGAGCATCGCTTTCTTCAACAACCAGTCGGCCAAACTCGGCGACGACATGCTGGCCGTCAACATGATCCTGATGCAGTTCTTCTACATCTTCTCTTACTTCACCGACGGATTTGCCTACGCAGGCGAGGCTTTGGTGGGTCGTTTCACGGGGGCGCATGACCCCAAGCAACTCCGCCAGACCGTCAAGCTGCTGTTCCTTTGGGGCTTCTTCATCGCCTTGCCTTTCACGGTGCTCTATGCGCTCTTTCCCGACTGGTTCATCCGTCTTGTCAGCGACCAGCCTAGCATCATCCCGATGGCGCAGCCTTACCATATCTACCTGGCCGCCATCCCGCTGATCACCTTCGCCGCCTTCCTGTGGGACGGCGTCTACATCGGCGCCACGGCAGCCCGTGCCATCCGCAACACCATGCTCATCTCGGCCGTCGGCGTGTTCCTGCCAGCCACCTTGTTATTAATGCCCCGTTTTGGTAACCATGGTCTTTGGATAGCCTTCTTGTTGTTTATAGTTGCCCGAGGCCTTTCCATGACTATGATGGCGAAAAAGGCAGTATTTAGTGCAAAATAATTCCGTATTTTTGCAAAAAATTCACTCATGGAAGAGATCCTAAAATTTCTCGACGACGTCCTCCACAACAACAACCGCCCTTGGTTTCAGGAGCACAAGAAGCAATACCAGACGGCGCAAGCCAACTTCAATGCCTTGGCCGAGCAGATCATCGCCGGCGTGCAGAAGTTCGACGACAACTGCAAAGGCCTGACCTTAAAGGATTGCACCTACCGCTTCTATCGTGACACGCGCTTCTCGCCCGACAAGCGACCCTACAAGACCCATTTCGGTGTGTTCGTCTGCCCCGAAGGCAAGAAGTCGATGCTGAGCGGCTATTACTTCCACCTTGAGGCGAAGGAGTCGGAATACCTCGGCCACAACATGCTCTGCACGGGGATGTACATGCCCGACACGACCATGCTGAAGACCATCCGCGACGAGATCCTCTTCAACGGCGAGCCCTTGGTGGAGGCCATCGCCAAAGCCCAAGGTTTTGACTTGGACACCAGCCATGCCATGAAACGCGTGCCCAACGGCTATCCCAAGGACCACCCGCAGGCCGAGCTCTTCAAGCAACGCGACTGGCTCGTGGTGCAAGACCTTCCCGACAAACGTCTCTCCGATCCGCACCTCGTCGACTGGGTGCTGAGTGAGTTCGAGAAGACCAAGGACTTCTGCCAATGGCTGAATAGAACCGTTCGGGGTGAATAAAACAGTAGAGACGGTGCATGCACCTTCTCTACAAACAAAAATCCATATTTCTGTAATTCTTACGCCAGTTCAAACTGTTCCAAGAACTTCATGTCGTTCTCGAAGAACAGGCGCAGGTCGTTGATGCCATATTTCAGCATGGCGATGCGTTCCACGCCCATGCCGAAGGCGAAGCCGGTGTACTTCTCCGGGTCGATGCCGCTGGCGATGAGGATGTTGGGGTCGCACATGCCACAACCCAGGATCTCAACCCAACCCGTGTGCTTGCAGATGTTGCAGCCCTTGCCGCCACAGATGTTGCACGAGATGTCCATCTCAGCCGAGGTCTCGGTGAAGGGGAAATACGACGGACGGAAACGCACCTTGGTGCCCTCGCCAAAGAATTCCTGCACAAAGTGGTACAAGGTCTGCTTCAGATCGGCAAAGGAGACGTTCTCGTCGATGTAGAGGCCCTCAATCTGATGGAAGATGCAGTGGGCACGGGCCGAGATAGCCTCGTTGCGGAACACACGGCCGGGGGCGATGATGCGGATAGGCGGCTGATGGGTCTCCATCACGCGGACCTGCACGCTCGAGGTGTGGGTGCGCAGCAGCACATCCGAAGCCTTGTTGACATTGGGCTCCTTGCTGATGAAGAAGGTGTCCTGCATGTCGCGGGCGGGATGGTCGAGCGGGAAGTTCAAGGCTGAGAACACGTGGTAGTCGTCCTCAATCTCGGGACCTTCGGCGATGGTGAAGCCGAGATGTGAGAAGATCTCGTTGATGTCGCGACGCACGATGGACAGCGGGTGACGCGCACCCTTCATGTCGGCGGCGGGCATGCTCATGTCGAAACCAGCGTCGTTGCTGTGCTGGCTTTCAAACTTCTGCAACTGCTCATCAACTTTTTCTTGAACCGTATTCTTCAGCTCGTTGAGCTTCATGCCCATCTCCTTGCGGAGCTCGGGGGCCACGTTCTTGAAGTCGGCAAACAAAGCAGGGATGATGCCTTTCTTACTCAAATAAGTGATACGGAAATTCTCCAGAGCCTCTTTGCTGTCGGCCTGGAAGTCACGCACCTGGGATAGTATCTCTTCGATTCTTTCTTTCATTGTTGTATGCTTTTAGCTCTGGCAACTGGCTTCTGGCAACTGGCTGATTGAATGCCAGCAGCCAAAGGCCAAAAGCCAGCAGCCTTATTTCTCTATCGTAACGGAAATGATCGTGACAGGTTTGACAGGCATATCTCCGCGACCAGTCTCGACGGCAGCAATCTTATCGACCACCTCAAGGCCTTCGATGACCTCGCCAAACACCGTGTAGTCACCGTCCAAATGCGGGGTGCCACCCACAGTCTTGTAGGCCTGACGCTGACGGGCGCTGAACACCTTGCCCATACGGCTCTCAAACATGTCCAAAGTACGGTCGTCATACACCTTACCTTGCACGATGTAGAACTGCGAGCCGCTGGAGGCCTTCTGGGGATTCACTTGGTCAGGCTGACGAGCAGCACAAAGGGCACCTTTCTTGTGGAAGTGGTTGTCCTTGAACTCAGCAGGGACTCTATAACCCGGGTCAAGGCTACCATCCTTGTTTTGTCCACCTTGGATCATGAAGTCCTTGATGACACGGTGGAAGGGCGAGCCATTGTACCAGCCCTCATTCGCCAACTTGATGAAGTTGTCACGATGCTTAGGCGTGTCGTTATACAGTTTGGCCTTTATGGTTCCCATGCTGGTCTTGATGACGACCACTGTTTCCTTCTCATTTGCTTTCTGTGCTTGGCAGGTCAATCCAACCAAAACCAAGGCAGCGATAATCAGTTTCTTCATATTTCTAAGTATTTAAAATTCAAAATTTAAGATTCAAAATTTCCTCATTCAGCATTCCTCATTCAGCATTCCTCATTCAGCATTCCTCATTCAGCATTCCTCATTGACTTCGTCGAATACTTCGTATTTCAGCATTCCTCATTCATTCACAATGGAATACGTCACTTCCAACCTCATCTTCTCTCCATCTGAAGCTTCAGGGCCATTGATGACGTAACGTGTCGCATTGTAGGCCGCACCGTTGATGCCCAGACTCAATCCAAGATTGTCTTTCTTACCATCAATCATCTGTTGCAGGTACTCCGTAATTCGGAAACTCACTGCCTGTTTGCTTGAGTTATAGGTGCCGTCAAAGAAAGCGCTACCTTCAAGATAATCGGGCAAGAGATAGGTGGTGGTATCGGAGCTGAAACCCACAAGCATGAAGTTTTTGGGTGCCTTATAAATAGAATCCATCAATGCTGCAGTTGCGGGCAGAATAAGTTTGGCCTCGTTGACCACAAGACGGCAACCCTCCAAGGTATCCGTCCAATGGGTCAAGTTGGGAAACTGCACCTTAGCCCTCACGCCACCCATGGTCTGCAGGTAAAGGGTCGACTGGCCCAATGACTCTTGACCCTCCATTAGCTGACTCACAAACTCAGGGCTGCCCTGGGTGTAGTCGTGGTCGAAGTGGTTGAAATAGGCGTCGGACGAGGTCACATAGAAATTATAGCGCATGGGCTTATCAGGTGTGGCCGCATTGTGATAGTAAAGCTGCAACAAAGTATACGTGTTGTTCGTCAGGTTGATGGAACTGATGGCGCCATCAAGACCCACAGTGGCACAAGTCACATAGAGACCCTTGAAATGCTGCTTAAAACGGTCGGGACGCGAGTAAGCTGTGGTATCGAGGTTCACGAGATAATTTCCCAAATCCTGACTCAGCGGGATACGGATAATAGGCTGAGTCACAGTGTCACTACCGATGATGTGCACCTTGGTCTTAGGTCTCGGGCAGAACTGGTACCCATTGGCATGGTCAATGCTACCCGTAGCCACCGTTGAATGGCTATAATAGGTGTTTTCGAACACAAGCGAATCGGTAAGCTCATAGACATGTGCCGTCTGCATCACCGTGGTGTCGCCATAATAGCCTACAAGACAGAGTTGCAGCACCAGTGAGTCGACCACAGGGTTGTTTCCGAAGCTCTGTCCGGCCACCGAGGGTCGAAACTGGGTATAGAAACCAGCTTCAGTATTACCGAAGATGGGATCATTCATGGCACCCAGCAAGGCGTTGGACGCATTGTCTGTCGCCACAGAATCGAGATAAGAATGACAAATGATTTCGGTGGTGTCGGTATGGTAGATGCTAATGAAGCTATCGTCTGAAATAAGGTTGTTGCCGATGGTCTCAGGCGATTTCTTGCACGAGGCAAAGGCCATTATGCCAATCATTAACGCCAAGCCAATCCAAGCAGTTGAATGATGTGTTTTCATCAGGTCGAAAATTAATTGAGGTTCTTCGTGTGAGATAACTCAAAAACGTTGTCCTTATTGTTTCTGGAGAAGAAGGTCGTAGAAATCGTTGCAAGCCTGAGCGTAATGCACCTGCTCTTGATACGAGAGCACCGGCTTCTTGACGGTTTGCAGATAGGCTGCAATCTCAGGATTCAGCTTGTCCGTGCAAACCACGATGCCGTCGGAATAGTCGATGGCGGCCTTGGTTAGGTTGACATAGTTGCCTTCCTTGAAATACTTGAGGTCTTTGGCCGTCATGCCCGGCAACTTCATCATCTTGTCGAAACCTGGCTTGAAGTCTTCCTTGAAGCCGTCGTCGTAGATGGAATAAACGATTTTCGTCTCATTGAAAAGCGGGTTGTCGCGGACGTTCATGGCACGCTTGATGTAGACTGGCATCAGGGCCGAAATCCAGCCGTGACAATGGATGACGTCGGGTGACCAGTTGAGTTTCTTCACGGTCTCGATGACGCCACGTGTGAAGAACACGCAACGGTAGTCGTTATCGTCGGAAAAAACGCCCTTTTCGTCATACATCAAGTACTTTTTCTTCGTGAAGAAGTCGTCGTTGTCGATGAAATAGATCTGCATCCTCGCCTTTTGGATGGAGGCCACCTTAATGATGAGCGGGTGGTCCGTGTCGTTGATGATGAGGTTCATGCCCGAGAGGCGGATCACCTCGTGGAGCTGGTTGCGGCGCTCGTTGATGACACCGTAGCGCGGCATGAAGATGCGGATTTCCTTACCGCTTTCTTGAGTGGCCTGTGGCAGATAGCGACCGATGAGGCTCATCGGGGTCTCCGGCAGATAGGGTGCGATTTCCTGATGGACGAATAGTACTCTTGTCTTGCTAGTCATGGGCGTTAGTTTGCTTAGAAACTACAAAATTACGCATTTTTTTTGGAATAACGCAAATAAAAATAAAAAACCCTACCTTTGCCAAGTCAAACCGAAGTTAATCCGCAGCCCGCTATGGAATACGAACACTTTGAAAATCAGGAACATGAATGGGAATCCAACCTCAAGGTCACTGAGGGAGTGGAAGGTCCCATCCAAGTCAACCCAAATGCTTTGGAGCGCATGCGACGCAACCACCAGCAGCTGATGCCGTTGGAATGGTACGTCGACGGCATCCTCAAAGGCGACCGCGTGGCACTCAGCAAGGCCATCACCTTGGTGGAGAGTGCCCTGCCCAAGCATCAGGACTTGGCGCAACAGATCATAGCGGCTTGTCTGCCTCATGCAGGAAAGGCCTTGCGACTGGGTATCACCGGTGTTCCTGGAGCTGGTAAGAGCACCTTTATCGAGGCTTTGGGCGTGCATCTCTGCAATAAAGGACAGAAGCTTGCGGTGTTGGCCATCGACCCATCGAGCCAACGCTCCAAGGGCAGCATCTTGGGCGACAAGACCCGTATGGAGACCCTTTCCGTGCATCCCAATGCCTATATCCGTCCCTCGGCCTCGGCGGGCACCTTGGGCGGTGTGGCGAGAAAGACCAGGGAAACGATAATCCTTTGTGAGGCAGCGGGGTACGATACCATATTCGTGGAGACCGTGGGCGTGGGCCAGTCAGAAACGGCGGTGCATTCCATGGTCGATTTCTTCCTTTTGATTTTAATCAGCGGTGCCGGCGACGAGCTGCAAGGCATCAAACGCGGCATCATGGAAATGGCGGATGGCATCGCCGTGAACAAGGCCGATGGCGACAATGTGATGCGTGCCAACCGAGCCGCCGCCGAATGCAGAAATGCTTTACATTTGTTCCCCTTGCCCGAATCAGGACAAGAGACCAAGGTGATGACTTGCTCCGCCTTGACGGGCTTTCAAATCGATGAGGTGTGGCAGATGGTCGCCGACCATGTGCAAGCCATCCGCGACAACGGCTATCTATACAAGAAACGCGCCCAACAAGACGTGCAGATGATGTACGACTCGATGGACAGCGCCTTGAAGAATGATTTCTATCAAAACCAACTGGTGGCCGACCTCTTGCCTTTGGTCGAAAGCGATGTACGCGGCCAGCGCATGAGCGCCTATATTGGGGCGCAGAAACTATTGGATGCCTATTTCAATATGCTGAAACGGGAATAATTATTGTAATTGTACGGACACACCGCGTGTGTCCGTAGACAGATAATAATTTCAAATTGCAGCGTGGATGCATGCGATGCGTCCCTACATGGACAAATTCTTATAATAATCTGCCTTCACCTCATCCCCGATAAGGGTATACAATTCCTCCAAATTCCGATACACCTCTTCGCGCACGTGTTCTTCGGCCTCGGTAAAAGGTCCTTCACCCAATTTGGCTAACACGCGCTCGTATTCCGCTATCAATTCCGGACCTTCCTCGCCGTTCGACTCCATCGTCTTGGCGTTGTTGAAGGCAATCATCCAGTCTTTTAGTGCCATAATGTTTGGTTTTATTCTTGTTTTTCAATCACGTTTGTTATCCAATCCCAATGGTTTTCCACGACTTCTTCCATGGGATATATCTTCTTTTCTTGAATATCAATGTAATAGAATTGATTCCCTTTCATAGCAAAATAATAGCCGGGGCTCCAAAAAATATAGTCTTTTGAAAAGTCCCAATCAGCCTTCCCGAAAAAAGTAGGAAAACAAAACACAAAATCTATCACATCGGTTTTAAATAGTTTACCGAGAGTCTTTTCAAGAGTTATTTCATTATAATGATCAAGATCACGTATCGGGTATCCAAACTTGCAAAAAAACGTGTCTAAATCATGAGAAACATGGTGGATCTTGGAAAGTCGAGGATGTCTCTTAACACAAGAATACGCTCTGTCATTTACAGTATCAAAAACAAATGAATCTTCCACACTTATTCCAGTCCTCCCCTCTTCTTCTAGTTTGACCCAATCTTCCAAAAACTTTCCGCTCACAAAATACTTCTTGGTGAACATGTTAGTGTCGATAAGGGCTTCTTCATAGTAGAAAAAATTGCTTCTTCCTCCCCCACTTCGACCCTTATGGCAGTTATATATATCATAAACGACACAATTTTCCGGCTCAAAAGGGCAGACAAACTCCAACTTGTCATTATCAAAAATAAACGCCGAATCCAATTTCGACAAAATGAATTCATTCCGTTCCTTTATCGAAACAGAATCCACGATTCTTTCAAGAAGCGTTTGCGCGTTTGCCCAAGTCGAGCAAAATATCAGTACAAATAAAATGGATTTTTTCATAGTTCAAATCGCTATTTTGTCGTTTTATCGTTGCAAAAGTAGTAATTTATTTTATAAGCAAAGGAAAAAACGGAAATTTTTGTCTTTTAAACTTTTTATGACGGAATATTCCCTATCTTTGCGCACAATCTGTGGACTGCTTCGTGCCTCGCAGTGACGCAAAGCGGCAGAAAGTCCCGCGTCCCGTGTCTCGCAGTCCCGCGTCAAACGAATCTTCAAATTTTGAGTTTTTAAACTTTAAATAACAAAATCGTAATGGACCAAAGAATTGCCATGAACCCCAATCGTCTGGTGCAGTACCTCCAAAAGCCTGCATCGGAATTCACTCGCGCCGACATCATCCGTTATTGCGAGGAAAACCAAATCGAATTCGTCAACTTCCACTATTGTGGCTGGGACGGCAAGCTGAAGACCTTGAACTTCGTGATTCACAGCCTGGAGCACCTCGAGAGCATCCTCACCGCCGGTGAGCGCGTCGATGGTTCCAGCCTCTTCCCCTTCATCGAGGCCGGCAAGAGCGACCTTTATGTGGTGCCGAAGTACAAGACGGCCTTCCGCAACCCCTTCACCGAGACGCCCACTTTGGACATCCTCTGCTCCTTCTACAACCGCGACGGCGAGCCTTTCGAGAGCTCACCCGAGCACATCCTCCACAAGGCCCACGAAGTCTTTAAGAAGACCACGGGCTTGCAGATGGAGACCATGGGCGAGTTGGAATACTATATCATCGCCGACGATGAGCAAATCTATGAGGTGCCCGACCAACGTGGCTACCACGAGAGCGCCCCGTTCAACAAATTCACCGAATACCGCGTCGAGGCCATGCGCCTCATCGCCCAGGCTGGCGGCTTGATCAAGTACGGTCACTCCGAAGTGGGTAACTTCACCCTCGACGGAAAGATCTACGAGCAGAACGAAATCGAGTTCCTGCCCACCAACATCGAAGACGCTGCCGACCAACTCGTGGTCGCCAAGTGGATCATGCGCCAGTTGGCCTACGAATATGGCGTCACCTTGACCTTCGCCCCGAAGATCACCGTGGGTAAGGCTGGTTCGGGCATGCACGTGCACTGCAAGTTCACGAAGGACGGCAAGAGCGTGATGGTCAACAAAGGCGAGCTCAGCGACTACGGCAAGAAAGCCATCGCCGGTTACATGGACGCCGGTACCTCGCTGCCTGCCTTCGGCAACCCCAACCCGCTGTCGTTCCTCCGTCTGGTGCCCCATCAGGAGGCCCCGACTTCGCTGTGCTGGTCTTACAGCAACCGCAGCGCCTTGGTGCGCGTGCCGCTGGGCTGGATCAACAACGGCAAGGACATGGCTGCCAGCGCCAACCCGCTTGAGAAGAAGTCGAACAAGGACTTCAGCAGCAAGCAGACCTTCGAATGGCGTGCCTCCGACGGTTGCGCCGACATGTACCTGCTGATGGCCGCCCTCTGCGCCGCCGCACGTCATGGCTTCGAGATGCCCAACGCCCTCGAAGTGGCCGAGAAGACTTACGTCGGCCTTGGCGTCAACATCCACGATGCCAAGAACAAGAAGGTGCAAGAGAGCCTCGAGCAACTGCCCGACAGCTGCGTCGCCGCTGCCAAGGAACTCAAGAAAGACCGCAAGATCTACACCGAGAAGGGCGTGTTCTCCGATGCCATCATCGACTACATGATCAAGTTCCTCAGCGACTTCAAGGATGCCAACCTCCGCAAGGAACTGGGTAACGACACCGAAAAGATCATGAAACTGGTGAAGGAAAACATTCACGTCGGTTAAAATCATCGCGGCTGCCACGGTGTGACGGCCTACAAACCAAATGCCATGACAAAGGACAAAATATTCAATTGGAGATTTTGCCTTTGTTGTGGCATTTTCATTTGGTTTGTCATCAACCTGCTGCAGGGCATCTTCACCGAGATTCAAGAGGACGAAGCTTATTATGCCCTATATGGCGAGCACCTCGCTTGGGGCTATTTCGACCATCCGCCTATGGTGGGGCTGATGACGTTTTTGAGTAGCTTGCTGTTTTCAGGCACCTTGGGCGTGAGGTTTTTCACGATCATTGCGTCTTGTTTGTCGCTGTATGTAATGTGGTTAATCACCAATGTGACGGCGTTTCGACAGGCTCAACGACCTGTTTCTACCAAGGTCCCTGAGCTCGTCGAAGGGCCGACTCGTAAGCATGTCTTCTTGTTTTTCGTTTTGGCATGCTCTATCGTGATGTTCAACATCTACGGTTTCGTCACCACACCCGATGCGAGCCTAATCTTGTTTTCTGCCCTGTTTTTGCTTGTCTATCAGCACTATCTGGAAAACAAGTCATGGAAAAACGCGCTACTGATGGGCCTATTCATGGCTTTGATGATTTATAGCAAGTACCATGCTTTCCTATTATTGGGTCTGATCGTACTATCCAACCTCAAACTGCTGAAAGACGGTAAGTTCTGGGTGGCCTGCCTCTTGGCTTTGGCTTTATTGACACCACATATTCTTTGGCAGGTCAACAATGATTTCCCAAGCTTCAGGTACCATTTGGCTGGACGCAATGAAGCGTTTCGTTGGAGCTATTTCTTGGAGTATCTGCCCAATCAGTTGCTCATTTTCAATCCGTTTACGTTTGGAGCGGTGGTGTATGTGCTGATCAAAAGTAAGAAGACCAGCTTGCCGCCCATAGATTCCTTCCAACGCACTAACCTTCCTAGGAATGACATGTACGGCAAGCTGGTCTTTGAGCGGGGATTAAGGTTTATTTTGATTGGGTTCTTTTTCTTCTTCTGGCTGATGGCCTTCCGCGGACATGTGGAGCCACATTGGACCATCGTTTGCGTCATCCCAGCGGTGGTTTTGGTCTATCGCAAAGCATTGGTTGACGAGAAGCTGAGGAAATACACTAAGTTCTTCATCCTTCCCTCTCTCCTATTGGTTTTGGCTTTCAGAATCCTCTTGTTGACGCCTTTGGCCGACCGTTTTGGCTATCACGGCAAGGAGCCTTATTACAAGGCCATAGAGCAGGTGGCTGGCGACCGTCCCGTGGTGTTTCGTGGTTCATTCCAACAGCCTGCCCTTTACCATTACTTCACGGGCAAGGAGAGCTCTACACTGCAAAGCTATTACGACCGTATGACGCAATACGACCTCTGGCAGTTCGACAAGGCTTGGGCTGAAAAACCCGTATTTGTGTGCGGTCACGTTAACGAACGCTCAGAAACCTATCAAGTGGGCGACGAGGAAATCGAAGGCTTCCTCTGCGATGATTTCTCCTCTGCCAACCGTCTGGTGACCACGTTTAACATCACCAACGCGGACAGCGACAAAACGCCCGTGTTCCATCACGGCGACACCATCCGTATCGACTTCTCCATCTACAATCCCTGCGATGCCACCATCGATTTCCAACACAAGGACTTTGCCAAGAGCATCAAGGCGCATTACCTGCCTGGCGATGCCTTTAGCTATTGTCGCTACGATAAAATCATGGAAATTGGGCCTCATGCCACGTATCAAGGACAACTCTATACCATCGTCAACGAAGATATTGACCTCGGCGAACATCGGTTCAACCTCGGCATCGGCGACCGCATTGCATCGTTCGTCACCGAGGAAAGCGGCGTGAAAATCAAGATTGAGCCCTAAGTGCAGCCAGCTCCGCCTCTTGTTGGCGCATCTTTTCCTTCACAGCGTTGAGATCGTTCTGCTTCTTTTTCTTGGTCACCATCTGTTGCTCACAGTCGGCAATGGTCTCGAGTACCATACGCAGGTTCTTGTCTTTTTCCAAGACGAAGGCATGCACGACGCCTTCTATCTCTCGCAAGCCGCGCATGATGTTGATCTGCCGCTCGGCAGTAAGGGTGTTCTGGATGAGGAAGAGATAGTCCAAACGCGGTTTGAAGGGAAATAGCACCTTCTCCTTGCACACGAGCGACACGAGGTTGTAGACGTTGTAGTTCTCGCCCGCTGTGTAGTAGAAGAAGGAGAACGGTGCACCCTCGAAGACGAGGTCGTCGTAACGGGCCAGGTCGAGGGCAAGTTTGTTGTTGATGCCCCAAGCCAGCTTGTAGTCGACCAAAGTGGTGTTGATGCCGACGACGGTGGTGTCGTCGAACGAGGCAATCTGTATCTTGTTGCTTTTGGGTTTCATGCCGCAAAGATATACAATTGTTTGGCAAAAACTAGTTTTCGCCAAACAATTGTTTCCACGTTTTTTCGGCGGCCAGCTGCTCGGCGCCGCGGATGGAACGATCGATGGCATCGGCGTAAGGTTGTCCGTCGATGACAATCTGGACGTGGAACTCTTTCTTATGTCCTTCGCCTATCTCTTCCAGCATCTTGAACGAAGTGCTTTTCTTGTTCTTCTGCGACCATTCGAGAAGCTTGCTCTTGAAGTTGGCATCGGTCTGTTGTAGCTGCTCCACGTCGATGTGGATGTTGACGATGCGATCGATGATGATGTGTTTGGCGAAGTCGAAGCCGCGGTCAAGGTAGATGGCACCCATGAGGGCCTCAAAGGCGTTGCCGCCCATCGAATGGGCGTTGTTGCCCACATCGGGGGTATGGCGGATGTAGTCGCCAAAGCCAAGCTTCTCCGACAGCTTGTTGAGGGAGGCACGGCTGACGATGCGCGAGCGCATCTCGGTGAGGAAGCCTTCGGGCTGGGTGGGATAGGTGTGGAAGAGGTAGTCGGCCACGGCGGTGCTCAGCACGGCGTCGCCGAGGTATTCCATGCGTTCGTTGCTGACGTGGTAGTTGCCCACGGTCTCGGCGGCCACCGACTTATGGGTGAAGGCCACACGATACAAAGCGATGTTCTTTGGATAAAAACCAAAGATATTGTGGATATAATCGTAAAGGGCCTTGTCGGCAGGGTCTTTTGGGGAAACGTGGAAGAGTGCCATTATCACTCAAACTTTTTGAAGATCACGGTGGCGTTTTGTCCGCCGAATCCGAAGGAGTTGGAAAGACCGTAGTGGATGTCGCGCTGACGGGCTTTGTTGAAGACGATGTCGAGACGCGGATCGATCTGCGGGTCGTCGTCAAAATGGTTGATGGTGGGAGGAATGATGCCGTTTTTAAGGGCAAGGATGGTGGCAATGGCTTCGACGGCACCCGCGCCACCGAGGAGGTGGCCAATCATCGACTTGGTGGAGTTGATGCTAATGTTGTAGGCATGTTCGCCAAACACCTTCTTGATGGCAAGGGTTTCGGCGACATCGCCCATGGGCGTTGAGGTGCCATGTGCGTTGATGTGGTCGATGGCCTCTGGCGACAGACCTGCATCGCGGAGGGCGCGTTGCATGCTGAGGGCACCACCAGAGCCTTCCGGGTCGGGAGCGGTGATGTGATAGGCATCGGCCGACTCGCCGCCGCCAACTACTTCGGCATAAATCTTTGCACCACGTGCGATGGCGTGTTCATACTCCTCGAGAACGAGGCTGCCAGCACCTTCGCCCAAGACGAAGCCGTCGCGGTTGAGGTCGAAAGGACGAGAAGCCGTCAGCGGGTCTTCGTTACGGGTGGAGAGGGCTTTCATGGCGTTAAAGCCGCCTATGCCGAGTTGTCCGATGGCCGCTCCCGCACCGCCTGCTACGACGGCTTGGCACTTGCCCAATCGGATATAGTTGAAGGCTTCAACAATGGCATGCGTCGAAGAGGCGCAAGCCGAAACGGTGGCGAAGTTGGGGCCACGGAAGCCGTATTTGATGGAAATGACGCCACCCGGCATGTTGACAATCATCTTGGTGATGAGGAAGGGACCGAAACGCGGCGTGCCATCGGTCTGCGCATATTCCATCGTTTCTTGATAAAGGTGGTTGACGCCGCCGATGCCCGAAGTCATCATGACGCCCACCTCATCCAAGTCGCAGTTCTCGGCGTTGAGGCCCGAGTCGGCAACGGCCTCGTCGGCGGCGATGAGGGCAAACTGGGCGAAGTGGTCGTACTTACGCACGTTCTTCTTCTCAAAATAGGCCTCAGGATCGTAGTCCTTCACCTCGCAGGCGAAACGCGTCTTGAATAAAGTAGAATCGAAACGGGTAATCTCACCGACACCGTTTTTGCCATTCACCAAACCTTCCCAAAACTCAGGAATGGTTTTCCCTATAGGGGTGATGGCACCGAGGCCTGTGACGACTACGCGTTTCGATTCCATAAATAACTTTATTTGCTTAGAAATTAGTTGTTTTCAGCACGCATCTTTTCGATGAGCTTCACAACATCACCCACAGTCTGGATGTTTTCCTGTTGGTCGTCCGGGATGGAGAGGTTGAAGCTCTTTTCAAATTCCATCATCAGTTCGACGGTGTCCAGTGAATCGGCACCCAGGTCGTTGGTGAAGCTGGCTTCCATAGTGACTTCCGAAGGATCCACGCCGAGTTTCTCAGCAATGATCGGAACAATTTCATTCAAAATTTCTTGCATAGTTCTCAATTTTTAGTTGATAAATAGGCCGCAAAGATAACACTTATTTCCAATTCAAAAGCATACTTTTTACCAATAAATTGATAATCAGTTGTTTAAAATAGAATGTCGGTCTACCTCGTGACCAGTAATTACTCGTTTTCGGGTGCAAAGGTACGACTTTTTTTGAAAAACACATCTTTTTTCGATTTTTTGGCGTTTTGGAGACGAAATCATCCCAGTTCAAGTTATTCTTCGTATCTTTACACCTTCAAAACGAACCCTATGGAAACCACAGAGAAAAAACTCTTCCTTTTAGATTCCTACGCATTGATATACAGGGCTTTCTTCGCCATGAGCAAGAATCCGCGCCTCAACTCGAAAGGGGTCAACACCTCAGCGGTGATGGGCTTCCTCAACTCACTCTACGAAATCCTGCAGAAAGAAAAACCCTCCCATATCGGCGTGGCCTTTGATGTGGCCGGCACCGCCCAGCGCCAGGCCGAATACAGCGAATACAAGGCCAACCGCGAGAAGATGCCCGACGACCTCCGCGATGCCATACCTTATATTATTAGGCTCATCGAGGGCTTCAACATCCCCGTCTACGGCGTGGAAGGCTACGAGGCCGACGACGTCATCGGCACCCTGTCAAAAAAAGCGGAACAACAAGGCTTCACCACCTATATGATGACCCCCGACAAGGACTTCGGACAATTAGTAACAGATAAGATCCTGCTCTACAAACCTGCCAAGTTCGGCGAGCCGGCACAGATTTGGGGACCGAAAGAGGTCTGCGAACGCTATGGCATCCAAGAACCCAAGCAACTCATCGATATCCTCGGCCTCTGGGGCGATGCTGCCGACAACATCCCAGGCATCCCGGGCATCGGCGAAAAGACGGCAGCACAACTGGTTGGAAAATACGGCAGCGTTGAAAACCTCATCGCCC
Source organism: uncultured Bacteroidia bacterium (assembly GCA_902801815.1). Lineage (GTDB taxonomy): Bacteria > Bacteroidota > Bacteroidia > Bacteroidales > F082 > Limimorpha. The sequence continues at coordinate 85,828 of CADCJT010000001.1, forward strand.
ATGCCGACGAGCTGAAAGGCAAACAGAAAGAGAATGTCGTCAACTTCGCTGAACAAGGCCTGATGTCGAAGAGTCTTGCCACCATCAACCTTGAGGTACCCGTCAAATTCGATGAGGAAGAACTGAAAGCCAAGGAGCCCGATGTGCCAGCGCTGATGGCCCTTTTTGAGGAACTGGAGTTTAAGACCTTTGCCAAACGGTTTTTGGAGGATTATAAAGGGAAGCAAGGTGTTGACTCCCCCCTGCCAACCGCTCAGAGGGGTGAGTCTGAATCCCCCCTACCCCCCTTAAAAGGGGGACAAATTCCTGCCGGAGAGTATGATTTGTTCCACCAAGGTGACAACGGCGGACTATTGGAGTTCTCCGACAAGGACTCGGCCAAGACTGTGAAGCACGACTACAAACTTGTGGAAACCGAAGCTGACATTCAAGCCTTGGTGGCCTTGCTCTCAAAACAAAAACAATTTGTCTTCGACACCGAGACCACCAACATCGACGTCTATTCCGCCGATTTGGTTGGTCTTTCTTTCGCCATCAAGGCACATGAGGCGTGGTATCTGTCCATGCCCGCCGAACACGAAGCGTGCCAAAAGAAACTGGAGCTGCTACGCCCTTTGTTTGAAGACGAAAGCATCCTCAAAATCGGGCAGAACCTGAAATACGACATCTCCATGCTGGCGCAATACGGCATCAACGTGAAAGGCCCAATATTCGACACCATGCTGGCGCATTACCTCCTCGAGCCTGAGCAACGCCACAACATGGACTACCTCGCCGAGGTCTACCTCAACTATATCACCATCCCCATTGAGGATTTGATTGGCAAGGGAAGAATGCAAAAGACCATGCGTGAGGTGCCTGTGAACCTGGTCAAGGAATATGCCGCCGAGGACGCCGACATCACCCTGCAACTTTACGAGAAACTGCTGCCCTTGTTAAAAGAAAACGGCGTTGAGAAGTTGTTCTACGAGATTGAGATGCCACTCGTCCCCGTGCTCAGCCGCATGGAGGCCAACGGCGTGCGCATCGACACGGAGAACCTGCAGCAAATCAGCGAGACCTTTGGCGTCGAGATTCACAAGATAGAGGAAGAGATTTACAAAGCCGCTGGCATGCCTTTCAACATCGCCTCGCCGAAACAGCTGGGTGAAGTGCTTTTCGAAAAACTGCGCATTGACGAAAAGGCCAAGAAAACCAAGACGGGACAATATGCCACAGGCGAAGATGTGCTGCAGAAGCTATCGCACAAACATCCCATCATCCAAATGATTTTGGACTACCGCTCGTTCACCAAATTGAAGTCGACCTATCTGGATGCACTTCCTGCCTTGGTCAACCCGAAGGATGGGCTCATCCACACTTCCTACAACCAAGCCGTGACGGCCACGGGACGCTTGAGTTCCAACAACCCCAACCTGCAGAACATCCCTGTGCGCACCGAGAAAGGCCGCGAGATCCGTCGCGCCTTCGTGCCACGTAGTCCAGAATACACCCTTTTGGCCGCTGATTACAGCCAAATCGAGTTGCGTATCATTGCCCATTTGAGTCAAGACCCTGCTATGGTCAACGACTTCAACCTAGGCCATGACATCCATGCTGCCACGGCGGCCAAGGTGTTCCATGTGCCCATGGACCAAGTCACTAAGGAGCAGCGCAGCCGTGCCAAGGCGGTCAACTTCGGCATCATCTACGGCATGTCGGCCTTCGGTCTGGCCGAGCGCATGGAGCTCTCACGCAGCGAGGCTGCCGACATCATCAAGAAATACTTCGAGGAGTATGCCGGCATCAAGGAATACATGAACCGTAGCATCGCCCTAGCGCGTGAACGCGGCTATGCCGAGACCATCCTTGGCCGTCGTCGTTACCTGCGCGACATCAACGGCGCCAACAGCGTGGTGCGTGGCTTCGCCGAACGCAACGCCATCAACGCACCCATCCAAGGCAGCTCGGCCGACATGATCAAGATTGCCATGATCGGCATCCATCAGGAGTTGGAACGCTTGAAAATGCAGTCGAAGATGATCCTGCAGGTGCACGACGAATTGGTGTTCGACGCACATCTCGACGAACTTGATGCCTTAAAGGCCATCGTTCAAGATAAGATGGTGAATGCCTTGCCGCTCTCCGTACCTGTCATTGTGGAGATGAACACGGGCGCCAACTGGCTGGAGGCGCATTGATGCGACCCCGTCAATCCTCGTAGATGGAAGTGAATGCAAATTTGCTGACGTCAAACAACCCCCTATCGCTGACTTTCAGTTCGGGGATGACGAGCAGTGCCATAAAGGCCAATGTCATGAAAGGCGCATAGAGCGTCGACCCCAGGCGTTTGGCCAAGGCATCGGCATTCTGATAGGCAGCCGCCACTTCGTAGCCGTCCTCGTTGCTCATCAGTCCCGCCACGGGCAGGGGCACCGCCAACATCTCCGTGCCACAGTAGGCCGTCACGCCGCCCGTATGCTCAATGAGCAGGTTGACCGCATGGAGAATGTCTTTATCAGTGGCACCCACGGCCACGAGGTTGTGGCTGTCGTGGGCCACGCTCGAAGCCAAGGCGCCTCTCTTCAACCCAAAGTTCTTGATAAAGGCCACCGTGGGCGTATAAGGCTGATAGCGGTTGACCACCACCATCTTCAAGATATCACGGTCTACGTCGCTGACGATGCCGCCATCCTCCACCTTAGGTTCGGTCGTGAAACACTTGGTGATGAGCTGTCCGTCAAAACACTCTATCACCTTGATTTTCTTCCCTTGGTCGGGAACAAAGAGGTCTTGTGCATAAAGGAAGGGACGCTCAAAGATGTTGGGCGTGCCAGTCTCCACATATTTAATGTTTGACACACCATTTTCGGCCACCAGCACACCTCTGATATAAGTCTGCTTGGCGACAGGATTGCGCAGGTCGTCGACCACGATGAAATCGGCATCGTCGCCTTGCTGGAGCATGCCCACGTTGAGACCATAGTGCTTCACCGCATTGAGCGAGGCGGCTTTCAGCACATCCATCACGTTGTAACCCAAGGCGAGGGCACGACGCACCAACGCGTCAATATGACCTTCCACCAATTCGTTGGGGTGCTTGTCATCGGAGCAGAACATCAACTTGTCGGGATGGGTGGCCATCAGCGGAATCAAGGCCTCGAAGTTCTTGGCGGCACTGCCTTCGCGAATGAGTATTTTCATGCCGAGGCTGATCTTCTCCAAGGCGCCCGCCAAACGGAAGCACTCGTGATCGGTGGTGATGCCCGCGCCTACATACTTTTGCAAGTCGGCTCCAGTCACCGCAGGCGCATGGCCGTCGATGGGCTTACCGTACTTGCGGGCAGCAGCGATTTTCTTCAAAAGCTCGGGGTCGTCGTGGATGACACCCGGATAGTTCATCACCTCCGAGAGATAGTAAATGTCGGGCGAAGCCATCAACTCCTCGACATCGGCAGCATTCAGCACACGACCTGACGTCTCGAAAGCCGTGGCAGGCACACAACTCGGAGCACCGAAGAAGAACTTAAACGGTACCTTCTTGCCATTGTCGATCATATATTGTACGCCTTTCTTGCCCAAGACGTTGGCGATTTCGTGCGGGTCACTGACGGTGGCCACCGTGCCGTGACAGACCGCCAAGCGGGCAAACTCCGAGGGCACCAGCATCGAGCTCTCGATATGCACATGCGCATCGACAAAGCCGGGCATGATATACTGCGTGTTGCCCACAGGCTGTTCCTCGATCTTGGTGATCTTGCCGTCCTCGACGACGACCACACCCGAGAAAATCCTGGAGTTGACGAGGTCGACAATCTGACCCCCAATGGTGAAAGAGTTGTTCATAGAAGTGGCTTCAATTTTGGCGCAAAGTTACGGAATCGGTTTCATATCGTAAAAAGAAAAAACCTATCTTTGCACCAAAATCTAACCGTAATGGAACAAACGCCACTCTATCCCGTCATACGACTCAACCCTGGTAAGGAGGAAGCCTTGCGCCGCTTCCATCCTTGGGTGTTCTCAGGCGCCATCCACGACGCCGCCAAAGGCCTGCAGGCGGGCGACACCGTCACCGTCACCGACTACGACGGCCACATCCTCGGCACCGGCTTCTGCGAGTCGGACAGCATCGCCATCAAGATGCTCAGCTTCGAGAACCAGAAAATCGACGAATGGTTCTTCCTCGACCGCCTCAAACAAGCCTTTGAGGTGCGCAAGGCCATGGGACTCACCGACAAACCCTGCACCAACTGCTTCCGCCTCGTCCACTCAGAGGGCGACAATTTGGCCGGCCTCATCATCGACATCTACGGCCACACCGCCGTGGTGCAGGCCCAGACCGAAGGCATGGCCCTCCACCTGAAGGAGATTGTCCGAGCCCTCAAGCTCATACCCGATCTGGGCGTGCAGGCCATCTACAACAAAAGCGCCGAGGCCATGCAACGCATGGGCAAGGAAGACGCCATCGTGGAAGACGGCTACCTCTTCGGCGAAAGATTGGATGAAGTCATCTTGGAAAACAACAGCCGCTTCCTACCCAACTGGGAAGAAGGCCAGAAGACAGGCTTCTTCCTCGACCAACGCGAGAATCGCGAGTTGGTACGCCGCTTTGCCCAAGGCAAGACCGTGCTCAACGCCTTCGGTTACACAGGAGGCTTCTCCGTCACAGCGCTGAAAGGCGGTGCCCGCAGGGCCATCACCGTCGACGCCTCCAAAAAAGCCATCGCCATGGCCGAGGCCAACCTTGAGCTGAACGGCTATTCGAAAGAGGAGAACGCCTGCCATGTGGCCGACATGAAAGAATATGTGACGCAGATGCGCGAAGGCGCCTTCGACCTCATCATCCTCGACCCACCGGCGTTCGCCAAGCGGCACCAAGACCGACATCGCGGCTTGGGCGGTTACAAATTTATCAACGCCGAGGCCATCAAGCGCATCGCCAAGGGGGGATTGCTGTTCACCTTCAGCTGCTCGCAGGCCGTCGACAAAGCCACCTTCCAGAGCATTGTCACTGCTGCGGCCATCGAGGCCAAACGCAACGTGAGGATCGTCGACCAGCTGTCGCAGCCCGCCGACCATCCCATCAACATCTTCCACCCGGAAGGAGCGTATTTGAAGGGATTGATGCTTTATATCGAATAATGCTGAATGTTGAATGCGGAATGCGGAATGATAACCTGTGGTAGGCTCATTCCGCATTAGCTTCGCTGAATCTGCGATTTCAGCATTGACTACGTCGAAATCGAAGATTCAACGCAGTTAATACTTCGTATTTCCTAATTCCGCATTAAAAGTTATCTTCCGCCAAGGAAAGAACCCGGCTTGCGCGGGTGATTCACGGATTGACGGCGGGCCGACTTCGTCGGCGTGTCGCTGATGCGCTTCAGATATGCCTTTTCAACGTAATCCGTGTAGTATTCGTTTTCGTAAGTGAACGAATTGTTCGTCAAGTCTTCGATTTGCAACCTATAGGGACGAGCAAGGTCTTCCATATTCATATAAAGATTGCGGTCGCTCTTGTCGTAGGAATAGGTGAACTTGGTCACCAGAACCGTGTCGGGGTTGACGACATAATCGGTTTCACCCGCCGCGTTTTCAAACCACACCGTGTCGACGGCGCTGTCGCGCATCTCACCGGTCTTATCCTCCCTGAAAATCAAATGGATGCCGTTGTCGGTATCATTCGGGTCGAAAACATGGGACTCCAACGAGGCCCCAATCGGGTTGCCCGCGTAGTCGGTGTTGTAGTATTCAATCTTTTCCACGCCCCAAGTGCCAATAAAGCTCTTGTAGTCTTCTTTTCCGCATGAGGTGAACAGCATGGCGGTGATAGCCAGTGTTGCCCATAAGGTTAATCTCTTCATCATTGTTCTATTTTTATTGTTATTCAATTCGTCTTAAGAAAAACCGCTCGAAGAACGGTACAGGCTCCGAGAAGTGGTTGATCCACGAAGCCCTGATGGTGTTGCTCGTCACCTCCTCGATGTCCATGTCGGCACTCGTCGCATCCGAAAATATCGAGATGATCCATGAGGTGTTGTAGATGGTAAGGACCTGGCTGATGGAGTCGTAGTCAAAGTCGCAGTTGAACTTCTTGATCAAGGCAGGGCTGTCGTTGAGCAAGAGCTTGCCCGAGCCGTCGGAAAAGAAGTACACCTCATAGCCGTGACCCGTCCCCACCTGATACTGCAGGGTGTCCCATTTCTCGTAGCCTGTGCTGTCGGTGCGGCAACTGATGTATTGCTCACAGCCCCAATGACCCAAGAGCGGACATTGGGCATATTGCTCCTTGTCCTTATGGCAAGAACTGAGTGCCAGCAAGACCACGGATACCAAAACCAAACCGATGATGCGATGTCTTTTATTCATGACTAAATGTGTTGCAAAAATAGGATTAATTCAAATATCGCGCCAAAATTTCTATTTTTGCTGCACAAATAACCATAAATATGAAGCGCAAGACCCCTCTTATATTCCTTCTTCTGTTGTGGATAGCATTGCCGTCGTGGGCACAGGACACCCTCACCGTGATGCAGTACAACCTGTTGTATTACGGCAACTACAACAGCGGCTTTGCCGACTGCTACGAGACCAACAACAACACCCAACGCAAGGACGAATGCATCCGCACCATCGTCGACTATGTAAAGCCCGACATCTTCACCGTCTGCGAGTTTGGCGCCACCGCAGCACTTCAAAACAACTTCCTCCGACACAACCTCAACATCAACGGAGCCAACTATTGGCAGTCAGACAACATCATCAACTACGCTGGAGAGAACATCATCAACCATATCTTTTATGACTCGCGCAAGTTGGGACTAAAAAAGCACATCGCCTTGCGCACCAACCCTCGCGACACTGACGTCTACGAGCTGTACTTGAAGACCAAGAGCCTGGCTGCCGGCGACACCGTCAAACTGATCTGCATCGTGGCTCACCTCAAGGCGGGACAAGGCTATGAAGCCTCGCGTCGCGCCCAAATACAGACCGCCATGGACTACCTCAATCAGCATTATCCCCACGACAATGCATTGATTATGGGCGATTTCAACATGTATGGTGCTTCCGAGAGCGGCTACCGTCTGCTCACCCAAACTTACAGCAACCCCGATATCCTCTTCATCGACCCTTTAGGCTCGGCGGGCGTGGGCGAATGGAACTGCAACGGCCAGTTTGCCGCCTACCACACCCAGTCAACGCGCAGCTACTCTGATGAATGCTACTCGGGCGGTGGCTTGGACGACCGCTTCGACTTTATCCTTATGGCCGACGAAATCAAGTTCAGCTATAACCACCTGCGCTATGTGAACAACTCCTACCACGCTGTGGGCAATGACGGTCGCCATTACAACCAAAGCGTCAACCAAGGCAGCAACACTGCGGTGCCTGCCGCAGTCGCCGAGGCCCTCTTCGACGGCTCCGACCACCTCCCAGTGACGATGAAGATCGCGGTGGATGTGCACCTCGGTGTGGAAGACCTCAAGGCACAGAGCCTCTGTGCCACCGTGGCGCCTAACCCCGCATCCGATAGGGCTGTCGTGAGCTTCTTCAACCCCTCGCAGGGAAAGGTGCAGTTTGAGCTGTACTCGCTGCAAGGGCAATTGCTGCAACGCGAAGCGGCCGCTTTCGGCGAGGGGGCACAGCAGTATGAGTTGGCGCTTCACGATGTTACTAAGGGGTTTTACTTGCTGCGCATCAAGCATGATGGAGGCTGGGGACAGACGGTGAAAGTAATTGTTCAGTGAGACGTGACGTGCCAGAGGCACGTTATTCCATTTACCCCACATGCAGTGTGGGGTCTAGGACTGACATCATCCACATCGCGTGCCGAGGGCACGCCACATCAGACTCCATACCGTGATGTAGCGTGTCTCCGACACGCAGTGGATGGGCGGTAGCCCTCCACTCACTGCCCCACACTGCGTATGGGGTAAATAGGATGGTGTGTCTCCGACACACCCCTTACTCCCCCACCTTCACGCGCATCCCATCCGAATACGCGCTGAACTCCGGCGCATACTGGCACTGGATCAAGGCGTAGCCGTTGTTGAGGTAGCCTTCCTTGGTGACGTACATGCTGTACTCCAGCTGGTGCGTGCCCTTGGGCAGGAACTCGATGAAGAACTCCATGTCGGTGTCAGTGTTGCTCTGGTAGTAGCTCATCTGGTCGTTGTACTCGTAACGCGAGATCTGCTCTATCGGTTCGAAGCCCGCGGCACGGAGGTCCTTGACGAAGACGAAGCTCATGTCTTGCTGGCTGGTGAAAGTGATCTTCACGGTGAGCTTATCACCTACTTTTAGGGTCGGCCCTTCGACGGGCTCAGGGACCTTGGATCCAACGGGAACAAGTTTCTTGCCCTTGTCGGTCACCGTCTCCACAAAGAGCTCGCGCTTGATGGTGAAGCCCGACTCGTCGCTCTTGACCTCGTCGATCGGGACGAAATACTGACGGAACAGGCCACCCCAGACCAGGTGCGGGGTCGGGTTGTTGACGGTGAGCTGACGCATGTCTTGGGTCACCTCGTTGGCGTTCCAACGGCGCTGGATGAAGCCTGTGCCGGCCACACCACCCTCGGTGCTGATGGGCGTGTTGCCGAAGTGCAGGGTGACTTCCTTGCCTTCGGCGAACCAGTCGCTACCACGCATCAGCAAGGCATAGATGGCGTCTGCGGTGGAGGCGGAGTTCTCCCATTTGTTGGTCTGCTTTTGGGTGAGCAGCCATACGCGCAGCTGGTCGATCATCTCCTGGTCTTGGTCGATTTCAGCGAAGGCGGCCATGATGTTGGCGTGGGTGGCGATGTGCGACTCGAAGCTGAAGTATTTCTTCGGCCAGTACATGCCGATTTGCTCGTTCTTTTGCGCGGTTTCCTTGAAACTCTGGATCATCAGTTTGGCGGTCTTCTCGTTGCCGTTGCGGTAGAGCACCAAGGCACCCTTCGAGCGTTGGTTGAAGTTGAACGAGGTCCACTCCTTGTCGAGGCTCTTGAGGTAATAGTTCTTGGCCTTGGCAAAGTCCTTGTCGGAGTTTTGCACATCGAAGAAACTCAAGGCATAGAGTTCGTTCAAAGTGCTGGAACCAATGGGCCAGTCTTTGCCTTTGCTATGGGCTTTCATGTAGCGGTAGGTCTCGGCCACCTCGTATTCGAGATAACGCACGGCCTTGTCGCAGATGCTTTGGGCGGTGTTTTGGTCGGCCTTGCTCAATGAGCTCCATGCACCCATCTTCTGCAACTTGCCAAAGCCGCTCAAGATGTAAGTGCTGATGTAGGGACTCTCGGGCATGCCGTCCATCCAAGGCCAACCGCCATTGTACTTCTGCTTCTGCTCGATGAGCTTCAAGGCGTTGGTCTGCTGGTTGCGGATGGTGTTCACCTCGAAGAGCGTGGCGATGCGGCTGCGCTGCTCGGTCTCGCTCTTGGCCTCCAGCACCCACGGCGTCTCTTGCAGCATGATGGCTTTCAGGTCTTGGTCTTTCTCGAGTTGCGAGAGCAGGGCATCGGGCGTCTCGATTTGCCATTTCTTGATGTAGTTCAAGAGGTTCGGGATGTGGTCGGCGATGTAGGACGAGAGCGTGTTGGCGTAGAACACATAGAATGCGGTCTCGGCGCGGTCGGTGCTGATATTGGCCAGGTAAGGCAGGGCCTGCACAGCGTACCACACGGGGTTGGTGCTGAAGTTCAAGGTCAGGCTGTAGTCGCGCTCGTGGCTGTCGGGGTTGGCGATGGCCTCGAAGTCGAAGGTCTTCTCGGTCTCGGCCTTCACAGTGATGGGCAAGGTCTGCGTCATGAAGATATCGCTGCTCAGCACGGGCAGAAGGTGCTGCTCGGCATCGCTGAACTGTCCCGCGTATGCCGTGAAACGGAAAGCCAAGAGGCTCAAATCATACTGTCCCTTTACCTTCCAGCGCACTTCCTTGCTGCGACTGGGTTGGATGGTCTCCACCTGAGTAGTATAGGTCCCTGAGCATGTCGAAGGGCCGGTTATTATTATGTTCACAGGCTTCATCGTGCCTGCATCAAAAATCTCGAGTTTCGCCTTGGGCGTGACAGGCTCGTCGCCCGTGTTGATGACGTTGGCCACGAACCACAGTTCGTCGTTGTCGTACATATAGCGCGGCATGTCGGCCATGATCATCACGGGTTTCGAGGAGGTGAAGGTGTAGTCCTTGCTGCCCGTCTTGCGGTCTTTAGTATAGGCCATCAGCATCAGGCGCCAGCGCGTGAGGGCGTCGGGCATGGTGAAGCTGAAGGTGGCGCTACCGTCGGCATTGGTGCGCAGCTGCGGGAAGAAGAAAGCGGTCTCGTTGAAGTTCTCACGGAGAGTAGGCTCGGCGGGCTCTTTTTTCTCTTCCCCTTTATCCAGCTTAGGAGCTACGCTTTCTTGTTTCTTTATTTCAACCATTTCTTCAGCATCTGCCGATTCGATGACAGCTTGATTCATCGACGCGGGGGCGGCACTCTCCTCCATCAGCACCATCTCGTCCATAACGGCTGCATTCTTTCTCAAATAGCCTCCAGCACCCAACATCCTTGAACCCCGATAGAAATACCCGAAATCGAAGAAAGGCGCATCGGAAGGCAGGCTGAAGTTAAAGAGTTCGGCGAAATAGAAGTATTCCACACCTGTGTTAGATGAGGTGAAACCATGGTCGTCAGTGCCGAAGCTATTTGCATACACACCCGAAGGCGACATGCTGAACCACCAATAATTGCGTTCAAATTCATCCAACGAGGCGTCGTACATACCGGCGAGCAAAGCGGCTTCCAAGGGCTTGTCCTTAAAGTCGCGGACGGTCACTTCCCAAGTCTCTTCGGCTCCGGGACTGAGTTTGTCGCGCATGGTGGCGAGTTTCACGTCGAGGTTATAGTTGTCGAAAGGCACGGAAACGCTCAAACGGTCGTAATTGAAACTGTTTTCCTTCACGAAGGCATAACGCCAGCTGAGGCCGCCACGGTCGTTTTCGGTCACCTTATAAGTAAAAGTCTGCACGCCGTTGCTGAGGTTGACTTTTTTGTCCAAACGGACTTCGTCGCCATGGAGCAGCTGCACCCAGATGTCCACATCCTTGGCCGAACTGCCGATGCTGAGTTGGATTTCATCGCCTGGCTTGGCACTCGACTTGTCTTGATGTGCCCATTCCATCGTGGTGTAAGGCAACTTCTTTGAGTCGTTTTCAAAGACGGTAAACTGTCGCGAGGTCTTCGCCAAGGGGTCATCCAAGCTCACCAGTTCCACGACATATTTTCCAGGTTCCAAAGCTTTGCCTTCGTAGAACTTGGCTTTGTCGTCTACCATGATTTCGGTTTCAGAGACCAAGGTCCCTGAGCCCGTCGAAGGGCCGGCTTGCTTGTCATAAAAACTATATTCAGGGAACAACCTCTCCAATTCCGCATCGCTCAGCATCTGCCTATCCAGCTTTTCGGAATGTCCCATCGCTTCAAAGTAGTTGATCTTGGCGGCTTCTTCATATCGGTAAATCTTGCGTGAGATGCGACTCTTGGCTGGCTGCCAGCTGAGGTTACTCACAGTAATTTGGTACTTGCCAATCTCGGATTTCTCCACCTCGCGAGGCAGGTCGGTGCCGATGGCGATTTCATTGTAGCCGGCGCGGATGCTGTAGGTGTCGGAATGCGTCTCGCCCTGCTTGCTCGTGGCGGTCACCTCGATTTCGTAGGTGAACATAGGCTGCTTCTCAGGAGCGATGGTCTTCGAGGGCTTCAGGTTGAAGGTGATGGCGAATTTGCCACTCTCATCGGTGCGGGCCTTGCCGTAGGTGATCTGCTCGTCCTCGACGGTCGGGTACCACCACCACCAGCAACGCCAGGGGAAAGAGGTCTTGCGGATGACGCGGTAACTGTATTCCACATCGTCCAAGCCGAAGCCGGCGTAAGCCTTCACGTCGCCACGCACCGTCACCTCCTGGTTGAGTTTGTATTGCTCCTTCGGACTGTCGAATTTCACCTCAAAGGTCGGGCGCTTGTATTCCTCCACGCGGATGATGGCGCTGCCACGGTCGGCATTGAGGTGGAACACACCATTCAGTCGGTCGGTGGGGATGACGAAGGAACCGCTGAACGAACCGTATTCATCGGTGGTGAATTTCGCCGAACTGATTTCCTGCCAGTTGGCATCGAGGAAGGAGACACGCTCGTTATAATTGTGGACGAGGCTCACACTCTCACCCTGACGGCGCGTCATGATACCTTGGAAATAGACGGTCTGTCCGGGACGGTAGATGGCGCGATCTGTGAAGAGCTTCGTAGTATAGGTTTCATTGTTGTTCCTATAGGGCTTGGAAAGGATATAACCATTGTTTGACAACAAGTTGTCGTCGCCCTTGCGCAGGTTGATGCTAAAAGGGTTGTTGCCCATATTGGCAAATTCCACCTTGCCGTTACGGTCGGTTTTAGGTGTGGCGAGGATGGTAGTCTTGTACTCTCGTGCCTTGTAGTCCCATTCGCGGCGGAATGCTTCCACGGTGACGCCTTCCACGGCTTTTCCTGTTTTGCGGTCTACCACCATCACGGTCATCGTCTCATCCTTATTGTCAGTGATGTAGCCCAAACCCGACACTTGGAAGTTGATTACCAACACTTTGTCTTCCTGGTCAATGCCTTTCTTGGTGGTGGCGGTCAGGTAATAGAAGCCACGCTCCAGAGCGGGCAAAGCTATCAAGGTGCTATGCTGACGATAATCCGTCTCGGCAGCCAGGGTGAGTTCTTGCTCAGCCACGGCAGCCTTTTTCTTCAACGCGGCGAGCAGGTCTTCCCTTCGCATATCGTTCAGCCTTTTCAACTCCTTTTCGTCCACTTTCACGATTCTATAATAAGGTGCAGTCGTATTCTTGTATTCCAGCACGGCGGGGATGGCTTCATTGGGCAGTTGCACCGAATTCAGTGCGATGTCGACTTGTGGCTCCTCGATGCGATTGATGAGCTTTTGGCAGTTCTTGGCACCCTTCGACTTCGGGAACTTGGCGATGGCTTCCTCGCACATCGCCTTGGCTTTCTTGTAGTTGTCGAAACACGTGCTGTCTTCACTGTTGCTGTCGTATTGGTCCATCAAGCTCCTCGCAACCAAAGAGGTAATCTCGGCTGAAAGCGGGTTGTCCTTGTGCTGGTTCTTCAGGTCCTCCATGGCGGCTTGGTATTGGTCGTCCTTGTCCAAAATGAAGTTGACGAAGCCGAAACGCTTGAAGTCGTTATAAATCAACACATCTTCGTTCTTCTCCTTGAGATTGTAGGCGATGAGGTCTTGGTAGATCTTCAGGCATTTCGAAAGTGGGTTGTCCGTCGCACCCAAGTCGGCCTTCACGAAGTCCTTGGCGGGCAGCCACCAGGCATCGGTCTCACCTTCCACATCGTCGGCATTGGCTTGATCTTGGTAGTAGTTGGCCACGCGGTGGAACATGAACTCGAAGAGCGAAGCTTCGTAGTCGATGTACTCCTCGTTGTTGTTCTTATTCTCATACAGCACCATGAAATCCTCGGTCTTGGTTTTTTTCAGTGCTTCGACGGGCTTCAAGGCTTCGTCATAATGCTGGTTGATGCGCGTCTTGAAACTCTCCTTGTCCCAATATTTCATCTCCACCTTGGAGATGTCGCCGTCGATGGGCAGGTTTTCGTTGATGGTCCATTCGTTCGACTCCAGGTAATTGGCGTAGGCTTTGGCGATTTCCTCGTGCAGGAGGGCGTCGTGAACGGCATCCAGCTGGCCGACTTTGGACTCAAGGTATTGGATGAAGGCCTGTTCGGGGTCTTCTTCTATGGTTCTCAACATGATGTTTTGCCGATAGAGCCAGGTCTTCAGCAACTGGGTTTGGTTTTTGTCCTTCAAGGCCTTCTCCTCGATGGCATTCAGTTCTTTTTCAGCCGATTCCGGCAGGTCTTTTTCAAGGTTTTCCTTTACGTTTTTCCACATATTCTCATAATTGTTTTTCGGGGTTTTGGGATTGTCGGGGTTGCCGGGGTTCTTGCTTGGCATGGCAAAAGCCAACACGCCGAGGGCCACTAGGGCGATGGTTGCGATGATGATTCCGAGGTGTTTCATGATTCTAGCGTTTAAACTAAAACGCAAAAATAACAAATATCGTGCTATTTTTATCACAAAACCCACAAAACTAGACAAAACCCAAGATAGCAGTTGGAAAGCAGCCAACCGGCCTGCTTTCCTGCGGCCACCCGGTTGGGTAGGCCGCACCAACCAAATAAAGTTTTATGCGTTTTGTTAGTTTTGTGATAATTCCTACCTTTGCCGCGTGAAAGAATTGGAGCATATCATCGAGCCTATTCGTGCTGAATTGACACGGTTTGAGGTCTTTTTCGAGCAGACCATGAAAGCCGAGACCGAGCCCATGGACAGCATCATGCGCTATGTGCAGGAGTCGCGGGGCAAACGCCTGCGTCCCATCCTGGTGTTGCTCAGCGCAAAGCTCCTTGGTGAGGTCAACGAGCGGACACTGCGCGCCGCCACCTTTGTGGAGATGATGCACAGCGCGACACTCATCCACGACGACGTGGTGGACGATGCCGACCAACGCCGAGGCAAGGCCTCGGTGAAAGCACAGTTTGGCAACCACTCGGCGGTGTTGGCTGGCGACTACCTCTTGGCCAAAGCCATCCTGCTCCTCTCCCACCCGTCGGACAGTACCCTTCTGAACGAGATGCTCCGCACTGCCGCCGCCATGAGCGAAGGGGAATTGATGCAGGGGACTGTAGGGCTGTCGTACCACGGCAGCCGCAATGGCAACCGCATTGAAAGCGGCTGCCACGATGTGACAGCCCTACAGACCCAATATTTGGACATTATAACAAGAAAAACCGCCACCCTATTGCGTTCCTGCTGCGTCGCCGGCGCCCTCTCGGTGGATGCCACACAAGAACAGGTACAGCAAATGGCCGACTTCGGCATCAACTTCGGCATCCTCTTCCAGCTGCGCGACGACATGCTCGATGGCGAGAACGTGGAACAGGCACAAGCGCTGCTTCCCGTTTATTACGAAAAGACCATGAAGGCTTTGGAGGGTTTTGAGCCTTCGGAAATCACCGAAACCTTGCGTGATTTGACCGTGTTTTGCGCAGAGCGGGAGGAATAAGCCACGCCCTATGGCCTCATTGCGGGCGCAGACCCGCAATCCCCCTAAGCAATAGGAACACCCTTTTGCTTCAGGGGATCGCGGATCAAGTCCGCGATGGGGCTTGTAGTGGGTATTCTTCGTTATTTCTATATTTTTATCGAGGAAATAAAAAAATTTGTATCTTTGCCATCAAATACGATAATATTCGTTATCAAGGATAATCATATTTTAGAGATACAATACTATGCCTTTACTGTACGATTTTAATATGGATTCGGCAGACGATCTTGCCACACGTTTGGCAGAGAACGTCAAGCATCGCAGGTTGGAGAAAGGTCTGTCGCGCAGCGCCCTCTCGATGATGAGCGGCGTGCCGGCACCCACCATCGCCAAGTTCGAGCAACAACACAGCATCTCCTTGGTCAGCTTTTTGGCTTTGGCCAAGGCCTTGGGTTACACCGACACACTGAAATCTCTGCTTGCCGAGCCCGTCTATTCCACCATGGAGGAGCTGGACACTATCAACAAAAACAAGAACAGAAAGCGAGGGAGAAATGAATTCAATCGATAAGCTTTTCGTCAAATACCACGGCAAACTGGTGGGCGAGCTGACCTTGACCCCAGATGGAAAACGATGCGTCTTTCGCTACGATAAAGAATGGCTGGCCACGGGCTTTTCCATCTCTCCCCTGGACTTGCCTCTAAAATCAGACCTGTTCATTGCGCCTGAACACCCCTTCTGGGGCAACTTCGGCATCTTTGAGGACAGTCTCCCCGACGGCTACGGACGCTACATGCTCAACAGGATGCTCCGCCAACAAGGCATCGACGATGCCCAACTCACACCACTGCAACGTCTCAGCATCGTAGGCAACTCAGGCATGGGCGCCTTGTGCTACGAACCCGAAACGAAAATGGATAAAACGAGTGAAACGTTGTCGTTCGAACACCTACAGCAGCTGGCACTCGAAGTCCTCTCCGAGAAAAACGAGAAAGACGCCGCCCTGCTCTATTACAATAGCGGCAACTCCGGCGGCTGCCGTCCCAAATGCCTCTACCACAACGAGGAAGGCGACTGGCTGGTGAAATTCAGGCATACCTACGATCCGAAGGACTTGGGCTTGAAGGAATACCAATATAACGAAATCGCTCGCCAATGTGGTATCGAAGTACCTGATTTCAAGTTGTTTGAGGGAAAGTATTTTGCCACACGACGATTCGACATCGAAAAAGGCGAACGCCTTCATGTGGCCACCGCTGGCGCCCTGCTGAACGAGTCCATCGACTTCCCAAAGCTGGACTACAAAACCCTCCTTCACCTTACCGGTTTCCTGACCCAAGACCCCAAGCAGGTGGAGGCGATGTTCCGACTGATGGCGTTCAACGTGTTCACCGACAACAAGGACGACCATGCCAAGAACTTCAGTTTCATCTGTCGCAAAGGCCAATGGCGTCTCGCACCTGCCTACGACCTGACTCCTGTCCCCGAAGGCTACCACGGCGAACACGCCACCTCTGTCAATGGAAACGGCAAACCCACCGTCGAAGATATGCTTACCGTGGGCGAGAGCATCAGGATTCCAAAAAAACGTGGCTTGGAAATCATAGATTTCATTCGGGAACACTGCAAAGAGATTCTATCCAAAGATTATCTATAACAGAAACAAAATATTTCGTATCTTTGCACGCTAAATTAGGATTCATAGTATATGAAAAACAACTACAAGGAATATAAACAGCTGAATCTCACTGAGACAGCCAATGAAATCCGCCGTTATTGGGAAGAGAACGACACCTTCCAAAAAAGCCTTGACAACCGCGACAAAGACAATGCCTTCGTGTTCTTCGAAGGACCGCCTAGCGCCAACGGCACCCCGGGCATCCACCATGTGATGGCCCGCTCCATCAAGGACGTGGTGTGCCGCTACCAAACCCTGAAAGGCAAGCACGTGGTGCGTAAGGCCGGCTGGGACACCCACGGCCTGCCCGTCGAACTCGGCGTGGAGAAGAAACTCGGCATCACCAAGGAAGACATCGGCAAGAAGATCAGCGTCGATGACTACAACCGCGCCTGCCGCGAGGAGGTGATGAAATACAAGGACATGTGGGACGACCTCACCCGCAAGATGGGCTACTGGGTCAACCTGAATGACCCCTACATCACCTTCACCAACGACTACATCGAGACCTTGTGGTTCCTGCTGAAAGACCTCTATAACAAAGGCTTGCTCTATAAGGGCTATACCATCCAACCCTATTCGCCCGCTGCCGGCACCGGCCTCAGCTCGCACGAACTGAATATGCCTGGATGCTATCGTGATGTGAAAGACCTCACCTGCGTGGCACTATTTAAGTTGAGAGTTGAGAGTTTAGAGTTTAGAGTTGAAGGATTGACTACGTATGCAATAGCTTGGACTACTACACCATGGACTTTACCCTCAAATACGGCTCTCTGTGTGGGACCGAATATTGATTATGTCCTTTTGAAGACCGTCCATCCTTATACGGAAGAACCTTGCTGTATTATCATGGCTAAAGCCTTGGTGGAGACGATGTTCAAGGAGGCTCCCGAGGTCGTGAAGGAATTCAAGGGTAAGGACCTCGTCGGCATCGAATACGAGCAGCTGATTCCTTGGGTCAACCCGGGCGAAGGCGCCTTCCGCATCATCCCTGGCGACTATGTCACCACCGAGGACGGTACCGGTATCGTCCACATCGCGCCCACCTTCGGCGCCGACGACAAGCGCGTGGCCGCCGCCGCTGGCATCCCGCCCTTGCAGATGATCGACAAGGACGGCAAGCCGCAGCCTATGGTCGACCGCACGGGTAAGTTCTTCCGCATTGAAGACCTCGACCCCGAGTTTGTCAAGAACTGCATGGACGTGGAGGCCTACCGCCCCTATGCCGGCCAGTTCGTGAAGAACGCCTACGACCCCACCAAGACCGAGAAGGACAAGAGCCTCGACGTCGACATCGTGATGCTCCTCAAGGAACAAGGCAAGCTCTTCAAGAGCGAGAAACATACGCACAACTACCCGCACTGCTGGCGCACCGACAAACCCGTGCTCTACTATCCCCTCGACAGCTGGTTCATCAAGACCACGGCCCTCAAAGACCGCATGATCGAACTCAACAAGACCATCAACTGGAAGCCCGAGGCCACAGGTAGCGGCCGTTTCGGCAACTGGCTGGAGAACCTCGTCGACTGGAACCTGTCGCGCTCGCGTTACTGGGGCACACCATTGCCCATCTGGCGCACCGAAGACGGCAAGGAAGAGATCTGCATCGGCAGCGTTGAAGAGCTCCGCAACGAGATCGAGAAGTCCATCAAGGCGGGTTTCATGAAAGAGAACCCATACGCCAGCGAAGACTACACCAAGTTCGACCTGCACAGACCTTATATCGACGGCGTCATCCTCTGCTCCGCAAGCGGCAAGAAGATGTTCCGTGAGCCTGATTTGATTGACGTGTGGTTCGACAGCGGTGCCATGCCGTATGCCCAATACCACTACATGGGCAAGGAAGGCCAACTAGGTAAAGATGTGTTCCCCGCCGACTTCATCGCTGAAGGCGTCGACCAGACCCGTGGCTGGTTCTTCACCCTGCATGCCATCGCTACGATGTGCTTCGACAGCGTGGCCTACAAGAACGTCATCTCCAACGGCTTGGTGCTCGACAAGAACGGCAATAAGATGTCGAAACGTCTGGGCAATGCCGTCGACCCGTTCGGTGCCATCGAGAAGTACGGTGCCGATGCCGTGCGTTGGTACATGATCACCAACTCGCAGCCTTGGGACAACCTGAAGTTTGACGAGGCTGGTGTGGACGAGGTGCGCCGCAAGTTCTTCGGCACCCTCTACAACACCTACGCCTTCTTCGCCTTGTACGCCAACATCGACAAGTTCGATTACAGCCAAGCCGACATCGACATCAAAGAGCGTCCCGAAATCGACCGCTGGATCCTCTCGGAGCTCAACTCCCTCATCCTCGAAGTCGACAACGCCTACCAGAGCTATGAGCCTACCCGTGCGGGTCGCGCCATCGCCGAGTTCGTCGACGCCCATCTCAGCAACTGGTACGTGCGCCTCTCGCGCCGCCGTTTCTGGAAGAGCGAGGACAACCAAGACAAGCTCTCGGCCTACCAGACCCTCTACACCTGCCTCGAGACCGTGGCAAGATTGAGTTCACCCATCGCGCCGTTCTTCAGCGAACAGCTCTACCGCGACCTGAACAATGTCACGGGGCGCAACAAGGCTGAGTCCGTCCACCTGACCGACTTCCCCGTCGCTGACAAGACCTTCATCGACAAGGCCTTGGAGGAACGCATGGAAGCCGCTCAGCTCATCTCGTCGCTGGTGCTTTCGCTGCGTAAGAAAGCCAACATCCGCGTGCGTCAGCCCCTATCAAAGATCATGATTCCCGTCGCCAACGAGGAGATGAAAGCACAAATCGAGAAGGTGTCACACCTCATCAAGAGCGAGGTCAACATCAAGGAAATCGAGTTCCTCTCGCCCGATAACAACATCTTGGTGAAGAACGTGAAGCCCAACTTCAAGACCTTGGGCAAGAAGTACGGCAAGCAGATGAAACAGATCCAGGCCTACTTCACCAACATGAGCCAGGACGAGATCCATACCTTCGAGAAGAACGGCGGCACCCACCTCGATGTGGACGGCGTCGACGTTGAGCTGACCCTCGAGGACGCCTTGATCTCGACGCAGGACATCCCCGGCTGGGCCGTCACCTCACAGGACGACCTCACCGTGGCTTTGGATATGACCATCACCGACGAGCTGATGCAGGAAGGCCTCGCCCGCGAGATCGTCAACCGCGTGCAGAACCTCCGTAAGACGGGAGGCTTCGAGGTGACCGACCGCATCGAACTGCTCATCGAGAAGAACGACAAGACCAACACCGCCGTGGCGAAATACGGCGACTACATCTGCAACGAGACCCTGGCCACCATCACCGAGGTGGACGCCTTGGACGGCGTTGAGGCTGAAGAATTGGTGGAAGGCGTGAATGTGAAATTGATGATAAAGAAGAAATAAAACTATGGCGGATGGCAGATGGCCTATGGCCCACAACGGCTCCGAAAGGTGGAACTTGTCCCTTTGACCGAAGCGAGCCATAGGCCATGAGCCATAAGCCATAGTAAACTGAACAACTGAACAACTGAATAACTACACTACCATGGACACTAACAAAAAAGAACCCCAAGTGCGTTATTCCGACGAAGACCTTGAGGAATTCAAAGCACTGATACTCGAGAAGCTCGAGCAGGCCAAAGCCAGTCTGGAGACCTTGCAGGCCAACCTCTCTGGCGGCGAGCACAGCACCGACGACACCGCCCCCACCTTCAAGGTGTTGGAAGACGGCTATGCCGTGGCCCAGAAAGAAGAGAACGCCAAACTCGTGGCCCGTCAAGAGAAGTACATCCATAACCTCGAGCTCGCACTGATGCGCATCGAGAACAAGACCTATGGCGTGTGCTGCGAGACGGGTCGCCTCATCCCCAAGGAAAGACTGCGCTGCGTGCCCATCACCACCCGTTGCCTCGACGCTAAACTGAAGAAAAAGTGAAAAAAGAAGGCAGCCGCGGCCTCATCTGGTCGTTTGTGGTGATATTTCTTGTCTTACTCTTCGACCAAATCCTCAAGATTTGGGTCAAGACTAGTATGACTCTCGGACAGGACACCTCCGTCATCGGAAGTTGGTTCAGGTTGTTGTTTGTCGAGAACAACGGCATGGCCTTCGGTTGGCTGGGCGGTGGCGGTTTCCTTAAGCTGGCCTTGAGTCTTTTCCGCATCGTGGCCATCGTCGCCCTGTTCTGGATCTTGATCCGTCAGGCGAAGAAAGGCACCAAGTTCGGCGTACTGTTTGGCCTCGCCCTCATCACGGCAGGCGCCATGGGCAACATCATAGATAGCGTGTTTTACGGGCGTATCTTCAGCGAGAGCACCTTCACGCAGGTGGCGACGCTCTTCCCCGACGGGGGCGGCTATGCGGGCTGGCTGCACGGCCGCGTGGTCGACATGCTCTATTTCCCCATCATCGACGTCGCCCGCGAGAATGCCACCTGGCTGCCCGATTTCTTCTTCGGTCCCGATGGGCATTTCATCTTCTTCCGTCCCATCTTCAACTTCGCTGACGCTGCTATTACCATTGGGGTCTTTTATATGTTGATCTTCCAATGGAAATGGCTGAAGACCCTAAAATAAAACAGACCACAAAACAATAAAAAATCCCGCCAATGATTGACGGGATTTTTCAATTTTTACGCATGTAGAGACGGTGTGCACACCGTCTCTACCCAAATTATGCCTGTTTGCGGGCTGCAATCAGCAAATCCAGCATCTTGATGGCCGAATCGCTGATGACCGTGCCGGGACCAAAGATGGCCACGGCGCCGGCGTCGTAGAGGAACTGGTAGTCCTGCGCGGGAATCACGCCACCCACTGTGACCATGATGTCGGGACGACCCAGCTTCTCAAGCTCCTCGATGACCTGCGGCACGAGGGTCTTGTGACCGGCAGCCAGCGAACTCACGCCCAGGATGTGGACGTCGTTCTCCACGGCTTGCTTGGCAGCCTCGGCGGGCGTCTGGAACAGCGGGCCCATGTCGACGTCGAAACCGATGTCGGCATAACCGGTGGCCACCACCTTGGCGCCACGGTCGTGACCGTCCTGACCCATCTTGGCAATCATGATACGCGGACGACGGCCTTCCATCTTGGCGAACTCGTCGGCCTTGCGGCAGGCTTCCTCGAATCTTGCATCGTTTTTCGTTTCCATAGAATATACTCCAGAGATTGAACGGATTACTGCTTTGTAACGACCAGCGACTTTCTCGCAAGCCATGGAGATCTCACCTAGCGAAGCGCGGCACTTGGCGGCTTCGACGGCCAAGGCAAGGAGGTTGCCCTCGCCCGTGGCGGCGCAGTGGGTGATGGCCTCGAGGCAACGCTGCACGTCGGCCTCGTTGCGGTTGGCGCGGAGCTCCTTCAGGCGCTTGATCTGCGACTCACGCACAGCGGTGTTGTCGACTTCCAAGGTCTCGATAGGATCCTCGTGGTCGAGGCGGTATTTGTTGATACCGACGATGGTCTCGCGACCCGAGTCGATCTTGGCCTGCTTGCGGGCAGCGGCCTCTTCGATACGCATCTTCGGCAGACCCGTCTCGATGGCCTTGGCCATGCCACCCATGGCTTCCACCTCTTGGATGTGACCCCAAGCGCGCTCGTAAAGGTCGCGGGTGAGGCTCTCCACATAATAGGAGCCAGCCCACGGGTCGACAACGCGGCAGATGTTGGTCTCTTCCTGAATGTAGATCTGGGTGTTACGGGCGATACGGGCGCTGAAATCGGTGGGCAAGGCGATGGCCTCGTCCAAGGCGTTGGTGTGCAGCGACTGGGTGTGACCCAGAGCGGCACCCATAGCCTCGATGCAGGTACGGGCCACGTTGTTGAACGGGTCTTGCTCGGTGAGCGACCAGCCCGAGGTCTGCGTGTGGGTACGCAGGGCCAATGACTTGCTGTTCTTCGGGTTGAAGGTCTTCACGATCTTGGCCCAGATCATACGGGCGGCACGCATCTTGGCAATCTCCATGAAGTGGTTCATGCCCGAGCACCAGAAGAAGGACAGACGCGGTGCGAAGGCGTCGATGTCCAAGCCAGCCTTGACACCAGTGCGGAGGTAATCCCAACCGTCGGCCAAGGTGTAGGCCATCTCGATGTCGGAGGTGGCACCGGCTTCCTGCATGTGGTAACCCGAGATGGAGATGCTGTTGAACTTCGGCATGTTCTGCGAGGTGAACTCGAAGATGTCGGCGATGATGCGCATCGAGAACTCAGGCGGATAGATATAGGTGTTACGCACCATGAACTCCTTCAGGATATCGTTCTGGATGGTGCCTTGCAGCTCTTCGTACTGGGCACCCTGCTCCAAGGCGGCGACGATGTAGAAGGCCAGGATCGGCAACACGGCGCCGTTCATGGTCATGGAGACTGACATTTTGTTCAGCGGAATCTGGTCGAACAGCACCTTCATGTCCTCGACGGAGCAGATGCTCACGCCAGCCTTACCCACGTCGCCCATGACGCGCTCGTGGTCGGCATCATAGCCACGGTGGGTGGCCAGGTCGAAGGCCACGGACAGACCCTTCTGACCAGCAGCGATGTTACGGCGATAGAAGGCGTTTGACTCCTCAGCGGTGGAGAAGCCAGCGTACTGACGGATGGTCCAGGGACGCATCACGTACATCGTCGAGTAAGGTCCACGGAGGAAGGGGGCGATGCCAGCGGCATAGTTGAGGTGCTCCATGCCTTCGAGGTCTTTCTCGGTGTAGGCGGGCTTCACCATGATGTGTTCAGCGGTCTCCCAAGGCTCGCCATTGGGCAGGATGAGGCCGCTGTGATTAGGTATAGCGTTGATGTTGATGTCTTTATAGTTGGGTTTCATTGTTTTCTCCTTTCTCCCCACACTGCGCTTTGCTTGTATGGGGTAATTGAGGTTGCGCCTCTTCAAGGCGCGAAAACCTCATGACTAATTATTTTGTTATACCTAATTGCTTTTGGAACTCCGTTAAGGTCTCAAGCACATTGCTCTTGACGTGGATGAAGTACTTCAGGCCAGCCTCTTTGAGGATGTCGGCGGTGCCTTCGGGGTTACCGGCCAGCACCACGATGGTGTCGTTCTTCAGCTCCTCGTAGATCTTGAGGGCGTTGCCTTCACCGTATTCCTCGTCGGACGAGCAGATGACCAGAATCTCGGGCTTCACCTCGCGGGCGGCGGCGATGCCTTCGTCCAAGGTCTTGAAGCCCGGATTGTCGACGACTTGGAAGCCGGCGCAGGCGAAGAAGTTGGAGGCGAAGTTGGCACGGGCCTTACGCATGGCGAGGTTGCCGTAGGTGAACATCCAAGCCACGGGACGCTTGTGGTCTTGGGCATAGACGTCGGTGGCGAAGCGCAGCTTCTCGAACTGCTGGGCAGCGCGGAAGGTGACGATGGTCTCGACCTCGGCGTTGGCATCGCGACGGTCGTCGGCCTCGAAGACCCAAGCCTCGGGCGTGAACTTCATGCTTTCCGTGAAGTTCGGGAACTGGTTGGTGCCCAGGATGGTCTCGCGGCGGGTGGCCACGTTGCTGAACTTCTTGGCAGCGCTCTCCTTGATGAGGCCTTGGATCATGCCCTTGCGGACGGCTTCGAGATAACCGCCTTCGTCTTGGATCTTGTTGAACAAGTCCCAAGCGGCCACGGCCAGACTCTCGGTGAGGTTCTCGATGTAGTAGGAACCTGCGGCGGGGTCGGCCACCTTGTCGAAGTGGGCCTCTTCTTTGAGGATGAGCTGCTGGTTGCGGGCGATACGGTCGGCGAAGTCGGTGGGGATCTCAAACGGCGTGTCGAACGGCATAACGGTGAACGAGTCGACGCCACCGAGGACGGCTGACATCGTGCCCGTGGTGGTGCGCAGCATGTTCACGTACGCGTCGTAGAGGCTCATGCCCAACTCGGCGTTGGTGGCGTGAATATGCATCTTGCATGGGTCTAAGGTCCCTGAGCCCGTCGAAGGGCCGTAAGCCTTCACGATGTTGGCCCACAAGAGACGGTAGGCTCTCAGCTTGGCCAGCTCCATGAAGTAGTTCTGTCCGATGGCGAGGTTGAAGCGCATCTTGGGTGCAATTTCGTCGATGGTGAGGCCTTTCTCGGTGAGTTTGTCGAGGTATTCGGCACCCACGGCGAGGCTGAAGGCCATCTCCTGCACGATGGTGGCGCCGGCGTTGGTGAACACGTGGCCGTTGACGCCGATGGTATGGAATCCAGGCATGTCGGCTTTCACCATGATGTAGCCCAGCTCCATGTCGGCACCCTCGTTGATGTACCACACGCCGCGACGCAGATAACGCGTCAGCGGGTCATAGTTCAACGAACCCTTGATGTCCGGGATCTTCGAGAGCATCTCGAGGATCGGCAGGTGATACTTGTTGTTGTAGAAGTTGATCTCCACGGCCTTCTGGTCGATGCCGTTGAGCAGCGTCGAGATGGCGATGGTGTCATAAGGCTTGTCGTACTCCAGCTTGAAGCCGATGCTGTTGGCGCCGCGGCTGATGGCGTTGAGGGCAATCTTGTTGGCCTCATGCACGTCACGCACGGTGATGTCCTGACGGACGAGCCATTCGTTGCCTTCGGCCTTGTTGCCACGGACGTAGGGGAACTCGTTGGGGTTCTGACCCGTCCAGGGGATGTCGGCCAGGTTCTCGGCACGGTAGTAAGGCCTCACGTTGAAGCCTTCGGCCGTACGCCAGACCAGCTTTTTGTTGTAATCTGCCCCTTTGAGGTCCTTCTCGATGACGGCTTCCCATTCTTCGGTCGTCACGGGTGGGAACTCCTCAAAGAGTCTCTTTTTTTCTTCCATGTTGTTGTATTTGATTGATATTCGATTGTATGACTTTTCGAGGGTATACAAATAATGCGCAAAGGTAAGAAATAAAGTGATTGAGCAAGACAGAAAAAAAGAAAAAGCAAAAAAAGACTTCAGAAATTATGTCACCCCTTCACCGGCTGCTACAGGCTCTTGTAGTCATGTCATCCCTACGCCGGCCTGTGCGGTGGCTTGGGATCTATGGCTTCAAGAGCCGTCAAATTAAGGTTTTACTGCTTTGAACCGCCTCCCATAGATTCCATGCTCGCCCACCTGCCAGCGCAGGAATGACATTGGAGGCTAAACTTACTGCTCAAACAGGTCTTTTCTTTCAGAAATGACATGTGCAGCGGGGTTTTGACATGGAAAGCTGGCGTTTTCAGGCTTCAGAAAGTATGTCACCCCTTCACCGGCTGCTACAGGCTCTTGAAGTCATGTCATCCCTACGCTGGCCTGTGCGGTGGCCTGGGATCTATGCTTTCTGAAGCCGTCAAATTAAGGTTTTACTGCTTTGAACCGCCTCCCATAGATTCCATGCTCACCCACCTGCCAGCGCAGGAATGACATAGGAGGCTAAACTTACTGCTCAAACAGGTCTTTTCTTTCAGAAATGACATGTGCAGCGGGGTTTTGACGTGAAAGGCTGGTTCTGACGTGAGAAGCTGGTATCAATCACGATCGCGGAAGGAGTCGGAATCGATTTCCGCCTTCTTTTCCTCGATGACCTTCAGCAGGTACTGCCCGTATTGGTTCTTCAACATGGGCTGGGCCAGCTCACGCATCTTCTCCTCCGTGATCCAGCCGTTGCGGTAGGCGATGCCTTCAAGGCAGGCAATCTTCAGGCCTTGGCGCTTCTCGATGACCTCCACGAAGGTGGATGCCTCGCTCAGCGAGTCGTGCGTGCCCGTGTCGAGCCAAGCGAAACCGCGGCCGAACACCTGCACCTTCAGCTCACCATCCTTCAGGAACTCCTGGTTCACCGTGGTGATCTCTAGCTCGCCACGTGCCGAGGGTTTGATATGCTTAGCCACTTCGACGACCTTGTTGGGGTAGAAATAGAGGCCCACCACGGCGTAGTTGCTCTTAGGCTCTTTCGGCTTCTCCTCGATGCTGAGGCAGTTGCCTTGTTTGTCAAATTCGGCCACACCATAGCGTTCGGGATCGGAAACCCAATATCCAAATACAGTGGCTTTTTTGTTCTCTTCGGCATCCTTCACTGCATGGCGCAGCAGGCTGGTGAAGCCCGCACCGTAGAAGATGTTGTCGCCCAGCACGAGGCAGGCGCTGTCGTCGCCGATGAACTTCTCACCGATGATGAAGGCCTGTGCCAGACCGTCGGGTGAGGGCTGCTCGGCATACTCGAAGTGCACGCCGTAGTCAGAGCCGTCGCCCAGCAGGCGCTTGAAGCCCGGCAAGTCGTAAGGCGTGCTGATGATGAGGATGTCGCGGATGCCAGCGAGCATCAGTGCCGAGATGGGATAATAGACCATCGGCTTGTCGTAGATGGGGAGCAGCTGCTTGCTGACGCCCTTGGTGATGGGATAAAGGCGGGTTCCACTGCCGCCGGCCAAGACTATACCTTTCATATCTGTATGTTTAGTTTTCTATTGCATTCTTGATGGCGTCCACGATATAACGCACGTCGTCGTCGGAGACGTAAGGTCCGCTGGGCAGGCACATGCCCACCTTGAAGAGGGCTTCCGACACGCCGTTGATATAAGCCACACTCTTATCGGATGTCTGACGGACAATGCCGTTAGGCAAACTCTCAACTCTAAACTCTAAACTCTCAACTCCCCTATATACGGGTTGTTTGTGCATGGGCTTCCAAAGCGGTCGAGCTTCGATGCCCGCCTGGTCGAGGATGACGCGCATGGCCTCCACGTTGGCATTGGGTTCGCAGTCGGTGTGGGCGCTATCGGTAGCATGTACCACGCCTGCCGCACCACCCACCGCGCCTTGCACGATGGTCTTGTAGGCGTTCTCCTGTCCCTTGACGCGGACGCTCGGGTCGATGGTGATGGTGTTGAGCCAGAAGTTGGAGTCGTAGCGCGCGTCGGGGTTGCCGTGCACCTCGATGCCTTTCACGTCCTTGAGCAGTTCCTTGTAAAGCTCAAAGACATGCTTGTGGTGGTTGATATGGTCGTCGACGACGGTCATCTGGCCGCGGCCGATGCCTGCGCAGATGTTCGACATGCGGTAGTTGTAGCCGATGGCTTCATGTTGGTAGTAGGGATAGGCCTCACGCGCCTGCGTGGCCAGCCACATGATCTTCTGCCAAGCCTCTTGGTCGGGGCAGATGAGAGCGCCGCCGCCCGAGGTGGTGATCATCTTGTTGCCGTTGAACGACAGCACGCCGTATTCACCGAAGGTGCCCAGCACCTGACCTTTCCAGCGGCTGCCGAAGCCCTCGGCGGCGTCTTCGACAACGGGGATGTCGTATTTGGCGGCAATCTCCATGATGCGGTCGATGTCGTAAGGCATGCCGTAGAGCGCCACGGGCACGATGGCCTTGGGCTTACGACCCGTCTTGGCGATGCGGTCTTGTATAGCCTTCTCGAGCAGCTCGGGGTCCATGTTCCAGGAGTCGGGCTCGCTGTCGATGAAAACGGGCGTCGCGCCAAGGTAGGTGATCGGATGCGAGGAGGCGCAGAAGGTAAAGCTCTGCACGCACACCTCATCGCCCGGCTTCACGCCGCAGGCGATTAAGGCCAGATGCACGGCAGCCGTACCGGCAGAAAGGGCAACCACCCTTTTGTTCTGTCCGCAAAATTCTTCGAGGTCTTTTTCAAATCCGTTTACATTGGGTCCCAGCGGCACCACCCAGTTGGTGTCAAAGGCTTCCTGGATATACTTTTGTTCAAGTCCTGCTTCGCTCATATGAGCCAGGCAGAGGTAAATGCGGTTTTTTGGCATGGTGGTGTTTCTTTGGTTTTACGGGGCAAAGATAGGATTTTTTTAATTGAGAATTGATAATTGACAATTGATAGTTTAGAGTTTAGTGTTTAGAGTTTAGAGTCTAGAGTCTTAGGGACATCATGAGACACTTCTGCTTTAGTACTACCCCTGACCCAAAAGCCTCATCGCGGAGGAACGTCCGCGATCCACTGCGCTATGGGGCACTCCCTCGCTTAGTGGGATCGCGGGTCTGCGCCCGCGATGAGGCAGTGGGGCTATGCCCGCAATGAGGCAGCGGGGCTGTACCCGCGATGAGGCTAAAGGAGTTGTAAATTGCTCTTCTAGGCATATGTAAATCCGTATCTTTGCAACCAGAAAAAACCAACTAAAACACACTGATATGGAAGAAAAAGAAATCGAACAACTGGAATTGACCGAGAAAACGGTGCCTAAGGCCGTGGGTTACCTCATTAATGAAGTGGCCGAAATGAGGGCCACGCTTGACAAGATGGAAAAGCAGCTTGGACTAGGCATCAACAAGCACCGTCCCATACTGATGGAACAAGCGGCTGAAATCCTACAAATGAAAGTCGGAACCGTTAAGCGACTGGTGGACGAGCGCAACATTCCGCACTACAAGCGCGAGCACAACATCTATTTCTTTGAGGATGAACTCATCCAATGGATTGAAGAATCCAAAGTGAAAATGGCTTCCTCATACACATACTTTAGAAGGTAACGCCATGGACATCACCCGCGAACAACTATACGAACTGTTGTGGTCTAAAGGCGTCGGCAAGACCGAGGAGGCGCTTGGATTGAAACAACATGAACTGCAGAAAATCTGTGACGATTACCAGATTCCCAAGCCATCCAGTAACTACTGGATCTCTCTTAAACTGGGAAAGTCCCCAGAGAGAACGCCTCTCCCTCCTTTGGAGGACAACCCTTCCATCCGAACAGAGGATTACATCAAACGACAACCCATTAGAATAAAAAAGGAAAAAATCACTCCTCAGGCGGAGCCCTTGAAAAAGACACCAGATGGAAAATATGAGCCACAAGCGCTACCGCCCGAAGTGCCGGTAACCATCTACACAGTTCCAGAAAAACTCGTGACCATGGATCCCATCCTCATGGACACCAAGCAGAAACTACGTGAGCATAATGGCCGCAAAGACAACCCTTGGAGCAAAAAGAATCCCTACAAAAGCGATCCCAAGAAATGGCTTGATATCACGGTATCCCAGGAACAAGAGGATCGTGCTCTACGGATCTTCTCCACCATTTGGAGAGCTGCAGAGGCTCATGGGTATTCTCTTAAAATTAGTGTTGACAAAAGCGCCTATTACCACAATTGTTTGTCCTATTTTCTCGTTCGAAACCACGAAATCCGTGTTGAATTGACAGAAATCAACAACCGGGTCAAAGAAGAAGGAAACTATTGGACTAAGTTGGTAAACACGGGGCGACTCAAATTTACCTGTGACCGAGGAGACCATCGATATGGTTTTGACCGCAAACGTGTAGCCGCCCAAGACACGGAGTACACCCGCATTGAAGACAAAATCGAGCACATCATCAAAGTGATGGAAGCCATAGCCGACGAGCGGGATCAGGTTGAGGTAGAACGTAAGCTGGCAGAAGAGCGCCGCATAAAGGAAGAAGAGTTGAAACGACAGGAGGCAGAACGCAAACGCAAGGAGGCAGAAGAACAGGCCCGTATAGAGAAGCGGAGGCAAGAAGAAAGGGATCGGGTAATGGATCTGCTCTTCGAGTCAGAACGGGTTAGGACAGCCGCACTGATTCGCGAATACTCATCGCAATACAAGAAGGAAATGGCTAGCCAACTGTCTCCAGAGGACTTGCAAGCAAAACTACAATGGATGCACGACAAGGCCGACTTCATCGACCCGTTCATCCAACGCGAAGACGAATGGCTGCAGCCGAAAGACATAGGACGCCTCTTAAGCCCCGAAATCACCAAAACCACCGAAACACGTCGTCCGTCCTCTTACGGCTACGGAAATGAGACCACGTATTCATATTGGCAAATCAAGAACATGTGGTGGAGAAGGTAAACTACTAACAACAGCGGCCATGTCATGCCAGCTAGGGCATGTGCGACGGCGAGCATCTATGCCCGCAGTTGGAAAACAAAAAAAGCGGCCGCCCAAGATAGGATTGGCCGCTTTATGTTAAAGAGGCAATGTTGCGGTTTTTCTTTTGTTGCAGTTTTAAACAATCGGCACGCAGATTAACAATTTATTTCACTGATAAACCATTATTCAAACAGTAAATGTAAAGATGTGTGCGACAAAACATCTACTACATTTTTGCAAGGGATTTCTTTAGCATCAAACTTGCCCTTAAACCATTCGAAAAGCTCATTGTCTTTATCGAATGGCTGATAGTAACGTGCTAATACCGACAGAGAACTGGTGTCAAACAAATACCTCATTGTAGATAATATTTGAGCTGTTCTGGCTTCACATTCAATTGTCGGCAAAACTCGGCTTCGTTAATAACTCCTCTATACAAAGCACATTGTAAAGTGTCTCTAAACAAATTGGAGATGATGGGACGGGGAGATTGAATGTGTGCAGAAGATTCTTTCAATTGTTTCTTGCGTTCGGCTGCAGATTGCTTGATGCTTTTCAAGATGCCTCCTCTCACAAGATTATAGTCCTCGTGGGTCATTTTCTTTTCGATAACCAACCTAGTAAAAATCGCAAGCAGGCTCACATGGGTTTGAGTCGACAAAGCCTTTATCATATCCATGGCATAATCATTATTCGAATTGGCATAAGGTAACGAATCCAACACAGCAATGCTATCGCCCATAAGAAAAAAGAAAGCAAAATCATTACACCATTTCTCTACCTCCGAAAGCCCCTGCGTAAACTCATCTGTAACACTTTCAACCTCCTCATTATCAAGTAAGCAATGCCCCAATTCGTGCGCCAACGTAAACAATTCGCGTTTCAAATAACCTGTCTGCCGTTTCACAACAATGACATTCGGCGCAATGAAAAAACCTTCAATATTCGATTTCTCTTTTTTGTTGGCTGATTCTACATATTCAAAAACATAAATGTTTTGTTTGGCAAGTTGGTTGATGATATGCTTCAGGTGGCTCTTTTCATCCTTGTGGTGATGAATATCCAAAAGAGCATTGACAGAAAAAGCCGTTTCTTTTGCTGATTCTGATAAAGAATGATAAGCCAGCTTTCGTTCAAAACTCACATCAGACAACACTGCATACGAATCAAGTGTTTTCTTGATGGATTCAAAACGATCAACAACTTTCCTGGCTTCCAGGTTAAGTTGTCCTCTAAAATCTTGTTTTCGAAAAAAAATGCTATTTTGACTGTCAACCGAAACTGGTGAGAAGTCAATATAATAATACAAACCTTTATTAAAAACAGCATCAATTTGCCTTAGCAAAGGGAGCCTTATTTGATCGGTAAAAATATCTTTTTTCTGAAGCTCGCGTTTTCTCTCTTTGTTCAGCATGGACAATAGGTCATCTTCTGAGAGGTTGTATAGTCTCAGAAGATAACGAAGTCGCTCTATGTTTATCTCAACTAAATTGTCCATTTCCATTATCTTGGGAATGCAAAAATAGAAAAATAATCTGGATTAAAAGCGTTTTTGTTCAAAAAGAAAGTAGGTTACCACAACCCATCATATTCCGTCCAAATAGGGTCATCTGGAGCCTCACTCCATAGCATATAACCATCTAAGCCGTATTCGTACGATAACAAAGGTAATTTGCTGTCAATGCTCCTTATATCCATATAATGGCACCCTGATCATATCGACTCCACTTCCCATAGAGAATCGTCCCGACTAAGAATTACAAATGACAACGCTTGTTGATGCATTACTACTTATAATACTGCTGCAGAAACTGCTGTATGTATTGTTGTTGCCTCTGTTGAGCCATCATCCACTCGTTCCACTCTATCAATAAGCGTCTGAATTGCTCAGCCTTTTCTTGCCCATCAATGGCAGAACACATTCTTTCTGCCAATTCCGGAGGAAAGTTGTTTCGAATGAGTGTTTTTTGGGTCTCATTGGCAATTTTGTTTTCAATAATATCAAATAAATCTTTTGGCGTAATCATAACATGAAAATAATATTCGATTCTTTTGCAAAGATACTAAAAAGACCTATATGTCGCAAGGGTAACAAAAACAACAAAAGCCTCCCAATACATATAGGCAAGACTTTATTTCATAACCGAATTTCACTCTTACTCTTTCTACCCAAAACCATTACTCGAAAAACCAGTGGTTAAATGGCCTATCAAAAAAGTGGTGAGCCCAATCGCAACCAATATAATAGTCTAAATACGCAAGTATTCTGCCCAAATCAATATGGACTTTTTAATGGAGCAAATAGTATTTTCGTTGCATTTTGCAATTGGTCCTTAGGTATTTTATTAAAAGCGGTTATCAGTTTTACAATCAAATCAGAGATTCCTAAATATTGAAATCTGTCAGTTAAATCCAAAATCAAATCTACCTCATCTTCCCTTAAATACGAAAGACGTGTCATCAAAGCATTTAGACGACTAGCATCATACCATGGCTTTGACCCAAAACGGCGTTGGCATTCCATAAGCAGATTAATACTCTGAGTTGTTTTCGTCATTTAAATAGTGTTCTATACTATTACAAATCAAAACACACCTTTCCTTTATAGCAAATTCAATCTTTTATTGGTTATTTCGACATTTACTGACATATTTTAGAAACCTCATCATAACCCTCCACCGGGCTGGGTGCGTGGGCCACGGCCGACATGGCGGGGAAGCGCCCGCTTTGTGCGATGGGTCCGATGATGTCGGCCTTGATTCTTCGGTTCATTGACTCGCTTCGCTTCGTCGAATCTTCGATTTCTCATCAAGGAGAAGGAACAAAAACCTTCTACCCCTTCATCATCCTCCCCACCAGCCCCGTAAGCACCTGCCCCGGGCCGCACTCCACGAACTCAGTCATGCCGGCGGCGAGCATCAATCATTCACGTTCTGCCAACACTTCCTCAATTCTGGAATCATCACGCCGATTATTCCAAAAAGAAAGCACGAAAATCGTTTCATTATCGTGACAATAAATGATTGACGATTCCCGCATCCGAAAAATCCTCACTTCGTTTCCTTTAAAGAGAAGATCCTTATACCGCATTCCCATCTCAGGAAACTGTGTCAACCGTTGGGCACAACCCTTCGCTTCAGCGTAAACCCTTTCAGCCACTCGTTCTCCAAACTCGCAAAACACATGATCAATGGTTTCGTCAAATTCAGTCTGTGCTTCATCGAGCCATTTATGCCTTAAAGCCATAACGGGATTGGATTTGTGCGAACACTTCATCACCATCAATGAGCTTGGCGGTACCGTCTTCAAGGCTTTGGAGGCGCTGCTTTACGATGGCATACATTTCCTCATCGGTGTAAGAACAGGGCGGAGTAGGATGCTTTTTCGTAGCAAACTGGATAAGAGCCGCCTCTAGCTGCTGTTCCAACCAGGTTTGCAAAGCCTCGTCATCAGGAAAGTTGGGTCTCACCTGTTCTATCAGCGTATCGTTGATTCTAATCGTTCTTGTGCACATAGTAGAAGTATTTGCTGCAAAATTATACAAAAAACCAAAACCCCGCAAGATAACGTCTCTTCTTTTCCTCCCCCCGCGGCTCCTCCCACCCTCCACCGGGCCGTCTTCATTTTCCAAACAGCGGCCGTCCGATTAGGACAGGCCGCCGACTATTTCAATTAGATTTATGTAAGATTTACTTCCCCAAAAAAACCAACTTACCCACAGCCAAATCCCCAATAATTATCAATTATCAATTTTCAATTATCAATTACAATTCCTCCTCCGTTCAATTCGTGCCAATCCGTATTCAAAAAAACTTCCGTGTTCAATTTTCAACATTAATTACCGTGAATTGACCACGAATTATCCATTAATTACCCGTGTTCAAACTTCACTGTGTTCTTTCCAGCAATGCCTTACCCAAATCTGTCAGATAATAAGCTTGTCCTTTCTTTCTCGGTTTCTCAGGGTAAAGTAGTGCAATATAACCACCTTTAATAGCTGGATTCAAATATTTTTTCCGGAAATTATCAGGTCCTTTTAGGTCTAACATTTCCATCATATCCTTTACAGTTAAAGTCTTGCTTCCCAACACCTTTAATAGTTTGAGCACATATATATCAGGTTTACTTATGGTCACTGTATCTTTACCTGCATCTTTACCTGTATCTTTACCTGCATCTTTACCTGCATCTTTACCTGCATCTTTATACTCCACAGAATAAATCACAGTAATAAACTGACTAGGAGACGACTTGAACACCGGCTTCAGTTCATCCCTATATCCGTCCAGAGCCATCGTCTCATTACAGATACGTTTCAGTCCACTACCACGTTTCTCCATAAGATCCAACTGAGCCATCACATCTGCCATTAGGATAATACTGAATCTTTACCCTTTGCCTGAACAATTCCGGCTCAAAAAATTACATAAGAAGTCTTTAGTCCGAGTGACAAGT
Organism: uncultured Bacteroidia bacterium; assembly: GCA_902801815.1. Lineage (GTDB taxonomy): Bacteria > Bacteroidota > Bacteroidia > Bacteroidales > F082 > Limimorpha. The sequence continues at coordinate 120,761 of CADCJT010000001.1, forward strand.
CAAATCCATTCCCTAAAACAAGAAGGATTTAATATTGTTTGCCTAAATTCATATCTTTTTTGTAATTCATTTATCACCACAGGACTTCCCCTCGTTTTCTTTTCTTAGAAATACACTATTCCAACATCATCCAACAGGTTCTTCTCAACATGCAGGGTAAACAGCTGGCGAAGTTGCCTGAAATCTCTCATTTCTCCTGTTCTATATGCTTTTACGATATCTTCACTCAATATCATACGAGAAAGTTCATCGTCAGAAGCATCCATGCCGTGGTTAAGCACATTTTCAACAAACGGTTTATCCTGATCAGTGAAACAGAAGATATAGTCTGTTATATGGTCATTGGGCAGTTTGACGTAGTTTTTGTACTGCAAACCATATTCATGATAGTTCTTTATCCTGTGATGAATGATGGAAAGAATGATGAAATCAACTTGCGCATCCCGGATTTTAAACTTAAAATTCAAACTTGATGGAATTTCAACAGGCAGATAATCAATCGGCGCCGTCTCTGTTCCATCAATATACCCCTCAAATTGAGTAAACAGAGGTCGGATGTTACTTAGTGAACTGTTGTTAAACGTGCGATTATACGTTGTATAAAAGAACCATTTCCTTAGTTCTCGCCTTGTTTCTACCGACATTTCACCATCATTCTTTTTAAAGAACCATGTTAGTGCAATTAACTGATTCTTATATGGCAACAACTTGTCCGAAAGCACACAGCAGTCGTTATACAGAAATTCCACACTCTTCCGTATGCAGCGTTTGATCTGAGGCAGATTCTCTTCCAAGTCAAATTTATAAAGATGTTCTATCTTAGAATCGTAGTAATTCCTATCCACAAATTTGTACAAGCAGTCTATAATATATTCGCTTTTGATGCTCTCAAAATGATAGGGTTTAAGTTCAGCTTTTATCTCCGCTATCATGTCCGACACCAATTTGCTTCCTGGGCGATAGATATATGCCTGTAATTTATTTTCTTTGGAAATGTCAGTACCTTTGGAGTTAATGCGGTCAAACACCTCCTCAGCCTCAAGCAGACCGCAATCTTCTATGAAAATTTCACTTACGGTATAACCCTGCAGCACCGAGTTCAACTTGTTTGCCGTTTCTATATACCGTTTTGCCTGCGATGGCTTTTCTGCATACTTGCTTGTTATTTCCTGCAAACGCATCAGCAACGTGTAGGTGTCGTACACGTCAGCCACCTTCAGATTTAGAACATCAGCCTTGTTGTTGAATGAAAATTTTTCAGTTTCCAGGTTGAAATACAAATCGAACTTCGAGTCACGTTCACGGTTACTCTGAACACATCCATAGAATGTTGTCAAGCGTTGTCTTCCATCCAGCACGTAATACTCCGCATCGTTTTCTTTTTGCTGCTCATCGGTAAGAATGTCTTTTGTCTGCATTCTAATGTCAGGCTTCCATAGAATAATCGCACCAATCGGATAACCTTTCCAAATACTGTCAAAGAAATCGGCAATTCTGTCACCCGTCCAAACATAGTTACGCTGAAATGCAGGGATACCATACTTTCCAGCCTCAACTTTTTTATAAATTTCGCGCAGAAACTCGCGTTCCGATTTAATATCTATTCTTGCCATTGTCAGATAATTCTTACTAGTTTAAGCAAAAAGAGCTGCATCTCTGATATTCCACCCTTTGAAGGGAAATGCTGAAGCCCATCCTCATAGTCGTCATAACTCATCCCATTTGTCAGTTTCGACAAGTTCTTCTTGTCGTAATCAGGAATTGTACTCAGATCCCGATAGCGCCAGTTTGGGTTTTTGTCTTTTGCCTTGTTTGGGTCAAGCCCTATAGCCACATATTGTTTTGCAGGGAAATAGTTTTCTATCGCTCTGAAATACCACATGTGCCATATATAAGGGGTTTGATTCAACGAATAAATATCGCCTTCATTAATAGAGTTACTATCCTTCCCACAGACGAACTTGAAGAAAGCATTCTTATTGCTATCGAAACAAGAATCATTCGCCGTATCCCTGTCAGCCAGCATACAAATCTTCTTCTTAGCGACACCCTGGTATTTCCCATTGTCATGGCTTTCGAACAATGCTTTCAATTGAGAATAGCCACCTGCCTGATTAAGGTCCAAGTCACCACTGTCCATCGCGTCTGCCAATTTCACGAACAATGATTTGAAGCTTTTGTCTTTCTTGGCATACTTCCTGACGATTTCATAATACACCTGTCTCTCGTTTGCTTCATTTTCCACCATCAACAGTGCGGGCTTTTTAATCATAACCTGCAATTGCTCCCATGAAAAAGAGTTTACATCAATCGGTGTCAGGTACTGCATTAACATTGTAGACAAGTTCAAAGACGGATCTTTCTTCATCAAATCTTTCTGAATCGTACTACCATGTGTTGCTATATCATTATAGAACTGATCTCTGAGTTTCGGATGACAATCCACATAGTGACCATGCGTTATGATGTCACAATACAACTGTGCCCTGACGGGGGCATTTACTTTGTTATAAAAAGTCTGGTCTATCTGGAAAATCATCTTGCTGCCTTGCTTATCTCTTTCAACAATTCAAAATCCTCTGTAAACACACCAGTTGGCCAGTCGCTCATGCTTCCATTGCGTTCCACTTCATACAACTGAGCCGTTGCCGACTCTCCATCGTGGTCTATGTAATATATAGCCACATCAGCAGGGCTCAGATTTTCATGCGCTATCATGTTTCTCAGGCCCAAAACAAAATTTTCCGAATGGCTTTCTATCACGTAGGTCTTACCCGACTGCTTCGCAGCCTCTGCAATACGATAAGCCACATGAGCATGAGCTGAGGGGTGTAAGTGCAGACCGGCTTGTTCTATGATGGTAATGTCTGCATCGTTAATAAATGACTGTGTTATTACTGGCAACACTTGATTTGTACCTTCACCGACATCCGATAAATTAACCCTGGCCTTGCCACGTTTTACCATCAGCGAGAAACTGCCCGATTCCTCACCGTTTCTCACGAAATCAAGCGTTTGCCCATCCATATTGGTTCTATACCATTCTGAGACTTTTTCAAACAATTCCTTGCCGTCCAAATAGGAGTTCAACAAGATGGCCTGTGTATTCTCCCCTCTGTATCCAACCTTGGCCAGTTCTGCCACATCCAATGTCATTGCATATAATGAACGTTTTGCCTGTTCACGCACAGGGCCGATATAATCCACAGTATACCTGAAGTCCTTTGCGTCAAAACCACCACCTTGAAAGAAAGTGTTTTTCGTCAAGCTTAAAAAATCCCCTTTTTTATCGTCTTTGCCTCTGAATTCAGCCTCTATCGTGTTCTCACCTGATCTGATTTTATAATCCTGAAGAAAAAAATCGCCAGCTGTCATCATGTAGTTCAATGACATTGAGCAGTCATTGTCGAACACCAAGTCAAACTTCAGTTTTGATTTGATGTCAGTATAAAACAAGTCAGAATACATGGTTCCAAGTTTCACATCCCCATTGAGCATAGAGAAGACACCTTTACCACTATCGGAAAGCACATACGACAACACTGATAGTAACTTACAAATACTGCTCTTGCCACTACTATTCTTTCCTAACAACACAGTTATTGGCCGCAATTCGATAGTAGCAGGATTCTTGAATGCCTTGTAATTCTCTATTATTAATCGTTTTAGCATATCTTCAAAACTTAACTATTTTGTGCAAAATTACTATTTTTCTATCACTTTAGAGGTTTTAACATGTAAACTTTTAATTCTGTCTACTTTCATTTTTCCAACATCCAATCAATTTGCAATTGTGTTTGATGGAAAAACCACCCACCACCAACTTCATACTTTTCAACTCTTTTCTATCTACCTCTTGACAATCGGCTCCGACAGCCGATGTACAAACCAAGCTATCATGATTCCAAACACTACCACACACAAATACAACAGCCTGTTTCCGATATTAAGATTCACACCGTTCACCACCCAAGGAATACAAGCAAAAATGGCAGGTTACATCACAATTAGCCATAGTTTTACCTCGTCGTATACCCCCCATCCACCACCAAGTTGCTCCCCGTCACCCCTCGCGAGGCATCGCTCAAAAAATAAATACAAGCATTGGTAATATCGTTCGGGGTGCCAAAGTCTAACAAATACAAGATGTGGTTTCTATATCCCCCAACCGGGCTCCTCCCTCCCTCCACCGGGCTGGGTGCGTTGGCCATGGCCGACATGGCGGGGAAGCGCCCGCTTTGTGCGTTGGGTCCGATGATGTCGGCCTTGATTCTTCGGTTCCTTCTCATCAAGGAGAAGGAACAAAAACCTTCTACCCCTTCATCATCCTCCCCACCAATCCCGTAAGCACCAGCCCCGGGCCGCACTCCACAAACTCCGTCATGCCGTCGGCGAGCATGTGCTGCACGCTCTGCGTCCAACGGACGGGGGCGAGGAATAGTATTTACCTTATCTCCACCAAACAATCATTCTTGGCAAACATCTTTCCGTATTGAGGCGAAGCAAAGATTTATAATAGATTTGCTTTAGATTTGCTTCCTTTAATCCATCACATCCTCTTCCCGCATCGGTTCATAGGCCCCGTCCTTTGACTCGATGATGACTGTGCCCGTCTCCAGACACTCCAAGGAATGCCACTGACCGATAGGGACGCTGAGGCCGACGAGGTCGGTGCCTGGGGCTACGATGAAGGTGGCTGTGACTTCCTTTTTGTCATTGTAATAGACCCACTTCACCTTACCACGGAGCACTACCACGGTCTCGGAAGTATGGCGGTGGCGGTGGATGGGCATCACCGTGCCGGGCTCCAAGGCGTTGAGCATGCGCTGGCTCTGGTCGGCGGGGGTGTTGCGCAGGTCGAGGTTCATCCGCAGACGGGGAGAGGACTTCGCCTGAGCTGTTAGGTCGTCTAATAAGGCAGTGGAAATCAACATCGTTTTTATTATCACTCAAATATACAATTGAGTACTTCTCACAGAGTTGCTTTTTTTCACACAGAAAGCACAGAAATCACGGAAATTTGTTTGCCTTGCGGCAAACGGCTCGCCACGGCGAGCCATATCTGTGTCATCTGTGCTATCTGTGTGACAGCATTTTCTGTGTGAGGTCAGAATTTCCTCCAGACCATCTTGTTCACGATCCCCGTGTAGCTCTGGATGATCTTCACCACCTTGGTGCTCACGTTCTCGTCCACATAGTCGGGTACGGGGATGCCGTGCTGACCATCGCGGTTGAGGGAGACCGCCGTGTCGACGGCCTGCAACAATGAGTTCTCGTCGATGCCGGCGATGATGAAACAGGCTTTGTCGATGGCCTCGGGACGCTCGGTCGATGTGCGAATGCAGATGGCTGGGAAAGGATGTCCCACGCTGGTGAAGAAGCTGCTCTCCTCAGGCAGGGTGCCGCTGTCGCTCACCACGGCGAAGGCGTTCATCTGCAAGCAGTTGTAGTCATGGAACCCCAAAGGCTCGTGCTGGATGACGCGCTTGTCCAACTGGAACCCACTCGCCTCGAGACGCTTGCGGCTGCGGGGGTGACAGCTGTAGAGGATGGGCATGTCGTATTTCTCAGCCATCTTGTTGATGGCGTTGAACAACGACAGGAAGTTCTTCTCAGTGTCGATGTTCTCCTCGCGGTGGGCACTCAGAAGGATGTACTTGCCCTTCTGCAAGCCCAGACGCTGATGGATGTCAGAGGCCTCAATCTCCTTCAGGTTGTTGTGAAGCACCTCAGCCATTGGGCTACCCGTCACGTAGGTGCGCTCCTTGGGGAGACCACAGTCGGCGAGGTAGCGACGGGCATGCTCGCTGTAGGCCATGTTCACGTCGGAGATGATGTCGACGATGCGGCGGTTGGTCTCCTCGGGCAGACATTCGTCCTTGCAACGGTTGCCGGCTTCCATGTGGAAGATCGGGATGTGCAGACGCTTGGCGCCGATGACGCTGAGGCAGCTGTTGGTGTCGCCCAAGACCAAGACGGCATCAGGCTTGATCTCCACCATGAGTTGATAGCTCTTGGCGATGATGTTGCCCATGGTCTCGCCCAGGTCGTTGCCGACGGCGTTCATGTAAACCTCGGGGTCGGCGAGCTTCAAGTCCTTGAAGAAGACGCCATTGAGGTTGTAGTCGTAGTTCTGGCCAGTGTGGGCCAAGATGCAGTCGAAATATTGGCGACACTTGTTAATCACAGCAGCAAGACGAATAATCTCAGGCCGAGTACCAACAATGATTAATAGTTTCAGTTTTCCGTTTTCTTTGAAAGATGCCATATCATTTTTTGTTTTTCAATTTCACATTGAGTATTTGTTTTTCACACGGAAAGCACAGAAATCACGGAAATTTGTTTGCCTTGCGGCAAACGGCTACCGCGGGCTGCTATTCTCGTTTGACATTAATTGACTATTCGTTTGATTGAGGTCAAGATGTTTTCTGTGTTGAAGTTAACAAGGAGACCTACTCTCTTGTCCATCAGTCGCAAATAGGTGAGAAGCTGCTTTGCAAACACCTTTTTCATTTCTTCGACTGATTTGAGTTCAACAATAACACTGTCTTCAACAAGTAAGTCAAGTCGCAACTCAGTCTTCAAAACATTGCCTTTGTATACAATAGGCACCTGCTTTTGACGCTCAACGGTCAAACCGCGTTGCTCCAGTTCAAACACCAACGCCTCCTCATACACCGACTCCAACAAACCTGGACCAAGAGCCTTATAAACATCGTAAACGGCTCCACGAATTTCATATGTAATCTCATTGTCGGTCATTGGGTCCGGTAGGAAGCGTGCCAAAGGCGCGCTATCTTTCTGTGCTTTCCGTGTTTTCTGTGTGACCTTTAGTATTGTTCTCGTGTGAGTTTAAACTGGATCGAAGAACGTATCAGGGTGAGAAGGATCAAAGATCTCATTGCAATACATCACCGTGACAAGGTTCTCCGTGTCGGAGAGGTTGATGATGTTGTGCGTATAGCCAGGCAACATGTGAATGCATTGGATGTTGTCGCCCGTGACCTCGAACTCGATGACCTTCCCCTCGGGGTCGTTCAGGTTGCGCTCCTGGATGAGGCCGTGGCCACTGACCACGATGAAGAACTCCCACTTGGTGTGGTGCCAGTGCTGCCCCTTGGTGATGCCAGGCTTGCTGATGTTGATGCTCACCTGACCGCAATTCAAGGTATGAACCAACTCGGTGAAAGAGCCTCGGTCGTCGACGTTCATCTTTAACGGGAAGGCGACCTTCTCCTTGGGGAGATACGAGAGATACGTGGAGTAAAGCTTCTTGGCGAAACTGCCGTTGGGAATCTCGGGGATGGTCAGCGTCTTAGGCTGCTCCGCGAAACGGTAGAGCAGGTCTACGATTTCACCCAACTTCACAAAATGCGTGACAGGACAGTAGCAATATGGTCCTTTCTCCATCGGGAACACGCCCAGGCCGTCGAAGTCGCAGCGGTGTTCCTTGCCTTGTAGGGCGGCGATCATCTCGTCCACAAGGTCGTCGATGTAGAGCAATTCCAGCTCCACGCTCGGGTCGTTAACGGTGATGGGCAAGTCGTTGGCAATGTTGTTGCAGAAGGTGGCTACCGCGCTGTTGTAGTTGGGGCGGCACCATTTGCCGAAGAGGTTGGGGAAGCGATAGATCAACACTCTTGAACGCAACCCGTCATCGCGGACTTGATCCGCGATCTCATGAGATTCCGGGTCAAGCCCGGAATGACGGGGCGCTTTCAAAAAGTCTCTTTCATAATCCAAGAACAACTCCTCCCCTGCCTTTTTGCTACGGCCGTATTCCGAGTTGCCGAAACGGCCTGTCAGCGAGGCCTGCTGGGAAGAGCTCAGCATCACGGGGCAGCGGTTGCCATGCTTCTTCAAGGTGTCGAGCAGGGTGCTGGCGAAGCCGAAGTTGCCTTGCATGAACTCCTCTTGGTTTTGGGGGCGGTTGACGCCGGCGAGGTTGAACACGAAGTCGCACTCACGGCACCAGGTGTCCAGCTCCTCGGGAGTGTTGCCCAGGTCGTATTCGAAGATGGCATCAATCTTCAGCTCGGGGAAACGTTTGTCCTTGCCGTCTTGTATGTTCTTCAATGAGGCGCAGAGGTTCTTCCCCACGAAGCCTTTTGCTCCAGTTACTAAAACACGCATATATTTCTTTTTTTGTTTGAACACGAATTGCACGAATTACACGAATTGTATCTCACATTCGTTCGATTTGTAGAATTCGTGTACTTTACAACACTATTCGTTCTTTTTCTAACTCATCTGAACAGCCAAAGTTCAAAAGCAAACCTAATCGATAGCCTGTGGCATGAAGATAATTGTATACTTGAGAACGGTGAGCATCAACAAGTTCGCTTACTGCCTTCAATTCAACGATTATCTTTCCATAACAAACAAAGTCTGCTTTATAAGTTTGTTTTAACTGTACGCCGTCATAAATGATACTTAATTCTTTCTCTCGCTCATAAGGTATCCCTTGGCGCTCGAATTCTATCTCCAATGCCTCTTGATAAACAGCCTCAAGGAAGCCGTGTCCAAGATTGTTATACACTTTGAACGCAGCTCCTATTATTTTATAGCTTTCTTCCTTATAGACAATCATCGCGAAGCGATTATTCGTGAAATTCGTGAGATTCGTGTTCGCTTTATTTCACGATGTTGGGAATCCCATTCAATTCGTTCTGGATGTATTCCAACGAAGCAATCTTGGCTTTCGTCTCTTCGACGGACAGCAAGCGCGTGTTGTTTGAGTTGAACTCGGTCAGTTCGACGCGTTGATGATCGCCCTCGGTGAAGTACTTGTCGTAGTTCAGCGTGCGGTTGTCGGCAGGCACACGGTAGAAGTTGCCCATGTCCTCCGCCTTGGCGCATTCCTCGTTCGTCAGGAGCGTCTCGTACATCTTCTCGCCGTGACGGATGCCGATGACCTTGATCTCTTCTTTCTTGCCACCAAACAGCTCGCACACCGCCTCGGCCTGCGTCTGGATGGTGCAGGCGGGGGCCTTCTGGACGAGGATGTCGCCGTTCTGGCCATGTTCGAAAGCGAAGAGCACCAGGTCGACGGCCTCTTCGAGGCTCATGATGAAGCGGGTCATCTTGGGCTCAGTGATGGTGATGGGGTTGCCCTTGCGGATCTGGTCGATCCACAGCGGGATGACCGAGCCGCGGCTGCACATCACGTTGCCGTAGCGGGTGCAGCAGATCTTGGTGTTGCCCGAGAGGCGGCTCTTGGCCACGGCGATCTTCTCCTCGATGGCCTTGGTGATACCCATGGCGTTGATGGGATAGGCCGCCTTGTCGGTGGAGAGGCAGATGACGCACTTCACGCCCGCGTCGATGGCGGCGTCGAGGACGTTGTCGGTGCCGATGACGTTGGTCTTGACGGCTTCCATGGGGAAGAACTCGCAGCTGGGCACCTGCTTCAGTGCGGCGGCATGAAACACGTAGTCCACGCCCTTCATGGCATATTTCAGCGTGCTCTTGTTGCGCACGTCGCCGATATAGAACTTGATCTTGTTGGCCACTTCGGGCATGCGAGCCTGGAAGTCGTGGCGCATGTCGTCCTGTTTCTTCTCGTCGCGGCTGAAGATGCGGATCTCGCCGATGTCGGTTCTGAGAAAGCGGTTCAGCACGGCATTGCCGAAGCTGCCGGTACCTCCAGTGATGAGGAGGGTTTTATCTTTAAAAACAGTCATTGTAATTATTATATATGAATTTATTTACTTTAAAAACAGCAACTCAGACTAATCACAACTCCACACTCGCTCTCCTCGGCTCAAAGCAACAACAAGGCCTCAACGCCACTATCCTCACACCACTGGCACGTTGTGGACCCACTTTGGCAAAGGTCGCTAAAACGCTGTGTTTGCCACCCAATCCAAGAGGACCGATGTTGGCTTCGTTTACTTTCTCTGTGATCTTTTTCTCGAACTCTGTCTGCGTGCTGAAGTCACCATAGACCATGGCATCCATCATCATGCTAGTAGCTTCGAACTGGGAACGGCCAATGCCTACCGCCAACACACAGGGCGAACAACCCAACTGACTCACAGCAGGGGTGGCGCGGTTAACAATCTCATCTATCACCACGTCCACGTTGTGTTTGTGGAAGATGCGCTGCGTGATGCCACGGATAGCAGGACCGCCGCCTAACATCAATATAGTCAAGCGAATGACATCTTCATCGACAGGTTTAATCAGGATGGGCGAAGGTTTCAATGCTCCTGAATCGGGATTCAAGCCACCGCTTTGGTCGATGCGGGCATTGTCGTCACCCATGATGGCCATCGGGCGGCCAGGCAGCTGACGAAGACCCATCTCCACACCTTCCATGATTTCTTGCATCATTTCTCCTGATACGGAACGGTTCTTCCCCACTTCAAGGAAGAGATGTGGAATGCCCGTGTCATCGCACAAGGGGCTTCTTCTCTCTTCGGCAACGATGGCATTGTCGAGCACTTGTTGCATTACCCAACAAGATTGGGCGTTGGCTTCATCGGCAATCGCCCTGCGGTAGGCTTCCTTCTGGTCTTCACGGAAGGTTGAGCCTGCCCTGACAAGGCAATCTGCCACTTTTTCTCTTATATTAGTCATAGATGGATACTCCTTTCGCTGCAGCTATGATGGCTTGATATTTGACCACTTTCAAACGGTTGAATGCCTCCATTCCCAACTCAGGGAAAGCGACTATTTCTTGTTCCACTGTTTGGCTACCCAACAATGCAGTCACTGGTGGGATGATGGCAAAAACAGCATTATACTTTGCCAATGCTTTCACGGTTTCCTTTGAGATGGCACCCTTGCCAAGGTGCATTTTCACACCGTGTCGTGAAAGCGGCTCAAAGGTACATTCTATCTCCACTTTGTTGCTTGAAGTAGGCCCCACACCAGCAGGACTAACCGCCGTATGGAAGATAACGGAACCCTGCAAGTCAATACCTAATTGGTCAAGCGTTCCCTCTTCTGCTGCCTTCACGATTTTGGGTAGTACTGCATCACGGCCTGTGTAGATATTGCCTGTGATGGTCACCACATCGCCGACTTTCAGTTGGCTGATGGCTTCTTCGCTTAATGGTGTAGTCAGTTCAATTACTTTTGCCATATATTCATAATCTTGTTAATCGAAAACTTCTCTTTACCTATTTCTTCTATCACCTCGTCACATTCTTTTTGGGTCAAACCGCCATATATGGCTAAACCACGAAATTTTTCTTCCAACTCTTCTTGTGTAAGCGGATGCTCTGGTTCGCCCTTTGGATATAGACACGGTGCTTCATATATGTTCCCGTCCTTCAAATAGATAGTCACACGAGCTCCTCTCACAGCAGGTGACCGAGCTGTTAAGTTCTCATCTTCGATAACGCTTACTTTACGTGTTAGATTCTTAATCCAATAGTCATCAAGATTTGCTTCATTATAATCAGCATATCCGGCACTGCCCTTCACAATAGCCAATGCCACAGCGTATGGTGTGCTGAGCTTGGCAGAACTGATACCCATAATTTGTGTGTGGTCGTGGCTGCCTACAGCAAGTTTATATGTGTGTACCTCAATTCTATCAATTTGATCAGGTTTTAAATTGAGGTCATTTCGCATGTCAATCGTGGCGTCAATGGCTGGATGGCAATGGCGGCAAGCTGCATGTACTTTCTGATAGATGCCCATGATAGCATAATCATTATTGCTGAAATCTGTCAGAAACTCAGGCTTGGGTGTATCCGTTAATGCCGCAAGGAATCCTCGATTGCCACCAAGAATATCATCGGGACCAGGCAACGCCAATTTTCCGACTTGTGCTGCTGCCACTCCAGCCATTGCTGCACGCCCAACATTGTAGGGCTTCATCTCTGAAGCCTGCTCCTGAATTTCAAGCACACCGGCCGCACTGCTAACGGCACAAGCCAGCGTTGATTTCAGCTGCTCCGTATTATAACCACAAGCAAAGGCTATACCCATCGCTGAGCCTATCGTTCCGCAGGTTCCCGACACATGATAGCCCCGTTCTTTATGACCAGGCTGAATAGATCTTGCGCACCGTACTGCGACTTCATATCCCATCACAATGCCACGAAGCACATCATCTGAATGTAAATCTTCTTTCTTTGCGGCATCAAGCACCGCTGAAACAATGGAAGCACCCAAATGAATCATTCCATGCCGATGACCATCGTCCAGTTCGAGTACATGAGCAGCAAAGCCATACAAAAAAGCAGCACTTGGTGCTGCTGTAACCAACTTGGGATGTTTTTCTTCAAGGTATTTCTTTCCTCCAACCAACACACCAAGATAGTCCAGCAACACTTTTCTCGCCTGCTGCATCACACTGTAGGGAATTCTTTGCGACTTATCAATAAGTCCAGCAATAAACGTTTCTGTAATACTTCCCATTTACAAAACTCTTTTCGATTCAATTGCATCCATACGACCTTCCTCGAAAGCCACAATATTCTCAACCGCATCAGCCATCATCTGATGGAAAGCTTCGTATGACAAGCCTCCAATATGTGGAGTAAGAATTACATTATCCAACTCAGCCAACTTGTAACCTTCCTTGATGGGCTCTTCATAATGTGTATCCAATGCGGCACCCGAAAGATGTCCTGAAGCTAAAGCTTCATACAGGTCGTCTGGATTGATGAGTTTGCCACGGGCTGTATTCACCACTATGGCACCTTTTTTCATCATCGCCAAAGTACGCTGGTTTAGAATCTCGGTATTCTCTTTGACCAACGGGCAATGGAAACTTAAAATATCCGCTTCGGGGAGCATGGCTTCAAAGCTATCGAAGTAGGTCAATCCGAGGCTTTGCTCCATTTCGGCAGATTGGCGTATCACATCGGAATAAATGATGTTTGCTCCAAAGGCTTGCAGCATTTGTGCCACCAATCGTCCAATATTGCCCATGCCCACCAATCCCACTGTTTTGCCTTTCAATTCATGGGTGGTCACACCAACTTGTTGTTTTTTCCATACGCCCTGATGGGTTTGTTGGTTGATCTGTGGCAGTCGTTTCAAACAAGCAAGTATCAGTGTTAACGTATGCTCTGCTACACTTTGGGCATTCACTCCTGCATTGACATAGACGGGGAGGCCGTGCTGTTTAATGGCTTCTACACCCAGCATCTCGGTACCTACACCTGTACGCTGTATCATTTTCAGGTGCGTGGCTGCTGTGAGTACGCCCGCGTCAATGGGCAAACGACCACTGACCAACAGATAGTTGGCATTGACTGCCTCGCGTACAAGGCAGTCATAGTTCAACTCATCAAGTGTCTTTACTTCGAACCCTTCGGGAACAACACTTTTCAGTATCTCCCATGGAAGGCCTGTGTAGCGGGCGGTATGAAGAATTAAAGGTTTATTCATTTTTATACAACTTTCGAAACAGTTTTCATGGACTTCATTTTCGCCACAATAGCATTAAACAACAATGCAAACAGTATTGATAATACAACCACCAAAATCGGTTTCATATACAAAGCCGGTTGGCTTTCGGCAATGCCCATGTACTTATACAGTCCATCCAATATTACCCATATAGCGATGTGGGTGATGTAAACCATCATGGAGCAGTCGCGACCCATACGTTGCATAGCGCCTTCGTGTCGTGTGGGATTCTTGACTCCATACACAAACAAAGCAAATACTTGGGGTATCGTCACGATGTTCACACCGAAGTCGCGTCCCATAATCCATCGCTCTACCCAACAAAGCAATGTCGTTGTGATTACAATAGTAATAAGTACTTTATTTGAGATGTTGATTCTGTCTTGGTTTTCATGTATCCAATGTCCCAACATGAAGAACGGGAACGCCTCAACAAGCCAATTGCGATAAAACGGATTGGGAACATAAAACCCAGCCAAATGTGCCCCTTGTGCCAAACAGATATACACCACGAATAGACCTGCTGCCAAGATGTAGGCAAACTTCCTTAAATTGAACCGCTCTAATAATCCATAGAAGACATAGGCATAAAGCAACGCAAAGAGGAACCACAAATGACCAGCAATGACAAAAGGCTGGTTCAATACCAACCACGAGATTACCTGCACCTTACTGACCGAAAAATCCTGATTGTGGAACAATGCCTGTTGCAGCAATGAAAAAGCAATATAGAACAGCGTGGCATATAGTGTAATTTTTGCAATATGCAACACCTTCTTCTTGATTATCAATGAGTTATACCCACTCCATCCGTTTACAAATACAACATTCTTGCTATCAGCCAGTTGCATCAATGGACGGAAACAAAAATAGCCTGATACCATAAAAAAGAACGGGACACAGAACCGGCTGATCGCCTGCACGGCCACGCCTGTCACGCCTGGAAACTCGCAGTGCATAAGTACCACAAAAATACAGGCAAGTCCTTTTATGAAATCAAGGCAGTAGTTGTATTGCTTCATTGTGGCTTTCTCGCTTATTTATGTTTTTTGAGTTCAGATTCGACATAATCAATTACTTCATCGGTGTATTCAGCATATACCGGCCCGGATGCATACTGGTACAACCATGCCGTACAAGCATCTACATTATACTCAATCAATCTTGGTTTGTTGTTCTCATCCAACATCACATCCAAATCCAAGCTCCTATTGTGATATATCTGCTCGCCTACCGCCTTGGAAAAGTCCAAAATTTCCTTCATATAGGGGACAACATATTCTTTTGAAAAGTCTATGCCATTAAAGGTTGTATATTTCTTGCCGTTATGGTCAAAGACATTGGGATTGAGAAATCGTCCGTCATGCGATACCCCAATAAAGGTTCCGCCAGCGTCACAATTATCAACAAACGTGTTTGTTTTACCCATCCTAAACACAATCCCCAACACATGCACTTCATTCGTCTTGACAGACTTATATGTGAAAACCCTGAAGGTATTGACCGAAGTAGGATTAAAAAATGCGGTAAAAGATGACTGCTTTAAACATTCTTGGATCACAAAATTTCCAAAGTAATACTCTTTAAAAAATTGCATGGAAAAAGGCTTATCATGGCCCATCGGGACAAACCCATCGTTCTTTCGCTCAAACAACAAGATGGAATTGCCATGACCAGTATTATGTGTGGGCTTTACAATAACTTTTTCATGTCTTTTGCACTTCTCATGCATAAAGCTGTCATTTGCATTGATTATCGGCCGATAGTCGCCATCGCAAAACACTCCTTCAATGCATCTGAATAACGACTCGGCCAAAAATGATTTTGGCAGAAGTTTATCGTACATGTTTTTATCATTGTAGAACGGCTGATATTCCGATGGGTGGAAATATGGCTCTATTACTTTGCGCAAAACCAGCTCTGGCACAATGCGTGGATTGTTTCCTATGTATTGTGAATAATACCTATATGCAGCAAGAGAAACAAACCTTGAAATTCTTCTCCATTTCTTCAAGTATTCAGTTTCTCCTTCTCTTGGCTGTGCCAGTGAGATACCCGTTATCTTTGACTTATCTTTATAGATTTTCTCATAAACACGGTATCTATACCATAAATAAAGATTCGAAGCAATGCTACTTATAAATTGGTATAACTTTCTTATTACTCGCATCATAAATAATAATTTGATTTGTTATAGTCTCAGCCTTGGTCAAGGATGATAAAACTTTTATATTATTAAACAATTTCATTTTTTTGATAGTCATACATTATTATTGTGTAAATCAGGTTTACTATTATCACCAAGGGCAATTGGCATATACTTTGAAACCGCCGAAATTAATAAAACACAAATCGCAATCACCAAAATCGAACATATTACAGAAGAAAATGTACTGTGGTGAAATGGAAAAAACAAACCTTCAATAAGAACAACATGCAATCCCAATATAAGTATGGTCCCTTTTGACACAAGTTCAATCAGACCATTTCTTCTTGTGAATAAAACAGAACAAAGATGCAAAAGAAGCATAGATATAACAATACCCACAATATAGTAGACAAAAACATTCTTTCCTGTTTCACAAGTGAAAACATTCACAAAAGAATTATTGTATCCTAAATATACAGAACCACACATGATGACACCCAACAAAACATATTTAGGCACCTTGGGTATCATCTCCATCCGATCTATAAATTTGTATTTACGGGCGAAGTAACCTATCAAAAAGAATGGGAGACAAACTAATGTGGTTTGAATTTGGAAATAATCATTAGTATAGCCAACTTGTAAAGTTTTTGTTATTGTCAATGAGATACTGGCTGTAATCGTTAGGGAAAACAACACCCAATAATGCTTTTCTTTTACTAAACAACATACCAATCTCATAATAAACAACGAAATTAGAAACCATAATGGTCGAAAAAAACGGTAAGGCATCAATTCTAAATTGCCTGTTATAATATCAAAAATCATCAGCCTTATTTGTGAGCCGATAGTAAAGGCTTTACTATCCAACTCGTTTTCTGGAGTAATTATTAGCAAACATGTTGCAATAGCCAATAAAACCAAATTATAAATCCAATATGGAACAATCAACCTTTTAAAGGATTTGATACATTCGTCTTGAAAAGGCCTTGGCTTAAACAAAAAGCCTGATATAATGAAAAAAAAGGGCATGTGAAACATATATATGTATATTTTCCCATACAAGACAGGCATGTGTCCAAGCACAACAAGATAAATCCCAACTGCTTTAGCCCAGTCAATCCAAGGCAGTCTTACGTGCCCCCCCCTGTTAATCGTTAGATTATCAGCCATTTATGTTATTTTAGTCTATTCTTAATGGTTTCTATTTCAGGCTCTTCTTTTGCCAAGGTGGTCACCGCCAGTCCAGATTCATTTCGAACACACTTGCAGATGTCAACCTTATGTCCAACAACCCTTTTTTCGGCAATATCCAATGTGAGCAGTGCTGAATATTCTGCCTTTACCCCATCTACCCAATAGCCTTCGCCTGGCGCAAAACTGAAATTTCCGAGAGCAGAAACGATAAGGCAACTACCACGTTGACAGATTGGTAAAGTCGTGTGAGCATGGTTGCATACAATAGCATCGACACCGGCATCTGCAATAATGTCGAACAGATGTTGGGTGTAGCCCTCAACTTTTGAGTTGAACTGACCACCACTATGCAGACACATTATCACAATATCAGCTTTTTGCTTTGCTTCAAGGATGGTGTCAAGCATACGTTTTTCATACTTTTTGTTTTTTCTTCTATTAATCTCAGTTTCAGACACGCAATCACCTACAATACCACTCTTGGCCTTAGGCTTGTGCACTAAGGATAATAGTTTACGAACAATACGTTTCCATATAGTACGTCGACACAATTTATCTTGTGGCCGAGTAAGATTGACAAGGTATTCCTTACCTTTAGGGACAATAAAACCGTTATAGTCAGAATTTGTTCCGTAAGTATAAGCCACGAAAGCCACCTTTGTTCCATCAAAGTCTTTCAATAGATAGCATGGAGCATCACTTGTCAAGCGAGTCCCCGTGTAATCAAGTCCACTCTTTTCGAGCATTTCAATAGTACGGGCGTGACCTTCAAAACCTCGGTCAAAACAGTGGTTGTTTGCTGTAGTGAGCATGTCGAACCCCGCCCATTTCAAAGCTGGCAACAACTCATCAGGGGTATTGAAGCTGTATGCAGCATGGGTATAAACCGCCTTTTCGCCAGCTAATGTGGTCTCGAAACTGCCCACTACATAGTCAGCCTCGTCAAGCAACGGCTTTACTTGTGCAAAAATGGGCTTATAGTCATGACTGCCATCTTGGGCAAGGCACCCACGGTCTTGGCTTTCATATATTAAAATATCTCCCGTGAATGTAATCTTCATAATGTACTATGCTTTATGTGGATTTCCACGACTATAACAATTCTGATTCAATTTGGCAATAGCAGCCATTTCTTCATCCGAAAGAGCAAAACCAAAAATATCCAGATTCTCTGACAAATGACCTCTGCTTTTACTTCTTGGAATAACAGAAATACCCCTTTGTACCGTCCATCGCAATATAATTTGCGACGGTGTTTTTTTATAAGTTTCCGATAATGATAGAATAGTCTCATTACCCAACATGTCAGTTGAAGCACTTTCCTTTGCTTTTGTAGTTCCAAACGAAGCGTATGCCTCCACTTGGATGCCTTTGCTTTGGTTGTACAATGTTTCCTCAACTTGACTGTTGTATAGGTTTACTTCATATTGATTGACTTGAGGTACGACATCTGTATTCTTTAGTAAATCTTCTACATGATGAGGGAGAAATGACGATACCCCAATAGCCCTGATTCGACCTTCACGATAGAGTTTCACCAGCTCATTCCACATATTCTGATACCCTGGGAACGGCCAATGGATAAGATATAAATCAAGATAATCTGTTTGTAACCGTTTGCAGCTTTCTTCAAATGCCTTTTTTACACTACGAACTTTGATATTCGGCAGATGACGATGAATGCCGTGCCAATACAAATTATCAATATGCAGTTTACTCGTAATGAAAATTTGGTCACGCGGAATAGAACACTTTTTTATTGCCTCTCCAATCTCTTGCTCGTTCTGGTATAGCCATGCAGTATCAAATTTACGATACCCAACCTCATAAGCAGTTTGAATAACATTACCCAATTGATCATTTGGGATTTTATGTGTCCCCAGTCCCACCATCGGCATCTTTACGCCGTTGTTTAAAGTAACGTATTCCATAGCTAAATAACAAAGTGTTTTTTAATGTATTCCAAGACTGGTTTGGTCATATCGCCAAACACAGGACCTGCAGCGATTTGAACCGAACCGGCAAAGTTGAGATTGGCCTCTATGATAACAGGATTACCTTTCTCATCAATGGTCAAATCCCAACCGATAAAACGGGATACTCCGGCAAACCTTGGCGACAATTCTTTTACCAACAAAACGCACTTATCATAGTTGGGAATAGTCACACTGGAAAAAGCGACACCATTCGGATGAGTGTCATATCTGTTCAGTTTGCCATCGAACGCAGTATTCAGCAGCTGTCCGTCCGGCTTGATACCACAAACCACACCGCCAGAGTGCAAATGATTCGTTTTGGCATCTTTTCCTCCCATAATCACCACAGAAGAGACAACATGAACCTCGTTTTCGAAAAGAAGTGATATCAATCGAATAGTGTTCACACAACTGTTACAGAAAGAGGCCAACAACTCGTGTTGTTTGATAAACTCCTGAACCACGATGTTCTTCTCTTTGGAAATGATGCTTCTAAGTTCATCTCTGTTGCTCTTCTTTTCATCCCATACATGAACACCCTTTCCAGCCTCGGAGTTCACGGACACCTTAACAATCACACGACCTCTCTCCACACATTTGTTGAGTAACGCCTCTTCCGAAATCAAACGATATCCACCATCCATGTATACACCATTGATTTTTCTTCCTATCGTCTGTGGTTGAGGTGCATCGCGGAAATACAAATCGTACAGGTTCTTGTCATCTATAACTTTTGACTTCGCCAAATCGGAAAAGAATGGGTCAACAATACGATAATAGTATCCGTCGGGGATGTAATACCTCAAATCAAAACCGAACACATTTGTTTTATTATACACATCAAACCAGCGGATATCGAATGATTTCTTGGCATACTTGTTGAAAAGGAATGGCTGCCAAAAATCCATTATCACTTTCTTCTGCTCTTCAGTAATTGGACTTGCTTGAGAATAACTTTTATTCAATTCTTTTTCACCAAAAGTGTACCTACTACGCATTCGTCTATCTGCCATGTAAGCACCAATTTTTTTTCTTAACATATTCATTTTATTAGTTTTTATGAATACTTGGTGTTTATGTTGATTAAGATTACTTTATCAACCTGTCTTTGGTTTTGTACTGTTTAAGATTGTACTTGTTATCCCTGAATGGATAATGGCACTCTATGAACTGCCCATGGCTATTGATTTCCAAGACGGAGAAACCTTCATTGGTCGGAATAACATCAATGTCAAGTTGTGGTGTCATCGGAATGTATTTGGAAATATCAGAAATCAGTTCCATTAGTTTACTCCAATTGGGAATCACAATACCATCCAAGTCAACACCCGTATCAGGATGCTTGTGAATCTCATCATAATAGAACTCGCCTCTTCTAATCCAAGAGCCAAATGTTTTCCCGTCTTTAAATGTCAAACCGCTATAGATGGTACCATCATAATCGGTTTTAAACCCAGCTTGTTTACATCCAAGTCGGACACGTGCAGAAGTCAACTGAGGACCATCCTGCTGGTCATAGAAAAGGGTGAGACGAACCACCGCATAACTATCCTCACCCACAATACGGGCTAAATCATCGTGAGGCGCAACAAAGTCGGTTATAATATAATCATCAAGCCCCGCCAACACCTTGCGGACTTCCGAAATATCAGCAGTCTGATTATTCATTTGGAAGCCACCATCTTTGTAAACCAATTTATACAGCCCTTCACCGTGGCCGCCCACACAGGCTTTGGCAATAAGGGGTCTTGTATTGAGAAGTTCAATGACATCCTCACTGTTATGGCTATACCCTTCTTTGATAAATCGACGGTCTATGGGCAAATAAACACCATTTCGCACATAATAATGGTGAATGGGCATACTGTCAATAAAGGGACGCAACACATAATAAGTGCTCAACTTATGGTCGAACCAAAAAACAAAACGCTTGTTCAAATAATTCTCAGCTTTGTAAAAGTCAAAATCCGACAAGAATCGATTACAGTTTTCTTTGGTAATACCGTACCATTTTGCCTTATACGTTGCAATGCCATAGTCATACAGATACCACTTTTCAGGTGACTCTTTCCCTCCACCTTCAAAAAAGTCCTGAGTATATTCCGTGGCCACTCTGTCAACACGAGATTCTATAACGCCCTCGCGATATGCCTTCATGGCAAATTTCACATACTTTCTTCGGTAAGTGCATTTTTTGCCCACACTTTTCTTGGACATAATCCAATACATCATCCGACGTAGAAAAGGAAGATAGTGCAGTATCTTTTTAACAATGCTTTTATCCATAATATTTTACTTTGAATTTGAAATTTTTGAATAGCTTTACACTCCAAACAAATCAATATAACTTGCATCATTCTCAATTACACCGTATGCTTGGGCACGCATTATAATTTTCTCCGCCCAGTTCTTATGCGGACCGATCTCGTTCATACCTTTGGTGCCTTTGATGACACCACCACTGGTGTGAATAATCTGGTAGGCATCGTCGTACTCATCTTTGGTGACGGCCAACATACCATTAATAAAGTTCAGGTGCGAAGGGTGGATACAGGTCTTGCCCATGAAGCCATTGGCCTGGTCGAGCACCAACTCACGCATCAAACCATCCACTGCATCGTTCACAATGGCTTTGCGTTTCAGAAGTGTCTGTTGAAGGTCGACCTTTGGCAATTCTTCCATGCCTTTCATCCGTTTATTAACGCGGAAATACTCCCATACTGGGCCACTGACTGTATAGTCGTTGTTGCGGGTGAACACATTGAGAATGTCCATCAGGCAATTTGAGACCGTCATGATGTCGTAAATAGTGTAGTTGATGCCACGACGCACACCGAAGCAGCTGGAGAAGTCGGTACCGCCCACGCGCACGTTCAACACCAAGTTCTTGTTTTGGTCAAGCACCCGCTTAATGGCAATCAATTCATCTAAACGACTCTCTTTGAAGGCCACTCGAGCATCCTCGATAATAGGCATACCATACAGCACCTCACCAGCACGCTCATTGATGTCAACCAAATGATCCATATAGGCAGCCGCATTGAGGCTATTGAATTTGGGGAAGTTGAATCCAGTAATGTACGGAACCGTCTCAATGGGCAACAATTTTACAAAATGCTTGAACTGCTCCACGTTACGCACACGGAAGAAGATAAGCGGAATGTCTTCGTAAGCCAACTCTTTATTTTCCACTTTCTGGCGCAATGTTTCTAATACACGAATGCAGTTCTGCTCGGCAGCAGGAACATCCTCTTCCTTACAAGCATCCTCGAAGCACATCACCATCGAGGTAAGACCAGGATATTTCTTGTCGATAATAGCCTGAGCAAAGTCCTTGGTACCAGGCATATACATGGTGGCACCAAGGCAATACTGCAAAAGACTGCGGTCTGTGTACTTATTGAAGTCCACAGGCGGGATTACGAATTGGTAATCCGGGTTATACTGATGATGTTTCATCGTCAGTTAATAATTTATAGTTATTTGGGAGAGACGATGGCTTCGGGATAATAAGTATCAATAACCCTCTTGACAAGCGAGACCTGCTTGGCACGTTGTTTGGCTTCTTTCTCTGTGGTATCATAACTATGGTTGGCTGCGACAGAGCCACCGGTCTTCAGATAAACAGGAGCAGCCACACGAATGAAGTCAGGCACCTCATAATGGCGGATGAAGCCACCTGAGGATTTCGGGTTTTCAGTATGCAAATCAATCGGCACATCAATGGCGGCACGCATGGCGGCCAGCATCTGCACCTGAATGTCACGTACGGGATTGATACTATCAGCACCCAAAGTCTCCAAAACATGAGCAGAGCAAGGGTTGCCATGACCACTATGGGCACTCACCTTAAAGTGGCAGTCAGCAGGGATAAAGCCTTTCTTTCTGGCTTCACCCAAAGCCCAAAGCAAACCTTCGTCATAAACGAGGAAGCCACGAACGCCCAAACGGGCACCGCGACGGATTTCTTCGATGCCACGAGCAATCTGTTCTTCACCACGAAGGCGGTATCCCATACGTTGTCCCTCTTCAGTCTTCACAGAGGCAGAAGTGTCGGTAGTGGCACGTGGACCGCATGCAAGAACCAACTGAACATTCCATTTCTTGGCGTATTCCACCATCTTGCTGATTTCCTCATCGGTAAGAAACATAATGCCCTTGGTTTGGGTTACACGGTGAATCTGGATGCCGTATTCATCCAAGGCTTCAAGCAATGCCTTCATTGGACCAGGGCCTTGAATGCCAGGAACTTCAAAACGGTATTGTCCCCCGTCGGGAAAACGTTTGTCTGACGTTGGCAAGTCGTAAAGGTCGCCACCTGGCATACCTATACTTTCGAGAAACGCACGCGTTTCATGCATGGTGTAGTATTTCATATTCTATCTTTATTAAAAACTATCGTTAAATCATTACCAGCTTCATCGTAAAAATGAAAATGCTCTTTTACGTTATCAAGCACTTTTTTCAAATGTGCAATATCGTTGACCTTCAAATGAAGTCCAACTACTTTTTGTGCGGAAGTACCATCTACACCAACTTTATCGCCAATCCTTTTCATCTCGGTTAAATGCATCACTTCTGGCATTTGTTTCAGATAATCTAGACCTTCAAAACGGGCTATCTTTGCTTCCTTGCCAAGAATAAACAGATGACAATAAATATGCTTGAAGCAAGCGTTATCCCTTTCAGCTATTGAGTAATCCGCCATGCTGCCTGTGACTGCAAAATGGATGAGTTGATCAAGAGAACTGATTCCATTTTCCGCCATAGTATAAGTGTAATGCTGTCCACCTGTCAGCCTATGACCCATTTCCATGACATAAAACTCGTTGCCATCAGTGAAAAACTGTACAGCTAACACACCATTTCTTAAGCCTGCTCGCCCGTACATCTTTTTCATTTTAGGATCAATATGTTTGATATAAGCTTCAGTGTACTTAGATGGATAAATACCGCATTGTGTTACAGAACTACCGCTTGCTGCTTTATGTACATAGCGATCATCAGTTGTTGACAACGAAACCACACCGTCCTGAATAGTGTAAGAGATTGAAATGCTATCCATTTCCATATACCGCTCGATCACCACTTGTTTTTTCTCGGAAAAGGAGAGTGCATAATCAAGGCACTTTTGGAAATCCTCAGGCTTAGTGCAAAGTATTACGCCACGAGATCCGCTATTGTCAACAGGCTTGACAATGACTTTGTGGTTGTCGTTGATGATGCTCGGATCAAAGCTTGCCAAATCGTACTCAGGAATAACCGGCACATCATTGTCGCGACAAAGCTGTTTGAAACGAGCTTTGTCCATAGTCAGTTCAAACACTTCTTTGGTGGCATAGCTAGGAAGACCAGACAATTCGCAAAGATGCTGATAAGGCATAAGATAAGAATCGGTGAAACCGGTAATGATGCCGTTAACGCCTTTCTCTTTGATCAAGGCGCATAACTTGTCATAATCGGTTATCGACTCGTTCCAATACTCATCTGCAATCAATTTTGCAGGAGAACGGCTTACATCGTAATAGTCGGTAACTATGGCATAAACGCCTAATGCTTGCGCAGCATTGACAATATCTATTGAGGTGGCACTGCCGCCCAATATCAACAACTTTTTTCCTTCCAGTTCATTCATGACCAATTATCCTTTCATATTTTCAAAAATCCCTTCACTTTCCAGCACTATCGGCTCCACATCCACGTCGCGAAGGAAGATGTAGGGCTTGTCGTAGTGATGATATTGGTCACGCACCACACGGTCGGCATTGCCTTCCTCGTAGATGGTCATAGTGTCGCCAATCAGATCAAAGCCCACACGGGTCATAACACCGGTATAAGCCATGTGACGGATGTTTACTTCCGTTACCTTCAAGTTGCCATTTTTGTCCTCCTTCAAATCGAAACTCAGGATGCCATGGGCTGGCACATTCAACTTGTTGCAGAGATACTTGATGCAATCGTCGCAAAACTTATTGATGTGATCCTCGTTCAGAAAACGGGCAAAATGGGTGTTGCCAGTAACATGGCTCGGGGCTGTGTTGGCCATAACATATTCGGCACACTCCAATGCGGCACCTTTCACATACTCATTATTGTAATAGAGCATCTGATTGGCCAAGTGACGACCCGTAAGGAACTCGCTGACTGTGAACTCCTCGATACGGCTATTGATGAAAAGCCACGACTTGTAGCTGTCCAAATTGTCGAGTCTTAGTGACCCTAAACCACCTGTTCCTTCGGTGGCACGAATCCAGCAGGGGAAGCCGATTTCTTTCTCCACTTCATCAAACCTCGGCTCTTTTTGTGTCACCTTGATGGTCTTGGGGATGAAGTCAGTGCCTTCGAGCAATGAGGCCATAATGGCTTTATCGCGCAACGACTCGCTAAGCAGCTTGCAGCCCATAAAAGTGGTGACGGGATGCTTGCCGTGCTTCTCGTAATAATCGCCCCACACCACAATCTCGGCTTCGGGCTGAACAAAAGCGTAGTCGATATGCTTCTCAGCCACTAACTTCTCAATGAACGGGAAATAGTCAGGGTTGTCGCAACGCGGGCAGACGTAGTATTCATCCACCAACTTACGGCCTTTGGTGTACATAAAGAAGCCCATGGCTTTCTTATCAGCATCGATGCCTATGACGTGGTAGTCGGGGTATTTCTCACGAATGATGGTGGCGATACTGCGCGGAGTCAACCCACCGATACCTGTTATTAAAAGAGTTTTCATATATGTTTCGTTTGATTTCTATGTGACATTTAAATACTATTTATCAGTGTGACCATCCGTTCCATATCAGTAAGATCATACCTCTGGTCACATATCAGCGAGAGCTCAGTGTCATATATCTTGTTAGCCTCAAAATCCGCTGGAATCAGTGTAGGCTTAGGCCAGTGGATAGGGCAATAGATTTGTGCTTCTATCAGCTTTTTGCGGACGGCATTGCGCTGCTCGGTCGTCCCGAAGAAGACAGGCACAAAGAGTGGCTCTGCGTTTTCAGTTAATTCACCTATGAATTTTACGCCTTTCAGGTTCTCATGCAAATATTTAGCGTTCTCCCTACGTTTGCGTCGCATGGCCGACAAGTCTTCTGTCTTATACAAAGCAAACGACAAATCATCCATCTCATAGTTCTGGTAATCCTCTGCCAAATGATGTCCAAACTCGGAATAGAGATTCAAGAATGTTTGTTTGTCGATGCTCGTGTCACCTTCGATGAAGGCTTTCTTCATTCTCATGGCTTTCTCCTTACAATCGAGATAAGAACAAGGCTTCAATTCAAATTTTCCAACACCATTCACCACGGCACCGCCAATCACTTCCATCCACTTGCGGATGCTGGCAAAACTATAGTCAGCCAAAGCCAAATAAGGGTCATTTTCCATCAAGAATGAATGTGTTCTATCATACAGAATAATGCTTCCCTGCTCTTTAAACTTTTTTACTGTTTCGACTGGTAGCGAGTCCTCATACCCAAAATAATTGGTCACATAGAAAACATCTGTGTAATCTGTGCCATCTGTGTGACATATTATTTCTGTGCTTTCTGTGTGAACTACATCATAAAATTCAACATGAATTCCGTGTGCCACGAACGGCGCAAGCATCGAGTCGCAACACCAGGCAGGCATATAGACATTCCGAATCTTCCTCGTTTTGAGGATGTCTTGGATGATCAAATCAATAGCGGTCCGACCAGAAAGGACATAAACCCCATCCCTATCGGAAACAACTTGAGGCAAATCATCCTCAAACCAAAACTCGCTACCTATTTCTCTCATTTCTGGAGATATTGAGGGCGTTGCACGCCTCGTGTATCATAAAGACTAATCTTGCCGCTTGAATCCACGCCCACACCTTCGCGTTTGAAAACATTCTTTATGGTAGTGAAGAACACTTTGATATCGAGCAATAGGGTAAGATGATTTACATAATACACATCACACTCCAACTTGTGATCCCATGTGATATTTTTTCGACCATTCACCTGAGCCCAACCAGTCATACCTGGGCGAACATCATGACGATGGGCCTCCTCAACAGTATAATAAGGCAAATAGCTCGGCGGTAACGGACGTGGCCCGATGAATGCCATATCGCCTTTCAAAATATTGATTAATTGAGGCAGCTCATCAATGGAAGTGCTACGCACAAATCTTCCAGCTTTAGTTAGACGTTGTGCATCGGGAAGTCGTTTGCCGTTTTCGTCCGTTTCATCGGTCATCGACTTGAACTTGATGATACGGAAAGGTTTTTCTCCTTTACCAATACGGGTTTGATAGAAGAACGCTCCCGCACCTTTGTTGGCAAAATGCAACCATAAAGTAACAAAAATAAAAAGCGGCGACAACAGAATGACTGCTACCAAGGCTCCGAAGAAACCTATAAGACGTTTGAAAAAAAATCTATACATATTTTTTAAAGTGCTTTATAATTGCGTTGTATGTATGCTCAATCGTGTAATTGTTCAAGAAGTAACGATATCCGTTCTCTCCCATCTGCGCCATATCGGAATTCAGCATTTTATCAACACATTGCGTAAATGCTTTCACATCATTGCTTGGGCACCAATAGCCATAGCCGTTCTGCTCGGCAATGCTTCCCGTGTCACAGTTGGGGTCGGTGGCGGCGATGATGGGCTTCTTTTCCATCAGATAAGGCAACAGGCGCGAAGGATAGTTGGGAATGGTGAAACGATAGTCTAAGAATATCAGCCCCACGTCACAAGCTCTTACCAATTGGTCGTAGTCCTCCTTGGGCAGGCGTTGGAACACCGAAACGCTTTGGGGTTGTTTTGCATCATACCAAGCTTTCAGTTTTCCATACTCTGTTCCATTGCCGATGACCACGAAATGGGAATCCTCACGGTCGGCGTTGGCGTTGAGGCATTGTATTAGGAAAGGAATACCTTGAGGCTTACCGAGGTTGCCTCCATAGATGAAGATAGGGCGGTCGACAGGCAGGTGGTACTTCTCACGAATGGCACGTCGTTCGACTTCTGTCAAAACAGCCAGTTCAACGCGTTCGTATGAATTCGGTGCCACTTCCACCTTTTCGGGATAGATCTCGGAATTGTGCTCGATGATATACTGCACATTGGCCGGACTCATGCACCCAATATGGTCGGAAAGTGCATATAGTTTTTTCTCTTTCTTTCGGAAAAAGCGGTAAAGAATACCTTTCAACCCCGATTGACTCATCATGCCTAAATCAACGGCATTCTGTGGAAATATATCTTTTAGCAATAAATAAGTGTAGGCCTGTGGACTGGCTTTTTTCAAATACTGAATCACCTTGGGAAAAGTGACAGGTGGCGTGGAATACAATATCAAATCATATTTTACATTGCCAATATAATGCTTGATTGCTTTCTTGAACTGTGATTCTACAAGAATTTGGCCAATGCCTTTTTCAATTACGTTTGTCTTTTTAAGATTGAGGGTTTTCACCCCTAAAAAATGGATTCCATCAGAATCATACATATGTGTGTTTTCACCCATCCAGCGATCACGGGGAGAAACAACGTAAACACCATGACCTTCATCGCGGAACTTCCGCATAAGATCGGCATAAATATCTGGTTTAGACACCTCTTTTAAAGAGGACATTGTTAGGAAAATAATATTCATTGTTGTTTTATAAAGATAACACCGATTTATTTCTTCCAAAATAAGACGCCATAATTAATTTCTATCATTTCATTTAATAATGCAACAACCGCATAAATTCTGAATAAGAACGATTTGAGTCCTCATCGGTAAGGTTAGATATAATGAGAGAGATGTTGAGAATGTTATTAAATTCATTCAATAACCTGCCTCAAATAATATGCTGCCGCTTTTTCATCCGTCAACTCACATGCAGTCTTTACTGCAGCATCAGAGATTTTTTGTAATTCATCTATCGGCATTTGTCTGAGACGCGTAATAAGAGATGCCAGTTCTCCAGCATTTCCAGCTTCACAAAGGAAGCCATTCACCCCGTCCTGGATGATACCGTCAAAGCCTTCCTTGCGCGAGGCTATGGTAATGCATCCGCGTGCCATGGCTTCCAAATACACCAAACCAAAAGCCTCGTTTCTCGAAATCATGACAAAAACATCGCTTTCATCCATTTGCCGCACCACCTCATCACGCTCCTGACGGCCCAACAAATAAACCTTATCACGAACGCTCAAATTGTTGGCAATCGTATTAATTTTTTCCGCCTCCTCCCCTTTGCCTATATAAGTCAAAGAGAAATCATCCTCTCCGAATGATTGTTTTAAAGCTGTGATAATCTCAGCAGGATATTTCCTGCCAATCAAGGTGCCTACATAAATGAAACGACGTATGTTCTTTATCTCCTTTCTATGTTTTTCGTCCACATATTTTGAAGGAATTCCCGAATAGCACATGAATGAAGGTTTGACATATTTCGGTTCGGTTTCAAACCGCTGTTTGATATATGCCGATCTGTATCCGATCTTATCAATGGCCTCAAGACAACTATCTGCATCCTTTCCAAACAATTCAAAATGTCCTCCGCCATGAGCAATGTATGCCGTTTGACACCCATAGTGTTTTTTCAGTTCCTTCATAATAAGTAAGGAAGGATTTGCCCAATGTGAAACAATTACATCGGGCTTAAAACTATTGTGTTCACAATATGACTTTGTAAGTAGTACAGCCTTTTCGATCGCCTTATCTGAGTATTTCCCATGAGGTTTAATTTTATTTAAAGGAACACGAAAAACGTTCACACCGTCCAGTTCGTATTCACGCTGCAATAAAGGTTGATCCCCTATCACAAAACCTTCTTTAGAAGATATTCTATCCTTAAACAAACGGGCAATTCCATAAGCAACATTGGGGAATCGTGATACATAATTTACTACCCTAACCTCATCGCCGTACTTTACCCACTCGCGAGTGAAATAATGCACTATTGGTGTCCATTCGTTGGGAACATCATCAGCTGGATAGATGGATGTAAGAACCAAGATTTTATGTTTGATCATATAGTTATAATTCATTTCTATAAATCCGTCCCATATCATCCAAAGCCTTCTGTGTCCAACGGTGAAAAATACAGCCACTTGGTGTTAGGGTTATCTCACCAAACCAAATGCGCGAGCCATTGCTGTATAGATCCACCCTAACCAGATCGATGCCTTCTGCCAATTGCTCCGCCACATGTATCATTTCCCCAAGGTTTTCCGGCTTGGGAAGCAACTCTGTCGATGTGGAATGTCCACGATAGTATTCGTGAATAGGCTTCCAATCCATTGTATAGGGTAGGTATGAACCATGCCCTTGTTCGCGCCCACTCACACCGAGTATGCATTGCACTTTGCCATGAATGCACATAAACTTGTAATCCACAGGGAAGCCGCCAGTGCCATCATCAATAAACTCCTCGCAGACAAACTTCTTGGGAATAAGATTATAATGTCTTTCAGAAACGCTATATTGCCCAGGTTTTAACCATGCTCGAACCTTTTCCCTACATTCCTCTTTATTCAACTTCGACTTGTCTGTACAGATGATATTGCGTCCAGCGCCATAATTAGCTTTCAATGCAAACTTCTCAGGAAAAACATCAAAATCAATCTCATCAGCCGACTCATATACACCCAAAAGAGGTGTAAGTATAGCTTCCAACCCTTTTGATTTCACATACTCTCTCACCACATATTTATCGGCTAAACTAGAAATCTCATTCACTTTTCCATCAAGAACGCGTTTTATCCATATTTCAGACAAATCTTTAGGATGCTTTAGATTAGGGAAACGATATCTGTTATGCAGGTACGAAACAACAAAGGAAAGCTTGCCGTTAGAACTATTTCTTCCAATAAAAGAAAGAATTATTCGCTTTAATTTTAAATTATTCATAATTCGTCGAATCAATAAACCCTACAATCATCTAATTGATGATTTCATTTTTCCATGCAACTTCAATTTGGATAACAAAACGTTTTTATACGTTTCATATCCTTCAATTTGCAGAACCTTTGAAATGAAAACATATAATCCTATAAATAAGACAATCTGAATTGCCATGACACAATATTGATTGATAGGAAGAATAAATTGTACTAAATAACATAACCCACCAAGAAGCAGTGATATTAAAAAATAAGGATAGATATCTTTTAACTGCGCTAAAATTCCATACCTAATTAAACGCTTATTAACAAATGCATTAATAATAACACATAAAATTTGTGAAATCGTTACCGCCCATATCAATCCAAGAACGCCATCAACAACCCCCTTTTTCCCTAAATAAAAAGAGGCAAGAATCAATCCTATGGCCAATAATCTTTTGCTAAGTTGTGTAAAAAAGAAAACCTTCCCTTTCCCCAATGCTTTTATTACAGTAACATTTAAACTGTTCATGGTAAAAAACACACCACCTAGGCATAGAATTTGAAAATAAGCCGCTGATATTTCCCATTTTGCACCATATAACAAAATAATTAATGGATGAGCGATAACGAGCAATAATAACATCATTGGCACATTAAGATACATCACTGATTTTAAACTATGACGTAGCCCATTTAATAGTTTCTGAGGAGCATCCTGCAATGATGAAAACACAGGGAACGAGACATGTCCCACAATTGTTCCCAACGAACCAGTGGGGATTTGTTCCAATTTCTTAGCCTGTGTATAATAACCTAAATCCGCGGGAGAATACCATTTGCCTAATACCAAACTTAATATGTTACTATAAATGGTTTCAACCAAGGAAGATAATGCAATCAGTCCCCCAAAACTAAAAAGTTCTTTTAGTGAGTTCCAACTGAATTCCCATGTAGGACGCCAAGAACTCATTTTCCATAATAAAACAACACTTGTAACAACACCAACCAGATGCGAAACCACCAAACTCCAAACACCAAAGCCTAAAAAAGCCATAACAACACCCACAATTGCGCCGGTCAATGATGCATAGATATTTCTTTTCGACAATTCCTTGAATCGCAACTGTTTTTGCAATTGAACCGTTTGAATGGTAACTAAAGTTTGCAAAACAAGTCCCAAACTCTGCACCCTCAACACTGGACTCAACTCAGGCATTTTATAAAAACGGGCTATGGCCGGAGAACTAAAGAATAAAATCCAATAAAAAACAATAGACGTTACTAAAGTCCAATAAAAAACAGATGTATAATCTAAATGCGTGGGTGCTTTTTTTTGAATAAGTGCAGAACCAAAACCTGCTGTAACAAAAATATTTGAAATGGCAATAAACACATGCAACATTCCTACGCAACCATAGTCACTAGGCAACAGCAAACGAGCCAAAACCAAATTGGAAAGGA
The DNA here is from genome assembly GCA_902801815.1 of uncultured Bacteroidia bacterium. GTDB lineage: Bacteria > Bacteroidota > Bacteroidia > Bacteroidales > F082 > Limimorpha. The sequence continues at coordinate 152,770 of CADCJT010000001.1, forward strand.
AGGACAATGCCATCGTTCCAAATTGGCCAACACTTGACCATAACATGCCAGAAATAGTTCTATCTTTTAAATTCTTATCCATAAATATTACACGACGAAAACAACAGACAAGTCATTATTCTATTCTTTTCACAATGCACCTAATTTTAAAACGTAATTTTTGCGAAAAAGAATTTACAAAATACTTATCTATCAAAGCCACATAACCGCCCTTCTGATACGTTTGCCAAAAACTTTCAACATTTAACTTACTTGATGTAGGTTTTGTTCGTATATTGGAGGCTATTCTATTTAATTCTACGTCATGCATTTCCGAGTACATGCCACATTTGTCAACAAGATCCTGACCTTTCTCATTATGAATGAGAACCAAAGATACACCTTTGTTATTCTTCCTGCCTGAGATCTTATCATACCCCCAAAAATCAGCAATCGTAATATCCGAAGGACGATGCAAACTACGATAGACGCAATTAAAACAAGAGGGTCTAAGCGAGACACTTTTTACAAAAAAACTATAATAAATCTGATTAATCCATTTAGCTTTTCTCTTACCATTTTGCAAGGTAACAACATTAGTATATGAATCCCAACCATAATGTTTATCTCTAAAACTATATGCTTCGATATCATTATTATAGTAATTATTTAAATAAGAGATGTGGTCTTTAAACAGCTTATCGTTAGGAACGCCATGACACAACAAATCAACAACAATCAGATTATCATAATCCCTCCCAAGAAAAGAACGAAGCGCAGCACATTGGCATGGCGTGCCAGTGAAAAGAACTTCCTTCCCTTGAGAAAGTAGTGTTTTAACCTGTTTCCAAATCTTTTCCGTACTACTTTGCACATATTTTGAACCACGCATTCTGTCTCTACTAGTTTTGTCCTTGGCAATGATATGGCGAATTGCAAAGTCTTTCTCCATCACAGATCCAACCACACATCCAGAATGATCTAATATCACATCCGACAGTGCCGTAAATGCGCCACCTGATGTACTATTCTTCAAAACGGTTTTATCATTGACCACCAATGAAAAGGCTCTTTCAATATTAGATTTCGTCTGATGAGGTTTTTTGAAATCACACACTTTCAAACATAGTCCGCAGTTGATGCATTTATCCTCATCAATGCTTGGCATGAAGAAACCCTTTTCATTTTCGGTCATTGAAATAGCACCTTGTGGGCAAACGTCCTCACATGCAAGACAACCACAACATGATAATTCGTCATTGGGGTCTATTCTATTCAAATTGTTCATGAGTTTTACTCTTAAATTTATACCAATCTGCTAAAATCAAACCAAAACAAATGGAGCTGGCAGTAATATGCGTGCAATCAATGGCATAGAAAGAAAACAAAGACATACATAGAGCAATGGCTACTGAACACATAAATTCACGAGCATACGGGTACCTCCTCTTATACATTTTGACACCCTCAATAACAATTGAAATGAAGAATGCAACATAAAACAAACCGGCAAACAAACCATAATCATAGAAAAACTCCAAGAAGTCGTTATGTGCATGGCCCCCGACTTGTCTTACAACTGCTCCGCTTCCATGTCCAAAGAGCAGTTCCAACACACTTGATTCATTGTCGAATAAAGACATGAGCATAATCCACCGCGACATTCTTCCGCTACCTCCATCCTCTTCCATCTGATCTAATCGTTCAAAGATATTTAAATTAAAACGTCCTACAACTTTGTTTATAACAACCCAAAATAAAGCTAACGTCACTGCGAATACAATTAATCGAACTATTGGATTTGAGGTTTTCCTATTTTTCCCGTTTTCAGCATAAGGAATCAGAAAATAAATGACCATCATTATTCCCATGGCCACGAAAGCTCCTCTTTTGCCTGTCATAGCTACAACAATGACAGCAACAACAAATGGGATAAGTTTTAAACGTTTAGGCGTATATAACAAAACCAATGGAAGCAATGTAACAACATAATAAACATCTGCCAAGGCTCCTTGGTCTCCAGACAGTAACCTGAAACTGCGCATGGCAAAAAACAGAATGGCAGTTATGATATAAAAAGCTACCATAAGGACCCACCAATAATGTTTGATATCAACCTCTTGACCCACTGAATAGTACAGAATCAACACAAACACGCCGTATGGAACGGTCACAAAATTAAAAATTTGAGGCACCGTCATTGTACTATACAAAAAAGGGAAAAGCGACAAGAACCAGATGTATAAGAAAAAAAACATATATAATCTGACACAACGGAAAGATTTGAAAGTCCTTTCTTTTGAAAACAACACAATTACACCACTTGCTACATACAGTAATTGAATAATATTCCAAATTCCCCCAGCTTCCTCCGAACCTGAAAAACCTCTCAACATCTTCATGATGATAAAAGCAGCAGCCAGAAGAAGGAAAATGAAGTATAAAAAACTATGATTTCTTTGTTTGGCTTCCATCAATTAAGCATTCTTAATAAGTAATCAAAAGATTTTTCCTGATATTGTTTTTTTATTATTTGCATGTGATCAAGAGATTCTTCTGTATATTGTGGAATCTCAGATTTTTCATCCTGTGAAACTATATATTTATCTAAAGCGAACAATTTCATTACCTCTTTTAATCTGTTAGCTCTAACACTTTTAACCAAAGCATAAACCGGTTTGTCAAACACCAACCCCATTGCTACACCATGAAAAGAGGCGCTAACAATATAAGCAGCTTGGTTGTAAAAGCCCAAAAACTCCTCGATGGAAACATCATGGAAGGAATAATCCGACTTCATCCAACGAATCGAGCTATTACAAATTGAAACTACTGGATAGCCTGTTTGTTTTTTCAACCTATATGCTACCTCTTCCATTCGTTTGTTGCTTTGCACTTGGTAACACAAGATATAAGGGCCTTTGATCCTAGGTTCAATGGCAAGTTCCAACCATTTCTCTTTCGGCAGAAGAAACACTGGATCAAGTACCCTTTCCACCTGATAAGGTGTAAAACTCTCTATGTAATCTTTGGCAGATTGTTCCCTGACAGATATTCCCTTAAAACTAACCAAAGCGTCTTTTAATCTCTGTTTTTGCTCATCAGAATAGCGTAACTCTTCCATACTGGCGGCATAACTAAATCGGATTGCAGACTCTTTCCCAAATCTCAACAATCTAGAATCTATAAATTTGGGGGTGGTAACAAAGTTCCAGACTTGGTCGCTGCCAGTAATCATGCAATCCACATCAGGAGGGTCGTTTCTTAAGTCCTCCATTGAATCGTACGGCCTCGTCATTTGAAGCCTGTATCTATGAAAATCAGCAAAATACTTGACCAACATTTTTCGTTCTTTCCGTCTTAACCATGACAAGTATCTAAGATACAACTCCCTAATGGATAATTTAGATTTTTTCTTCTTCTCACCTGTTTTTGTCTCCAAAACAAGGTTTTCATGTCCTAAAGACAAAATGGTTTGTTGCAAAGCATACGTCTGCAACACAGCACCATAGTTGGTGGTATGATGAAATGTAACTGTTAGTGTTTTCATTATTTTACTATAAATAAAAGATTAGGTGAATAATCATGACTCCTTACGGCTCCGCCCCGTCAGTCACAATTTGTGGTGACAAAGGGCTGGCATTCATTGGCTTACGCAAAATCTGAAACGCAAGCATTGTGCCTGGTGTGGAATTTGAGGACAAAGGTAGGGAATTTTTAATTGAGAATTGATAATTGATAGTTGAGAATTAGTTTAGAGTTGAAAGTCGGTGGTTGAGATTTGAACCATAGTTGAGAGGCCGGCGGGCTTTCACCATCTTGTTATATGAGCCTTATAGGCTGTGTGGATGACCTTTCATCCCCTTGAAGCGGCTCCGGCTGCTCGTAAAGACTGGGAGGCCGCTGATGTTTTATCTATAATTTATGATGTTTTATCTATAATTTATACTGTAACACTTTCCCATCATTTATTGCTTCTACCTCTTCAAATACATTCTTAAAAGCTTTATAAAATTCTTCAGTCGCTCCAATTGCCGAATCATCATCCCGCTTCGCTGTTATTTTTGTTTGTTCATCTATAGAAACTTCCAGAATTACCATATACTCTTTGGATGTTGATTTCTTTACGTCTATCTTTAATGTGCGCTTAAAATTGAAATTGCGGTTCTTCGTATCTTGACCATCCCTGAAAACATCCCTATAGGTTTTACTTTGCTTGTTGAAGCGTTCCAGGATGCCCTCAATAGAGGAGGTCTTATCCAATTCGTATTCATCACTAAGTGTGAATTCTATAATATCCTTCTCCTTCCCATCCACTGTCATTTTTTTCGTGTTATACTCTATTCCCCTATATTCGTATTTCTCTCCCTTTTCAACATATAACTCTGAAATATATTTTCTGCCCCACTCTTGCGCATCATCGCAAAGAATCAACAAGAAAGAGAACCCATACGCTTCCTGCTGATAAACATCATGACACGTATGGGAAGCTATCGCTCTGAGGATTTCTCTTCTAATATTAAACTGACGACAGTCCTCTTTGCCGAAATAATAATCTTCGTTGATGCTATAATCCGATTCTAGGAAATATATAAGAAGCTTGTATATGATAAGTGCACTTATTATACCGTGTTCTTTATGTTCAAGCGATTTCTGAAACTTGAAATAGTATTTGGGCTGCAAGCGGGCAACATAAATCTTTCTCTCCTCCTTTTTCCTTTTTTCTTCTTCTTTTGTCGTTTTTTCTTCAGTTGCGTCAATATTATTACCTATCGTCATCTTTGAACTAAGGAATCGCAACACATAGTCATTCATCGAATTTTGCACCCCGGTGAAGGACAAATCCATGGAAACAACAGGATCAACGATAAACGAACCCATCATTTCTTTTGTTTTTTCGATAATTTCCAATGCTTTTTCAAGCGGGTAGCCTAAATCGTGAGTTAACGCTATCAGAGTCCAAATAGAAATCTTCTCTAATATATTTACAGGGTCGCCATCCGATACTTTGATTGCTTTCAAATACGTACAATCGTTTTTGATGAGTATCTCAATGCCCAACAACCAGACTCGGAAAGTATGTATCACATGGTCGCGATAGTATTTGCTACCTCCATAAAGCAGTTTCTCGAAAGAGGAATAGTTATCATAATACTCGTTTAACTTATCTATACCGTATGCCTGCGGCTTTTTCTTTGGATTGTCAAGGAACGGTTCCCTATCGTCATAATACCTGAGACATATTATTGCTTTTTCGACTAATTCCTTCCAAAGACTTTTGATATCGTCCGTCTTTTTAAAGATGGCAAACTCCTCATCTTCCATCGTCTTATTTAATTCAGCAAGTTTTTTCTGGATTTCACCATCAAGTGGGTATTCCAAATCCTCTTTATACTTTGGCGTTTCTTTTGCTGTATTATTAAAAGACTCGAATAGATCGACTATAGAGGTAATAACTCGTTTATCGGTACTTGTCATAAACTATTGGTTTTTTGAAAGATACTGAGCAAAGCAGGTTTCGCATGTATTCACATCAAGATAGGATTGGTGCTCCTTTCTGACCTCGGCAAGGTACTGTGAATTTGTATATATATCTTTTAGACTTTCCTTATTTACATTATCAACTGATACCGTAATAATTTGCTCCAATTGGTCGTTCTTAAATGCCTCGCACGGATATACATTACCATCATAACGGATATTGAGCTTTGCGGTGCCAGTCAGACAGTTGACACGGTGACAACAATCAGAGAATGGAATACCCAAACGAACACCCTCTGCATTATTGCTTGCACATTGATTCATCAATCTCCTTGCCTCGATGGCTTCTTCTTTTTCCAACAACAGCTGCTCAACATTTTCTCTTCCACGTCCCTGTGCTACAAAACGCAAGAAACTGACCCTCGACACGCCCAATCCTTTACACATCTCAACAATAGAAGGTATTTGCTGATAGTTCAATTTCATCGGCACAAAATGAGCCTCCACCACCTCGCCAATTGCCACCGCCTCTGAGATGAATTGCTTCATCATGGCAAAACCATGGAACGAAGTGCCCATTATCTTATCGTAGGTGGCCTCATCAGCAGCCTCCACATTCACTATATACTTTGACACCTTTCCTCTCAATTCCTCAAGAATCTCCACTCGTAAAAAGCGTGGATTGCCATGCTCGATACAGATGCCGCTGGTATAGATAAAACACTGCACACCATGCTTTGCTATATGATTCACAATCTGCACCAAGCCCGGATGCAAGAACGGCTCGCCACCCGACAGGCTGATTGACTTGCAACCCAGGGCCACCGCATCGTCAACCACTTCGAGAATCTTCTCCGTGGACAGGCAAGTGGTTTTGTTAGGGCAAGAAAGCGACGAGCAATAGACGCACTGGTTGGGGCATTGCTGCGTGATCTCTATAGTAATCTCGTTTAATTTCATAGTGCAAATAGCGTTTGTTGGAGCGGTTCGCTCTGAATGTGTTCCTCCACCCCCCATTTCTCAGGAAAAAAATACTCGATGCCCAGGGAAGAGGGTTTGTAATGCTGTTTGATACGCACATTGCCCACCTTTAATTCCGGCATCTTGGCGCGAAGGTATTTGTCGGTCTCACAGAAGCAGTTCTGAAGGTCAATTAATTTTGGTTTGCGGCCTGGCAGCGGACGAAAATCACTATAGCCATAACATTTCTGCAATTCCTCAAAATGGTCGTGAATAAAGTAAATAGCATCTTCATAGTCATGGCCGTATGACAAGAAGCATTTCTTGATTCCCCTCACGGCACCAACGCCAGCCTTGACAAAAGAGTCCTCGTCGAAGTTGAGGTATGGAGAGTAGTTGAAATCAATGGTGTATTGATAAGCCAAAAAGTCGCCAATCAACGGATAATCCCTAAGTTGGTTATACACATCCTCCATCGACATTGCATCCAACACCTTTTGCAAACCCCGACCTTTGATAAACTCGTCCTCAATCATCTGGAGCCACACCTGATGTTTGGTATGGATGCCCTCGTAGCCCGAATAGCACCCCGTCATCATATAGGCATTGGAGAAGATGGGGCTATTGGCCTGCCGTTTGGTTAGGGCTTTGCTTAATCGCTCCACATTGAATGAATCAATAGTTATATCCGTCAAATGACTCAAATAATCCCATGTCTCAATACGATTGAACACCTTAAAAACCAAAATGCGTAGCAGCACATCTTCAGGGGTGTATTTATCCAAATCTTTATAGATGACATTCTTAATTAGGTACTGGCTTACTCGGTCGCAAGCACGATAAACATTGGTGAATTTATATTCACGCAAGATAGGGTCATCAGTAAGCGTGCCACAATCCTCACACCTCCGCCAGAAAATGTTCATCCGCTCCTGAATGAAGTAGAAGTAGTATTTCAGCGTAGCATCGTTGGGTACTATGCCACACGACTTTTTAGTCCTCATAAATATCTAAATTCGGAAGGTTAAACTCCTTCCAGTTACAAGGATCACCATGAATGCCTTGACCGAAGGTGTCGTCTAACCACTGAATGAAAGCATTGATTTTGGTATCGTCACCAGCCAAGTCCCAAAACTTAGTTCCCCTGCTGTTATTCAATATATAAGAGAACTTCTCTGGAATCTCGGGGCATTGGTCTCCAAAATAGTAGAATCGATGAGCCAGCAGTACATACTTTCCATCGCTATCACGTCTGCGATGCTCTGCATTAACCACACGAGCAGACTTGCGGTGTGCACAATATTCTTGAACAACCTTACCATCCACTGTATGATAACAATTGTCGCCATACATTTGGACAAGTGTGCCATTGATGATGGGCTTTTTCACTGCAAAACGATCGTCTTCCCAATACTGGTCGAAGGTTATCTTCTCATCAACCTGCATAGCAAAGATGATACGGCCTAGGTTGCCCATAGACACACTCCCGAGACCGATGATCCAATCGCCTATTTGCAAATGGCTGTTATTACGAATTTGTGTGCCTTTGCAGGTAGCAAGGGTCAAAACACCATGAAATGGATTAGGTGCAAATCCATAGTCGTGGTCCATCTTATATCTGAAACAGTTCATGGTCTAATTGCATTTAATGTAGATCATTGGATAGGAAATAGGACCCGTGACAGGCATCCCGTCGGGTTTTTCGTTCACAGGCATCTTTCCGTTGATGACATCTATCAGTTTGTCTATTGAATTCCAGCCAAGGGTTGTGCCTCCATATTCTTTGAAAGCCCCAGGCAACACAACATCGTTCTTACAGCCATGCATATACACGCCTACTATTGTTTTACCTTGACGTGCCGCCTGACGGATCTCATAGTTTACCCACTTGCGTTCGTGAGTGTGCTCCCCTATCATAACAATGAACGTCTTCGCCCAACGAATGCAGATGCGCAAGTAGCGGGCAATTGTTGCATCGGTTACTCTGTATGGGCGGTATTTCTTCTTCTCCACCGAACTATTACGAGCATCACATCCATGGTCTCTCAATCTTTGCTTAAGAGTGTCCAAGGCTTTCTCGTCCTCGCCATAGTGCGATATAAAAACGTTGTGTAAGTCTGCCATATTGTTATTTGTTTAGCCATTCTAAAGGCAAACGAGAAACAAATCCAGCGGTAACCGTAAAGGGTTTTACGCATTTACGCTTATATGCAAATCATAGTCTTCCCAATGGTCTTTCTTCTCCTCTGCCTTCTCTATATAGTAATTGATGTTTTTTATGAAATCATCCCACTTTACCAATGAGATATAGCTACACTCGCCACGCCAAATGGTATTACCATTATCACATCTATAGGTGTGGGTTTGTTTGATGTTAAACATATTCTTTTTCAGGATGTTGAACATCCATTCTCTATTAATAATGCGGCAAGGCGAGTTACAGCACTGGCCTTGGCTTATAGCGTAATCATAGTTGCCGTCCTTGTCTGGAATAACCACTCCTACTATGCCATTTCTGTGGCTTGTTCCTCTGTCTGTTGTAACTTCACGAAGAGAATAATAAATCTCCCATGGTATCCACTGACTCTTGTCATAGCTATTGGGGTTCTTCATTCCCGCTGAGATAAGAACAATGGTACAAGTGGTCGGCCATATCATTTTCTTCAGATGACTGTAGATATAATCATCTGATTTATCAGACAAATCATCATCTCCTTGTTCTCCGCAATATACGTGGCCGTTATCCGGTATTAATGTCTCCAATACATCAACGTAATCTCTCCCCCAAGTAAAAGGGGTTATACCAGGTATCTGGCGAACGTTCTGATCTTTATACTTGTATGAAACGAAGACGTTATGGCCCATGACTCAATTATCTTCTTAACCAATCTTTAAGAGGTTCACTTTTCCCTCCCCATTCAACTACATAATCGCCTTTGATTGTATTATAGAGTGTCTTGATTACAGGGTATATCTGCAAGTACTCGCTTCCTGAATACTGGCGTGATGTATCTGCGATAGGTATGACTGCAATATGCGTGGGATACTTTTTGGCATCGCCAAGCCCCAACTCCCAATTACACCATTTGGATGCTATAGCCCCTTCTGTTCCTACGAAGACAAATTTCCTGCAACTGTTGATTTTCTGCTTCAACTTGACCGCTGTTAAACCAGATGTTGTCTTGGGCATACCTTCATCCATCCAATCCACATAGACATGTACGCCACAGTTCTTCAGCAGGAAAATCACTTCCTCTAACACTTCAATTTCATCGTGCTTATGGGATAAGAAAACTGTTACACCCGTATGTGTTGAATCAGATACTCTTGCTCTCCTGCTCTCGTTAATAACAGAACTAAAAGTGCGCGTATCTGTTTTCTGTAGTTGAAGGTGTTCCTTCGTTATAATATAACTCATGCAAACTTAATGATTACTATTGCGCCAACAAGAAGAACAAGGACGCTTATATAAAGAATCCAAACTGATGGTGACTTAAAAGCTTGCCAAAGCGTTCTCTCAAAGCCGCCGGCATCCATGTCAAAGTCTGTAGTGGTAGGACTTCCAAGAACCTTATTATACAAGTCCCTGTACTGTTTTTCCATTTTGAGATAGTACGCATCCAGTCCGCAGAATATCAGCACAACAGGTATGGCTATCACAAAGTAGATGTATCCATACGGATTGGTCGCATCGCTAGCATAAACCGCTGCAAGCGCAGATACAATAGCAACCATCCAACCTTTCATGCTGAAAGAATTAGAGTTCATTCGAGTAATAACTCCTTGAATAAAGGATAAGTGCTGACGCACATCCTCTGAAAACTTACTCTCTGTCATAATAACTGTGTCTAATTTGTTTTGGCAGGCGGTATTGAACTGCAAACTTTTGTTCCACCTGTACTGCCAGAAATCCTATTCTTTAAATATGATAAACACCTTCGAGAGGGCAAATATTATGGCAATCCAAAATCACCTTTCCTTTCAATTTGTCCCAATTCTGCATTAAGTGTAAGTGGGAAGATGTAAGAAACCGTATTGTCTTTCTCATTCTCGCACTACACTTGGGCAATCAAGATGGGACATGTGCTTTCCAAAACGCAATTCCAAATCTGACCATAGTTCAATATTGTCATTAATATCCTCTTTCAAGCGTTTGATATAGCGTTTGGCGACATCGTCTAACTCCGTTGGTACAGGCTGATTAAGATAATATTTCAAAAAGTCAGGATAAGAAGTTTTTAACCCAACATGCAAATCAAAACCGTTACCAACCAAATACAGTATTCTCATCTTTCCGGAGTATAGTTCAGTACGCTCGTTTTCATGATTTCAAATTCATCCCCTTAAATAACTCTGATACTCATCACGCAACTCATCATAATCCTCTTCGATAAACATCGAGGCTTCCAATTCCACCCGTGACAAGGGTTCTTTATTATTGATGCTCTCAATCGACATTGTGTCATTCCCATAGGCATACGCAATGAGAACAGGGAGGCGCAATCTGCCTTCCACTGGTGTTATGATATCGTCTTCCTCGTCAAAGAACCACTTGTCGTCCTCGGAATCATAAAAAGCGGTATCAAAATTGCGATGTCTAACCTCAATCTTTGTCACGACATTGGCAAACGTCTTATAAAACAGACAACCGTCTTTCCTGCCATTCCACACCATTTGCCTTTCCCATTCGATGGAAACGTCTCCTATCTCATAGTACTCCACCTCATCGGCAACCCCATAGTATAACGTAAAATCGTCGTATGCATCACGAACCCAATCCACCAAGACCTTCTCAATAGTGTATTTTGAGGCCGCAAAAATTGTCTTTAGTTTTTCCGGAGAGACAACCTCCTCATACTTGCCTTCCAACGATGCCACAAAGTCAGAGAGCTCCTTGTATTCAAGAAACGGACTACTATAAGATTTAAGATCGGGATCATGCGATAAGACGATACAAGTTTCCGCGTTGTCGGCACACCAGTCTTCCAACATCTGCAAGGCAATGGCATCAGGAAACTCGCTTTTCTTCTTGCTTGAGAAAGGGGCGGTCGAAGAATGGTATTTATCTATCACCTTTCGAATGTCAAAACCTTCAGATAAAGTAAGGCGTAACACTCCCTTTCCCGACAAATGGGCGTCAAGTTTCTCTTTTACCTTGGCTTCTATCGTTTCTTCATCTATTTCAGCCAACGCTTCAATGTGAGCCATACATTCGTCAACGGCATACATGAAAGACCTTTTCAGTTCTTTCACATGGTTGCGACCATGGTATTTCATAACATCCTCATGCAGGTGCCGTTGTATCTCGAAATCTGTCACATCGGGCAGTAGAATACGTATCTTTTCATCCTGGGCAGCATCGAAAAGCGTCGTGATGCTTCTCCCTTTTACGTATCCTTCCGCGACAAAAACAGAAGTGTCTATGAAAACGTTGATCATGATAAAGTATACGCTTTAGAACGTAATATTCTCACGGCTCCGCCTCGTCAGTCACAAATCGCAGCGACAAGGTTTGGCACATTCGCATCTTGATTAACTTACCAGGCATACACATCGGGATAATCAACAACCACAAATTCAAAGCCATTTGTGAGAAGCGTATGAGTATCCGTTTCTGCGGTTGTATTAATAAACACTTGCATGTTTTCCTCATCAAGTGTACCCTCTCCTACAGGTTGTTTTTTGCGACAAGCAAACACACCCGTTTTCTTATGATATAACAACAACTTCAGATGGATTGACGGTACCTCGCACAACTTTTCAATAACATTTGTAATCTGCTTACGCGCCTTGGCAAGTTTTCCCTCTTGCAAACCTTTCTGATTAATATAAGAATAGATGAATTTCTGTTGGCCACAATACATATCAACAAACGCGATTTTATCGTCAGAGAACAACATTAAATCGCAACGATTGCTCAATCCTGCACGTTTGCCGTTGAACTGGTTGAAATACTTTTCTATTTGGACCACTTCGAAATCTGAGTCTGAGAATAATAGAAAGTTTTGCTCATCAGTGGCATTGTCGCACTGTTGTTTGTTCACTTTCTTACAATCCTCACACGCTTTATCATCGTGGAAAACAACGTTTCCTTGCGCCGTATAGTGAACTACCGTGTAAGTACCGGTCAATCCAAAATGAGCTGTAAAATCGTTTTGCAAACAATCAATCATTGTCTAACGTTTTTCAATCCCACATATTCATTGTAGATAGTTTGCATGGTTTCCGACAAGTCTCTAGTGTCAACGGCCACAACTATTCCATTGTCGTTTCGCATCATCAAATCCTGGATGCCACCCTCATATACACGATAAACCGCTAACCTGTCTTTGTCAATATGGATATTGTTTTCCGATCGACGCAACAACACGTTTAAGTAATTCACTATATAAGGACTGTGAGTGGAAATCATCATGGTCATGTCATACCCTCCAGTCATGGAACGGAAACAACGGTCAACTAGAAAATCCATCAATCCAATTTGGTTGTCAGGAAACAAACTCAATTCGGGCTCTTCAATAAACAAGTTAACTCGCTTGAAAGGAAAATCACCTATATTCATCCCACCATGAAAATCTTTCAAATTATCCTGTTCCGAAAGGTATGAAAGCACAGACTTGTTCATAGCCTTAACCAAATCGTAATGATGAGAAAAATACTCAACAATCAGTGACAATGGAGTTGACGACTGAATGCCCGATGAAGCTTCCTTAAGATCGATGGTGTATGCTATTTCACCGTCAATCGGTTGAATGCTATGTTTCACTCCTTGCTTCGTCTTGCGTTTCACAAACCTCACATTGGTAAAAGGCATATCCAACTCTTGAATCTGCTCTGCAGCAAGCATATAATCGCCCCACACTTCGTTCAAATAAAAGGCTTTCTTTGAAACACTAAGATTATGATCGAGAACATCGGGGATGAGATTCCGCTTCTCTGAAATATATGAAATCTTTTCAAGATTCAACTCTCCTGCCGGAATACGCTGCCTCAACAACTTAAACTTGGAGTTGCTGTACTCCATAGCGCATGTACCACGAGAATAATGGATAAAAGTATCAGGTGAAAGATACCCATTTAGTCCATCCTGCTTAAGATAATATGGAAAATTAAATCTAAACGGAGATTTTTTAATGCTGGAATAATCCTTCATATAAGAGCGTATTCCAACCATTTTATATATCCACCGGAAAACAGCAAGCACCTTCATAATAGTGCTCTTTCCACTTCCCGATTCGCCAACTAATACTGTAATTGGCTTAATATCCTCTAATACAAGATGATCTATCGGACCAAAATGCTTTATTTCAAGATACTCATTCATATTATCAAAATTACGTTTTAATCAAAAGAAACATAAATCTCTCCTTACCTGTAATAACTTTTATACCATTCTGCAAACTTCCTCAACCCTTCGCGCAGCGTTATCTTCGGCGTAAAGCCGAAGTCGCGCTCCAATGCCGTTGCATCGGCATAAGTGGTCGGCACATCACCTGCTCCTTCGACAAGCTCAGGATGTACTGCATGGGACATCATGAGCTTACGAGAAGGAGTGCTGAGCCTGTCGAAGCAGTTGCATCTACCCACTTGATTTTGATAACTCTTTAAGTCTTTCAATATCACCAGCAATCAACGCCTCCTTCTTAGCAACTGTCCACTTTTTTAATTGACGTTCACGTCTAAACGCTTCTTGGTATGTGTCATATTCTTCTTTGTAAACCAATTCTACTGGTCTGTGTAGATGCGTGAATTCAGAAGCATATCCAGCATTGTGACGCTTCAAACGCTCCTCGATGTTTGTTGTGGAGCCAATGTACAACTTATTATCTGCACAACGTAGAATATAGGTGGTTGCCATCATGAATAATACGACTTATACCATTCAGAAAATTTACGCAGACCTTCTCTTAATGTAATTTGTGGTACAAATCCGAAATCCTTCTCCAATGCAGAAGAGTCTGCATAAGTGACGGGGACGTCTCCTGGTTGCATGGCTACTAATTCCTTGTGGGCTTCGAAGTCGTAATCCTTGGGCAGAACGTTTGCTCTCACCAGTTCCTCTTGGAGGATCTGCACAAAGTCGAGCAGGTTCTCGGGCTGGCCACCGCCGATGTTGTAGATGGCGTATGGTGGGATGGGGAGACCGTCTTCGCCTGTCTTTCTTTCGGGTGCCTTTTTCATCACCCTTACAACACCTTCAACAATGTCATCTACGTAGGTGAAGTCACGGCGGCAGTTGCCGTAGTTGAAAATCTGTATCGTCTCGCCTTTCAGCAGCTTGTTGGTGAAGCCAAAATAAGCCATGTCGGGTCTTCCCGCAGGGCCATAGACGGTAAAGAAACGCAGGCCCGTGGTGGGGATGTCGTAAAGCTTGCTATAACAATGGGCAAAGAGTTCGTTGCTCTTCTTGGTGGCGGCATAGAGGCTCACAGGGTTGTCAACACGGTCATCTACACTAAACGGCACCTTCTTGTTGCCGCCGTAGACGCTGCTGCTGCTCGCATAAACCAAATGCTGAACACCGTGGTACCCATCCATCTTACATCTTACATCATCCATCGAATGCCTACAGGCTTCGAGGATGTTGTAAAAGCCTATAATGTTGCTCTCGATGTAGGCATCGGGGTTCTCGATGCTGTAACGGACGCCGGCTTGGGCGGCGAGGTTTACTACAATATCGAAGTGATAGTCAGCAAAAAGCTTGTTTATTAGATCCTTATCGGCGATAGAACCCTTGATGAATTGATAATTGATAGTTGATAAATGCTCTGCATTCGACGTAGTCAATTGAGAATGAAGGGTTTCAAGCTCGCGGAGGCGGTATTCTTTGAGGGAGACTTCGTAGTAGTTGTTGAGGTTATCAAGGCCGATGATGGTGCCTTCTGTCATCTCTTTGAAGAGACGCTTGACGAGGTTGGCACCGATGAAGCCAGCAGAACCAGTGACAAGGATGGTTTTCATATAAAGTGTTTTTTTGCTGCCTGACGGCAGAGATCAGTAAATTGCCATAAATGCGGAGTAAATTGGAAGTAAATTTCCTCTTTCTTCCTTCATCAGAATTTACTCCTCATTTACTCTTTAAATTACTCAAAATTTACTCTCCCCGTCCTTGGACGGAACAGCCACCAAGTATTTAATCTCTCTTAAATATATCCCTTGTATAAACCTTCTCCTTAACGTCATCAAGGCAACTGTCGTAGCGGTTGGCGATGATGGCCTGGCTCATGGCCTTGAATTTGGCAAGGTCATTCACCACCAGGCTGCCGAAGAAGGTCGTCCCATCTTCCAGCGTCGGCTCATAAATAATCACCTTGGCACCTTTAGCCTTCACGCGCTTCATCACACCTTGGATGCTGCTCTGGCGGAAGTTGTCGGAGTTGGATTTCATCGTCAGGCGGAACACGCCGATGGTCAAATCGGTTTCCTTGCTTTGGTCATACTGCGAGGACTCGGTATAGTAGCCCGCCATCCGCAGCACCTGATCGGCGATGAAGTCCTTCCTCGTGCGGTTGCTCTCCACGATGGCGCGGATCAAGTCCTCTGGCACGTCCTCGTAGTTGGCTAGCAACTGCTTCGTGTCCTTGGGCAAGCAATAGCCACCATAGCCGAAGCTCGGGTTGTTGTAATGGCTGCCAATGCGCGGGTCGAGGCAGATGCCATCGATGATGGCCTGCGTGTCGAGACCCTTCACCTCGGCGTAGGTGTCCAACTCGTTGAAGTAGCTCACACGAAGGGCCAGATAAGTGTTGGCGAAGAGCTTCACGGCCTCTGCTTCCTTCATTCCGATGAAGAGCATCGGCACATCCTGCTTGATGGCACCCTCTTTCAGCAATGCGGCAAACTGATGCGCTTTCTCCGTGAGCCAGTCGAGGTCGGTGAGGGCCTTGATGGCCTCGTTCTCTTCCTCAAAGGCCTCGCTCATCATCTTGGGGATGCCCACGATGATGCGTGAAGGATAGAGGTTATCATACAAGGCCTTGCTCTCTCTCAGGAACTCCGGTGAGAACAGCAGGTTGAACTTCTTCACGCCTTGCTTCCTGTATTTCACATAGAGGCTGCGGGTGTAGCCCACGGGGATGGTGCTCTTGATGACCATCACGGCGTTGGGGTTCACCTTCAGCACCAGGTCGATCACCTCTTCCACATGCGAGGTGTCGAAGAAGTTCTTGGTGCTATCGTAGTTGGTCGGCGCGGCGATGACCACGAAGTCGGCATCACGGTAACCTGCCTCGCCATCCAATGTGGCACGGAGGTTAAGGGGCTTATGGGCCAGATAGTCCTCGATATAGTCGTCCTGGATGGGCGACTTCTTGTGGTTCACCATGTCGACGCGCTCGGGGACAACGTCCACCGCGGTGACTTCATTATGTTGTGCCAGCAACGTGGCGATGCTCATGCCGACGTAGCCGGTGCCTGCGACGGAGATTTTCATAATTGAGAATTGATGGTTTTTAAGTTTAGAGTTTAGTGTTTAGAGTCAGTGGAAAGTTGAGAGTAGTTAGTTGAGAGTCGAGGTGGAGCGATCACCTTGCGCCAGTCGGCACCCATCTGCTCGCAGTACTTGAAGTCCTCAATATGGGTGCTTGGCGTGAATTGAGTATGATAACTTTTATTTGCAGAGATCGCCGTAATTGACAGAGTAGTGGGCATCGTCAGAAAGAATGAGTCGGAAGGTCATCTCAGACGGCATATCAAGCTCGGGCTTGAAATGCGTCTTGCCTTTTATAGTTCCATATTTTATCAGTTTCCATCCGAAATCCAATTCGCTATCTGGCAATTGCTGAAGCTTCGACCACAGGTCTTCCTGGTCTTCGTCGAGTTGTTGGTGCTCTATCACCCCATATACTTTGCGGATAGGGAGCGCTGCATATGGCTTCATCATCTGAAACAACGACTGCATCTTGGCACTCGTTTCGGCAATCTGGCATTTAGCATCAAAGCATTCGTGCGAGTCGAAACGCGACTTCATTTCGATATACACAAGGTCGTAACCACCCTCTTCATTCTTGACTAACAAGACGCTGTCACAATTGCGGTTGGTCAGGGCACTAAAGAGATCGTAGCAATCGAACTGTTTGGACGGGAATGATACGACCTCGTCGCAGACGACCGTTAGGCTCTTGTTTTTGGCTTCCACTCCTTTCTCGGTGATGGTTATGCCACCGGTCTTATACTCGGATTGGTGTTTTGTGTAAAGGCTGTTCCAAGCAGCACTAAAACTATTCAGCATGGGGCATTGTCATTTTATAATAGGTTTGCTGAATGTCAAGACTGTGACGGGTTTCCTTCTTGATGACATCGTAGAACGACTCATAGGGAATTCCATTCTTAAGTTCCTGTGATACGACTTTTACGCTGCCATCGGCTTCGCGGCGCAAAAGATATGCCCTTATCAGCGACGGATCAACGGTAAGGTCGGAATAGCCGTACTTGGCAAGGGTGTCTTGATAGACAGTCTCATCTGCTGAAAGAATCTTGTGCAGGAAGATACGGTCGTTGAGGCGGCGAAGGAAATAGTCGCTATGGGTGGTAATCTGCATATGGGTGCCCTTGTTGACTGAACGTACCACAAAGTCGGCGATGTCAACCTGTTTCTGAGGATGAAGGTGTGCCTCGGGCTCTTCGAAGAGTATGGAAAGGCGCTCGGCAGGATATTTGTCCAAAAGCATATAAAGCGGAGCAAGCTCTTTGATGGAAGACGCAGCAGCAGAAATGGGCAGGAGTGCATCGTCGCTGGTGCGATAGATGACACGGTCGTTCTCATCAATCTCCACACGACCGTCATTGATATCGTAAAGCACTGACACCAACGCCTGGTCGGCCTTTCTGCGAGGCATGGAGCGCACTACATACCAGTCGGACAGGAACTCGCTGTAGATGTCACCAACGCTCCTCACCCGTTCTTGCAGCGTGACGGGAATATTGAGCAGCGCGCCACGACCGGGAACCATGGCAAAAGTCTGGTTGATGTGCGATTCACCCATCAACTCGTTGCGCAGAGCCTCTTGAAGCAGCATTGCCCATGGCAGGCTGCCTATGCTCTTAACATCAGTTTCATAGCCAATGCGCATGGAGGTGTTGTCGAGCTGGAACAAGGTGGTCATCTCCTCCTTGCCCTCAATGCCAAAGAGGGCCTTGCTGTAGCGGAACGAATACTCCTGCTTGGCGAAGGGTATTTCGAAAGACACATCGATGGCAAGGTCTTCGTTGCCTAACGACTGGCGCATATAAGCTTTGACGTCCTCGTTGATCCATGTGTTAAGCTTATCCGCGCTCACCATAAAGGAGCCTTCGTCGGGATTGGCGTTTCTAAGCGACTCGTAGTCCCAGCCTTCGGCATCGAAAAAGACCTGAAAACGAGTTTCGGCAACCAGTTTGTAGAAATAGTGGACCAGGATGGCAACATAGCTTTTCCCTAAGCCTGATTCTCCAGAGAAAATCAGCAAGGGCTTAAGTTCGACAGTTGAATTGACAACTGCTCCTAGCCGATTAATATGAATTATAATTGATTTCATATTATTTTTGCTTATAAATTGTTAAAACTCTATACTTAGCCTTCGATAGGATTAGGATTATGGTAGGATAGTACAACAATTATACTACTGTTTGAATTTTTTACTTGAAATAATGTTAATAAAACACTCCGCCGCAGGACTTCTTTTGGTTCACCATGTCGATGCGCTCGGGGACGACGTCCACCGCGGTGACTTCATTATGTTGTGCCAGCAACGTGGCGATGCTCATGCCGACGTAGCCGGTGCCTGCGACGGAGATTTTCATTGGGTTGAGAGTTTAGAGTCTGGTAGATGTTTGATGGTAGATGTTTGATGGTAGATGTTTGATGGTAGATGTTTGATGGAAGATGTTTGATGGAAGATGTTTGATGTCAGAAGTTAGATGTATTTAGTTTGATGGCAAATGTTGGAATTCTCTTCTATCTGTGAACCCTACATCTTACATCACCACCTCTTACATCTTACATCATCACATCTTACATCTCGTTATCTTCATTTAGTTTTTTACAACGATGAACAAATACCTTTACTAATTCTTCGCAATCGTCGTATAGGGATTTATATTGATCTTGGTCTATGTAGTTGTTCCTGTAAAGCAAGATAAGCCAATACAAAGATTCTCTAGCTTCTTTTAATGCAATAAACGACTTACTCTTGAAATCTGCTTTACTGATAGCGTTTGTGGCTTCAGCATTATTAGCACCAATGCTTGTGCCTGAGCGTAGAAGCTGGTTACTAAGGTTAGCAACAGACTTTAAATGAATCGGTATGCGGCCTCCTCCAGACTTTTTATACCTCTCCTCTTCCCTTTGACATTCTTGCTCCAATAAGAAATCGTTCAATTTGATTACCTTATCACCAAAAGCCACGCATTTTTCCTGTATCTTATCTCCAATTTCACTCATACTTTTTCATTTTGATGTCTCCACATCTTACATCTTCCCTCCTCTTCTCACGGCTCCGCCCCGTCAGTCACATTCCGTGGTGACAAGGGGCTGGTTTTTAACATATTACGAGCAAACCGAAATGCAAGGATTTTGCATTAATTTGCCCGTATTTTGGATTCTGCGGACAAAGATAGGGAAAAAAAGGGTCGTTGTTACATTATTATTAAAAAAAACAAGTTTTTTGCAATGATGCAGTCTTATGGCTCCGCCTCGTCAGTTATAATTCGATAATTGATAGTTGAAAATTAGTTTAGAGTTGAGTGTTTAGAGTTTAGAGGCAGTGGGGAGTTGAGAGTTGACGGACAATTATTCGTTGAGGTTTGGAACAGCTCCGCGAGATTGTCATAATTTAATAATGCTTAATACAAACCGTATAATACACTTCAACCTAAATTATTTAATTTAACCCTTCGTTATTTCGAGCAATACACCAATTAAGCATGTTTTGACCTATGGTGTTCCATTCTATTTCTTGAAAGGATTCTAGCACAGGAGTCGTTGGACAAGCAGAGGATGAAATTAATGCCACTGTTCGAGTCAAAATGCCACTACCACCCAACAACTGCTCATACACTATACCATTATCCCCTATGCTTGACAAGTACGTTGTAAAATCAGCATAGGCAGTTGTTTTGTCCTGGTTAGCTATAAAACATTTCTCTGCAAAATCGAAATAATCTTGATTTGTTGTCAAGTCAGTGTTTTTATGAATACCCTTCTTGTAATCAAAATATGGCAAAATATCATTGGCCATAGTTTTTAAAAAGTCAAAGGCACGTTTGTTATGTTGATCCATTGAATTGCCATTTGTCCAAATGTCAAATGTGTCTATGTAATTCAGCGGAATAATGTTTTCAATTTCGTGAACATTCAAATGCACGAACTTATAGTATGGCACTCCATTGCCGATTGGAAGACACAATGAGTAAGTGCTGTCTGCAGCTGGCGTATAATTAGGATGTTTCTTATCTGTGTCCACAATACAGATCGTGATATGACTGGAATTAAGCTCGTTCTGCACTACACGACAAATGTTCCTGCCGTTTCCGCCAAGAGGATGTAAACAATAATGAAGATTTGAGTGTGTCCTATTGATGAACCACTTCAAAATATGCTCAAAGATAACAACGTCGTTGAGGTCTTCTCCAATTACCATTGTTTTTCCCGACGCATCAAGAGAGGAAAAATGGGTGTAATTCATCTGATATATTGTAACACCCCCATTTTCTCTTTGATTACAAGCACCTCTAATGATTTCCATATAAAAAGTAACTGAAGAGGGGACCGTACATATAGCCATATTGCTGGCAAGCTTCTGAAACAATGGACCAACAAAAACATCATTTTTAAATATATCACGAAAATGCAAAATCACCTTAACGTCACCCAGAAGAAGATGATTTGCTTCAACAGCCTGCAATGCAAGATTATGGACTGATTTCAGTATCGGAATATATTCATGATTCCCCACATCTACAATCAATGAATCATCCAAATAAAACAACATAGCATCAATCTATTGGGTCGAAAAATCCAAGAGGCCAATCTTTTAATCGTCCTTCTTTTGTAAATTCAATTTCTCGAATAACGGTGTTGCGATTTTGATCATCTTTATTGAACAAAAGCACACTCACATCTTCCGGACTGATTTTACCTTCATAAATACGACGGCCTATCCTGTTAACTATGGCTTGACTATGAGTTTCAACAATAAGTGTTATCGCTGCATTAGCTTGACGAGTCTCTTCTATTGCCTTTACAAAAGTGTCAGCAACCTTAGCCTGCATTGCAGGATGAAGGTGTAGTTCAGGTTGCTCCATCAGCAAGGTTGCCTTTTCAAATTCTCTATATCTATACCTATTAAATGAGTTACTGTATTCAGTACGAATATATGTTGTATGCCATAACTTTGTAATTACTGGCAACACCTGAGAATAGCCATATCCGACATCCGCTATGCTGAAGTCTCCATCTTCTGTCTTGATTCGCAAACTCTTCATCCCCGACTCTGACGGGACATCAACGGTTACCCCTAGAACATCCTTGACAAAAATGTCATAACTCATTTTTTCTTTTGCACTTAATGAAGCTATGAATTCAAGAAGATTATGACCGTCTGAATCAACCGAGTTTACTTGCAAGCCCTGAATTCTATAATAGCGGTCAGCTTCGGCTCTCATCGGTGCTATATAGTCACACTCATGATAAAATGTTGCTATCTCGTTGTTGACTATCTCAATAATTGAATTGAGTTTCATCAATACAAATAAATTGTATAAGTAATTGAATTCTTGAGTATTGACCGTCCAATTTTGAATGCTCTTTTGAAAAGATATGAGTCCACTTCCTTGTTTCATTCTATTCAAGAAACCTTGTTTGTCAAGCTTGCGATAGCCAAGAATATAGTACAAACGCTCTACGTTCCGGAGACGTTTGTTACAGTGACGTTTGAATACATTGACAAGCTTTTCGGCAATAAATGCAGCAAAAGAATTGGTGTTCTCACTAACTTTGTTGGGAACAATAGTGGGCAATATGCCAAAGGCAGTATTGTAATTAAACCTAAAACGCTCACTTAGTTCATTCTCAACATTGCTGTTGATGAAATGGACATAATCATTGCGGTCATCTACTTCCAATTGATATTTAGCATTCACAAGGTTGACAGTGAAAGATTTGATATACGTTCCTTTCCCATCATCGTGGAGTGTGAAAACGACATCGCCTTTTCGTAATTCATCATTATCAAGAGCTTCTATATCATTATAATAACGAGAATAGCGGGGCGAATAGGCTATGTTACTGAAACCATAGTAAAAACTAATGCCTTCCGATTCCTCTGCATATCTGTTCTTAGCCGTTTTAAAATCGCCAAAATCCACAAAAGAATTGTCGAACCACGCAATAGGTCCTCTCAGTTTCTTATCAACAGATTGTGTAAACAGTGGAAAACTACGAAGGAACGTACTTTTCCCCGAACTGTTTACTCCAAGCAGTATCATAATAGGTTTCAGCTTTATATCCCCTGAATCCTCGATACTTCTTAGATTTTGTATACGAAAGTTAGTTATCATACACTATTATAATTTTATGTTTATTTTAATCCTTGCCATTAACAAAAACAATCTGACATTTTTTCTTTTGGCAAGGACATAACAAGGTATTGACAAGGCAAAAACAGCTTATCGGATTTTGTCAATATTTATAAGACCCGAAAGACTGTTTATCTTGTTCAAGTAAAGCATGCTTATTCTCGGGCCTTATGGATACATTATACTTAATAATATTACACTGCTAGTTACAATCCATTTCAGTATGAGTGGAGTTATAAGCATCTTCAGGTATTTCTTCTCTTTCTTGTATTTCAGTTATCCCATAAGGGTTAAACGCAAATGCTTTGATAACCTCTATTTCTCCTGAGGATTGAATACCTAGAATAACAGTATCAAGATTATCGAGAAGATAGGCAAGCACATAATACCTATGAGGTGTTTGAGATATAGGATGATCCTGATACTCGATATATGAGCCTCCTCCATTTAAACATGTAACAGTACACGAGAGTAATTTGAGGGAATCGCATGAAAAATGATGGATAATGTAATCCATAGCTAGCACTTTAGCGCCATCCTCATCTATCGATTCCATGGCCTTTTTCTTAATAATCTCTTTAAGCTTAATAATAAGCTTCCCAAATTTATCAACAACCTCTGTTACTGCCACAATACCTCCTACAACTTCAACAACCTCTTTCAGAGTGGCCAACAATACCCACACGTCAGCACCTGGACCAATATTAATCCGCAAAAACTCGGTGGTTTCTATATCAAAGCCTGTAGCTTGTTGTATTTGCAGTTTTTCCGCATCTGTAAATGTCTCATCAAAAGACTCATTCAAAACTACAGAAAGACTTTTGTCGTTTATTAAAACATCCATAAAGATAATCGTTATCTGAACATGATTTTCTTCACATACATACTGAATTCTTACCAGACTTTGAATAGAGTTAGTCCGTCTATGCTATCAACATGCAATGTTACTATAGCTATGTCATTATTAATTTGATCTTTTTGTTTTCACAGAGTTTTTAACCTCACCTGCGATAATTCCCAATTTCTCTTTTGCCCTTTTCTTTTTCTCATTCATTGAACGAGCGTATTCTCTTTCATCAAGAATAAGCTCAATAACCTCTCGAACGATCGAAAAGTAATTTAAGCAATCCTCCTCAGACAACGTATGAATTCCCGCGCTTAAAACACCGTAAAGGTTTTTATTCTCCATAATAACTTCAGGCAGATAATCTGACAAAAGTTTAAGTTTATTATCCATTTTACTCGTTTCGAACTGCTGTCTATCTACTTTCCCTTTTTTAATGGTTTCCTCTGCAATTTCGGAAACCAGATGTTCAAAAACACGACGAAGATATACAAAAGAGCCTGTCCCTATGCCATTGGCTGCCAAACCTATTGCCTTTGTAAAATCTTTTATATACGATTCTCCTAACACCTTCTTGTATTGCTTTACTTGGGCAATATGAATATCAGCGACAGAAGGATACTGACCTACTTTCTCTATATAGTCCTTGTCTCTATCATAATAAACCATCACAAACAAACTATCTCGATACCGTTGGCACACGAAATGTAGTGTTCTTGTATCTTGAGTTGGAACAAGCGCAGGATTAATTCTATCCACCAAACTATATGTAGATTCAGCTCCTCTTAATGGATTATATCCATCAATACGCAGCCTATTAGATGTAAAATCATCTAAGATTTGGCCTTCTGATAGTTTGACCCTTGTATATAACGGTAAATTAAATATGAATTCTTGTGTGGTCATGTTTGTAAATAATATGTTTTACAACAATTATAATCACTTGTTTTTTCTTTGGTATTTTTCAGCAATCCCATGGAACGGCTTCGCCCTGTCAGTCACAATTCGATAATTAAGAGTTGAGAGTTTAGAGTATAGTGTCTGTGGTTAGTTTAGAGTTGATGAGCTGAGGCTAGAAAATCACTTCTTTCCAAAAAAAGTGTTCATCTCATCAATGGTCAAGTTGCCACTGGCAATAATACGTTGCTGCACTTGGGTCAGATCGGCTTCATTCAGTAGGCCGCAATACTTCATATCATCCACCACAAAGAGGTCAAACTTTGCCTTAATAGGTTGTGCACAATTCGCATAAGAGTCGTGGCTTAGAAAACCATAGTCGTCACTCTTCAACTCCACTTGACAAGAAAGCATACGCGGACGCTTTTGTATGTATTGATTAATCTCGGAATTAATCATCACGGTGCATACCAAGACGCGGTCTTCTGATACTCCAGCTACAATGAGGAACTTCTCATGGTCAATATCGGCCCATGGCCCAAGAAAAACCGCTCCTGGTGCTATGGCCAACTCCCGCAAACCAGCTTGATCTAACGTATTATTCTCCGACATTGTGGTCAGGGTTAATTAAGTGCGGCCTCAAGTCGTGAGAATTCGTTGACGCACTCCAACTCTTCGCTATCGAGCCCAGCCTCGCGAGCGATATTGTCCCAACTGATGGAAAAATCGCGGGCGGTTGAACGCCATGCTACATCGTGTGACTTTTCCTTGATTTCATCGTATGAAAGACCAGCATACTTTTCGATGGCCTCTGACATGGCCTCCTGCTCGTTGGCCGAGAGTTTGTTAAGGTCGGCATCCTGCAAAGGGCGCACGTACATCCAATTCTCCACCTGGAAATACTTACCCAATCCCTCGGTGTCAGGCAGATAGGAGTCACCACGAACAATTTTCAACATGTCGTACAATCGCGACGGCACTGGACCCGCCTCCATGGCAATATAAGTGTCGCCCGTGATGGGACGACCCCAATCGGCGAGATGCTGACGATCGGCGAAGTATATGATTTTGAATATCTTATGGAAGTCTTTGCGCTGCACGCGGTTGGCCACATAAAGCAACGCATTAAGAGCCTTTTCCTTGTCAAACTGGACGTTCATGCTTCTTGTCGTTATTTTCGTTTGCAAAATTACACATTCTTACCATTCTCCGCAACCTGGGCAATGCGCTGGAACGGCTCCGCCCCGTCAGTCACATTCCGTGGTGACAAGGGGCTGGTTTTTAACACATTACGAGCAAACTGAAATGCAAGGATTTTGCATTGATTTGCCCGTATTTTGGATTCTGCGGACAAAGATAGGGAAAAAAAGGGTCGTTGTTACATTATTATTAAAAAAAACAAGTTTTTTGCAATGATGCAGTCAAGTGTTTTTGATGACGTATCCTATCAAAACATCCTCAATGAAAACAAAAAACAAGCGGACTCGGTCATGCCGAATCCGCCATTGGGTGTTATATTTATTGTTATTTTAACTTGACGCACGCTTTATATAGGTGGGACGCCATTTCCAATTTAACTCAATTATAAACCACCTCCCAAAGCATCCAATCATCCCTTTCGGGAACATCTTCGAGGGCGGGATGATGAATGACGATGTAAACCTTGGCTATTCTGCCCTTTGCATCAAATCCCGGTTCATAAGAAATACGACCAACGTAACGATCATTGAATTGTTCAATAATATCAATATAGTTGATGTAATCGTTAACACTATTCCAAATCCCTTTCTTAAAACTAGCGTCAACCAAATCCACTTGCATGTGGTCGTCGTTTTGGGCATCCGCTATCAGTTGTTTGAAGTCGGAATAAGTCATTTATTAGTAACTACTGAACAATAATTCTGAATGAATTTCACGATCTCTTATGTATCTTCTCCCCCATTGTTTACTTCTCCAACAAACGAGTTTACTCACCTCTTTATTGACCCATCATCTTCATCAGTCCAAAAACTGCTTCATTCACCAATTCATTGCTAGTTCTTCTCCCTTCTTCATTGACTGCATCTATCATCTCCAGAAGGTTTTGTGCCAGGGCTCTTTCATTAGGTGTCATACGGCTACCCTTGCAGGCAACATACGTTGCCATCTGGTCTGCCATGGAAAATAGTCGCTTTCGCCAACCCAATAAATAGCTTATTCGCGACACCTTGTCCATTTTCGAGCATTCGGTATGAAGACGGTCTATTTCTTGTAGTATATCGTTTGTCATTTCTCGTTAAATTTCAACTAGTAACAATTTGTCACCGTTTTATTTAAACAGTTCTTATGCTTTTCGATACCACTCCGCCAGATCCCTATCAGGCACATAGTCTTTCATGACATTTACAGGGAAACGGGCGTGGTTCAAAGCAATGGCATCGTTGATAAATGCATCACATTCTTCTTCTGTCATCAAGCCTTTCTGCATCGCAATGAAAAGAATATCAAGACATCCCAAATACTCTATACCATTCGCGTCACAATAAGCCTTGATGTCGCTGAAATTACTACTCGCTATGACTTCTTTCCCAAATTTGGCCATCGCCATGCAAGCTCGTTCACCTTTGTCTAGCAAGCCGTCTTCTTTTTTGATCCGATAATACTCTTTTTTCACGTTCTCCACGTGGAAGGGAAACGGTATTGGCATGCTTTTGATAGATGACAGCCAAGCATCCACTTTTTCTTTTCGCTCATTATCCCACGGATGACGGCAGGCTTCCTCGTAAACCATATCGAGAACGAACAATATGTTAGGCTCAAAGATCTTTGCCAATCGGGAAATGTTTCCTGTGGCAATGAAATGCGAAATGACATCTGTGTCAACCAAAACAATCTTATAGTTCGCCATCCTCCTCTATTTCTGTCTTCAAGTCAATGCCAATATCTTCCAAGAGTTGATAGTATTTTGCCTGGGAGATTCGTCCTTGTTCGAACAATTGGCGCGCCTTGATGTTGTAGTCACCGACAAACTCCTCTTTTCTCGTTTTTTCGTAAAGCTCCGTGGCATAGCCATGCGACTTGGCAGCTCTTATCACATCACGTCCAAAACTTTCATACCCATTTTCATCAATCCACTTCAAGTCTTTCAGCCTATACAAAAGCATGGCACGAGAGCAGCGGAAACGTTGCTCGGTTTGCAGCAAAGTGCCAAGCGTGATACCGTTCATTTGCTGCTCTTTGAGCGGAACCGACATCTCCAATCCTTCTTTTGGCAACATCAGATAGGAAGCAAACCAATCGGCAAGATACTCCTGCTCATTTTTCTCGTCAAAAAGCGCAGTCTTCTCCTTGACGAAGGAGAAATTGTCCTGATACAATAGGTGATATAACTCATGACAAGCGGTGAAACGCTGATGGCCAAGAGCCTTGGCCGTATTCACCATCATGAACGACAAATTGTCGCCGTGATTATTTGTCACACGAATGGCCATACCCGAAATACTGTCGCTCGTCGGTTGAAACAAGGCTTGCACGTGCTTTAACCGTAGTACACTGTGAATGCTAATGGGCATGCCGTTGAAAAGACGTAATTCTTCCCTCAACGAAGCAGCAAGAACGGCTGCTTTGGACTTAAGCAAGACCTTGTTCACTGATTTCATTGCTCATCAATGTATAATTCTTCACAATCCTATGAAACTTGGCGATGGCCTCAAAATCGGTTTCACCATCTTGCTTTCGATAGGCATAAACCAACGAAGGCTGGAGCAGGCTTTTGTCGTCTTGCATCAAGTCGTATTCCTCGACATAATACAACTCGGCAAGCTTCTCCAAAGCCTCTGGCGGCACGGTGGTTTTACCCTCTTCGTATTTGCTATAGGCAGGTTGGCTAATACCCAAAAAGCGCCCCATATCTCCTTGAGTATAACCGAATCGTTCACGCAAGAACGACAAGTTATTACCTATTATAACATCTAACTTATTCATATTAAATGATTTAAATAATACAGATCAGGGGTTGAGGCTGCAAAGATAATAATAAGTCGGTTATAAAAACAACAATTTTAACTATTATTTATCAAAATTTATAACCTTCCGTCTACCAGCCTCCTATCCAACGTGCACTTCACATCTTCTAACGATAAATGTTTTTTCTCGGCCATGTATTCTGCCAAACGCGAAATCTTAATCGGGACTATGTTTTCTTCGTAAACGCCCATGTTGGAATTGATAATTGAGAATTGAGAGTTTAGAGTTTAGAGTTTAGAGTTTAGAGTCAGTGGTAAGTTGAGAGTTGAGAGTCAGGGCGCCCTTGGTTTCACATGTCCGTCAAGCTAAAGTAGCGCGGCTCAACCTCATATTTGTCAAAGTATTTGTCACGTAACATTTACTCTTTAATTTACTCAAAATTTACTCTCCCCGTCCTTGGACGGAACAGCCACTAAGTATTTAGTCTCTTTTGAAGATATCACGCGTATAAACCTTCTCCTTAACGTCATCAAGGCAGCTATCATAGCGGTTGGCGATGATGGCCTGCGACTGCGCCTTGAATTTCTTCAGGTCGTTGACGACGAGCGAGCCGAAGAAGGTGCTGCCGTCTTCAAGCGTCGGCTCGTAGATGATGACCTCCGCACCCTTCGCCTTGATGCGCTTCATCACGCCTTGGATGCTCGACTGGCGGAAGTTGTCGCTGTTCGACTTCATCGTCAGCCTATACACGCCGATGACGCAACGCTTCTCTTGGGCGGCATTATACTGCCCCTGGTCGTAATAGTCGTAATAGCCCGCTTTCTTCAGCACCTGGTCGGCGATGAAGTCCTTGCGCGTGCGGTTGCTCTCCACGATGGCACGGATCAAGTCCTCCGGCACGTCCTCGTAGTTGGCCAGCAACTGCTTCGTGTCCTTGGGCAGACAGTAGCCACCATAACCGAAACTTGGATTGTTGTAATGAGCACCGATGCGCGGGTCGAGACAGATGCCGTCGATGATGGCACGTGTGTCGAGGCCCTTTACCTCGGCGTAGGTGTCCAACTCGTTGAAGTAGCTCACACGTAAGGCAAGATACGTATTAGCGAAGAGCTTCACCGCCTCGGCCTCTTTCATGCCCATGAATAACACAGGGACATCTTCCTTGATGGCACCTTCGACGAGGAGATGGGCGAAGACCTTGGCTCTTTCTTCCAAGTCGACAGTCACAAGCTTTTGGATGGCCTCGTTCTCAACGGTATAACCTTCAATAGGCTTGGGATAGCCCACGATGATGCGGCTGGGATAGAGGTTGTCGTAGAGGGCCTTGCTCTCGCGCAGGAACTCAGGCGAGAACAAGAGGTTGAACTGCTTCACCCCCTTGGCGGCATATTTCACGTAGAGGCTACGGCTGTAGCCTACGGGGATGGTGGATTTGATGACCATCACCGCTCCGGGGTTGACCGACAATACGAGGTCGATGACCTCCTCCACATGGCTCGTGTCGAAGAAGTTCTTCTGTGGATCGTAGTTGGTGGGGGCGGCGATGACGACGAAGTCGGCGTCGCGATAGGCCGCTGCACCATCAAGCGTAGCAGTGAGGTTGAGGTCTTTCTCAGCGAGATATCTCTCTATGTATTCGTCCTGGATGGGCGACTTCCTCTGGTTGATGAGGTCGACTTTCTCGGGCACCACGTCCACCGCGGTGACTTCATTATGTTGCGCCAGCAATGTGGCGATACTCATGCCCACATACCCGGTTCCGGCGACGGAGATTTTCATAATTGAGAATTGATGGTTTTTTAAGTTGAGTGTTTAGAGTCAGTGGTGAGTGTAGAGTTGAAAGAGTTTAGAGTTGAGGGTTTAGAGTTTAGAGGCAGTGGAAAGTTGAGAGTAGTAAGTTGAGAGTCGAGGTGGAGCGAGCCCGATGAGGGCGACGCGGATTTTTTTATTTATTTTAGATTTGCGGGGGATTTGCTTCCTTTACTTCCTTTAAATTACCCTTCTTTCCTCAGCCAAATTTCCAGAAACTTGTCGTAAACTTGGTAAATACCTTTTTCTTGGGTGATTAAATCCTTGTCCAATAAAGCATTCACTGCCGATTTCACCGCGCTCGGCGAAACCAACCCTTTTTGCTTGGCGAACTTTCCTGAAGTAATCTGCCTCACCTTGCCTTCATCGGCAATGGCTCTCAACACAAGGCTTTGCTTCTCGGGCAATTGATACATCAAATCTTCGTAGGTGGGACGAGTGAAGTCGACAATATAATCAATGGCAGGTTGCAATTCTTCGAGCACACAATGCTCGCCCTCGCCTGTGCGCATGAAAAGGACATTCATCACTTTCTGAAGATAAAACGTCACACCCTCAAATCGCGCATACAATGCTTCGACCACATCCTTGTCGATCGTTTTCCCGGCTTTCTCGAAATGTGTCCTGCAAAACTCCCAATACTTTTCCATTTCAATCAGATCCAGATTCATCACGGTAACACTTTGGTAGAAGGGGCGGTTGGGCGAAACAAACATACTGCCCATCAAATGGCGCTGAGAACCCATGAAAACGAAATTGGCGTTACTGCAATATTGGACATAGGTGCGCAATGCCGCCTCAACATTGATGTCGCCGTATTTCAGTATCTGCTGGAATTCGTCGATGGCTACCAAACAAGGCTTGTCGGCTTGTTGCAGATAGTGGAAAATCTCGTCCAAAGTGTTGTTGGGGTTGGCAATGTCGCCCACCGATACATTCCACGAGGGCTGTCCCATGGCATCGTAAGTGATTCCTGTCTTGAGTGAACGGACAATGCTGAGAAACTGCTCCCAATGTCTTTTCCCTTTGGGCTTCAAGGTTTCAAGTATGGTTCGCCCCATCTTGTTGACCATCTCCAGCAAGGATTTGGTGGAATAAATGTCGATGATGAAGGTATAGTAATGTTCCTTCATTTCCTCTTGTGCGAAACAATGACGGATCAAGTCGGTCTTTCCATAGCGGCGCGGTGAAATCAATGCGAGATTGTTGCCGTTGCGGAGCCAATCAGTGATGTCTTTTGTCTCTTGAACACGGTCGCAGAAGTATTCCGCACCCGCATAGCCGCTTGTAACGAATGGATTAATCAAGGTCATTTCCAGTTATTTTGCCGCAAAGATATATATTTTGTCATAAAATGATAATCATAAAATGACAAAATCTTTGTTTTTAAACCAAGCCTGCTGTCAGCAAAATCCATAATTGTCAATTGACTCCGTCGAAATCGAAGATTCAACGACACGAAGTGAGTTAATGCAGAGCATTTGTCAATTATCAATTGTCAATTGTCAATTGGTTTACCTCCCCCGATACATATCCTCGTAATACTTCTGATAATCACCACTCGTGACATTATCCATCCACTCCTGGTTGTCAAGATACCAACGCACGGTCTTCTCGATGCCTTCCTCGAACTGGAGGCTCGGTTCCCAGCCCAGCTCCTTCTGCAGCTTGGTCGAGTCGATGGCGTAGCGCAGGTCGTGGCCGGCGCGGTCGGTGACGTAGGTGATCAGGTCCATGTCGGCTCCCTCGGGGCGACCTAGCAGGCGGTCTGTGGTGTTAATCAACACCTTGATGAGGTCGATGTTCTTCCACTCGTTGAAGCCTCCGATGTTGTAGGTCTCGGCCACCTTACCCTCATGGAAGATGAGGTCGATGGCGCGGGCGTGGTCCTCCACATAGAGCCAGTCGCGCACGTTCTCGCCCTTGCCGTAGACAGGCAGCGGCTTGCGGTGACGGATGTTGTTGATGAACAGCGGGATGAGCTTCTCGGGGAACTGGTAGGGGCCGTAGTTGTTGGAGCAGTTGGTCACGATGGTGGGCAGACCGTAGGTGTCGTGGAAGGCGCGCACGAAGTGGTCGCTGGCGGCCTTGGCGGCGCTGTAGGGGCTGTGGGGTTGGTATTTCAGGTCCTCGGTGAAGAAGCGGCTGCCGTAGGCCAGGTGGTGCTTGCCGCTGCTGGCCTTGGTGCTGAAGGGCGGCACGATGCCCTCGGGGTCGGTGAGCTCCAGGGCGCCGTAGACTTCGTCGGTTGAGATGTGATAGAAGCGGCAAGGGATACAGGTCCCTGAGCCCGTCGAAGGGCCGTCTATTTCGGTCGGTGCTTCGACAGGCTCAGCAACCTTCATTTTATACGGCATAGGCAGACTCTCCCAATAGAGTTTCGCGGCCTGCAGCAGGCTCAGCGTGCCCATCACGTTGGTCTGGGCGAAGGTGAAGGGGTCTTTGATGGAGCGGTCCACATGGCTCTCGGCGGCGAGGTGGATGATGCCGTCGACGTGCTCGTCCTGCATCAGCTTATAGACGCCTTCGAAGTCGCAGATGTCCATGCGGACGAAGCGGTAGTTGGGCTTGTCCTCGATGTCCTTGAGGTTGGCGAGGTTGCCGGCGTAGGTGAGCTTGTCGAGGTTGATGATTTTGTAGTCGGGGTATTTGTTCACGAAGAGGCGGACGACGTGGCTACCGATGAAGCCCGCCCCGCCAGTGATGATGATGTTTCTTTTATATGTCATGATTGTATATTTGTATTTATATCTTTTTTAGTTGTTGCTTTTTGCTGTCCAAGGACAGAAGCAAGTAAATTACCCTAAATGCGGAGTAAATTGAGAGTAAATTTCTATTTCATTATTAACGAAAAAAACTAACTCAAAGTTTATTCCACTATGTCAATTTACTCCTAAATTTACTCCAAATTTACTCTGCCCGTCCTTGGACGGAATTGCATCACTCAATTGCTCTTACTTCATTATTTTCCATCATTTTGCGCCACTTGAAGTAGCCGAAGACAGCGATAATCACATACAAGGCATAGAGGCTGGCCTTGAAGGGGATATCCTTGTAGAAATACAGCCCGCAGGTGACCACGTCGACGACGATCCAGACGAACCACTGCTCGAGGTACTTGCGCGCCAGGGCCCAGATGCCCACGATGCTCAGGGCGGTGGTGAAGGCGTCGAGGACGGGGACGTTGCTGTTGGTGAACCTGCTGAGCAGAAAATAGATGGCCGCCCATATCGCCGCTGCGATGCCCAGCCAGATGAAGGCCATGCGCTTGGGCATGTGACGGATGGGGAGGTCGGCGGTCTTCTGCCGGTGACGCATCCAGGCGATGAAGCCGTAGACGGTCATGGCGAGGTAGTAGAACTCCATGCCGCAGTCGGCATAGAGGCCTTTCTGGTAGTATAATACGATGCCGAGGCTCTGCATGACGAAGCCGACGACCCACATCCAGACGCTGGCCTTGTATTCCAGGAGGATGTAGGCGAGGCCGAGGATGGTGGTGGTGATGTCGAGCCAATGGGCGGATAGGAAGTGCATGGTATTGTTTTTTTGGAAGCAAATCTAAAGCAAATCTTTTGTAAATCTTTTTCTTTGCCTAATACTGTTCTATCGGCTTGCCCTTATCGGGCTTGCCGCTGACGCTTCTTCGAAGCGTCAGCGAGCCTGCGAGCGGACTGCAGCAGCCAGATGAGGGCGTGGCTGCATGATTAAGTATTTATGGAAAGATTTGCTGTCGATTTGCTTCAATTTTCTTATTATTTATTTCTCTCCATTATTGACTTCATG
This sequence comes from uncultured Bacteroidia bacterium, assembly GCA_902801815.1. Taxonomy (GTDB): domain Bacteria; phylum Bacteroidota; class Bacteroidia; order Bacteroidales; family F082; genus Limimorpha. The sequence goes on from CADCJT010000001.1 coordinate 187,022, forward strand.
CTCTCAGCGAAAGCCACAAATCCCTTCACATCCATTTCCTTCAAGAAGATCAGTCCATGCGTGGCGCGGATGAGTGGGTGGGCGTTCTCGTAGAAGAAGTCCTTGCCGAGGATGAACTGCACGTCCTTGTAGTTCTTCACCCAAATCTGCTCTGCCAACTCGCTGAAGGGACCGTCGAAGTCGGGGTTGGGGAACTCCGCCTTGACTTGGGTCAGATAGCTGTCCTTGAAAGCCTTCTCGAAGACGGCGAAGGCGTTGAGCGAGACGGGCACGTAGACGTTGGCCTCGGCAGGATGGAAGGTCGACCAGACGTTGCGGTAGCCTATGATCCTCAAGTCCTTGAGGTCGGCCTCTTTGTCCCACAGCCTGACGGCCTCGGCGATGCTCTGCATGACCTTGTAGTGCGTGTTGGGGCCTTGTCCCTCCGAGTCGATGGCGACGCTGATGACGGTGGGCTTGATGGTACGGAGTTGGTTGAGGATGGTGTTGATGTCATCGTCATGAACCGGGCCCTTCGACCCTTCGACAAGCTCAGGGCTCAGGGACCCTTGATCATACAACCCCAGCCTCAGATGATGGATATGGTCCAAGGCGGTGCCGGCGTAGGCCCAGACAAGCTCTTCCTCGAACTCGCGGACCTCGCCTTTGAGTTTCTGTACCTCGGGGCTGTTGGGCTTGCCCGCCTTGAGGTTCTCGATCTCCGTTGTGAAGCGTGCCTCGACGTCGGCGACGCTCTTCAGCGCCCAAAGCCCCACGGCGTCGCGGAGGATGCGGTGACAGAAGCCACGGCGCATCTCGTCGGGGTTGCGGCGGGCGATGTTGTCGAGGTAATGGTGGATGTCCTTCTCCTGCTTGAAGCGGTAGCCCTGCTCGAAGAAGTCGGGGTAACGCACCATCTGGATGCGACCCTGATGGAGGTAGTCCAAGGTGTCCTGGAGGGCCTCACGGAGGAAGGCATCGGTGACGGAGTGGTAGCCCGAGGTCATGATGGCGAAATGCACCTGGTTGTTGGGCGAGCGCAGCTGCCTATTGATGAAGGGCATGAGGCCCAGCATGATGTCGTCGTGGTGCGGACCGGTGTGGTAGATGACCTCGTGCTCGAAGGGCTTGGCGCCGCGCCAGAGCTTGGCTTCGATGTCGGCGATGACCTGTTGCACAGTGTCGAGGCTGAGGTCGGGGATGCGGGCGCAGCGAGGGTCGTTCCTGAGGTCGTCAAGCGTCAGCTTGTGGGCATAACGGTCAAGTATCTTGCAGAGACCGAGAATGGCGTGTTCGGTCTTCTCGAAGGTCCATGGGCCATCAAAATAAGTGGGGTCGGTTTTGGGGAACATACTCTTACATCTTATTATCTCTACACTCTAAACTCTAAACTCTAAACTCACCTCATCGCTCCGCCCGCATAGGATTATTCAAGAAATCCTCATACGCCATCCTGATGCCATCTTCCAACTCGGTCTTGTAAGTCCAGCCCAAGGCCGTCGCCTTGCTCACGTCGAGGAGCTTGCGCGGCGTGCCGTTGGGTCGTGTGGTGTCCCACTTAATCTCGCCCTGGTATCCCACCACCTTGGCCACCAACTCGGTCAAGGCCTTGATGGTGAGCTCCTTGCCTGTACCGGCATTCACGGTCTCGTTGCCGCTGTAGTGGTTCATCAGGAAGACACAGAGGTTGGCGAGGTCGTCCACATAGAGGAACTCGCGCAGGGGCGAGCCGTCGCCCCAACAAGTCACCTCCTTCAGCCCGTTGACCTTGGCCTCGTGGAAACGACGGATCAAGGCGGGCAACACGTGGCTGTGCTCGGGGTGGTAGTTGTCGTTGGGTCCGTAAAGGTTGGTAGGCATCACGCTGATATAGTCTGTGCCGTACTGGCGGTTGAGGAACTCGCAGTATTTCAAGCCGCTGATCTTGGCCAAGGCATAGGCTTCGTTGGTCTTCTCCAACTCACCGGTGAGCAGACACGACTCCTTCATCGGCTGTGGTGCCATGCGAGGATAGATGCACGACGAGCCTAGGAACTCCAGCTTCTTGCAGCCGTTCTTCCATGCCGCATGGATGACGTTCATCTCGAGGATCATGTTGTCGTACATGAAGTCGGCCAAGGCACTTTGGTTGGCCACGATGCCTCCCACCTTGGCGGCGGCGAGGAAGACGTATTCGGGCTTCTCCTGCTCGAAGAAGGCCTCCACCTGGTCTTGCCGTGTCAAGTCCAATTCCTTATGCGTTCTTGTGATGATATTATGGTAGCCTTGTCGGTTCAGCTCGCGCACGATGGCACTTCCCACCATGCCGCGGTGACCGGCGACGTATATTTTGCTGGTTGTTTTCATTTTTAGTTGAGAGTTGAGAGTCCGAGGGGCTTCTACTCTAAAAAATGCGTTGCATTAACTTCCATTTCTCGTCGCTGCGGGCGTCGGCCGAGCAGCCTTGGAACTGTGCCACGTAGGCTTCCCATTCCGCCTGGCGTGGGAGGGTGGCCAGACGGGCCATGTCGCGCTGCCAGTCGAAATCGTCCACTGTGTCGCAGATCATGAAGAGCTGGCGACCGTGACGGTAGATCTGCATGTCGAGGATGCCCACCTCGCGTTGGCCAGCGATGACTTCGGGCCACACATGGGCGTGGGCTTCGACGTATTTTTCAATAAGCTCGGGATCGTCCACGAGCGTCAGGGTTTGGCAATAACGTTTCATCTTCTACTTCTTATTCCATAAATCGTCACTATGACAAAGCAGAGCAACGGCAACACATAACTCACATTCACGGCGGGATGTCCCATCACGGTGCCGCAGTCGATGATCATACCTTGCAGCGGGGGCATGAGGGCACCGCCCACGATGGCCATCACGAGGAAGGCCGCGCCCAACGAAGCATCCTCTAGACTCACTTTCTCCAAGGCCGTGCCATAGATGGTAGGAAACATCAGGCTCATGAAGAAGCTGATGCCTATCAGACAATATAGTCCTGCTTTGCCCACAATCAAGATGGCGCCTAACGAGCATAAACCCGCACAGATGCCAAAGATGGCCAGCAGTCGCCTGCCATCGATGTATTTCATCAGCCAAGTGGAGAGGAAACGACCTGCCAAGAACAAGACCATGGCAACGATGTTGTAGTTCTGCGCCGTGGCCTTGTCGATGCCCAAGTTATCGGCATAGTGGATAATGAAAGTCCACACCATGATCTGTGCCGCCACATAAAACACTTGGGCCACCACGCCTTCGCGATATACCTTGTTAGACCACAGCCGCTTAAGCGTTCCCTTGGTGACGCTTGACTCTTGGCCTTTGTTTGTCGGCACTTTTACCAGTGCGATGATCACAAACATCACGACCACCACAATGCCCAAGGCCACATACGGGTCGCGTATCACCGCCAAGTCGTGCAACCTGATCTCCGCCTTCTCAGCCTCGCTCAGCATAGGAAAGAGGATGTTGCCTGCGGCATCCCTCTTGTCGGAAAGCAGGTTAGGCAACACGACCATCGAGGCCACCGCCATGCCAGCTAGCGAGCCCATGGGGTTGAAGGCCTGCGAGAGGTTCAAACGACGTGTGGCGTTTTCCTTGGAACCCAGCGAGAGGATGAAAGGGTTGGCCGTCGTCTCCAGAAAAGCCAAACCGAAAGTCAAAATATAGAGCGAGAAGCAGAAAAAGATGAAGCTCTGCCGTGCCGCCGCAGGGATGAAGAGAAAGGCACCGATGGCATAGAGTGCCAGACCTAACAGGATGCCTTTCTTATAGCTGTAACGCCTGATAAATAGTGCTGCAGGCACCGCCATAGTGGCATAGCCGCCATAGAAAGCGAACTGGATCAAACTCGCTTTGGCCGCTGGCAACTCCATCAGCGTCTGGAACGCCGCCACCATGGGATTGGTGATGTCGTTGGCAAAGCCCCACAAGGCGAAGAGCGTGGTGATGGCAATGAAGGGGAGGAGGTATTTTTTTTCGACGAGTTTCATTCTGAAACAGTGTAGAGTTTAGAGTGTAGAGTTTAGAGTTGTGGTGAGTGTAGAGTTGTTGAGTAGCTATGGGCGGCGGATAGTGAGAGGTATGGCTTCGGGGTGAGTTTTGCTGAAAACACCGACGTCTTTAACAACCAAAGCCAAATAGCCGCCGCCGCCGGCGCCGGGCATCTTCCAAGCCATCGCGTCGTCTTTGTATCGTTCGATGTATTGTGGGACACTGCCTTGTATCATCGCAGGGAACATCGCCACTTGGGCATCGAAAGATGCTTTATAGGCAGCCGCAAAAGCGTCCAAGTCTTTGTTCATGATGGCCTGCCAACAGTCGTCGGCAGCCTGGGCCAGTGTCTTGACCTTGGTCTCGGTGATGTCCTTGCCTTCCACTACCGAGCAGCCGGGACGGCGTGGCTCCATGGGAATCATGACAAGATGGCTTTCGAGCCATGAGAGGATGTCTTCGTCCTGACAGGTCTCTATCTTCAATGGCCAATAGAGCTTGTCGTAATAATGTCGCGCCAAGCCTGGCATGCAGATGCCGATGCTGTCCTGTGCTCCGCTGATGATGCCGTCGCTGCGCTCGGGGTCGTTCTCGAAGCAGAAGACGAGTTTGGCGAGGGTCTCGGGGTCCATGTCGGGCAGTTGCATCGGCCATATTTTCTTGATCATGTTGCGCGTCGAGGTGGAGAGTCCGCAACGTTCACGAACCTCGAAGGTGGGCTCCAACGAGATGGTGATGGCCCAGCCGGGGGCATAACATGAGACGTAGGGCTGGTCGATCCAAGTGCCAGCCAAGTCGAGGCGGGTGGGGATTTGGCATATGTCCTTTTTCAAGGCCGTCGACGAACGGGCCTCGAGGCCGTCGGAGGGGACACGATGCAGGACGACATATTCGATGCCATGTTCCTCGCAGAAACGACGTTTCTCCTCGGTGGAACCGTCTTCGTTGACAACAAAGATGTCGGGCTTCACCCGCTCCACCGTGCCGACGAAGTCCATCACACCGTCGCCATCGTTGATGAAAGCGTCTTTCACGTATCGGATGGCCTTCACCATGAAGAGACGTTCCTTTTCGGGATAAAGTGTCTTATGGTTCTTGTAATGCAGGATGGTCTCATCGGAGCCGATGCCGACATAGAGGTCGCCATATTGCGCCGCTTGTCGGAAGAACTCAACGTGACCGCTGTGCAGGAGGTCGTAGCACCCGCTGACGAAAACCTTGGGCATGGGCTTAGAATTGATAATTGATAATTGACAATTGATAATTGATAATTGAGAATTGAGAGTTAGTCTTCGAGGTGATCGCGGAGATAGAGCTTGTGGACTTTCTTCATATCGTGTTGCACCATGATCCTGACCAACTCCTCGAAGGATGTCTTCTGGGGATTCCAGCCCAGCAGTTGCTTGGCCTTCGACGGGTCGCCCAGTAGCTGGTCGACCTCAGCAGGACGGAAGTACTTCGGGTCGACCTCCACGAGTACCTTGCCCGTGGCGATGTCGACACCCTTCTCGTTCACGCCTTCGCCTTCCCAGCGCAGGTTGATGCCGACCTCCTTGAAAGCCAGGGTGCAGAACTCGCGCACGGAGTGGTACTGGCCGGTGGCAATGACGAAGTCGTCGGGCTGCTCCTGCTGGAGGATAAGCCACATACACTCCACATAGTCGCGGGCATAGCCCCAGTCGCGGAGGCTGTTGAGGTTACCGAGGTAGAGCTTATCCTGGAAGCCTTGAGCGATGCGGGCGGCGGCGAGGGTGATCTTGCGGGTGACGAAGGTCTCGCCACGACGTTCACTCTCGTGGTTGAAGAGGATGCCGTTGCAGCAGTACATGTTGTACGACTCGCGGTAGTTCTTCATGATCCAGAAGCCGTAGAGCTTGGCCACACCGTAAGGTGAGCGGGGATAGAACGGCGTCGTCTCCTTCTGCGGCACCTCCTGTACGAGGCCATAGAGCTCGGAGGTCGAGGCTTGGTAGATGCGGCAGGTGTCGGCAAGGCCAACGATGCGCACTGCCTCAAGGAGTCGCAACACACCGATAGCATCAGCTTCGGCAGTGAACTCTGGCACGTCGAAGCTCACCTTCACATGGCTCTGGGCAGCGAGGTTATAGATCTCGTCAGGTCTGATCTCGGCGATGATGCGGATGAGCGAGCTGCTGTCCGTCATGTCGCCCCAGTGCAAGTTCACCAGACGTTTCTTCTTCATGTCGCGCACCCACTCGTCGAGATATAGATGTTCGATGCGACCTGTGTTGAACGAGCTGCTACGACGCAGGATGCCATGGACCTCGTAGCCTTTGTCGATCAAGAACTCGGAAAGGAAACTACCGTCTTGCCCGGTAATACCGGTAATCAATGCTTTTTTCATATTTTTAACTTTCAATTCTAGCGGCTTACAAGCGTCCATCAATTATATCCCGCGGGAGGATGCCCTTCACGTCGTAGATGACACCGTTGTCCTTGACGAAGGACTTCACGTCCATGTCGAGGAACGCATTGTGCGCCACGGCGAGGATGACCGCGTCAAACTGGGTCGTGGGCAACTCATTGGTGATCACCACGCCGTATTCTTGGAACACATGCTCAGCGTTAGCCCAGGGGTCGTAGACCGTGATGTTGGGCGTGTACTCACGCAGGGTGTTGTAGATGTCAACCACCTTGGTGTTGCGGATGTCGGGGCAGTTCTCCTTGAAGGTGACGCCGAGGATGAGGATCCTGGCGTTCTTCACCAGCACGCCTTTCTTGTTCATGCACTTGATGGTCTGGTTGGCCACGTAGGCGCCCATGCCATCGTTCAACCTCCTTGAAGCACGCATGATGCGCGGCAGTACGCCGTAGACCTGTGCCTTCTGAATGAGGTAGTACGGGTCGACGCTGATGCAGTGACCGCCGACGAGGCCCGGGCTGAGCTTGATGAAGTTCCACTTGCTGGAGGCGGCTTCGATGACGTCGTGCGTGTCGATGCCCATGGCGTTGAAGATCTTGGCCAGCTCGTTCATGAAGGCGATGTTGACGTCGCGTTGCGAGTTCTCGATGATCTTGGAGGCCTCTGCCACCTTGATGCTTGGGGCCTTGTGCGTGCCGTTGACGAGGACGCTGTTGTAGACTTCGTCGACATAGTCGGCGATCTCAGGTGTGGAGCCGGAGGTCACCTTCTTGATCTTCTCCACGGTATGCAGCTTGTCGCCGGGGTTGATGCGCTCGGGGCTGTAGCCGGCGTAGAAGTCGGTGTTGAACTTCAGCCCGCTGACGCGTTCCACCACGGGGAGGCATTCCTCCTCGGTGACGCCGGGATAGACGGTGCTCTCATACACCACCACGTCGCCTTTGCTGATGACCTTGCCGACGGTCTCGGAGGCGCCCCAGAGGGGACGCAGGTCGGCACGGTTGTCGGCGTCGACGGGGGTGGGGACGGCGACGACGTAGAAGTTGCACTTCTTGATCTCTTCGAGGTCGGTGGTGCAGCGGAAGCCATGGTTATGGATGGCGTCTTGCAGCAGGTCGTCGGCCACCTCGAGGGTGGCGTCATGGCCTGCCATGAGGGCATCCACACGGCGTTGGTTCATGTCGAAGCCGATAGTCTCGAACTTAGTCGAGAACAGACGCGCCAGCGGCAGGCCCACATAGCCCAAGCCTATGACGCAGATTTTTGTGTCTTTCATTATAATTATACTTTATTTATTTTGTTTTCTATGGTATTTGCTTCGCAAAGAAATCTGTCAAAAATCACTTTAAAATCTGTCAAAAATCTACTTTTTCTTCCCCTTGATTATGTTCTTTTAAAAGATCCATCCCCTAGACTAGCAAACGCTGATTTTTGAACGATTTTTATATAATTTTTGAACGATTTCTACTCCGAAGGAGTATCCCATTCGTACACGTTCCCTATTAATACTTACCGAAGGCAATACCATAATATCACTTCCAGCCGAAGGGGTGTCCACTCAGCGGGAGCTTTGCCAGGGGATGATAGTCACCGATGAGGCCGATGGGGGTGGCGTTGCGGATCTCGTAGACGATGTCGATGCAGCGACGTGCATCCTCGATGCCGAAGCCGCGACCGGCCAGGATCTCCTCGTAGCTCTTGGTGTGCAGCTCGGTGAAGCCTTGGCTGAACTCGAACTCCTCGCCGTCGATCATGATGGTGCGGAAGGTGCGCTTCTCCCCTTCCACGGCATTGGGCGGCAGGGTGTCGCCGTTGATGCTGAGGAAGTAACGCACACGGGCGCGTTTCAGCTCCAGGTAGCCGGCCACACGGTCGTGCGAGGCGATGTGGACGATGTTCTTCTGCACGTCGCCGAAGATCCAGCTAAGCATGTCGTAGAAGTGCACGCCGATGTTGGTGGCGATGCCGCCACTCTTGTTGATGTCGCCCTTCCATGAGGCGTAGTACCAGTTGCCGCGCGAGGTGATGTAGGTCAGGTCGATGTCGTAGATCTTGTCCTTGGGGCCTTCCTCGACTTTCTTCTTCAGGGCGACAATCTTGTCGTGCAAGCGCAGTTGCAGGATGGTGTTGATCTTATGTCCCTGGCGTTGTTCCACCTTCTGCAAGGCATCGATGTTCCACGGGTTGAGCACGAGGGGCTTCTCGCAGATGACGTCGGCGCCGAGGCGGAGGCCATAGCGCATGTGGGCGTCGTGCAGGTAGTTGGGCGTACAGATGCTCACGTAGTCGATGTTGGTGCCGCTGTCGCGCAGCTTGGTGTTATGACGGTCGAAGAGCTCCTGTTCGGTGAAGAAGGCAGCCTTGGGGAAGTAGCTGTCCATAATGCCGACGCTGTCGCTCCTGTCGTAGGCGGAGACGAGGTTGTTACCGGTGTCTTTGATGGCTTTGAGGTGGCGCGGGGCGATGTAACCGCCGACGCCGATGAGTGCGAAATTCTTCATGAAATGTTTATTTTGGAAGCAAATCTTAAACAAATCTATTGCAAATCTTTTTCTTTGCCTAGTACTTGTCTATCGGCTGGCCCTTATCGGGCGCGCCGAGGACGCTTCTTCGAAGCGGTCTTTTAGAAACAAATCTTAAGCAAATCTTTCGCTCATTTCTTTCTCCAACTTTTTCTTAGTTTTGCGAGCAAAGCGAGCAAATTATCTATGAAAGATTTATAGCAGATTTGCTTCCTTTTTTATCCATATATTAAGTTAAACTTATTAGTATTTTCGTTAAACATATACTTCTCAGCATGTAGCCTTTGAGGTTCTCCAAAGTTGATAAGAATCCCGAACTTGGTATTAGTGATTCTCATGTAATTGAACAGCTGTGCCCTATGTTCATTCAAGATTTCTGACACAGCTTTCAATTCCACAATGATATCATCGTAACACACAAAGTCCGCTTTATAAGCTTTCTCCAACTCAACACCATGAAAATACATTTTCAGCATCTTCTCCCTTTCCCATGGAATGTCCTTTTCCGTACAAATCACGGAAAGACACTCTTGATAGATAGGTTCGGAATAACCGCTTCCAAGTTCATTGTAGAGCGACATTGCCGCTCCTATGATTTGGTACATGCGGTCTTTGTAAAGCTGGATGTCCATAATACTTGAGATGTAGATTAAGGAAGCAAATCTTTCGTAAATCTATTACAAATCTTTTACCTTACTTGCCTGCTGATGTTCGGCAAGCCCGATAAGGGCAAGCCGAACAGTTAATTATATTGTTTGTTTCACATTTTGCATCTTGCGAGTGAAACGAGCACTTGCGAGCACAGCGAGCAAATGATTTACGAAAGATTTGTGGTCGATTTACTTCCAAAAAAACTCAAATATTATTCTTTTCTATATCCTTAAAGTACTTGACCGTGCCGTATTTGAGTTCATCGCAGGCGGCGTCATCGCAGACGATGATGCCCTTCGGATGCATCTGCAGCACGCTGACGGTCCACATCTGGCTGACACCGCCTTCGATGGCGTGGGCTAGGGCGCGGGCCTTGCCATGGCCGTTGGCCAGGATCATTACCTCGCGGCTGTCCATGACGGTGCCCACTCCCACAGTCAAGGCCGTCTTCGGCACTTTGTTGATGTCGTTGTCGAAGAAGCGTGAGTTGGCGATGATGGTGTCGCTGGTGAGGGTCTTCACACGGGTGCGCGAAGTCAGGCTGCTACCGGGCTCGTTGAAGGCGATGTGGCCGTCGGGACCGATGCCACCCATGAAGAGGTCGATACCACCGTAGCTCTTGATCTTTTCCTCGTAGCGAGCACACTCGGCCTCGAGGTCTTCGGCGTTGCCGTTGAGGATGTTGACATTCTCCTTCTTGATGTCGATATGCTTGAAGAAGTTGTTCCACATGAAGCTGTGGTAGCTCTCGGGGTGGTCCTCAGGGATGCGGACGTATTCGTCCATATTGAAGGTGACCACGTTCTTAAAGGAAATCTCGCCCTTCTTGTAAAGGCGCACGAGTTCCTTATAGGTTCCGATAGGGGTTGAGCCCGTAGGCAGACCGAGGATAAAAGGTTTCTTGGCCGTCGGCTTAAAAGCCTTGATGCGTTCAACAATGTGGTTGGCGGCCCAACGTGACATGGCGTCGTAGTTTTTTTCGATGATTACTCTCATGGTTGTATAGTTTTTAGTTGTTCAGTTGTTTAGTTGTTCAGTGGCTACTGGCTCTTGGCTGCTGGCTACTGGCAGTTCCATGTGAAGGGAGGAACTTTCCTCCAGTTGAGGCTGCCAGAGGCAAGAGGCCAGAAGCCAGAGGCCCATTAATGGGTATTACGGTATTTTTGAATTAAGGTTATGAAATCTTCGGTCTCCTGACGGATTTGCTTGACGAACGACACATCGTCGATGCTGCCCACCACGGCCAGTTTCTCGGCTTCGTTGCGGAAGGTGGCGTTGCGGAACTCGTTCTCGTAGTCTTTCTTGCGGCTCTCGTACACCTGGTCGCAGATGTAGTGTTGGATGCGGATGGCCTTGTCGAGGTTCTCGTGCCACATCTCTTCGGTGAGCACGTCGGTCTCGTCCTTGTAGAGGAACATCAGCGCAAAGTAGGCGTGACGCAGCTTCTCCACTTGGTAGTTGTCCCACAGCTCGTCGTAACGGTGATGGATCTCCTCCCAAGTGTTGAGTTTGCCGTCGCGGATGTCGGCCCGCAGCTGCTCGACATACTCCTCGGCCATGGTCTGGCCACCAAGGTTGATCCATTTGCGGAGGCGCTTGCCACGCATGTGGTTCACGATGGTCTCCATGTCGATGTCGGGATGGTTCTCCAAGTAATGCATCAGGGTCTTGACGGCGTAGTAGGTGATCATGTCGCCATAGGCGTGATAGGCCTCCAAAGGCTTGAGGATGCGCACCTTACGCTTACCTTTCTCCATGTGCTCGCCGAAGACTTCCAACGTCTTCACTGTGGTAGGCTCGTTGTCAAGAAGGTTCTTGCCGCATTCGCGCAGGTCGTAGTATTCGTACCGCTCGGGGTCTTCGCCTTTCTTGCGGAGATAGGACTTGGCGACCCATACCTCCAGGAGTTTGCGGCCTTCGATGATCTCCTCCACGGTGTCGGGGGCGAGGGTCTCGAACTCGATGTTCTGGATCTTGCGCTTGCGCTTGTCGCGTTTCACGTACTTCGAGGTGTTGCGCGCAATGGCGTACATATTGTACATCCACCAATAGGCAGGCATGACCTCAAGCTCGTTCTTGGCCGTGTTGTTGTTGACGAGGCAGAACGGCAGCATGATGTTGAGTTCACTGGGGTAGTCGGCCTTGCTGAGCAGGGTAAAGCTGGCGAATTTCGACGAGTGCTTCACGCTGGAGCAGAGGCCCGGCCAGAAGCCACGCGAGGCCACAATCTCGCCGTCGGTGGCGCGGCTGTTGTGGTTGGAGCCAACGGTGGCACCGGCAGCCATGTTGCTCTGTCCCATGACGCAAGCCGAGATGAGGAAGGAGTTGTTGTGATGCTGCTCGTGCGAGGGGAAGATGAGGTTGTTGAGCACCTCGCAGCACGAGATGGTGGAGTTGTCGCCCAGCACCGAGTTGATGAGGCGGGCGCCGTATTTCAGGTTGCAGTTGTCGCCGAGCACAAAGCGGGTGGCCGTCACCGAGTAGAAGATACGGCAGCCGTAGCCCGTGATGCCGTTGACGAGGATGACGCCCTCGCCGATTTGCGACGGCTCCTCCTCCGACGAGTTGATGGTGAGGTTCTTCAGCTTGCTGGCGCCTTTGATGTAGCAGTGCGGTCCCACCTTGGCATCCTTGAGGATCCAGCAGTTCTTGATGACGCACGACTCGCCGATGGTGCCGTAGTAGCCGCGGTGGAAGTCGACGCTGGCTTGTGTGATCTCCTTGAGGCGTTCCTGCAACTTGGTGTCGTCGGTGTATTTGGCCCAGAGGTAGGCGTCGGCCGTGATCATACCATCAAAGGGCAGGATGCGACGCGTGCCGATCTCGTTCATCACCTCGAGCCACACGCGCACGTCCTCGGGCTCGCCTTCCTTGATGGTGCCGTTACCGAACTTGGAGTGGTCGGTGGTGGAGATCTCCTGGATATTAAAGAGAATGGCGCGGTCGCCGATGATGTAGTTGGCCATGTAATGCACGTCGTGGATGGCCACGTCGTCGCCGATGTCGCATGAGATGATGCTACTGTCAGTGATGCCGATGGGCACGCGCAGGTCGTGGTATTGCAACACCTTACGCGTCACGCGGCCGATACGCACCATGCCGAAGAAGTGGTTGTTGCGAATCATGCTGGTGTCGAATTCGTCGGTCACCCAGATGTCGTCCCAGTTGGTGGCGGAGTTGCTGTTTTTCACCAGACGTTCGATCTCGTCGGAACGCAGGTGACGCCAACCTCCTTCGGGCTTTTTGACCTGTTGGTTGCGGTAGTAGTATTCGTCGTGACCGTCGTGCAGATACTTCTCGTCGATGAAGTTCTTATAGATCCGGTCGTAGTCAATGATAGTTACTTTATCCATTTATGTTTGTTAGTGTTTGTTTTGGTTTTCAATTCGTTAATTAACTTTATCCTTTTGACTAGGTTCGGGTTCCGCCCGTCGACCCAGTCGAGAATTACGGAAAAGGACTAACTACGGCACCATATCGTATGCCGTTTCTTTTGAAAACTGATGGATAATTTTCTATGAACATGGTTTTACGTTCTTCTTAAACATCAAAATCCGTTTGGATTGTTTTTTTGCCAGTTCCACGAGTCACGACACATCTCTTCGAGGCCGTACTGTGCCTTCCAGCCCAGCTCGCGATAGGCCTTGGCGGGGTCGGAGTAGCAGGTGGCGATGTCACCCGCGCGGCGCGGCTTGATGCTATAAGGGATCTTGATGCCGTTGACCTTCTCGAAGGTCTTCACCACGTCGAGCACCGAGTAGCCTTGGCCCGTGCCGAGGTTATAGATGGCGATGCCGCATTTTCTCTCGATGGCCTGCAGGGCCGCCACGTGGCCGCGTGCCAAGTCGACGACGTGGATGTAGTCGCGGACGCCGGTGCCATCAGGGGTGGGGTAGTCGTTGCCGAAGACACCCAGCTCGGGGCGCTTGCCCACGGCTACCTGAGTGACGTAAGGCATCAGGTTGTTCGGGATGCCGTTGGGGTTCTCCCCTATCCTACCACTCGGGTGGGCGCCGATGGGGTTGAAGTAGCGCAGCAGCACGATGTTCCATTCCTTGTCGGCCTTCTGCATGTCCATCATGATCTCCTCAAGCATGCTCTTGGTCTGGCCGTAGGGGTTGGTGCAGTGACCCTTGGGACACTCCTCCGTGATGGGGATGATGGCCGGGTCGCCGTAGACCGTGGCCGACGACGAGAAGATGATGTTCTTGCAGCCGTGCTGTCGCATCACGTCGAGGAGGGTCAGTGTGCCGCCGATGTTGTTCTCGTAGTATTCCCAAGGCTTCTCCACGCTCTCGCCCACGGCCTTCAGCCCGGCGAAGTGGATGCAGGCGTCGAAGTGATGATCGCTCATCACACGGTTGAGGCCTTCGCGGTCGCGGATGTCGACTTTATAGAAGGGAATTTGTTTGCCTGTCAGCTCTGCCACGCGCTCAAGCGACTTGGGGTTGCTGTTGCTGAGGTTATCGATGACCACGGTCTCGTGGCCCGCAGCGTTGAGTTCAACTAAGGTGTGGCTGCCGATGAAGCCGGCGCCACCAGTGAGTAGGATTTTCATTTTTTTTTGATACACTTCGTGTAGAAATCTTTCAAAAATCCCTATCGAAGTATTTTTTTAGGTTAAAACAATTTGATTCGTTCTATACTTCCATCAATATCTCTCTCATACCATTCACTATATATTCTTTCTGGAGAGAAATTGATAAGCATACCATATTTGATGTGAGTAATATTCAAGTAGTTCTGTAACTGCTTTCTGTGTTCGTCTCCTATAAACTTGATGGATTTCAATTCAACAATTATATCATCATCAATTACCAAATCCATTCTATAGGTTTGGTCTAATTTGACATCTTCCCAATAAATCGGCAAATACACTTGTTTTTCAACCTTATGACCATCCAGCTCTAAAAGATACTTCATTGCGGCTTCGTATGCTGATTCAAGCAGACCATAATGGTACTTATTATAGACCTTCATGGCAACACCTGTAATCTCCACAAAAAAATGATATTTTCTATTATGTTCTGCGATCAAATCCATGGGGTGTCAAACGAAGATTTTTGAAAGATTTTAGATTATATTTTTGAAAGATTTCTATTCCGTAGGAATATCCCGTCAAATCATTTCTAAATCCTCATCTTCGAGCTCGAAGAGCGAGTAAATCATGGTATCAATTTCTGTTGGGGCTTTGGCATCACCGTTAAGGGCGCGGTCGACCAAAGCCGTCAGTTCTTTGTCCTGTTCAGGTGTAATCTTCGGAAACGGCAAAGCTGAAAGATTTCCCTTCAGGATCTTGATGTCGTTGAAGCGTTTGGCGTACAAGAAGTTGAACAAGGCCGAGTTCAAGAATGCCAGCACCGTCTTGATGCTCATGCCGTCCACTTCGGGGATGAGGATGTTGGCGCTGTTGAGGAAAAGACGTTGCTTGTCGTCGTAAGTGAAACAAAGATGGCTTGAGACGAACTTATACACCAGCTTCTCCTTGGCGCGGTAGTACTCGTCCTTGGCACACTGTTGGAAGTCGACACGGTTGTATTTGACGTAACGACTGGCCTTCTTCAGGCCGTAGGGACGGATGTCCTTGCCCGTGAAGATGGGTTCCAGACCCTTGCGGGGTCTGTCTTTCAGCACTTTGGCGTTGTTGCCCGTGATGATGCCCAGAGCCCATTGGCTGTGCGTGAGGTCGTCGTGGCGCATCCGTTCCGCCTTGTCGAGGATGGCCTCGGTGCGGTCGTTGAGCAAGGGGATGGCGCAAAAGTCGTCGTCCTGCATCTGCCAGGTCTTGCGGATGACCTCGTTGTGGGCCGTCCTGACGGTGTAGCTCTGCTGCCCATGCATCGTCTTATTCCTGACCTTCATGCTGATGAAGTCGGTGAACACCCCTTTGAAGCGTTCGTGGTAGCATTTGATGGTGTCCAAGCAAGTGCTTTCGGCGATGAAACGGCGGAAGTCGGCATGCACCTTGATCTTCAGCACCGAGGTGGGCAGTAAGAAGTGTAGCATCCCGTTGTCGTTCAAGAACTTGAAGGACTCGGTGAAGAACAAGGTGGCCTGCTCGTTCGAGGTGATGACGTCGGAGCTGTGGCGTTTCCGTTTCTCGCTGCCCCAAGGCGGGTTGGTGACGATGTAGTCGAACTTCAGTCCTGCCAAAGCCGATGCGGCATGAAGCAGGAAGTCCAGTTGGTAGATCTGGGGATAGACCGACGACTCGTTGAACTTGACCATGAGGTTGGCCTTGGCGATCATCACGGCGAGGGGGTCGTTGTCGACGCCATAGAGCTGCTCGGGGCGGGCACCCTCGACCTTCATCAGGAAGATGCCGCTGCCGCAGCAGGGGTCAAGGAAGCGTTGGTTTGTCGTCATCCGCACATCGGAGAGCATCTCCTCGACTATGGCGGGACTGGTGTAGTACAAACCCGTCAAGATGCGGTGCCCTTCCGCCATCAACGACTGGTACACAAAGCCGATCCAGTCGTCAAAGCGGTTTTTCAGGATCTGACGCGGCACCTCAAGCGCAATGCGATGGTAACCGGTATATTCCTCAAAGAAACGCTTGGCGTTGGCCTCGTCCACCTTGTTATGCTCGATCTTCATCGCGCAGAGGCTGAAAATCAAGTCATTGATAGGATGTTGCTGGTGTCGCAGCTCCTCCACGAAACGGGGCAGGCTACCGGCCATGACATAGTCATCGGGGACGATGGTCTTCTGCGAGCGGCTCTTGTTGGCTCGTCGCATCAGGCGGTCGTCACCGCTGTTTTTCAGCTTGTCCCAGTTTCTTTTTGTTGCTTTTGATATAAAAACTTTTGTTTCCGTCATGATACAGCTTCGCCTCCTAAGTCCCATTAAAACTACTTAACGAACTCTAATTCAACCATATACAAAAAAGCCCAATTAGGCATATTAATGTTGCAAATATAAGGTTTTCTGCGGTTGTACAACATATTTAATAATAAAAATTGAGAAAAGAACAAAAAGGACCAATTCACATGCGTTTTTTGCCTATTTTTGCCTCATAAAAACTGAAAAAAATGATACTGTGTTTGGAAACGGCCACACCGGTTTGTTCGGTCGCACTCAACTCGGCCTGTTGCACCTTGGCTATGCGCGAGACAGAGGGACAAAACGCTCATTCTGAAAAGATTACCAACTTCATCCGCGAAGTGATGGAGGAGGCCAAAATCGACTATCCGCAGTTGGACGCCGTGGCGGTGAGCCAAGGTCCTGGCTCCTACACGGGTCTGCGCATCGGGGTGAGCACGGCCAAAGGCATCTGCTATGCCGCCGACCTCCCGCTGATGGCCATCGACACGCTCGAAGCCATGGCTTACGGCATGAAGGACAAGCTGGGCAGCCAAATCGGTCCCGACGACCTGCTCATCCCCATGATCGATGCGCGCCGCATGGAGGTGTATGCCTCTGTCTTTGACGCCAACTTGAACAAAATCAACGACACGGCCGCCTTGGTCATCGACGAGAACTCGTTCGAGGACTTAAGAAAAGACCATCGGCTCTGGCTCTTCGGTGACGGTGCGCCAAAGCTGAGTAAACTCTTTGAAAACCAACCGAATATCCATATCATCGACGGCTTCAAGCCCTCTGCGGCTTATATGAAAGTCCTGGCGGAACGGGCCTTGCAGCAACAGCAGTTTGTCGATGTGGCGTATTTCGAGCCGTTTTATTTGAAGGATTTCATTGCGGGCAAGCCGCATGTGAAGGGATTGTGACCATGACCAGTGACCATGACCCAGACCCGTTACCCAAAAGCGGGTCAGGGTCAGAGGTCAGGGTCAGGGTCAAAAACTGAAAATAATGAGAAAACTAATAACCATAGCACTACTCCTCATTGCAGGTCTCACTGCCTCCGCGCAGGTGCAACATCTCTTTGAGCACGACTACCCTGTTATTGCTGAAGAGCATCCCGAGATCCGTGCCATGATGGACTCGGTCTCGATTGACAGCATCAAGGCCAATATCGAACACCTCTGTTCTTACCATAACCGCCGTTTCGACAGCCGTCATATTTATGAAGTACAAGATTGGCTGACAAGTCGTTACGTGCAGTTTGGCGTGGACACGGTGATGCTGCACGACTTCAAAGTCCACAAGGAAGGATTCCCGGAAGAGACTGCCGACAACGTGCTAGCCGTGCAATGGGGCACCCGCACCCCTGAAGAATTCGTCATCTGTGGGGGGCATTACGACTCGTGGAACGACGACGGCACCGATCCCGATACCATCCGCTCACCTGGTGCCGACGACAACGCCTCGGGGGTGGCAGGAATCCTCGAAACCGCAAGAATATTAAGCAATTACACCTTCGACCGTACCATCATCTATGGCAACTGGAACGCTGAGGAAATCGGGCTCAAGGGCAGTGCAGCCTACGCTGCCGACTGTGCCGAACAATTGATGGACATCGTAGGCTATTTCAACCTCGACATGACGGGCTACCTCGAAGAAGGCACCGACATCCACGTCCACCTGATGTTCACCACGCGCGACTCGCTCATCGGCAGATACGTCTTCAACTTCAGCCAAGTCTATTTCCCCGAGATGCCCATCCGGCAGGCCTGGCTGGCTTGGGGCGACAGCGACTACTCCTCCTTCAACCGCAACGGCTACCCTGCTGTGCATCCTTTCGAAGACGTGCATGCCAGCTCGCCTTTTATCCACTCCAGACAAGATATCTTAGGGCTGAGTGTCAACAACTTGGACCAGTCGAAGCGCTTCACCGAACTCAACCTCGGCTTGGTGGCGACCTTGGCGGGTCCCAACCATGACGGCGTCGCGGAGCACGAAACCCTCAACGTGGCGATGTTCCCCAACCCCGCACAAGGTGAAGTGACCCTCCTTGCCGACGACAACTTGTTGAACGTCAGTATTTATAATCAATTGGGACAGCAAATCAAAACCCAGGATTTGAACAAGACGAGACAATACCAATTCAATACAAACGAGTTGGCCTCGGGTGTCTATGTGGTCAAAATCAAAACCGAAAAAGGAATGGTGTCCAAGCGGTTGGTCGTCAACTAATCCGCTTCCTCGTCATTGAGCAACCGCACTTCATAGCGCGAAGCCTTGTTATAGGTCTCCAGTAACGCCTCGTCCATCTTCGTCACCGAAATCTGATTGTTGTTCAATCCCTTGGTGTTCAGCATGTAATTGGTAAGCAAGGCATTTCGCCTATCCATCAGCCTTGCGATGATGGCCTTCGACTTTTCGTGATACACGGCGTAGGCCACCGAGGCGACGTCGCGCTTCGACGACAACTTCTCACGCTCCGAGAACTGCACCGCATAGTCGCACAATCCTTTGTCGTTCAACTTAATGGCTTGAATGGCTTCGTTGGTAAGGAAATCTATGCCCGTGGAGTCGACCTCGGGATGCTGCGAGATATAGTAGTCGCGCTGCAACTGCAAGTTGCACAGTCGCTGAAGGGTCTCCTCGTAGTTCACACACTGTTCAAATTCGACGGACAGGTCGGGGTGAAGGCTGATGGTGGAGGCCACGTCGTCAAGCATCGCGTATTCATCGGCATTGAAATCGGGATGGAGCAGGTCGAAAGGTACGTATTGGACGTCATCGTCAGAAAAGAGACGGAAAGGCGTGGTCACCACCTTGACCAACAGGTTGCCAAGCACCTTCAACAAGGCCTTGCCGTAAGAGAACTGCGGGTCGTTGAGGTTACCCGAGATAGGCAGGTCGATGCTGACGTTGTGGTCTTTGTCGGTGAGCAGGTAGATGCCCAGCCTCAACGGAATCTTGGGGTATTGGGGTTCGAAATTCTTCATCCTCTTCCCCACCGTGGGTGAAGCCAGCTGCAACTTGTTGATGCCTTCAAGATTGCCATTGACAATCTTGTTTTGGCTGCGGAACGAGAGTGTGCCGTCTTCAAGCGGAAATCCGAACAGCTGTTGGACGTAAGGCGAGAAATCCGTCAGTTTCACGTTGCTCAGCATCAAAGTGAGGTCGTGGTTCTCCAGCCCATGCACGTCGCCCTGCCATTGCATCCTGAGCTTACCCACATTGTTGAGCATAGCATCCAGATGGACGGCGTTATCGCCCGTCAGTGTAAAATTATTCGATGTGATGCTGATGTCGGAGATTTCATAGATGAAAGGATCCGGCAAGGTATGGTCTTGGTATTCCAGGTTGATCTTGTCGACTCGAAGATCCTTGATGCCTATGACGAGTGTCTTGCGATCCTGCACCTCCTCGATGGCGGCGGCTACCGTGTCGATGACTTTCTCGAAGACCGTGGTGTCGCGATGATACACATGACCGAGGAAAAGATCGAAGTTCGTGGTGCTATCCGCATTGACGATATAAGCTGTCCTAACGCCTGAGATCTTTAACCTGTCCAGATCCAACACGTTCTGGTTCAAGTTGAAACGTCCAATATCGGTCCAGATGGAGTCGATGTGACCCAACCTGTAGCCGCCATTGTCGCACAACGACAAATCGCTCAGCACGATGTCGCCAATCATGTCAAAGTCGAGGATATGCTCGGTGCGCCCTTCGGCAGAAAGGTCCAAGGAAAGCTGACCTTGCAGCGAGTCGACTGCAAGCGTCTGTTGCAGATAGGGCTCGATGATGTCGATGCCCAAGTCATTCACTTTCAAATTCACGAAATACTCTTCCGCATTCTCCGACAGTCGCAGGTCGGTATGCAGGGTGGCGCTGTCGGCCAGTATGAGGTCGAGGCCGACAGTGGTCTTCATGTCCGACAAGTCGATATAGGGCACATGGATAGCAATGTCGCGCAGGTTAAACTCGCTGCCGATGTCCAGGTCGGTATAGCGCAAAAAGCTCTTATCAATCGTGATATCGTTGAAAATCAAGCCGAAATTGGAAGGCTCAGAAGGTTCCTTGGGCTTGTCGGAGGCGAAGTGCTGCACCATGCTGTCGAAATTGAACCAGGTGCGGTTCTGCTGGATGTAGACCTTCAGCCCCGAAAGCAGGGCATGATTCACCCACAGACGGTTATCCAACAAGTCGCGCAATTTGATGTTGGTATCGAAATGGTCGAAACTCACGAAAGGCGTGGCGCCATCGTCTTCGTACAGCGTCAAATCATCGATTTTCGCTGTCCCCGAAAACACGTTGACCCATAGCTTTCCTATGGTCAACTCGCGACCTATCAGTTCCTTGTCGTGCTTTTCGACGTACCACTTCGCTATGGGACCCGCAAAAACAAGCACCAATAGGAGTAACACTACGATTACTCCAAAGACAATTAGCGTTATTTTTAGTCCCTTTTTCATCGATTTGTGACTTATCCCAAAGCCTTCACACCGGCGTCGATGCGCTTGAGGGTCTCTTCCTTACCCAAAAGCTCAAGGATCTCGCCGATGTGCGGGCCCTTGCCGGCACCCACCACCATCAGGCGGAGGCCGTTCATTACGAGACCCATGTTCAGCTCGTTGCCGGTGATCCAGTTATTGAGCGTCTCATCGATATGGGCCAGATCGAATGGCTCGATGTCCTTGATGACTTCTTTCACCTTGAGCATGGTTTCGGCACTGTTCTCTTTCCAACGTTTCTTGACTGTCACAGGATCGTATTCCGTCGGGGCCTCGAAGAAGAAGAAACTTTGGTCCCAAATCTCCTTCACAAAGTTGACTCTATCTTTCACCAAACCAGCGACTTTCACGGCGAAATCGAGCGGGGCATCGATGCCCTTTTCTGCCTTCAGCCAAGCCTGGTAGTCCTTGCCTACTTCCTCGTTCGACTTGCGCATGAGCCACTCGTGGTTGAACCACTTGGTCTTCTCCACATTGAATTTGGCGCCGCTCTTGCTGCAACGCTCGAGCGAGAAAGCTTGGATGAGCTCATCCATGGTGAAGATTTCCTGCTCGGTACCAGGGTTCCAACCCAGCAGTGCCAGCATGTTGATGAAGGCCTCGGGGTAGTAGCCCGACTGCTTGTAGCCCATGGCTGTGTCGCCAGTCTTCGGGTCGACCCAATACATGGGGAAGACGGGGAAACCAAGGCGGTCGCCATCGCGCTTGCTGAGTTTGCCGTTGCCGTCAGGTTTAAGCAGCAAGGGCAGGTGGGCAAACTGCGGAGCCTCCCAACCGAAGGCCTCGTAGAGCATGACATGGAGCGGCATCGAAGGCAGCCATTCCTCGCCACGGATGACGTGGCTGATCTGCATCAGGTGGTCGTCAACGATATTGGCCAAGTGGTAGGTCGGCATGCCGTCGCTCTTGAACAAAACCTTGTCGTCGAGGGTGTTAGTCTGCACATGCACCTCACCACGGATGAGGTCGTGCATGACGATCTCGCGGTCTTCGGGAATCATGAAACGCACTGTGTAAGGCGTGCCATCGGCAATCAGCTTGTCGACTTCTTCCTTGCTCATCGTCAAGCTGTTGCGCAGGTGCTTGCGACTCTGGCAGTTGTAGATGAAGGTCTGCTTGTTGGCTTCGGCCTCTTTGCGGTATTTGTCCAGTTCCTCGGCAGTGTCGAAAGCGATGTAGGCGCAGCCTTTGGCCAGCAGCTCGTCACTGTATTGTTTGTAGAGATGTTTGCGGTTGCTCTGCTTGTAGGGACCGAAGGCGCCACCCACGTAGTCGCTCTCGTCGAACTTGATACCGCACCAGTCCAAGGACTCCACGATATATTGCTCGGCACCCGACACGAAGCGGGTTTGGTCGGTGTCCTCGATGCGGAGGATCATCTTGCCGCCGTTCTTTTTGGCAAACAAATAATTATATAATGCTGTGCGCACGCCCCCAATGTGCAAAGGACCCGTCGGACTAGGGGCAAATCTTACTCTAACTTCTTTCATGGTGATTTTCAAATTACGGGTGCAAAAATAATCAATTCAAAGATTCAAGATTCAAAGATTCAAGATTATTCCTAATTTTGCAAAAAAATTGAACCATATTTCGACAAGCTCAATAACATGGAAGACAACTACCAACTCATCACCAAGACGGCTGCTGGACTCGAAGACGTGCTGGCCGCCGAGATCAAGGCTCTTGGAGCAAAGAACGTGCGCCCCATGCACCGCGCCGTCATCTGCGAAGGCAACAAGGAGCTGATGTACCGCATTAACTATGAGGTGCGTACAGCCCTTAAAGTGCTGAAACCCTTCAAGAACTTCTTCGCCAAAAACCCCGATGAACTATATAAAAAAGTGAAGGAAATCAATTGGTGTGAGTTGCTCCGCACCGACCAGACCTTCTGCGTCGATGCTGTGACGAGCGGGCGTTTCTTCACCCATTCGCAGTACGCCGCCTTGACGGTAAAAGACGCCATCGTCGACCTCTTCCGTGATGTGTATGGCATCCGTCCGAACATCAACACCTTGAACCCCGACCTACGCATCAGCCTGCACATCCGCGAGGACAAGGTGACCTTGCTCTTCAACAGCTCAGGCGAGTCGTTGCACCATCGCGGCTATCGCAAACAAGTCGACAAGGCCCCGATGAATGAGGTGTTGGCGGCAGGTCTCATCCAACTCACGGGCTGGAAAGCCGACTGCAACTTCCTCGACTGCATGTGCGGCTCGGGCACCCTGCCTATCGAGGCGGCCATGTATGCCATGAAGATCCCGCCGGGCTACTACCGCAAGCAATGGGGCTTCATGAAATGGGACGACTACGATGCCGAACTCTGGCAGCGCATCCGTCAGGAAGCCGACGATAAGATTTGCGATTTCGAATATGAGATTTGGGCCTCCGACCGCTCGCCCAAGGCCGTGGCCATCGCCGAAGGCAACATCAACTACGCCCATCTGCAACGCGATATCCACCTGATGAAGAAGGACATGCACGACCTCACCCCACCCGAAGGCGGTGGCATCCTTGTCATCAACCCACCCTACGGCGACCGTTTGGAGGAAGACGACATCGACAACTTATACGAAGAAATAGGCCACACACTGAAGCACAACTTCCAGGGCTTCCAATGCTGGCTCATCACCGACGATGCTGTGGCTTTGCGCCATGTGGGATTGAAGCCTACGGCCAAGATACCTGTTTGGAACGGCCCGCTGGAGTGCCGCTTTGTGAGGTTTGATATTTTTGAGGGATCGTTGAAGGAAAAGAAAGCGCGGGAAGCGGAATCTTAATTATATCATAAATGCCTCCCAAAGTCCATACGTTCGTGAAGAATACGAATAATTCTTACTTTTCCGCTCTTCAAAACTCGATAGAAAATAATGTGTCTCCCAGAATGACAACCCCGGTAACCACTGCGTACTTCTTCATAAGAATGTCCAGCGGATTCTGGTCTATTAGCAATTGTTTCAATGGCTTGTATTAAATTCTGATAATAGATATCAGCTTGTTCTTCCGACCATGTTTCGACTGTATAAAGCCATATACTACGAAGGTCGAACAATGCTTTCTTGGAGAGGATATAATCAGCCATTGTTTCTTCTTTCCGCTTTCATTTCTTGAAGAAAACTTGTCGGATTAAAATCCATTACATCGGGACTGGCTTCGCCTTCATCTAAAGCAGCACGAAGTGCTGCAAGTCGAGCTTCGTCTTCCTCCAATCGACGAAGTGCTGCTCTAATGACTTCACTGACGTTGTTGTATCTGCCACTATGAATGCTGTTCATGATAAATTCCTCATAATGAGGTCCTAATGATGCTGTTACAGTCCTGCTCATAATAAGATAATGTTGTAATTACACTGCAAATGTAAGAATATTTCTTACATTATACGTCTTTTTATAAAAAACTTTACTATGTGCGGAGCAAATTAATGATGAAAAGGACTATTTCTTATTAAACTGATTCATCGTCCGATCTGGCCCTTGAACAACGAAGCTCTTGATGATTTCAACGGCTTCGTTCACTTTTTCGTCGACGATGGGCTCTTCGGAGGGTTTCCATTGTCCTAAGACAAAGTCCACCTGACGGCCGCGCGGGAAGTCGTCGCCCAAGCCGAAACGCAGGCGACAGAACACGTTGGTACCTAGTTTTTCGATAATGTCAGTCAGACCGTTGTGGCCACCGTCGGCACCTTGTTTGCGCAGGCGCAATGTGCCCAAAGGCAGTGCGATGTCGTCGTTGACGACCAGGAGGTTCTCCATCGGGATCTTCTCCTGCTGCATCCAATATTTCACCGCCTTGCCGCTGAGGTTCATATAGGTCGTCGGCTTGATGATCAGCAAGGTCTTGCCACGGTATTTCACCTCCGCCGTCTGTGCCAAACGACCCGTAGTGAACGAGCACTCCAAGTCCTTTGCCAGACGGTCGGCGATCTTGAAGCCGATGTTATGGCGCGTGTTGTCATATTCGGCACCGATGTTTCCCAAACAGGCAATCAGGTATTTCATGTTTTTTTCTTTGGTTTCCTTATTTGGGATTGGCCTACGGCCAAGAAATCGTTCAAAAATCTTTCTTAAGCACATATTCCTCTTAATATTTTCGAACTATTTTTGACAGATTTCTTGCGAAGCAATCCCATTAAAAAAGGCCGCTTAGCGCGGCCTTTATTATTGAATAATAAGAGATTACTCTTCGGTTTCTTCCTCGGCAACAGCGGCGCCACGGGCGGCGTTGACGGCGAAGATGACGGTGTAACCAGGGGTGATGGGGGTCACGTTCTCGATGGCGAGATCCTTCACCTTGATGGCTTCGTTGATGTTCACATCGCTGATGTTGACTTTCACGTAGTCCGGCAGGTCCTTGATCAGACCGCAAACCTTGACCTTCTTGATACCCAATTTGGGTTTACCACCACGCATGACACCGGCAGCCGAACCTTCGAGGGTGATAGGCAGCGTGACGGTGATGGGCTTGTCTTCCTTCACAATGAGGAAGTCGGCGTGCAACACCTTGTCGGTCACAGGGTGATACTGAATGTCTTGAAGAATGGTTTTGTAGGTCTTGCCATTGACTTCAAAATCGATGATGTAGGTCTCAGGGGTGAAGAGGATCTTGGTGAAGTTCTTCTCTGCAGTGGCGAAGTGAATCTGCTCCTCACCTGCACCGTACATGACACAAGGAACCATCTCGGCTTGACGCAAAGCCTTAGTATCCTTTTTCCCTACGTTCTCGCGAAGAGAACCGCTCAATGATACAGTTTTCATTGTGTTTAAATGTTTAATTGTTAATGAATTGATTTGTTTATTGTTGTTGTAGAGACGTGGCGCGCCGCGTCTCTACAGGATTTTGCATTATTTGAATAACGAACTGATGGATTCGTAGGATTCCACACGGTGGATGACATCGGCAAACAAGGGTGCGCAGCTGACCACACGGATTTTCTTGGAGGCGTTGGCGGGCAGCGGGATGGTGTCGGTGACCACCACTTCGCTGAACACCGAGTTGTCGAGGCGTTCCATGGCGGGACCGCTGCAAACGGCGTGGGTGGCAAAGGCGCGGACGCTCTTGGCGCCGTTGTCCATCATCACCTGACCGGCTTTCACGATGGTACCAGCGGTGTCGATGATATCATCAAGGATGATGACATTCTTGTCCTTCACATCGCCGATGAGGGTCATGCTCTCCACCACGTTGGCACGTGCACGTTGTTTGTGGCACACAGCCAGGTCGCAACCCAAACGCTTGGCATAGGCCGAGGCACGCTTGGAGGCACCCAGGTCGGGAGCGGCAATCAGCAGGTTGTCGATGTTCATCTTCTGGATATGGTCAATGAAGATGCTGGAAGCATACAAGGCATCCATCGGGATATCGAAGAAGCCTTGGATCTGGTCGGCGTGAAGGTCCATCGTGATGATGCGGTCCACATGGGCAGCGGTCAGCATGTTGGCCACCAACTTGGAGCCGATGCTCACGCGGGGTTGGTCCTTACGGTCCTGACGAGCCCAGCCGAAATAGGGTATCACAGCGATGACCTTGTGTGCCGAGGCACGCTTGGCGGCGTCAATCATAAGCAAAAGCTCCATCAGGTTGTCGGTGGAAGGCATGGTGGACTGAACGATAAACACGTGATGACCACGGATGCTCTCTTCGAAAGAAGGTTGGAACTCTCCATCGGAGAAGACGACGACCTGTGACTTACCTAGTTGAGTGCCATAGGCTTCGGCAATCTTAGTGCCTAATTCCTTCGTGGCCCTACCAGCGAAAATGGAAACGTATCTTCCTGACATTGTTGCAAGGATATTATGTTGATTTTTACTCCGTTTTTCGGGCTGCAAAATTAGGGATTTTATCCGTGCGAACAAGACAAAAACAGAAATTTTTCTCAACTTGCTTGCGGTGAATAAAAAAAACCGTATTTTTGCAGCCGCGTTTGACGCGATAAACCATACATGGTGAGCTTGTCGAACCATGCCGAAGTGGCGGAATCGGTAGACGCGTCGGTCTCAAAAACCGATGAGGTAACACTCGTGCCGGTTCGATCCCGGCCTTCGGTACCAAAGAAAAAGCAGCTCCGCGGAGCTGCTTTTTCTGTTTTTTTATTCCACTGTGACTGACTTAGCCAAATTTCGTGGCTGGTCGACGTTGCAACCTCGCATCACGGCAATGTGGTAGGCCAGGATTTGCAAGGGCACCGTCGCCAACAATGGCGAATAGAGGCACTCCGTCTCGGGAATCTCGATGACATAGTCGGCCATGCGACGGGCCAAGACATCTTTTTCGCTCACTACGGCTATAATCTTGCCGTTGCGCGCCTTCACCTCCTGGATGTTACTGATCACCTTCTCGTAGGTGCTGTGGTTGGTGGCGATGAATACCACAGGCATATCCTTGTCGATCAAGGCGATGGGGCCGTGTTTCATCTCGGCTGCAGGATAACCCTCAGCGTGGATGTAGGAGATTTCCTTCAACTTCAAGGCGCCTTCCAAGGCCACAGGATAGTTCTGCAATCGGCCGAGATACAGCATGTTATGCACATCCTTGTATTTCTCTGCGATATCCTTCACATGGCCACTGTGATCGAGGGTCCACTGTATCTTTTCGGGGATGCGGTCGAGCTCGTCAATGAAGGCTTGACGTTCTTCGTCTTTCATGGAGCCTTTCAGTTCGGCGAGGCGCAAAGCCAACATGGCCATCACTGTTACCTGTGAGGTAAAAGCCTTGGTGGAGGCCACACCGATTTCGGGGCCGGCATGGGTGTAGATGCCCGCATCCGTGGCCCTTGAGATGGACGAGCCGATGACGTTGCATATGCCCAACACCACGGCACCTTTCTCCTTCGCCAGTTGGATAGCGGCCAAAGTATCGGCGGTCTCGCCCGACTGCGACACGGCGATGACTACATCATGAGGGGTGACCACTGGGTCGCGATAGCGAAACTCAGAAGCATACTCCACCTTGACGCGGATCTTGGCCAGTTTCTCGATGAGGTAGCTACCCACGAGGCTGGCATGCCACGAGGTGCCGCAAGCCACAAAGACGATGTTGTCGGCATAAAGCAGCTGCTTCTCATACTGCAGGATGCCACCGAGACGCACCGTGTTGGCCTCGGGATGCAAGCGTCCACGCATGGTGTCGCGCACGATGGTCGGCTGCTCGTAGATCTCCTTCATCATGAAATGGTCGAAACCCGCCTTCTCGATGCTGTCGAGGTTCATCTTCAGCTCCTGCACGTATGGCATGGCCTCCACGTCCTGGATGGTCTTGATGTGCAGCTCCTCGCCCAACTTGATCTTTGCCACCTGCTCATCCTCAAGGTAGACCACCTTCTGGGTGCGGCCTACGATGGGCGTGGCGTCGGAAGCGATGTAATACTCGCCCTCGCCGATGCCGATGACCATGGGACTGCCCTTGCGGGCGGCAATCAGTTGGTCAGGATGGTCTTTTTCCACGATGGCGATGGCGTAGGCACCCACCACATGGTTCAGGGCGATGCGCACGGCCTCGAAGAGGTCGACATGCTCGCTGAGTTGCACATCTTCGATGAGGTTGGTAAGCACCTCCGTGTCGGTCGACGACTTAAAGGTAAAGCCACGTTTCTCCAGCTCCTTGCGCAGGCTGAGGTAGTTTTCGATGATGCCGTTATGGATCAGGGCGATGTTGCCCGACTGCGAACGGTGCGGGTGGGCATTCACCTCATTGGGCTCGCCATGGGTGGCCCAACGGGTGTGCGCGATGCCGATGTGCCCGCTGACATCTTTGGAAGCAGCAAAGGCCTCCAAATCGGAGACCTTGCCCTTTGCTTTATAGACGTTAAGTTCGTTGTTTTCGTTGAGCAGTGCCACACCGGCGCTGTCGTAGCCACGGTATTCGAGGCGCTTCAAGCCCTCAATGAGGATGGGATAGGCCTCTTGTTGGCCTACGTATGCTACTATTCCGCACATGGTTAGTTTAGAGTTTAGGGTTTAGAGTTGTTGGTGATGTGGGTTATTCAAAAAGACCTTTCACATCGGGGGCTTTCTCGGCACCTTGCGAAGCCTCGAAATACGGTTTCTGATGGAAGCCGAATAGCTTGGCAATGAGGTTGGTGGGGAACATGCGGATGAAGGTGTTGTAATCCTGCACCGTTTCGTTGAACTGCCTACGCGCGTTGGCGATGCCGTTTTCGCAGCCTTCGAGTTGTGACTGCAAGTCAAGGTAGTTCTGGTTGGCCTTTAGGTCGGGATATTGCTCCACGGTGACCAACAAACGCGACAATGCGCCCGACATCTCGTCTTGTGCAGCTTGGAAAGCCTTCAGGTTTTCCTCGGTGAGGTTTTCAGCGTCGAGGGTGACCTGGGTGGCCTTGGCACGGGCTTCCACCACAGCCGTCAGGGTACCGGATTCATACTCGGCATAGTTCTTCACAGTGGCGACCAGGTTGGGGATCAGGTCGGCACGTTTTTGGTAGGCCGTCTGCAGATTACCCACAGCCGCGGAAACTGCTTCTTCCTTGGAAACCATAGTGTTATAGCCGCAGGAGGAAAAGCCTATGGCCAAAAACAATGCCGCAATGGCAATAATGATAATTCTCTTCATAATTATAGGATTTAGGATTAATTCATCAGCTTCATAAAAATCGGCCACAAAGGTAAACAATTTTTTCGTATCTTTGCATTTTATATACACTTACATATTTGGATTTGACAAATGATTGATAATCAACATAAAAACCCCGACAACAATGTTGAAAGACAACTTATTAATAGAGGTTGTCGGTTGGAAGAACCTTATACTACCGGCCAGCACGTGCTTTCGTGCGGTCGCTGCAAGCTTAGCCAGTTTGATTGGCTGAAAGACTATGAAAACCAAGAGATTACTGGTAATGTTTGCTTGGCTGAGGTGCGTTTCAAGAACGACCGCAAGGACTATTTCACATACGCTGAGGATTTGGAATTAGAGGTGGGTGAATTAGTGGCCGTGGAGACCGCCATTGGACACGACATCGGCATTGTCACTCTATTGGGTGAGATTGTGAAGCATCAGTTGAAGCGTAAGAAATACCGTACGCCGCTCAATGAGATGAAAAAAATCTATCGTCGGGCACGACCCAACGATGTGGAGAAATGGCTAGCCGCCATCAAGTTGGAAGACAGCACCTTGGCACGCACCCGCACCATCGCCGAGAACCTCGGGTTGGAGATGAAACTCAACGATGTGGAGTATCAGGGCGACAAAACCAAGGCTATCTTCTATTATACCGCCGACGGTCGCGTCGACTTCCGCGAACTCATCAAGAAACTGGCCGAGGAGTTCCACATCCGCATCGAGATGCGACAGATTGGCGTGCGTCAGGAGTCGGCTAAACTGGGTGGCATCGGCTCATGCGGCCGCGAGTTGTGCTGTGCCTCTTGGATCAGCGACTTTCAGTCGGTGACGACTGGTGTGGCCCGCGTGCAGCAGCTCTCGCCCAACCCGCAGAAGCTGGCTGGACAATGTGGCAAGCTGAAGTGCTGCCTCAACTTCGAATATGAGGCCTACGTGGAGGCTTTGAAGGCCTTCTCCGACCCGAACATCGTGCTGCACTTCGAGAGCGGTGATGCCATACACCAGAAAAACGACGTCTTCAAAGGCATCATGTGGTATTCCTACACCACCGATAAGAGCAACATCATGGCCATCCCCGTCGACAAGGTGAAGGACATCATCGCCATGAACAAAAAAGGACAGAAACCCAAGAAACTGGAGGACTTTGCCGTCACGCAGGAAGCCCATACCAACACCAACGAAGGCTACGGTGAGGCAGACCTTAAAAAGATGAGTGATTAATGAAACTATCAAAACTAATAATTGGTCTGGTGACCTTATTCATATTCTTTTCGTCTTGTAGCAATGACGACTTCGACAAGCGTACGGTCATCCCTGAAGCCGAATGGAAGCAGGAAAACCGAGTGGCTTTCGATGTCGACATCAACGACACCATCAGCCCTTACGAGTTTGGCATCGGGTTGCGTCATCTGGAGAACTACCGTTACAGCAACCTCTTTGTCTTCCTCCATACGACCATGCCCAACGGCAACCATACCCACGACACCATCGAATGCACCCTAGCCACACCCGAAGGCAAATGGATTGGCAAGAGCAGTGGTAGCATGCGCGACCTGACGGTGCCGCTCAACGAGAACCTACTCTTCCCCCTGTCGGGAACCTACCATTTCGAAATCGAACAAGCCATGCGCGAACCCGAGTTGAAAGGCATCTCCGACATCGGGCTTTACATCGACAAACAATAATACCATGAACAATAAAAAGAAAACCGAACCCAACAAGTCGCACGCCATCCGAAACCTGTGGATCATCTTCGGGTCGCTGGTGCTGCTTGTCATCCTCTTCTTCATCGGTGTCGCCACAGGTGTCTTCGGCACCATGCCCACCTTTGAGGAACTGGAAAACCCCAGGACCAACCTGGCTACCGAGATCTACTCGGCCGACGGCAAGATTTTGGGTACCTATTATGTGGAAAACCGCAGCAACGTGCGTTATGCCGAGCTCTCGCATTACATGCCTGAAGCCCTCATCAGCATCGAGGATGAGCGCTTCACCGAGCACTCGGGCATCGACACGAAGGCCTTGTTCCGTGTGGCATACGGCGTGCTGACAGGCAACAAGAAAGGTGGCGGTTCGACCATCACACAACAGCTGGCCAAGAACCTGTTCCCGCGTGGTGAAAACCTCAGCGCACCCAAGCTCGTGCTGCGTAAGTTCCAGGAATGGATCACGGCCACCAAGTTGGAGCATAACTACTCCAAGGAAGAAATCGTGGCCATGTATCTTAATACCGTAGCCTTTGGCCACAACGCCTTCGGTATCCGCTCTGCCGCCAACACCTTCTTCGACAAGAAACCCAGCGAGATGACCGTCGAAGAATGCGCCTTGATGGCTGGTGTGGTCAATGCCCCGACACGTTACAGCCCGATACGCAATCCCGAACGTTCATTGGAACGCCGCAACTTGGTGCTCAGAAAGATGACCGAAAACGGTTACCTCACCCAAGCCGAATACGACTCCGTCTCCCAAATCCCGTTGGACATGACGCATTTCAGCATCAAAGACCACAACACGGGACAAGCCACCTATTTCAGAGAATACCTTCGCACCGTGATGAACGCTTCCAAACCCGAGCGCGAAAACTACGATTCGAAAGAACAGTACGATCTTGATATGGCGGAATGGAATGAAAACGGATTGAGAGGCTGGTGCAAGCGCAACTTCAAGTCGGATGGTACACCCTACAATATCTACACCGACGGACTGAGGATTTACACTTCCATCGACTCGCGCATGCAAAGCTATGCCGAGCAAGCCGTCAAGGAGTTTATGGGAGGCGAACTGCAACCCTTGTTCTACAAACACTGGAAAGGACAGAAGAACGCACCCTTCTCCCGCCTGACCGCCGACCAAATCGACCAGCTCCTCGAAACTTCGATGAAACGTACCGACCGCTATCGTATCCTCAAAAACGAAGGCATGCCTTTAGACTCCATCAAGGCCGTGTTTGACCGCCCGGTGCGGATGACCGTCTTCTCGTGGGACGGCCCCATCGACACGGTGATGTCGCCCATGGACTCCATCCGCTATTACAAGTGGTTCCTGCAAGCCAGCTTGGTCTCCATCGAGACGCATACGGGTCAGGTGAAGGCATACGTAGGCGGCTTGGATTACCGTTTCTTCAAGTACGACCACGTCACGCAGGCTCGTCGTCAGGTGGGCTCCACCTTTAAACCCTTCCTGTATTCATACGCCATGGGTGATGACGAATTCACGCCTTGCACCAAGATACCCAACATCCCCTACACCATTGAAGTTTCGAAGGGACGTTTCTGGTCGCCGAGCAATGGCGGCGGTGGCGGAGGTGAAATCACCTTGAAGAGTGCCTTGGCGCATTCCAACAACTGGATTTCGGCCTACCTGATGAACCACTATGGTCCCGAAGCCATCATCACCCACGTTCGCCGTATGGGCGTGAAGTCGCCCATCGAAGCCGTGCCTTCCATCTGCTTGGGTTCCTGCGACTTGAAACTGATAGAGATGGTCGGTGCTATGAGTACCTTCGCCAACAAAGGCGTCTATGTCTCGCCCGTCATTGTGACCCGCATCGAAGACAAGAACGGCAACGTCATCTACCGCAATGCGCCTATCGAAAAGGAAGCCATGAACGAAATCGCCGCCTACAAGACGGTGGAACTGATGAAAGGCGTGGTGCAGAGCGGCACTGGTATACGTCTGCGCACGAAATACGGTTTCAAGAACCCCATTGCAGGCAAGACCGGTACCACCCAGAAAAACAGCGACGGTTACTTCATGGGCATCACCCCCGACCTCACCACAGGAGTTTGGGTAGGTGCCGAAGACCGTAGCGTACACTTCCGCTCCACTGCCTTGGGTCAAGGCTCGCACACCGCGTTGCCCATCTGGGCCCTTTACATGCAGAAGGTGTATGCCGACAAGAGCTTGCATGTGAGTCAAGGCGACTTCCCGAAACCCTATGCTCCCGGCGTCGACCTCGATTTCAGCTGCTACCGTAATGACGACGACAACTACGAGGGCGTTGAATACATTGATGAATTCTAAGGGGAATGCGGAATGATGAATGCGGAATGTGGAATGATGAATGGGATTTCATAAAAAACAATTAAACTATGACATCAAACTTCGTTGATTACGTCAAGATATTCTGCCGATCGGGCAAGGGAGGTTCGGGGTCGCTGCACTTCCGCAGGGAGAAATACATCCCTAAGGGCGGTCCCGACGGAGGCGACGGCGGTCGCGGTGGCAACGTCATCCTACGTGGCAACGCCCAGCTTTGGACATTGCTCCACTTGCGTTACACCAAGCACATCTTCGCAGGCGACGGTGTTCCAGGCGGCAAAAACCAACTTACAGGTGCCGCTGGCAACGACATCTACATCGACGTGCCTTTGGGCACGGTGGCCTACCGTTCGGAAGACCATACCTTGATGGGCGAAATCACCGAAGACAAGCAGGAGGTCATCTTGCTGAAAGGTGGTCGCGGCGGTAAAGGCAACGCCTTCTTCAAAACGGCTACGCTGCAAGCCCCAAAATTTGCCCAACCCGGTGAACCCAACCAAGAGGAATGGATTACACTGGAGCTTAAATTGCTGGCTGATGTCGGTCTCGTCGGCTTCCCCAACGCAGGCAAGTCCACTTTACTATCGGTCGTCTCGGCAGCCAAACCTGAGATTGCCGACTACCCCTTCACCACCTTGGTGCCTAACCTCGGCATTGTCAGCTATCGTGGCCACAAGAGCTTTGTCATGGCCGACATCCCAGGCATCATCGAAGGTGCCGCCGAAGGCAAAGGCTTGGGCATCCGATTCCTGCGCCATATCGAGAGAAACTCCACCCTGTTGTTCATGGTACCTGCCAACACCGAAAACGTCAAAGCGGAATACGACATCCTGCTTAATGAGTTGAAGAAATACAACCCCGAGCTGATGGACAAAGACCGCATCCTAGCCATCACCAAGTGCGACCTCGTTGACGACGACACCATCAAGGACATCAAGAAACACCTGCCCAAGAAAGTGCCACACGTCTTCATCAGCTCCGTGGCCCAGCAAGGCATCGACGAGCTGAAGGACTTGATTTGGCTGACGCTGAACAAAAACGACGAGGAAGAAGACTGGTAAGCATTTCACTTATGGAAGCCCTCTCCCACATCGATTCCGACCTCTTCCTTTTCCTCAACGGTTTGCATTCCAGTTGGTTGGATAAGGTCATGACACTCATCACCGATATGTGGGTTTGGTTTCCGCTATACCTATTATTAATATATTGGACGATTAAGCAATACGGCAAGCGTTGCTGGTGGGTCTTTCTAGCTGTCGCCTTGGTGGTGCTCTGCACCGACCAGTTGGCTTCACATGTCTGCAAACCCGTTTTTCAACGATTGAGACCGTGTTTCAACCCTGATTTCCAAGATTTGATCCACCTTCCCAAAGGTATGGCGGGCGGGCAATATGGTTTCGTCTCCTCCCATGCTGCCAACACCTTTGGTCTGGCTGTCTTTTTGACTCCTGTCTTGAAACGATTCCGTCCCTGGACAGCCATTGTATTGTTTTTTTGGGCCTTTGTTTCAAGCTATAGCCGCATTTACATCGGCTACCATTACCCAGGCGACATCCTCTGTGGTGCCCTTATAGGTGTACTGGTTGGGCTGATCCTATGGAAAGTGTTTCAGCTTGTTGTAGTAAGAAAGGTCTGGAAATCAGAACAAAGAAGTTGAGGAGAAAGGCTTGTCTCCATCATAGAAAACCACTTTGATGGTCGAAGATGGCTCAATACCGCAAAGTGAAGCCAGTTTGGCTTTGTTCAAGGCCAATTCAAGATAACCATGCGTGCCAAAAATGGCCACCAAATCCACCACGTCGACATCCAAATAACTATCCGAGATCTCCTCGACGGTGTAGAGATCACCTTTCACTTGGATGGTGAAGTCGCGACCACGACGCTCCTGTTCAAACAGTTCTTTCGAGATGTTGGTAATCAAGTTGTCGTATGAGTCGATGTGCATCACCACGCCTTCGATGGTGTTGTCGCGGGCCACGGCACAGAAGGCACCGCCCGGGTTCAGCTTCAGGCGTGGCTCACCGATACTGGAGAGCGGTTCACCCTTGGCCAGCATCACGGCCACCTTGGCAAAACGGTCGCGCGTGGCAAAAGTGAAAAAGTCAGAATCCTGCATCACATCGATACAAACCGCCTCATCGAATTTGCCATCAAGAATATGGCTGAAGATGCCGTTATCCGTGGAAATGAAATACTGTCCTTCGGCCTTGACCACCACGTGCGGACACTCCATCGATTCGATCGTGTCGACACCAATAATGTGTATCGTTCCGGGAGGAAAACAACGATAGCAATTCTTCAGCGTAAACCCTGCTTGCGAAACATTAAACGGTTCGATTTCGTGGGTGACATCAACGATGGTCGCGTCAGGAAGCATCGACAAGATGGTGCCTTTTACCGCAGCCACATAGTAATCCTTTGTGCCCCAATCGCTTGTTAATGTGATAATTGCCATGGTCAGTGAGCGTATCGAACTGTCGTTTGCTATAAGTGGTATAGAGATTTTGCAAAGGTATATCATTTATGTGAAACTTACCATAGGTTTTAGAAAAAAAATATCACTATCTTTGCGACCAAAAAAAGGACTAGAGGCGGCGAAACACTTGACTACGGGACAACAATCCCGCATCCAAAAGTCCCGCGTCAAAAGAATAAAATATGGCAGAACAGATTCTTCAGATAGAAAACGTTGACCCTAAAGAACTACACGGACCCAACGACAAGTACCTGGAGTTGGTGAAAAGTATGTTCCCAAAGTTGAAAATCATCGCTCGCGGTGACTTCGTGAAAGTGATTGGCGATGACGATGAGATTGAATATTTCGCCAGCCGTTACGAGACTTTGATGGTGCAGCTAGAACGGTTCGGAAAACTCACCGCCCAGACCGTGGAAGACGTGATGATGGCCAGTACTGACAGTGAGTTACAACGGAAAATGTCGGAGAGCGACGTGTTGGTCTTCGGACGCAGCGGTGTTCCCATCAAGGCGATTACGGCCAACCAAAAGCGCATGGTGACGGCCTCGGAACAGAAGGATTTGATCTTTGCCATCGGTCCTGCCGGAACGGGAAAGACTTATACTGCCGTGGCTTTGGCTGTTCGTGCCCTAAAAGCCAAACAAGTCAGAAGAATCATCCTGACCCGTCCCGCCGTCGAAGCCGACGAACATCTCGGTTTCCTTCCCGGCGATTTGAAGGACAAGCTCGACCCGTATCTGCAGCCGCTTTATGACGCTTTACGCGATATGATACCCTCTACAAAATTAGAGAGTTACATGGAAGACCACACCATCGAGATTGCGCCTTTGGCCTTCATGCGCGGCCGCACCTTGGACCATGCTTTCGTCATTCTCGATGAAGCCCAAAACGCCACGCGCAGCCAGCTGAAGATGTTCCTCACCCGCATGGGACGCTCGGCCAAATTCATCGTCACCGGCGATATCACCCAAATCGACCTGCCACCCAAGACGCCTTCCGGTCTGCCGCAAGCCATGGAGGTGCTGAAGGATGTGAAAGGCATCGAATTCATCTATTTGGACGACAAGGATGTAGTAAGGCATAAATTGGTGACGGATATCATCAATGCATATAAGAAGCATCACGAGGAAGAAAAAGAAGAAAATGTCGAGGACACACAAAGCATCCCGTAGGGATGCGACGTTCGGTAAAAACAAAACAAAGGAGCAATTTGCATCCCATAGGGATGCGCCATAAAAAGAAAAGATGCCTAACACATACACACAGATACACATACATACCGTTTTTGCTGTTCAAAACAGGCTCTGTCTGATTGATAAAAGCTGGAGAGACAGACTTTACCAATATATCGTTTCAATTATTCAGAACAATGGTCATAAAGTGCTAGCCATAGGTGGTGTTGGCGATCATGTACATATCTTGTTTGGATTTCGTCCAACCGAATCATTGTCTCATCTCATGCAGGAGGTGAAACGTGATTCGTCAGCTTGGATAAATGCCAATCATTTCGTCAAAGAGAAATTCTCATGGCAGGAAGGATTTGGTGCCTTTTCATACAGCAAAAGCCAAATTCCCAATGTGTGCAACTATATTGAAACCCAAGAAGAACATCATAAGAAAAGAACATTTACAGAAGAATATATTGATTTTTTGGAAAAATTTGGAATTGAATATGATAAACGATACATTTTTAAACCCATTGATTAACATAATGGCACATCCCTATGGGATGTATTTGATCACATAACCGCATTGTTCTACCGAGCGGCTTTCCCTACGGGAAAAAGAATAACCCCATTGGAATTCAAAGCTCAGTAAAAGCAAACAAACGAAACCAAACACATCCCGTAGGGATGGACGCTCGGTAAAAACAACACAAAAGAGAACAAACGCATCCCATCGGGATGCACTAATTGAAAACAACAACAAAACTCAACAGATATGAAAGCACTAACAAAAACCGACTATCAATTCCCGGGCCAGACCAAGGTCTATCACGGCAAGGTCCGCGACTGTTATTTCATCAACGACGAATACATGGTGATGGTCGCCACCGACCGCATCTCGGCTTTCGACGTCATCCTGCCCAAGGGCATCCCGTATAAAGGACAGGTCCTCAACCAGATTGCCGCCATGTTCCTCGATGCCACCGCCGACATCGTCCCCAACTGGAAGCTTGCCACCCCCGACCCGATGGTCACCGTGGGCCGCCTCTGCAAGCCCTTCCCCATCGAGATGATCATCCGTGGCTACCTCACCGGCAGCTCATGGCGCACCTACAAGAGCGGTCAGCACACCATCTGCGGCGTGCAAATCCCTGACGGCATGAAGGAACACCAACGCTTCACTGAGCCCATCATCACCCCGACTACCAAAGCCGAGGAAGGCCATGACGAAGACATCTCACGCGAGGAAATCATCAGCCGTGGACTCATCAGCGAAAGCGACTACGTGCAGATTGAGGACATCACGCGTAAGCTCTTCCAGCGCGGTACCGAAATCGCTGCCAAGCAGGGCTTGATCCTCGTCGACACGAAATACGAGTTCGGCAAGATTGGCGACCAAATCGTGCTGATGGACGAAATCCACACCCCCGACTCATCGCGCTACTTCATCGCCGACCAATATGAGGAACGCTTCGCCAAGGGCGAACCGCAGGTGCAACTCTCCAAGGAGTTTGTCCGCGAGTGGCTCATGGCCAACGGCTTCCAAGGCAAGGAAGGCCAGCAAGTGCCCGAAATGACGCCCGAATATGTCAACAGTGTTTCGGAGCGCTACATCGAACTTTACGAGAAGGTCACGGGACACAAGTTTAAGAAGGCTCCCGATTCGGAAGACCTTGTCAAGCGTATTGAAAAGAACGTGATGAACTATTTGAAGCTGTAGATTTCACTAAGGCTTATGGCCTATGACTATGGCCGCTTTCACAAAGGTGAGGGCGGCCATAGTCTTTTTGTCACAGGCCTATTTCAATAAAATGCCCATCCTTGAAATTGACCACGCTGCGGTAGCCTGCGCGTTTCAAGGCTTCCTCGGCAGCGTCAAATTCAAGGGTGATTTCGCTGAAATGGTGCGCGTCGGCTGAGATGATGGCAGGGATGTGCATCTTGCAGGCCTCCTCCATCAGCCAAGGCGAGGGATAGAAGCCGTTATAACGTTTCTTGTAGATGCCGCGTGTGTTGATCTCCATGACCAAACCTTTCTCGCGGATGAGGTCGAGGGTTTCGAGGGCGTGTTTGCGGTACCAAGGCTCGTCCTCGTGGAAATAGCGGTCGCGGTTGTGCATCTTGATTTTATCGAAATGGGCGATGATGTCAAACTGCTCGTTTTCAATCATCTCGTTCGACTGGTCGAAGAAACGGCGCACGGCACGACGGATGTCGCCATTGAAAAACTTTTGCAGGCCTTCGTCATAGACTTCCCACTTGGGGCCATCGATGAACCAGATTTCATCAGCCAAAGGTCCCTGAGCCTGTCGAAGGGCCGGTTCAATAACAAGATGAACTCCACCAATAAGATAATCCAGGTGATACTTCTCTTTAGTCACGGCAAAAGGCTCTGAAACACCTGTGAGGTAATCCGCCTCCAAGGCGCAATAGATGTCAATTTTGTCTTTGAATTCCTCTTTCAGCTGGTCAATTTCAGCCACATAACACGGCATGTCGGCCGATTTCACCGAAAATGTATTGTCGAAAGGTAGCGGACTATGTTCCGAAAAACCTATCGTGGTCAAGCCCTGACGGATAGCCTCTTCCACGATTTCACGAGGCTGGGATTTGCCGTCACTATAAATGCTGTGGGTATGTAAATTGAAATTCTGCATAACTGAAACAAATTGCGGACGCATTCGATGCGTCCCTACAAGGTTGAAATTACTTTATAAACCTTGTCGCCGCGCCTAACCAGCGACTTCACGGGTATGGAGCAATATTCGCCCTTGACCGTCTGCTGGACATTGCCCAAATCCACGCGGATTTCGGTGAGTGCGTCCTCATAGACACCAGTCGTCGGACCGATGATCATAATTTGTTCACCAAGTTTGAGGTCGTGGCTGTCCATGCGTATTTCGGCCACACCCAACTTGCTGTAATAATTGGTAATGAGCCCGATGTACTCCTTGCTTTGCGTGGCGTGCGAACCATATTGCTTCGACCACTCGAAAGTGCGGCGACCCAGATAATAGCCGTCCCAGAAACCACGGTTATAAACGCTCTTTAGCCGTTCCATCCAAGCATCGATCTTCTCTTGCGTGAAGGTGCCTTCTTGGATGGCTTTCACCGCCTCGCTATAGACCGACACCGTCAGTTTAGTGTATTCCGGCGAACGACCACGACCTTCAATTTTCAGCACTTCCACACCTGCATCCAAGACTCTGTCCAAGAAAGGCAAAGTGCAGAGGTCTTTTGGCGACATGATGTATTCATTATCAAGCATCAATTCATAGCCTTCCTCGCGTTCGCGCACATCGTAGCCGCGGCGGCAGAGCTGCATGCAAGCGCCACGGTTCGAGGACGAGTTGTAGATGTCCTGGCTTAAATTACACTTGCCCGAGATGGCCATGCACAAGGCACCATGACAAAACACCTCGATGCGCACCAAGTTGCCATGAGGGCCACGGATCTGCTGGCGTTCAATCTCTTCCGTGATATGGCGCACCTGGTCGATGTTGAGTTCGCGGGCAGTCACCATCACATCGGCAAACTGAGAATAATAGCGCACCGCCTCAAGGTTAGTGATGTTGCATTGCGTCGACATGTGCACTTCAACGCCAATCTGACGGGCATATTGGATCACGCTTTGGTCGGAGGCGATGATGGCCGAGATGCCGTTGGCCTTGATGGCGTCGAGCAGCTGGTGCATCTCTTCCATCTCCTCGTCGTAGATGATGGTATTGACTGTAACATAACTCTTTACGCCGTTCTCGTTGCAGGTCTCTGCCAGTTGGCGCAGGTCGTCGAGGGTGAAGTTTTTCGCCGAACGCGAACGCATATTGAGTTTGCCGATGCCGAAATAGACGCTGCCGGCGCCAGCTTGTATGGCGGCTGCGAGGGCTTCGTAGGAGCCCACGGGAGCCATGATTTCGATGTTTGGTTTCATCATTTTTCCATTAGGGCGGCCCTTCGACCCTTCGACAGGCTCAGGGCTCAGGGACCGCAGTACTACAAAAAAGCCAGCCTGAAACTCAAGCTGGCTTTGACAAAGTCGGGATGACAAGATTCGAACTTGCGGCCTCTTCGTCCCGAACGAAGCGCGCTACCGGGCTGCGCTACATCCCGAACCGTTTTGCGCTGCAAAATTACACAATATTTTGATATGGTGTGCAATTAATTGGTCAGATTTTTCTTTTCCGTCAAAAACTGATAATGCCCAAATGCTCCAAAAGAATCTTTAAACCAATGAGAATCAATATGATACCACCAATAATCCCAGCCGACTTCTCGTATTTCGAGCCAAATACATTCCCAATCTTCACACCCAAGACAGAGAAAACAAAAGTGGTAAGGCCTATGACCACTACCGAAGACCACAGCTTCACCTGGATACAAGCGAACGAAACACCGACTGCCAAAGCGTCGATGCTGGTGGCAATGGCCAAAAACAGCATAGTCTTGAAATCAAGGGCACTGTTTTCTTTGCCTTCTTCTTCCTTACCCCAAATGGCTTCCCGAATCATGTTGGCACCGATGAGAAAAAGCAAACCAAAGGCAATCCAATGGTCGTAGGCTTCAATCATTTCCTGGAACTGCGCGCCCAAAAAGTAGCCAATTGTGGGCATCAAAGCCTGAAAGAAGCCAAACCAAAGGCCGCAGACCAAAGCCATACGCCATGAAAACCGCTTGGTGGTCAAGCCTTTGCAGATGGAGACCGAGAAGGCATCCATGGAGAGGCCGATGGCGATCAGTAATAGTTCGATGAAGTTCATTTGCGTCAGGATTATGGCGCAAAAATAGCACTATTTTTCGCTATTGTTGATAAAAAACCTATTTTTGCGGTTTGTAGGGCTGTCACATGGTGGCAGCCGCAAAAACGATCATGAAAGGCTGCCGTGGTACGACAGCCCTACAAGCCGACAACAAAAATAACCAACAATGAAAAAGACCATATTAATTATGCTGGCCCTGCTATTGGCCGTGGGCGGCATGGCTCAAGAAAAGAAAGCCAAGAAAGAAAAGACCTACAACGAAAAAGGCGAAATCATCAAGAAAGGCTGGAACTTCGGTCCACTGCCTGTGGTGGGCTATGATGCCGACCTGGGCTTCCAGTACGGCGTGACTTGCGACATTTTCAACTTCGGAGACGGCTCGCGCTATCCCCGCTACAACTACAAGTTCAATGTGGAAGCCTCGCGCTACACGAAAGGTTCAGGCGTGTTCCGCTTTTATAGCGACATGCCTTACGTCGTGAAAGACACAAAACTATTTTTCGACGTGACCTATTTCTATGCCAAGAAATATGAGTTCTTCGGCTTCAATGGCTATGAGGCCAACCCCTTCGACCCGAACGTGTTTGAGGCCATGTGGAATGAAACTACAGTTAAAAGCGGCTATCATTTCATCAACCGTAACCAGTTCCGCTTCGTGGGCAGTATGCAGCGTCCCTTCTTCGGCGTTCCTAACCTTAACTGGACTGCTGGTCTGGCCTATTACAACACCAAGGTCGACCGCATCAATTTGGAAGGCTATGAAGGACAAAAGACGTTGTATGAGGATTACGTAAACGCTGGTGTCATCAAAAAAGACGAGGCTCAGGGCGGCAACACCACCCAAATCCGCCTAGGTCTCATCTACGACAGCCGCGACCACAACAGCGACCCGACCAAAGGCATCTATACCGAAGCCACTCTCGTCGGCGCCCCCGACCTCATCGACCGTAAGGGCTACAGCAACCTATCGTACACCTTCCTTTGGAGACATTACATCCCCGTTTATAGGGACAAATTAACTTTTGCCTACCGCCTCGGCGCCCAGAATCGCCTAGCAGGCAAGACCCCTTGGTACATGATCAACAACCTGAACACCATGTTCTTCCAGAAGATGTACACGGAAGGCTTGGGCGGCAGCACAACCTTGCGTGGCGTGAACCGTAACGGCGTCATCGGAGAGGGTTTTGCTTTCGCCAACTTGGAGTTGCGCTGGCGTATCATAGGTTTCCAGTTCATTAATCAAAACTGGCAAGTAGGTTTGAATCCCTTCTTCGATGCTGGCATGGTGACACAGAAGTTCCGCGAGGAAGAGATGCATACCATCGCTTCTGACCCGATTTCTGGCGGATTTGGTTATCCACTTTATGACGTCGAAGGAAAAGAAAAACTTCACATGGCAGCGGGCTGCGGCCTCAAACTCATCATGAACCGCAATCTTGTCGTCTCGGTCGATTTGGGCAAAGCCCTCGACAAACGTGACGGCAAGAAACTGAAGACGTTTATCGGGTTTAATTACATCTTCTAAACACCGTAGGGCTGAAAATCAATTGTAGGGCTGTCATATTATGGCAGCCCTACAATTCATTAATGCCGACGGTTCGGCTTATTTTGCCTTGCCTTGGTTGGCGACGGCCGCCATCAGGGCAGCCACCTTCTCGGGATCGCCAAGGAAGAAGTCTTTCTGCAACTTCATGTTATCGTCGAACTCGAAGACATACGGGATGCCCGTTGGGATGTTGAAAGCGATGATCTCGTCATTGCTCATGCCTTTCAGCACCTTGACTACACCACGCAGGCTGTTGCCGTGGGCCACCACCAGCACTTGGTCGTGGGTCTCGAAGGCTTTCATGATGTTGTTCTCGTAATATGGCATCACACGCTCGATGGTGTCGCAGAGGGCCTCGGTGAGCGGGATCTGCTCATCGGTGAGCTCGGCATAACGCGGGTCCATGCGAGGGCTCTTGGGGTCGTTCATCTCCAACGCTGGTGGACGCACATCAAAGGCGCGGCGCCACAGACGCACTTGCTCGTCGCCGTATTTCTCGGCGGTCATCTTCTTGTCGAGGCCTTGCAGCTGGCCATACGACTTCTCGTTGAGTCTCCATGACTTGTACACCGGCAGCCAGTCCATGTCCATGGCTTCGAGGGCCAGGTTCAAGGTCTTGATGGCACGCTTCAGATAAGAGGTGAAGCAGATTTCAGGCTTGTAGCCATTCTCTTTCAGCGTTTTGCCTGCTTCGATAGCTTCTTGGACGCCTTTCTCCGAAAGGTCAACGTTGGTCCACCCCGTGAAGAGGTTCAATTTGTTCCATTCACTTTCTCCGTGACGGATGAGGATGAGTTTTTTCATTGTTGTTGATTGTTTATTTGTTGAACTGTTTAATTCTTTAATTTGACCTATTTATTCGTTGTGTTCTTTTCTGGGTCTATGCTTTTTCTGTTGTTCTTCTTGGACTTCCTCTTCAGCAGCAGTTTCTTTCGAAGTCTCCTTAGGCGTCTCTTCTATTTTGGGCATCTCCACCTCGACGCGGCGGAAGATATCGTCCTTGTCCCTAGGTCGGGCCTCGTCGTGCCACTTGAATCCAGATAAATATCGGTTGCTCTCACTAAGGTCTTTCTCAGGATACATGGTCTCGTTGATTTCTTTGAACGACTTGATGATGGAAACGCTTTGCTTTTCCATCTCGATGACCATGGTTGCAGAGTTCGACACGTCGATGCCGATGAGTCCCCCATCGTCGTCGCGAATCCAATAGATGGTCTCGGCCTTATCGCCGTCCACATTCACCCGATGAATGTTACCTTTTCTGAACCGAGATGTGATATCTTTTCCCTTGATTTGGTTGTAGCCCTCGATGGAGTCCTTAGAGATGATAAAGGCATTCCCCTTTTGCAGCACCCAGTCGACATTATGGTCTTTAAGCTTGATGTCGATATCAACGCCTGTCAGCTGACTGTCCTCAGCCCAAAGGATGGGCGCCACACGCATTTGGATGATAGAGTCGGCCTTCAGATAAGTCAAAGTGTCGCACTTGCCCTGCATGTCCGACTT
Organism: uncultured Bacteroidia bacterium; assembly: GCA_902801815.1. Taxonomy (GTDB): domain Bacteria; phylum Bacteroidota; class Bacteroidia; order Bacteroidales; family F082; genus Limimorpha. Next base: position 231,899 of record CADCJT010000001.1, read on the forward strand.
AAAGAAACGCACATTCCGGCGGGCGATGAGTTTTTCGGCCTCCTCTTTTTGCTTGTCGAAGTACATGAACAGCGTGTCACCGTGGATGTAGAGCGAGTCGCCGCCGTCGTAGCTGATGGCGTATGCGCTGTCGGTGGCAAAGGAGAAGCCTTTGTTTTCCCACATCTCCACATAATCTCCGCGCATGATGACCTGATAGGAAGTGTCAATCATGTCCACTTGGTTATAAGCCTGCGCCAAGCCTTTGTTGCGGTCGTAGAAGATGGAATCAGCACGCATCTGTTGGGTCTCGTTGTGCATATAGGGCCGCTTGTCGAGATACACAAAGTCCTCGTTCACCAGATAATAGCCGTGTTTGCCCTCCAACACGTTTTCTTTATTGATGATGGTTGTCGGCCCTTCAAACCACATCTTCTCTATGCCCGTATTGTAAAACAGGGTGTCGGTATACATCTGATATTTAGGGCTGTATACTTCCACATTTTCAAAGAAAGAGAATTCTTTGAGGCGGTCGCGATAATAGCCGTAATGGCTTTTCAGGGTCTTGTCGCCGCGCACCGTGGTGGCACTGTCGGGATAGCTGGCCAGATGTAGGTTGCGGTCGTAGGTCAGGTATTCGGTGTAGAGCATGGTGGAGTCGTCGCGTAGCCGCACGTTGTCGTGGAACTCCGCAAAACGACGGTCACCGTCGTAGTTCAGCAGGTCGCTGAAAATTTCCACGCTGTCGTTGACAATGATGTGAACGTTCTGATAGGCATCGAAGCTGTTGTTTTTCTGGTAGTAATAGGCGCTGTCGCAGAAAAAATAGGCCGAGTCGTGACGCATCTTCACGTTGCCGATGAGGCGCTGTACGTCACCCATGCTCTTTGAGTAGGTGGCCTTGTCGTAATGCAAGATGTTGATGCGGGTCTTCTTGCGCTGCACGGTATCCTGCTCCTGTGCCACAAGCGTTTGCGACAGCAGAAGGAAAAACGATACTATGAGCAACAATTTGGCTTTCATCTTGTTCATTAATGCCGCAAAAATACGATTATTGTACGAAATGGGCAAAAAAGATGTGGAGACGGTGTGCACTCCGTCTCCACAAAACAATGCATTCAAGATGATTACAAATTACATTGTCGGTTTCGTTTAGACGTTGCACGCAACGTCTCTACAAACGTAGATTACATGGTTTTCGCCCACGTGTCCTTCAATGCCACGGTGCGGTTGAAGACCAAATGTCCTTCCTTGCTGTCCTTGTCGACGGTGAAGTAGCCGATGCGCTGGAACTGGAAGTGGTCGAGCGGCTTGGCATCGGCCAGGTATTCCTCCACATAACACACCGGGCGCACCTCCAACGAATTGGGGTTCATCATCTCCTTCATGGCCTCGAGCGGGGTCTTACCTTCGCCTTGCAGGCGGGCCAGTTCGTCGCGCGGGTTCTCCACCTTCCAGAGGCGGTCGTACATGCGCACTTCGGCTTGGAGGCAACGCTTGCAGCTCACCCAGTGGATGGTGCCCTTTACCTTGCGGTTGGCACCTGGCATACCGCTCTTGGTGTCGGGATCATATTCGGCATAGACCTCCACGACCTCACCATTTTCGTCCTTCTTGCAACCCGTGCATTTCACGATGTAGGCGTTCTTGAGGCGTACCTCGTTGCCGGGGGTCATGCGGAAGTATTTCTTCGGAGCGTCTTCCATGAAGTCTTCCTTCTCGATCCACAACTCACGGCTGAAAGCGATCTTGTGGCTGCCCGCGGTTTCGTCTTCAGGGTTGTTGATGGCTTCCATCTCCTCGATTTGTCCTTCAGGATAGTTGGTAATGACGAGCTTCACCGGGTTGACCACAGCGGCCACACGGTTGGCGGTGGCGTTGAGGTCCTCACGAATGGCGCTCTCCATCAGAGCAAAGTCATTCAAAGCGTCGTAGGTGGTGTAGCCGATCTTGTCGATGAACTTGTGGATGCCGCTCGGCGTGTAACCACGACGACGGAAGCCGCAGATCGTGGGCATGCGCGGGTCGTCCCAACCGCTCACCAGACCCTCGTTGACGAGGACGAGCAGGTTACGCTTACTCAAAAGGATATAGTTAAGGTTCAGCTTGTTGAACTCGGTCTGACGCGGACGGTTGTCGTCCATGTTGTCGCCTTCGCCACGGATCTCCTTAAGCCAGTCGACAAAGAGGTCGTAGAGCGGACGGTGTACCACAAATTCCAAAGTGCAGAGCGAGTGAGTGACACCTTCGAAGTAATCGCTTTGTCCATGAGCGAAGTCGTACATCGGGTAGGCGTGCCACTTGGTGCCCGTGCGGTGGTGCGGCGTGTCGACCACGCGGTAGATGATCGGGTCGCGGAAGTGCATGTTGGGATTGGCCATGTCAATCTTGGCACGGAGCACCATTTTGCCCTCGCCGATTTCGCCGTTGTTCATCTTGTTGAACAAGTCGAGCGACTCCTCGATGGGACGGTTGCGATAGGGACTCTCGATACCAGGTTGCGTAGGCGTACCCTTTTGTGCGGCGATCTCTTCCGAGCTCTGCTCGTCGATGTAGGCCTTGCCGCGTTTGATCAGCTCTATGGCAAAATCCCAGAGTTGCTGGAAGTAATCGGAGGCGTAGTATTCGTTGCCCCACTGGTAGCCAAGCCATTGGATGTCCTCTTTGATGGCATCGACATACTCCATGTTCTCCTTGGTGGGGTTGGTGTCGTCGAAGCGCAGGTTGCACACGCCGCCATGTTGGGCAGCGATGCCGAAGTCGAGGCAGATAGCCTTGGCATGGCCGATGTGGAGGTAGCCGTTCGGCTCTGGGGGAAAGCGCGTCTGCACGCGTCCGCCGTTCTTGCCATTGGCGAGGTCTTCTTCCACTTTCGCTTCAATGAAATTGAGCGACTTCTTTTCTTCTTTTACTTCTTCCGGGTTTGTCATAGTTCAATTTAGGATTAAAAACAAGTTGCAAAAATAGTAAAAAATGCATATTTACAAAAAAAGCCTGCCGAAACTCAGCAGGCTGGTGAGGTACCTGGCGGACTCGAACCGCCGTCCCCGGTTTTGCAGACCGATCCCTAACCACTCGGGCAAGGTACCTTTAGCGGCTGCAAAGATACAACTTTTTGGCGAACTGCAAGGATTTCCTTGAAAATTTTTAAACCAGACCACGTGCCGAGAGCTTCAGCCAGTTCCAAACGAACAAGGCAACGAAGAGCAGTCCGCAATATACATAGAAGATTTTCAGGTCTTTATGGCGCAGATGGGTCATTGCATAGGCTGCCATTAATATCAATAAAGGCAGGGCGGGTTCATGATAACGTTCGGAGTTGGCGGCAAACGAAAACAAGATGATGGCCAGATACGAAAACTCGTAGGCACCAATCAGGCTGAAATCGCGCCATTTCCTTTGCCTGAAAGCAATGACTATAGCCAGCATGGCAAAGAAAGCCAAGAAATTCTTCACGTAAGTGCCACCATGAATCATCTTGTTGTGGTTGGGACTCTCCTCCACCATAGGGGCCAAAGGCACTACGAAAGCGCCCGGTGCCAGATAATAACTCTTGGCCAACTCACCGTGTTTCATCCCCATGGACTCATATCGTTCCGACTGATAATTCAAATCGGTGAATTTCAAACGATTGACTATCTTCATCTCACGTCCTATAGGCGAGAACAGGAAAACAAAAAACAACACAACAACTGACGAGGCGATGATGATTTTGCCTTTTTTACTCACCAAATCCTTTGAGGATAGCATCACGAAGACCAGAAAAGCGAAAATCAAACACATGCCGATGATGGTGCGGAACCCGAAGCTCAGGCCTGTCAGGAGGATGGGTATCAGGATGTTCCAAAAGGTGTATTTCTTGCTGCGGATGAGATAGTCCATACGTTCGAGAGCAAAGATGGAAACAAAAAGCATCTCGGCCTCTTTGGTGTGCATGCCACACGTTTGAATCAAAATGGGCATGAAGGCACACATCACGGCAGCAAGACGACCTGTGCGCTCACCGAAAGTGCGCTTGCCCAATTTGTAGAGCACAATGCACAGATAAGCATGCATCAAGGCCTTGAAGATGCGCGGCGTCAGCAGGTTGCGGCCAAAGATGGAATAAATCAAGGTCAGCCAATAGATGTAACCTTGGTCGGAAAACCCCATCGTGTTCGCCCGCAAATAATAGAAAACATTTGAGATTTCTCCACTCCTCACCCATCGCGAGCATAGCAACGCCGTGCTGTGGTAGAAACGGCTGTCGCCAGCCCCGTACTCAAAGGCCCTACCCGTCTCATAATAATAGTAATACCCGACTCCCACGGCGTAGGCAACACGCAAGAGCAAGGCCACAAAGAACACTTTGAGAAGAAACGTCTTGGTACTGTCGTCTTTCCAACGGGGATAGAAAACGGCCGTCAGCAAAAAGAATAACAGCACCTCACCTATGCCCCACAACATCCATTTCAGTTGCAAGGCATGCTCACGAAAAGCCACACTGATGACCAACAGCGCCAACAGATAAACGCCGATGCCGTAAAGCGCAATATATCTGGTCAGTTTCTTTGACATTAATCCAAAAAGATCGGTTCGCCTCCTTTACGTTTGCTGACATTGTGTCGCAGCAGGGCTTCCTTGCCCGGAATAATAGTACCCACTTTGCGCATGTCGACACGTTCCCACCTATGAGGCTGAAATTCATGGATGAACCTGTAGAGCGAATCGCTGGCTGTCAGCACATTAGGAGCATAACTCTCAGGGGCACCATCAATGGTCTCGAAATCAATATGAAGGACGAGGCCTTCTGGGTCAAACGCATACTTGAACGGCCACCAAGCCACCGTGTCGGTGTGGTGGTCACGCTGCCAGCCGATGCTGTCCTCATAGAAATACATGAGATATCCCCTTGTGGTATCATACGGGTTATACTCCTTCATTTTATATTCGTCTTCGATGATTTGACCGGCATAATCCGTGGCCCACGTTTCACGCTTCATCACGCCAAACACCTTGTTCACAATGCCATAAAAATCCATTTTGTTTTGCGAGACGAAGACCGTGCGATGCACGTGTCCGCCAGGCGAATTGATGACAAAGGAGGAACCGCGGAAGTCACCATCACTGTAATCGCTTACCGTAACGGTAATGATGCTGTCTTTGGCTCTGCCCGACATGGGCGAAATGGTATACCAGTCGGCATCGTCGTTTTTGGTGATGGTCCATTTGCAGTTGGCATTGAGGGTAATAGTCTGGCTATCAGGCTGCAACCCAAAACGCAGGTCTTGAGATGACACCAAGATGCTATAGTCTTTGACGCAACTTGCAAGGCCTAGCAAGGCCATAGCTAAAACAAAAAGGTATCGTTTATTTGTTTTCATAGGTCTTTGATTTAAATGGGTAGAGACGGTGTACACACCGTCTCTACAACAAATCATCAGAATTGGAAAATGGGTTCATCACCCTTGCGCTTGATGGCCTTGTGTTTGAGGACGGCCTTGGCGTCAGGATTGATTGTACCAATCTTGCGCATGTCGGCGCGTTCCCACCAGTGGTCCTTGTATTCGTGGATGAAACGGAACAGCGAGTCGCTGGCCGTCAGCACCTGCGGATCGTAGTCTTCATGGCTGTCGTCGATGGTTTCAAACTCGATATGGAGGATCTGATTGATGGGGTTGTATTCGTAGGTGAATGCATAATAGACCGCTGTGTCCTTATGATGGTCCATCTGCACACCAGTCCCATCGGCAAGGAAATACATGGTATAACCCGTAGCCGTGTCGTATGGATCATACACCTTATGCTTATACGAATCTTCAATCATCTGGTTCATATAGTCTGTGTTCCAATGCTCTACGCTAGTCACACCAAACACCTTATTATAAAGACCGTCGAAATCCAACTTGTTTTGCGAGACGAAGATCGTACGATGGACGTGGCCACCAGGTGAGTTGATGACAAAGGATGCACCTCGGAAATCTGCGTTCTCCAAGGCCTCGACGGTGACGGTGATGGTGGCATCGTTCTTGCCGCTCATCTGGCTGATGGTGTACCAGTCGGCATCGTCGTTCTTGGTGATGGTCCATTCGCAGTTGGCAGTGAAGTCAAAAGTCTGTGAACCAGCATCCAAGCCAAACCAAAGGTTGTTGGTGGGGACTTGTATTTTGTATTTTTTTACACAGCCTGTTAACGCTGAGGCAGCAATGAGCAGCAAGGCTGCCACGGCCAAAAGATGAATATGCTTTTTCATTTTGGTTAGAATTAAAGTGCAAAAGTACATAATTTTCTCAATATAAGCGTCTTTTCTGCTTCGACTTCCTCGCAGGTGGCAGCGTATCAGCCAGCATCTCGAAGTCCATCTTATGCTTGAACAGGTCGACGGCCTTCACGCGGATGCGTACTTCGTCACCCAGTTGGATGACGCGCCCCGTGTCTTGTCCGATGACGCGGAAGTTGTCGTCGTCGAGATAATAATAGTCGCCAGGGAGGTCCTCATAGCGCACCAGACCCTCACATTTGTTGCCTTTCAGTTCCACGAAAAGGCCCCACTTGCTGACGCCTGAAACCAATCCTTCAAACACTTGTCCAATCTTATCTTGCAGGTATTCAGCTTGTTTGTATTTGATACTCTGACGCTCCATTTCCTCGGCTTGTTTCTCCATCTCGCTGGCGTGTTCACACATCTCCTCATATTCCTTTTTGTTGACCGAACCTTGACCCTCAATGAGATACCTTTCTATTAATCGGTGCACCATCAAGTCGGGATAACGACGGATGGGCGAGGTGAAGTGGGTGTAGTAGTCGAAGGCCAAGCCATAGTGGCCGATGTTCTCGGTGCTGTAGACGGCCTTGGCCATGGTGCGCAGGGCTACCGTCTGGATAAGGTTCTTTTCGCCCTTGCCTTCCACGTCCTCGAAGAGTTTGTTGTAGGAATTCACCAAGGTCGTGCGGTTGCTGAGGTTCATCGAATAGCCCAAACGTGAGATGAGCAGCATGAACTTGTTGAGTTTCTCGGGGTTGGGCTCATCGTGAACACGATATACGAAGGTGTTGTTATGCCATTGGCTCTCCGGCTTGCCGAAGGTCTCGGCCACGGTGCGGTTGGCCAACAACATGAAGTCCTCAATTAATTCGTGCGACTCGTTCTGCACACGCACGTAGGTGTCGATGGGTTTCTTGTTCTCGTCGAGGATGAAACGCACCTCTTCCGAGTGGAAGTTGATGCTGCCTGCCTCCATGCGTTTCTCGCGCAGCTTGGTTGCTAAACTATTGAAAGTCAAAATCTCGTTCTTGTAATCACCTTCTCCACCTTCAATCATGGTCTGCACCTCCTCGTAGGTATAGCGGCGACACGACTTGATGATGGTCTTGCCAATCCACTTGTCGTAGATCTTGGCATCGTCGTCCATCTCGAAGACAACAGAGAATGTCAGTTTCTCCTCATCGGGACGCAGCGAACAGACGTTGTTGCAGAGCTTCTCGGGCAGCATGGGAATGGTGCGATCGACGAGGTAGACCGAGGTGCCACGGTCCAAAGCCTCGCGGTCGATGGCGGAGCCTTTCCGCACGTAATGCGACACATCAGCGATGTGCACGCCCACCTCCCAGTGGCCGTTTTTCATCTTCTGCAAACTGATGGCATCGTCGAAGTCCTTGGCATCGGCCGGGTCGATGGTGATGGTGAAGGTCTTGCGGAAATCACGGCGTTTCTTGATTTCGGCTGCGCTGATCTTGACAGGAATCTGTGCGGCTTCACGCTCCACGTCTTCCGGAAACTCGATGGGATAGTCGTGTGCCGCCAAGATGGACTCCATCTCCACGTCGTTCTCGCCAGGCTTACCGAGCACGCGGACAATCTCGCCGAAGGGGTTGCCTGAACCATCGGGCCAGTCAGTGAGGTGAACGATGACCTTCTGCCCGTCTTTGGCACCGTTGAGGTCGCCACGCGGGATGAAGATATCGACCGGCATCCAGTCCACATCGGGGCGGACGAAGACGTAGCCGTGTGTGATGCTCAGCACACCAACAAATTCAGTATGCTTGCGTTCGAGCACCTCCACAATCTCACCTTCGGGTTTGCTGTTGTTACGTTTGGGGAACATGGCCACGCGCACGCGGTCGCCATGCAGGGCCTTGTAGGTGTCCTGGGCGGCGATGAAGATGTCTTCGCCTTCGCCGTCGTCGCGCACCACGTAGGCCTTGCCCGTCGACTTCATCTCGACCGTACCCTCGACATATTTCGTCTTAGGCCCGAACTGCGCCATACCCTGTGGACCCATCACATAGCTGTAGGGACGCACCTCTTGCAGCAAGCCTTTGTCTTTTAGATCAATAAGTAAATTATAGACCACATCCTTACCTGCTTGGTCCTTGATACCCATAATCTTGCAGACTTGTTTGTAGTTCTTCGGGCGGAAAGGCTGGTCGGCAAAAATGCCCAAAATCACACTTGTGAAAGTGCTGAGTTTATTTTCGATTTTTTTCTTTTTTGCCATATTAATTTCGATTCAATTTAAATTTTCGCTGCAAAGATAATGAAATCACACAATTAACCCTGTTGATAATTTTGTTGAAAAAATAATCAAGATTTTATTTGTAGGGAAATATCAAAATACTCTACCTTTGCAAAACAAGGTTCTTCGGAGGAGAATAATAGGGAACCCCGTGAAAATCAGGGACTATACCCGTAGCTGTGAGCTTCAGAAAACGCCGAACAACCCCCGCCACTGTCGTGGGATGACCTCGACGGGAAGGCAGTTTGAGCGGGAGCGAGTCAGAAGACCTGCCTTGTGGACGATGAGCACTATGGCCCTCGGGAAGTAAGGGAAGTGTGCGGATAATACGAAAACGAGTCATATTCTGCGTTTTATTACGCAATAAATTGAAAACGAGCACATTATATGAGCAACGGAGGATTGTACATTACCAAAAGGGACGGCAAGCAGGAAGCCTTCTCCCTCGACAAGATCAAAGTAGCCATCAGTAAAGCCTTTCTCGCATCCGGCTTTTATGCCACCGACGAGGACCTCAACGGCATCCTGAGTCGTGTCCGCGTGACCAACGGCATCACCGTGGAGGAGATCCAAAACCAGGTGGAGACTGCCTTGATGGCGGAACAGTACTACACTGTGGCCAAAAACTACATCCTGTACCGCCAGAAGCACACCGAAGATCGCGAGATCCGCGAGAAGATCGACTTCTTGAGCAACTACTGCAATGCTTCCAACGCGGCCACCGGCTCGAAGTACGACGCCAACGCCAACGTGGAGAAGAAAAATATCGCCACGCTCATCGGCGAGCTGCCCAAGTCGAGCTTCATCCGCATCAACCGCCGCCTGCTGACGGACCGCATCAAGTCGGTTTACGGCAAGGAACTTGCTGACCGCTACCTCTACTTGCTCAACAACCACTTCATCTACAAAAACGACGAGACCAGTCTGGCCAACTACTGCGCCTCCATCACCATGTATCCCTGGCTCAACGAAGGCACGGCTTCGATCGGCGGCAACAGCACCGCCCCTACCAAGCTGCGCTCGTTCTGCGGTGGCTTTATTAATATGGTGTTCATGGTCTCCTCGCAATTGTCGGGTGCCTGCGCCACGCCGGAGTTCTTGATGTATATGAACTACTTCATCGGCCTCGACTACGGCAAGGACTACTACAAGCGTGCCGACGAAATCGTCGACCATTCGCTCAAACCGCGCACCATCGACAAAGTCATCACCGACTGCTTCCAGCAAATCGTGTATTCCTTGAACCAACCTGCAGGTGCAAGGAATTACCAATCGGTGTTTTGGAACATCGCCTACTACGACAAGTATTATTTCGAGTCGTTGTTTGGCAACTTCTACTTCCCCGATGGCTCACAGCCCGATTGGGAGTCGTTGAGCTGGCTCCAAAAGCGTTTCATGAAGTGGTTTAACGCCGAGCGTCTGAGAAGCGTGCTCACCTTCCCGGTAGAGACGATGGCGTTGCTCTCGAAAGATGGCGACGTCATCGACCAGGAATGGGGCGACTTCACCGCCGAGATGTACGCCGAAGGACACTCCTTCTTCACCTACCTCAGCGACAACGCCGACTCACTGTCGTCGTGCTGCCGCCTGCGCAACGAGATCCAAGACAATGGCTTCAGTTACACCCTCGGCGCCGGTGGCGTGTCCACAGGCTCTAAGAGCGTGCTGACCATCAACCTCAACCGTTGTATTCAGTATGCCGCACGCAACAACATGCACTACCTCACCTTCCTTGAGGAGATTGTCGACCTTTGCCACAAAGTGCAGATTTGCTACAACGAGAACCTGAAGGACCTGCAAAGCAAAGGTATGTTGCCGTTGTTCGATGCCGGCTACATCAATCTGGGTCGCCAATACCTTACCATCGGCGTGAACGGCCTCGTAGAAGCTGCCGAGTTCCTGAAGATCAAGATTTCGGACAACCCAGACTACGAGAAGTTCGTGCAAGATGTGTTGGGCCTCATCGAGCGTTACAACAAGAAGTACTACTCGAAACAGGACGGCCTGATGTTCAACTGCGAGATGATCCCTGCCGAGAATGTGGGCGTCAAGCATGCCAAGTGGGACAAGGAGGACGGCTATGAGGTACACCGCGACTGTTACAACAGCTACTTCTACATCGTGGAAGACCCCAACACCAATGTGTTGGACAAGTTCCGCCTCCACGGCGAGAAGTACATCAAGCACCTCACCGGTGGTTCGGCACTGCACTGCAACCTGGAGGAACACCTCACCAAGGAGCAGTACCGCCAGCTGCTGCGTGTGGCTGCCCGCGAAGGTTGCAACTACTTCACCTTCAACATCCCCAACACGATTTGCAACGACTGTGGACACATCGACAAGCGTTACCTTAAGGAATGCCCCGAGTGCCACAGCCACAACATCGACTACCTGACCCGCATCATCGGTTACCTGAAGCGCGTCAGCAATTTCAGTGAGCCGCGCCAAGAAGAAGCCGGCCGCCGTTACTATGGAAAAATGGAGATGGACAGATGTTAAAGTACGCTAATTTTGATATCGTCTTCCAGGAAGTTCCGGAAGAGGTTACGCTTGCTATTAATATCACAAACTGTCCCAACCAATGTCCTGGTTGCCACAGCAAATATTTGTGGGAAAACAGCGGCAAACAGCTGGACACCAATGAGTTGTATCGTCTTGTGGATCAATACAAGACGGGCATCACCTGTGTGTGCTTCATGGGCGGTGACAACGAACCTGAGTCGGTTGCACAATTGGCCAATCAGGTGAAGAAGGACTATGGCGTCAAGGTGGCCTGGTATTCGGGCAAGAACGAATTGCCGCAGAACGTTTCGACCGACCATTTCGACTACATCAAAGTGGGACGTTATGTGGCCGAGCTAGGTCCTTTGGATAGCGCCACCACCAACCAACGCATGATGAAACGCCTGGCCGACGGCCGTGTGAAGGACATCACGGAATGGTTCCGAAGGAACAAGAAGGTGGAAGTTGTTGAAAACGAGCCATGAAAAAACTCCGGCGTTTGCCGGAGTTTTTTTGTTCTCTGAAGGTAGAGACGGTGTGCACGCCGTCTCTACTTGTTTCTATTGTTTGACGAATTTCACGCCGTCCCATTTGTATTCCGGCATTTTGTCATCATTGTTGGGGTTGAGCATGACTTTGTCCATGTTGTTATAAGCCATATCGCAGTCCCACGGGTAAAGTCGTACCGTGAGCGACTTAGGCGGCTGAAACTCGAAAAACAGATAATTCATCGGGGATTTCTCGAACATGGCTCTAAATTCGGCAATGTCGTTTTTGTAGTCTTCCGTTTTATCCGGGTTGAGAAGTTCGTCCAATGTCGGCACCGGCAAAACGTCTTTCTCATCATCCAGCAACTGACCGTCTTTGTAAATCTGCGTCCAATAATCGTATTCTCCGGAACAGCCAGGACCACCGAATTCGTGCGTAAAAACTACAAGATATCCGCCGTCTTTCAACGGATAGCAGGCCAATTCCTCGCCAGAGTAGCAACCTTCACAATCTTCAGGTTCACCGCCGCCAGAGGCAAAAAATGAATCGCGGTAGTACACATCCTTGTATTCAGGATATTGTTTTTTGAATAGTTCTTCCGCGACATTTTCATTGACTTCTTCAACTACCGCCGCGGCAGGTTCTGCTGTTGTTTCAACGGCAGTGGTATCAGCAGGCGTAGTGTTTTCTTTGTTCTGATTTTGTGTCTGGTTTCCTTCGCACGAAAACAAGGTCAATACCAAAAGAGATAAGATGGGGATGATTGTTTTTTTCATGTCGGTTTTGTTTTAAAAATGTAGAGACGCGCCGTGGCACGTCTCTACAAAGGTTTGTCATTAATCTTCAGGCGTCAATGCCGCTATCATCTCTGCAATCTTGGCCTTCACCTCGGTAACGACATTGTCGGGGTTGAGGTCGGCCTTGAAGCTCTTGTCGCGCGAGGCAAACTCGATGGCGTTGCGTTCCAGCGTCTTCGGGCTGACCACGATGCGCAACGGCACGCCAAGCAGGTCGGCATCGGAGAACATCACGCCTGCGCTGATGTTGCGGTCGTCGTAGATGACCTCCACGCCCGCCTTCTTCAGGTCTTCGTAGAGTTTGTCGGCCACGCGGCGCACGTTCTCGTCGGCGATACGCAGGGCGCAAATCTGCACCTGCCAAGGGGCGATGGTGATGGGCCAAATCGGACCGTAGTCGTCGTGGCTCACCTCGCAGACCGAAGCGATCAAACGACCCACGCCGATGCCATAGCAGCCCATGATGGGGTATTTCAGCGTGTTGTCGCTATCGAGGTACTGCATATTCATCGACTCGGTGTACTTGGTGCCGAGCTGGAAGATGTTGCCCACCTCAATGCCGCGGCTGATGGTGATGCTGTGCTTGCCGCACACGGGGCAGATGCCGCCCGCGGTAGCTTTAGCTACACTGTCGTACTTCACCTCGCCGAGGTCGCGGGCCATGTTCATGCCCTTGTAGTGGTAGTTCTCCTTGTTGGCACCCGCCACGAAGCTGTTCAAGGTCTTCAGCGACTCGTCGTAGACCACGGTGATGCCTTCCGGCAAGCCTTTGGGGCCGATGAAACCAGGGCAAATACCCATCTCGGGGGTGACGGTGGCGGCATGTACCTCAGCGCAAAGCAAGTTGCGGAGCTTGGTCTCGTTCACCTCAAGGTCGCCGCGCAAGAAGACGATGACCAACGAGTCATCCATGTTGCGCTGATAGAGCACGGCTTTGCACGACTGCAGAGGCGACTTGTGCAGGTAGTTGCACACATCCTCGATGGTCTTCTGGTCGGGGGTGTAGACCTCTTCCAAAGGCTCAATGGGGTATTCCTCGTTGTGGACGATGCAGTCCGCGGCTTCGCTGTTGGAGCGGTAACCGCACTCGGGGCAGATGACGATGGTGTCCTCGCCAATGTCGGTGAGCAGCATGAACTCATGCGAGATGCGGCCACCCATCATGCCCGAGTCGGACTTGACGGCCACGACCTGCGGCACACCTGCACGGGCAAAGATGCGGTCGTAGGCATGGTAAGCCTTGGCGTAGTATTGCTCCAAGTCCTCCTGCGAGGTGTGGAAGCTATAGGCGTCCTTCATCGTGAACTCACGGGTGCGGATGAGGCCACCGCGCGAACGGGGTTCGTCACGGAACTTAGTCTGGATCTGATAGATCATGAAGGGGTACTGCGTGTAACTCTTCGCGGCGTCGCGAGCCAATTGTACAGCGGCTTCTTCATGGGTCATACCCAGCACCATGTCGATGCCGTTACGGTCCTTGAAGCGGAGCAGCTCCGAGCCGATGCTGTTGTAACGACCCGACTCCTGCCACAGTGTACCTGGCATAACGACGGGGAACATCACTTCCTGACCGTCAATGCGGTCCATCTCCTCACGGATGATATTCTCGATCTTCTTCGCGATGCGCTTGGCCGGCATGAAGAAAGAAAACAGGCCGGTACCCACCGACTTGATATATCCACCACGCACCATCAGCGCCTGACTGTCGAATACGCAGTCGGCCGGTGCCTTCTTGAAACGTTCGCCTAATAATGTTGCAACTTTCATTTCAGTATTACGTAATTAAAATGTTTAACCGATTATTCGACACGGGACTACTAGACGTTTTGACCATGACCATTGACCATGACCATGACCGCTTTCATGGGATGCTGAAATCTCAACTCTTGGTTGAAGTGGTCATTGTCATGGTCATAAGTCATAGTCCCGTCCTTATTCCGTAAAGCGGAACTCGCGTCTTTTAAAACGGCTGCAAAGATACGGAAAATATTAATTCTGAATCATCACCTTTCTCGTCACCACCTTGCCACCGATGACGTGGACGAAGTACATGCCCGAAGGCAGGTCGCTCACGTCGATGGTGCGCTGGCCGTCAACGCTGAAGCCACGCACTTTGACACCTTGCGGGTTGATGATGACGACGCTGGCTCTACCCTTTTCGTAGTCCGTGGTGATGGTCATTTGGCCTCTTGCGGGGTTAGGAGTGATGCTCACTTGGAAGGGTTCGGCGTCCACATCGGGAAGTTCAGGAACTTCAGTCAGGATGTCGGTGTTGTGGCTGTAGGTCACCAATTTGCCAGAGACCCTCAAAATCGGGTTGCTGGAGTTTTCGCAATCCGGGCAGCTGTTCTGACCGCTCACGCAGTCGGGATAGTTGGGGTGGCATTGGTCAATGTAGGTCGGGTCGAACTCATAGAGCACGTCGGCTTGGCCATCGGCGAGATAGTCGTCGAGGCTGTAGTCCCAAACCATACTCATGCTACCCGGGCACCAGCCAGCACGGTTGTAGGTCCAAGTGCCGTTTTGAGGCTGGCAGCCTGCGGGGTTAGGCGTACAGGTTTGCCAGAGATCCTGGGTGTAGGTCGTGCCACCGTTGATATTGATATTGTGGTGGGCATGATAGAACTCGGCGGCGTTGCCCGTGTTGTAGGCACCGTTGCCCGTATCACTCCAGTTGTGGCCAGAGGTCGTGATTTGCAGTTTTGCCTTTTCAACACATGGGTCAAACACGAGATTGCGGGTGGGGATGGGGCATGGGTCGGAATAATCGCCGAAGGCGTAGTTACCATACCAAATCTCCTGCATATCTACGTAGGGATACTCCGGAGTGCCCTTGGTGTATTCAAAGATGGCGGTGGGGTTGTAGCCGTCGCCCGTTGCGTATTGTTCGCTATAATACTCAAATTCGACAAGACCTTGCAGCACGGAGGTGAAGTCGGTCACATCGATGTCGTCGATGCATTCCACACCGAAAGGAGTGATGTAACGGCAGAGTTCCACCCATTCGCCACGGTAGTTCTTCACACGGACATAGCTGATGTGATCGTAGGTGTTGCAGTTGCCATTCACGCAATTGTGCAGATAATGCAGGTTGATGGCGTTGAAGGCGTTGACGTGGGTCGGGAAGGCATATTCGCCATGGTCGGTAAACTGTGAGGTAGTGGCCACCATCTCGCCATTCATTGCCGAGACCACCATGTCATCATAGTCGGTGGTCACATCGAAGGTGTTGGAGGCCGTGGTGACCTTGCCACCCGTCTGGGTGATGGACACGGTCATGTTGTAGGAGCCTTCGCCCGAAGGGGTCCAAGTGGTGTACCAATAGCCGTTGTCGGGGTTGTCGGGATAGTCGGTCTTCAAGGTCAATTCTTGTCCGTCGACGTTGCATTTCACTTGTTCGAACTTAATGGCGTTGGCATGGTCGATATAGGCACTCAACACGATCATGACGGGATTCTCGAAGTCGGGCATAAACACCTTGGTGCCTTCGTAGGGACGACGGATGGTGATTTCAGGAGTATAGTTCTCGGGATCCACCACATAGAACGTACGGGTCACCGTAGGAGCAGGTTGCCATTGCGTGCCGTCGCCGGCCTGGATGGCTTTCACTTTCACCGTGCCTTCCTCACCCGTGAGGGTCAGGATGTTGCCTTCGATGGTGGCAGGACCCTGAGCGACTTCGAAGGTCACAGGCAGGCCTGACGTGGCAGTGGCTTCAAGGGTAATGGGGGCGTTATAGACCAACTGGTCGGGAATCTCAGCGAAGTCGATGAACTGGGCTGCCAGTCCCCCGGGGAAATGGCGCACGACGATGTTGTCGAAACCGCCCCAGCCGCTGTTGAGCATATAGACACAGTTCCACATGGCAGGGTCGTATTTGTCGCCGCTGCCAGGAGTGAGTCCGGCGTTGACACCTTGGCACTCAGGCACTGCTTCCCATTCGGTGGTCAGGTCGTCATACTTCATGTAAAGGGTGACGGCACCTTGGCCATTGTTGGCATCCAAGTCGATGGAGACCTTCCAGGCGTACCAATGGCTATCCGAACCGATGGGTTTGAAGTTGCAAGCCATCGTGTTGCTGGGCAGCACCACACCGTTCATGAAGAGGGGGTTGTCGGTGCTTCCTGTCATCATCATGTAGACACCACCATCGGGGAGGGTGCTGTTCTCGTCGGGATAGATGGGTTCGCAGATGGCGTTCGATGAGGAGGCCTTACGCAAAGGAGGAAGGACCGAGCCATCGCCGTCGCCGTCATAGCCGATGCCGACGAAGTCGCCCCACCATTGGCGGAGGATGTCGCACTCAAACTCGATGATACCGCCATTTGAGAAGTCGAAACCATACTGGGTGATGTCGTGCGTGGCGATGTCGCCAAAAGCGGTACCGGAGGCATCCGAGAACACGCCGATGGTCTCGTCGGCCGTCGGGATGGGCGGTGTGTTGCCCCAGAAGTGGCCCATGTAGTCGGTATAAAGCGGAGTGAAGGCTCCGTTGCCTGCGTGGTGCACGCGGACGTACCAGCCGTCCTGGCCGTTGAGGAGATGGTTGGGGTTATCTCCATACTCATAATCGTTGAAGTCGAAGGTCTTTTCGACTTGGGCGTTCATCCCGAAGGAGAAAGCCAACAGCATAAGGATTAGGGAAAGTTTTTTCATAATATTAAATTTTGAATTTTAAATTTTGAATCTTCGAATTATTATTCATTCCACCACACTCGGGTCTGCCTCGTGTCGCCATGCGACATTCTGGCCAATTCTTTGGTGTAGTTCTCGTAGTTGTATTCGATTTCCTTTTGGGGATACTCCATGCGGAAAGAGGTCAGCTTGGCGTGGTCGGTGGTGGTGGGCGTCGCCATGGTGCGGCGTGCTAAGGCCCAGGCTTCCCAAGGCTGACGGAAGAGGTTGAGCCAACGCTGCTGGTAGATCATCTTCAGGTAGAACTCCTGGCTGCCGTCGTATTCGGGGTTCATCCACACGGCATAGTTCATCACGTTGGCCGCCATGTTGTTGCAATACGACCAAATATCCAAGTTGCCGATATAGTTGGTATATTGCGGATAGAAAAACGTCCAGCGGCTGGTCTGCTGCGGGATGTGGGTCCAGAAGAGGAACGACTGGTAGACACCCGAACGGATGGACTCGTCGGCATTGAGCGGAGGCGTGATGCCACCGATATTCCTTACCTCGATTTCGGCTTTCATGAAGAGCACATCGGCGTAGGTGACCAAAATCTGAGGCATGTATTTCTCGTCGCGAGTGAGGTAGTAGTTGAAGGGCGAAAAGATGCACGAGGGGCCTTTGAAGGTATAGTTACCGTCGCGACTCTGGGCGTAAGGCGAACCACCTTCGGTGGGCGTCTCGAGGGTGCGGATCTGCGGATAAGGCCGCCAGGCACCGTCGGGGAAGCTGTCGTTTTTGTGGCTCGTGTCGAAGAAGAGGTAGGCGCGGTAGTCGAAGATGCCGCTGCCGTCCATGTCATCGGTCGAGGAGAGGCAGCTCCAGATGGTCTCACCCATGCGGAGGTGCTTGTGCTCACGGAACGACCAGTTGATGTCCCAGCTGGTTCCCAACACACTGGGCCACAAGCAGATGGCTCCTCCCGTGGCCACACCACCCGAAGCACTCATCTTCGAGTAGATGAAGTTGTAGGCATCCACCAACAAAGGCGTGGCATAGTCGGGATCCTTTTCATACATGCGCAGACCGTGGCGCAGGATGAGGGAGTTGGCAAACTCGGCCCAAAGCGTGTAATCGTTGTTGAGCAGCACATCGTAAGGCAGCCTGTAATACTCGTTGCCATAGGCGGTGGTGGCAGAGTCGGCATGCAAGAGGTCGCGCGACCATACCAGTTCTTCCAAAAGCGATTTGTAGATGCTCTCTTGGGTGTCCCATTCGGGCTTCATCGTGGCTTGCGAAGAGGCGTTTTCCCAGATACGGCCAGCTTGTGTATAAGGCATGTCGCCAAAGACATCGGTGAGCTTGAAGGTCTGGTAGGCCTTCATCACATCGAGCTGGGCACGGGCTTTGTCGCATACGGCATCGTCGGCCTGCTCCTCGCAGTAAACGTCGAAACGTCTTTCCAACTCACGTATGTTGGACAGCATGAGGTAATAGTTCGACCAAAGTTCCGAAGTTCCTATCTGCGAGTTACCCCACGACTCTGATGTCAAGGCGCCGAGTTCCGTCTCGGGATACCAAATCTCGTTTTGCAGGTAGAACTGCTCGTTCATGCTTTGTTGCAACGAACCCACCACACCGTTAAACAACGCTTCGATGGTTGTCTCCGGCGGCGAGAACGGGTCTTTGTTCATCTCTTCGAAGTTCTTTGTACACGAAGCCAAGGCTATTGTTGCTGCACAAATTATAAATATGTTTCTTTTCATAGCGATATTCTTTTTTGTCACAAAACCTTCAAAACCCGACAAAACACTTTTTGTGTTGGGGAAAGCACGCCAACCGGCTGCTTTCCGGCGGCGACACGGTTGTGCAGCCGCCTTATTCGTTTCATTGAAGTTTTGCATTGTTTTGTGTGTTTTGTGATTAATTACAGATTGACTTTTAAGGTGACCATAAACGACCGTGAGCCGGGATAGGATGCATACTCGAGGCCTTGGGCATTACCCGAGCCTTGGGTGCCTTCGGGGTTGATGTTGTCGGGCAGGGTCTTGTAGATGTAGAACAGGTCGCGACCCACAAGGGAGATGGAGGCCTGCTTGAAGAGGTTCTGCTTGTCGAGCCACTTGCGCGGGAAGTCGTAAGTCAACGAGAGCTCGCGCATCTTGATCCAAGTATTGTTCACGATGCCCGGGGTACTGAGGATGTTGCCCCAACCGCCGAAGTTGGGCATGTACTTGTAGAGGTAATGCACCACGTGTTCGTTTTCGACGGCCTCACCCGTCTCGGTGTTGATGCAATAGCCCGGCAGGATGATACCATAGTTGCCAAGCAACTCGCCGTTTTCGTAATAAGGCAGACCGTTGCCGTCGCGTTCATAGAGCGTCTCGAGGCTTTGTCCCGTCTGCATGGCCACCACGTAGGAGGCGCAATAGATCTGACCACCCAATTTGGCGTCGACCAAAGCATAGAGCGACCAGTTTTTATAGGAAGCCCTCAGGTTGATACCGCCCGTCACCAAAGGCGCGCAGTTGCCAATCGGCACGCGGTTGTCGGTCTTCAGGTAGGTGGTACCAGTTTCGTTCAGCAGCGGCAAGGGTTTGCCGTTTTCATCGTAGAACGGGCCAACGACAGAGCCGTCGGGCATGGTGTATTCATAGACATAGTCCCATCCGTAGATGGTGCCGTACTCCTCCCCTTCTTCCACGGCGATGGCGGGACCATTGGAACCCCAAATCTCGGAAAGCAGGTACATATTGGCACCCGACAGGTCGACGATCTTGTTCTTGTTGCGGGCAAGGTTCAAGCCCACCTGAACGCCGTAGTCTTTGCCTTGGGCGATGTCGTAGGTCAGGATGGCCTCGATACCCTTGTTGGTCACCACACCCGTGTTGATGGTCACGTTGTTGGCACCCGACGAAGGAGCCAGCGGTGAGGAAAGGATCTGGTCCCAAGAATAGATGTTGTAATAGGTGAAGTCCATGTTGAACCTGGCTCCCAGTCCGAGGTCGAAGCCCAATTCGTAGGAGCGTTGTCTCTGTGGCTTCAACTCCAAGGGCGGCACTGTGGCAGGCAAGGTGGCCGAAAGCTGATGACCGAAGGAGCCCGTGTTGTAAGTATAAGTCAGCTGGTAAGGCTCGGTGTCACTTGCGGTTCGTGCCCACGAACCACGCAGTTTCAAGTAGTTCACCGGACCCCAGTTCCAATTCTTGAAGGCCGAGGTCGGGATAAAGCTCAAAGTGGCCGAAGGATAGAAATAATTGTTGTTGGTGATGGGTAGCGTCGACGACCAGTCGTTGCGGCCTGTCACATCCAAGAACAGCCAATCGCTGTAGCTCATGTTGAAGAAAGCATACACCGAGTTGACTTGCTTCTCCCAGCGCGATTCACCGAAGGTGCGTTCCGTGGCGTTGGAGTAGTTGCTAATGGCGTACAGGTTGGCGTATGCCCATTTGCCCGAGGTGCCGTTGAGGCCGTCGCGGTAGCCGTAATACTGTTCGCCACCTGCCGAAAGGCGCACGTTGAACTTCGATCCGAAAATCTTGTCCTTATAGGCCGTGATGAGGAAGTCCATGTCACGGGTCACCGCGTTCGACTTGCTCTTGTAATAATAACCTCCCGCCATACCGTCGATGGTGGTGGGTTTGTGCTTGGTGGTATAGCTGTCGGCGGTCCAGTCCAAAGCCACCTTTGCAGAGGCGGTCAGCCAAGGTGTGATGTCGTACATCAAGCGGACGGAGCCGTACATCTTGTCACGATCGAGGGTGGTATTGTTGTTGTAGAACGTCCAGAACGTGCTGTTGTAGATGTATTGATAAGGATAGCCGTCAAATTGGTTCATCGTGCCGTCAGGGTTCTCGTAGGAGGTGACTTCGAGGCCTTTCCAACTACGAGGCCAGCTGTAGAGCAGACCTTTGTTGAAGTTGCTGTTCGACTCGCCAATCTCAGGAGAATTCAGGCGGTAGTAGTCCAAGTAGTTGAACGCCACGTCAACCTTGATTTTATCCGACACATTCAGTAAGGTTCCAACATTGACGGTAGTCTGCCTCAAGTTGCAGTTGTCGATGATGGCATCGGTGCGCGAGTCGGTGAACGAAACACGGACGCTACCGAAGTCGCCGGCGTTTTGGAAAGCCACGTTGTGGTTCATCGTATGACCGTTCTTGAAGAGCATCTTCAGGTTGTCGGGCTGCGGGTCGTATTTCCTCACCACGCCGTCCCACCAGAGGACGCTCTCGCCGTTCATCGCGGGGCCCCAGCTCTGGGCACCACCGTAGTAGCCGAAGGTGGTGTTGGTGGGCTCACCCGCCGGACCGTTGTCGACGCTGTAGATGCCTGGATATTCATACACTTGGTTGCCATTCTCATCGGTCATGCCTTCGATGGGCGTCAAAGTCGGCGTATGGAAGGTGATGGGGCCACCTGCGCCGTATTTGTTCTGCACCGAACGGTAGAGATAAGGCGTAGTGATCTTGAAACCGGCCGAGTAGCTGATGCCGAGGCCGCGTTGTTTCGAGCCTTTCTTGGTGGTGATGAGCACCACGCCATTGCCGCCACGCGAGCCGTAAAGGGCTGCCGCCGTGGGGCCTTTCAGGATGTCGAGGCTCTCGATGTCCTCTTGGTTGATGTTGTTCAAGGCCGTACCCCAGTCGCGACCGCCGCTCCAGTCGGTGACACCGCCTTCGTTCGACATCGGCACGCCGTCGACGACAATAAGGGGTTGGTTGTCGCCCAAGATGCTGTTGTTACCACGGATGGTGATACGCGACGAACCGCCATCGACACCATTGGGGTTGATGATCTGAACACCTGCGGAGCGACCGCTCAAGGCGCTGATGACATTGCCCGTAGCCGACTTGGCGATCAGGTCACCACCGATTTCCTCAGTGGCATAACCCAATTCGCGCTTCTGACGCTTGATGCCGAGGGCGGTGACCACCACATCGTCAAGCGTCTGCGAGTCCAAATCGAGGGTGACGTTGATTATGTTCTTGCCTTTGATGGCCACCTCTTTGGTCTTGTAGCCCACAAAGCTGAACACCAAAACGCCTTTGCTGTCGGCGCTCAGGCTGTAGTTGCCGTCCATGTCGGTCACTGTTCCGGCAGAGGTACCTTTCAACTGGATGGTGACACCAGGAAGGCCATAACCGTCATCGCTTGAGACGACTTTACCCGTCACCGTCAAGTTTTGCGCAAGCACGGCAAGAGGTGAAATCATCAGAGCGAGAAAAAGAAAAAGTAGAGTTTTCCTGTTCATACACTAATTGTTTGTTACTTTGGGGACAAAAATAGGAATTATTCCCATTGGTCAAACACCTTTTTTCCGTTTTTCTTGACCATTAATTCCATAACTCCTATCTTTGCGCACAAATTATTGTCAAAAAACTAACGCTTATGTCAGAATACCACGATAACCCTGAAGAACAATATTATTCGGAAAAAACTGAAAGAGAAACCGATAAGAAATGTCCCAACTGCGGCGCTACGGTCTTCTTCGACCCTGCCTTAGGCAAGATGCACTGCGACTATTGCGGCTACTCCTGTGAGCTGCCAAAGCCAGAAGAAGGCGGCGAGATTTGCGAAATGGACTTCGAATCGGCCCTTCACACCGAAAGCTTCGACTGGGGTGAGAAGAAGAAAGAGGTGCAATGCAAACAATGCGGTGCGGTGACGGTCTACGACGCCCTCGAAACCGCTGCCGTGTGTCCCTTCTGCGGCTCCACCAGCGTAATGCCAGCCGCCACCGAAAACACCATTGCTCCTGGTGCAGTCTGTCCGTTCTCGATCACCAAGGACCAAGCGGGGGAACGCTTCACCAAATGGCTCAAAGGCAAGCTGTTTGCACCCAGAAAAGCCAAACAGAACGCCCGTCCCGATGCCTTCCAAGGTGTGTATCTCCCCTATTGGACCTACGATGCACAGACCACGTCCAACTTCACGGCACGCGCTGGTTACGACCGCACCGTAAAAGACAGAGACGGCAACAGAAAAACGGTTACCGACTGGCGGCATGTCAGCGGCATCTACCAGGAGTTTTTCGACGACGTGACCGTCATGGCCTCGAAACGTCAAGCCGACTCGGGTGTGCGTGCATGTGAGCCTTTCGATTTCTCGAAACTGGTGCCCTATTCCCCGCAAGTGGTGGCAGGTTTCGTGGCAGAACGTTATTCCATCGGCTTAAAAGAAGGTTGGGGTTCTGCTCAGAAGAACATTCAGTCGCGGCTGTCGTCCAGTATTTCATCCTACGTCCGCAGACATTGGAACGCCGACCGTTCCGATTCCGTTCGTTTCTCGACGCTCTACAGCAACATCACTTACAAATACCTCCTCGTCCCGACTTGGATCTCTTCGTTCAAATACAAGGACAAGGTGTATCAGTTTGCGGTGAATGGACAAACGGGTAAGGTGGGCGGCAAGGCTCCCGTCTCGGCATGGAGAGTGATTCTCTTCATCCTTGCCATCATCGGTGTCATCGCAGCCTTGGCTTATCTGCTGTAAACTCTAGATATTATTCCAAAAGGTCCTCAAGGTCTTTCATGGCCTTGCGGGCCGACATGCCCTGATGCAACACTTGATAGGCTTTCTCGGCAATGGGAAGCTGACGGCGCTGCTCCTCGGGAAGGAAAGGCAACATCGCCGAGGAATAATAACCCTCGGCTACCATGGTCATCTCGTTGAGGGCGGTCTTCACTGTGTTGCCACGACCGATCAACACGCCCAGCTGACGGTTGCGGCTGTGGCTCGAATAGCAAGACACCAATAGGTCGCCAAAGAAATTGGACGGGTTGAACTTGGTTAGGTCGTTGACGCTTTGCGGCGACAGCAAGAAATACATCTCCTTGATGCAGTTGGAGACCAACACTGCGATGAAGTTGTCGCCATAACCCAAGCCCATCGCCATGCCCACCATGACGGAATAGATGTTTTTCAGCACCGAAGAATGCTCCAGATAACTCATGTCCCTCAAGCAATTCACCTTGACGAAGGGCGCCTTCAGCTTCTCACCTATGACGCGGGCGTTGCCTATGTTGGAACAGGCGAAAGTCATGTAGGTCAGTCTTCCGTGACTCACCTCCTCGGCATGCGTCGGACCGCTGATGCAGCACAACTGCGCATCCGTCAAGCCATAGTTTTGTTTCAGATAATCCGTGACAAACAGATTGTCCTTGGGTATGATGCCCTTGATGGCCGAAACCACCATCTTGTCTTTTAGTGGGGTCTTCAAGTCGGAGAGATAGCACTTCAAGTAAGGTGCGGGGGTCACCAAAAAGATGATGTCGGCCCATTCCACGGTCTCGTTCACATCATCAGTGAGGTGGATGCGGCTCATGTCGAACTCGACATCGGAGAGGTAGCGACAGTTGCGGCCTTCGGTGCGCAGCGACTCAAGCACTTCCTGGTTGCGGACGTACCAGCAGACCGACGACTCGTTCATGATCAACACCTTGGTGATGGCCGTAGCCCAACTGCCGTGTCCGATGACGGCGCAACGCGATGTCTTTTGGATGAGCGGACCCATGACGTTATTCTCTGTTTGATTTATGCATATTTACGAACCAAGTCGGAGTGCAAAAACTCTGTGTCGATCTTTTCGAAAATCCGTTTTTCCTGCTGACCGATCGTCTCCAGCAACTCTGACATCTCCCTCAAGGTGATGTTGTCACTCTTCATGTAACGACGGCTGTCGAGCGAGAATTGGCGCCAAGAGTCGGCATCGGCAGTCATCAGATTGGCGCAGTCGGCCAACACTTCGCTGCCAAACAACTCGGCGGCTTCGTTGAGAAAGTCGGCGTACATATAGCGATGGCCGGCACCACCAGTGCCCGTCGTCTCAATCAACCGATAAATCCACAGCAAAATGAAACCTATCAGATTCTCGGAGAACCACACCTTCCACATCTTGAGGCTTCTGGCGAAACAATTCAAACCTGTCCAGCCATAGAAAGGCAGGGGTACCCGAAGCATCCGTCGGCACGACTCTTCAAGACCTTGTATTATGGCGGGCTTGAGGTCCATGTTCTCACCAAAGCCTTTAGGAAGCGGATCGATATAGAACATTTTGCCATGAGGGGCAGCCAGGCCTGATACAAAACGGCTCTTGCGCATGACGTCTTCTGTCAAGAAAACGTAGTCGTCGGTGGTTAAGCGCGTGTCGGAGTCGGCGATGGTGTAATTCGACCCTTCTTTGCCGATGACCGTGAGCACATGTCCGTTGAAGTTTGACTCGTTGACCACGGGCGAAAAATAGTGCAGACGGGCCACATTGACCACAAGGCCAACGGGTATCTGCTGGTCGACCAATTCGTCGAGGGCCTTCATTGATTTGTTGACACGGTTGCCAAATTCCTCGTAATGGAAACCGATGCCCATTCTTTCGCAATAGTTCTTTGCAATTAGTCCGGGACGGATACGAAACATCGGCAACTTCACGCCACGCATCCTCAAGAAAGGCGAATAAACAAAATTGAATCCCGAACCAATGCCGAAGACCATGGTCTCGCTCATTCCTTCGTAGCCATAGTATTTCAGCATATTCAGAAGCGTTCCTGTCTCGCAATGCTTCTTACGCTGATTAGGATAATTTTCTATGGCCATGACTTTTGACGATTTATGATAATTTGGCGCAAAAATACGACTTTTTCTTTTTATTAATTCATTTGCTGCTTTTTTCCAACGAAACCCTGCCTTTTCTAAACTATTAAGAAGTTTTTGTATCTTTGCCACCCAATTTGATACGACCTCGCTCATGTCCGCCAATATGAAAGAAAACCTAGGCTTATACGAAACGTTCAGGGAGGCTGCAAAAAAGTATTCCGACAAGGTTGCTTTGTGCTATTTCAAGACGGAAACGACGTTCAAGCAGTTACTGGAACGCGTTGACATCGCGGCTATGGCTTTCCGAAAACATGGGGTGAAACGTGGCGACATCATTTGTCTGGCTTTGCCTTCCATGCCCGAGTCGTTGATGTGTTTCCTGGCACTGAACAAAATCGGCGCCATTCCTTGCATGATCGATGTCAGATACACGCCTGAAGAGTTTTGCAAAATCGTCGACAGGACACACTCCAAGATGTTGTTTGTCATGGGTCTCTACGCGGCCAGCTTGGCCACCGCCGATGCCCAGCTTAACGTTGAGAAAGTCGTGGTGTGTTCGGGTGCCGATTCCATTCCAGTAGCCTCGTTCTGGTTTGGCGTAGGCGAGTGGTTCAACGGAAGGAGAAAGGTGTTCTGGAAGCACAAGAAATTCTGCCATTGGAAAGACTTTTACAAGACGGCACAAGGCTTGGATGAGACCGAGCCATACCATTGGATTCCCGACGAGATGGCTGCCCTGTTCCAAACCAGCGGCACCACGGGTACGGTGAAAAGTGTGATGCTCTCCACTGAGAACATTATGCACTCCGTGTTCCCCGACCCGCCGGTTCTCAACAACATTTCGAGCGACGACACTGCGCTCTGTATCCTACCCATCTTTGCTTTCTTCGGAGCCAACACCCTGATGCTTCCATTGTTCCAAGGCATGCGCGTTGTCGTCATCCCTATCGCACCTCGCGAGGAATTCCTGAAACTCCTAACCCAATACACGCCCCAACACGTTTTCTCTGTACCAGCCTATTGGGATTTCGTCAACACAGAAAAAGACGTCAAGGAGGACTTCTCTTACCTGAAATCCATTAATGTGGCGGGCGACATCCTGAATACCGCCTTCGAAAAACGCATCAACGAGTGCCTACATCAAGGCGGCTGCCGCTACGACGTCACGAAAGCCTACGGCATGACTGAGACCGCTGGTGTCATCTCTTTCACACCGCAAGGCAGCGAGAAACAATACGTGCAAGGCTTTTCAGGAAAACCCGTGACATGTTACGAGGTCAAGACCTTTGATGATGAGATTTGCGTGCGATCGGAATTGAAGTTCCTCGGTTATTATAAAAACGAGGAAGCCACCCAAAACCTCATCCAGATCCATGCTGATGGCAACCCATGGCTCCACACGGGCGACATGGGTTATGTGGACGAGGAAGGCAACATCTTCGTAATAGGCCGCAAGAAGCGCATGATTGTCCGCCACGACGGCTCTAAGGTCTTTCCCGTGGAGATTGAGGACTGCTTGATGCAGCACCCATCGGTGGCAGCTTGCGCCGTAGTGCCCATGCAAGACCCCGACCATTCGGAGAGTCATTTACCCAAGGCGTTTGTGGTGCTGAAGGAATCCGATACCCAAGCCACCATTAAAGAACTGATGGCCTACTGTGAGGCGAACTTACCAGTACACCTCGTTCCAGCGGCCATCGAATTCATTGATGCCTTGCCGATGAACGGCAACGGAAAGGTCGATTACAAGAAACTGATCAAAGATTAGAAATTGACGCTAAACGTCATACCGTATGCCATATTTCCTTGTGATTGTGGTACATTTACGGGCATGACGGACGGCGAGAGGTGATAGGAAATGGCTGCGCTTTGGTTGTTTTGGTTGTATTCCTCAGCTATTCTGCTGATTTTTCCAGCACCTATTCCACGAAGGATATATCCTGAAGGTATCAGTAGGAAACTATTCAAGTATGCTGAAATACCCACAACATACATTACTGCACCAGTCGTTCTTAAAGATTGAGACTCTTCGTACATACTTAACATTAATCCAGTAAGACCCAGTCCCATTCCAGCACCAAAAGCAATCCAACCACCTGTTTTTACTCCATTTCCAACTTTGTATAGAACTCTTCCAGTTTGATAACTATTATAAACATCTTCACTTAGAAGTTTCTGTAGTTCCACATCGGGAATCACTTCATTATTCTGTACAAAACAAAGGTGGTAGTCATCTCGTACCATTTTTTTCGAGATGTCGTTTTCCTGTGCAATTGCTACCAAACCTGCAATCATAAGCACAAATGACAATACTAGTTCCTTCATAATTACTAATTTTCAAGGTTAGAAGTTGTTTGATTATTTGTTTTGAAATTTATACTGCAAAAGTATAGCAAATTTTCACTGTTTTGGCAAGTTTTTATAATATTACAAATTTTTTAAAATCTATATAATTGATTTTTAATTAGATAGAATTATTTATTACAAGTTTTTCTTGCAAAAACATGATACTACAGTCATCGCAAAGTATGTCCTGGAATGTTATAATAGTAGCCTGTTTGGTGCAGGAAACAATTTCTAATACTAATACTTTGCTCTCACATCCACTGGATTAGCATAAATCCCCAAGAAAATCTCCTCCAATTCCTGGCGGTTCATCTCGGGATAGTCGTTCATCCAATCCATATATTTGATGAACGTTTCTTTTTGTTCCTTGGTATAATGCTCGGCGTATGTTTCGCTGCCGCTCTGCAGATCGTGGGCAATGTAATTGTTCGGATGGAGATAGAAATGCGGATTGATGCGGCTGTCCATCAGCTCAGCCACGCGCTTGTAGAACTCGCCTGAAGGACAGTCGTTCAAGGCGATAAGGTCGGCTTCGGTAACTTGAGGACATACATGGAAATGCACATGACCCTTAGGCTGCATGATGCCAGTCAAGATACTGTTAAGATCTTCGCCTGGTTTCTTCTCATAATGGCCGTTTTTCTTGGTCAGGTACAGCTCTAAGGTCTTCAATTTGTCGCACGACTCCCATTCATAGGATACCACTACAGGTACGATATTGAGCTCAGCCAACGAAATCATTCTGTCATCGCGGCGGCTCATGCCAAACATTTTGATGATGGCCGGGTCGGTAGCATCAATGCCGTTTTTGGTGCGACCGTTGCGCTGGGCAATCCACACCGACTCATTCACTTCGGTGATGACATGACGCATGTATTCCGACATGTGCATCATGCTGTTGTAGAACTCCTTGGGCGAGCCTCCACGCTCGGTGCGGAACATCTTGTTGACCTTGCCGAAATCGATCACAAAAGGATGCGACATCAGGTTGCTGCCGAAGGTAATCTGGCAGGTGTTTTGTCCGGCTGCGCACAAGATATATTGTAAGAACATCGCATCGAGCACAATGTCGCGGTGGTTGGAAACAAACAGGTAAGGCTTCTTCTCGTCAATGTTCTCCACCCCCGACCAATCGAATTGCGTGGTGGTCTTTTTCAGCAAGATTTCAATCACCTCTTTGAGCAGGCCCAACTGGAATTCCTGTAAGGTCTTGATGCTTCTGATGCGGTCACGAAGGGCCTCTGCTGGTACACCGAGATATTGGGCGATGGCGGGGATCACATTACTATCGGCCATGCGTTGCGTGGCGGCAGGAATCTCATCCTCGTTGAAGGGTCTAATATCGTCGAAGTTGGTAGTCATTTGTTTCTTAAGTCGATGAATTTGATGGGTTTGCGGCTCTTGGCGGGGTAGTTGATCTGTCTGATTTCGTCCACGGGATGAATCTCAATGGCAGGGGCCACGCGGATGCGTGAGCGGAAACTGTCCTTCAACACCTTGACAACATCGAAATCAGGCTGGTACTTCAGGCCTATCTTCACCACTACATCATCGGTTCCGGCCTCACTTTGGCGCACCTCGATGACGTAGTTCTCCACATAGTCGGTGTTGTCCAACACGTCGTTGATCGCAGGCGGATAGAGTGTTGTACCCTTCAACTTGATCATGTTGTTTTTGCGGCCCACAAGTGGCGTGAGACGGTAGGAATTGCGCCCACACTTGCATTGGTCGACAATCTTGGCGGCAATGTCGCCAGTGCGGAAACGCAGCAGCGGCATGGCTTCCACGCCAAGGGTGGTGACCACGATTTCGCCCGGCTGACCATCAGGAACGGGCAAGCCGTCTTCACCGATGATTTCGACGATAATCAGCTCGGGATGCACATGACCGCCGAGGCCATACTCGCATTCCGAGAAGGTGGCGCCCATCTCCGTCGAGGAATAGGTGGCAAAGAGCTGCACATCCCATTTCTCTTTGATCTTCTTACCCAAGAGATTGAGGTTGAAGTCCTGGTCACGCAAGCCCTCGCCAATGCCGATGATGCGACGGATGCTGCTGTTCTTATAGTCGATGCCGTGTTCTTCGGCATATTGTATCAGTTTCAGGATGAACGACGGCACACACATGATGGTGTCGGGCTTGATGCGACGGATGGTGTCCCATTGCAATTCTGGGATGCCGTTGCCCACGCGGATGACGCCTGCGCCCAACTCACGAAGACCGAGGAAATAGGCCAGACCCGCCATGAAACGTTTGTCCAAGGTGGTCATCAACTGCACCACATTACCTGCATGAACTCCTGCGCATTCAAACGATTTCTTCTCATTGAAGGCCAGACGTTGCAAGTCCTTTTCAGAACAACCAAAGGTGACAGGATCGCCCAAAGTGCCCGAAGTGGTGATATAGTCGATAATCTTGTCCTTCGGACAGCACAGAAACTCATCATTGAAGAGCTGAAGGTCTTTCTTTTCCGTGAAAGGTATCTTCACCAAGTCTTCGATGTGCTTGATTTTATTAATCTGGATGCCGTAACTCTTGAACATCCGCTGGTAGTAGGGCGAATGTGCCTCCAAATAGACCAAAGCTTCGTGCAGCAAGCCTTCCTGATAGGCTTTGATCTGTTCTACGGACTGGTATTCTATGTCGTTGTTGATCATCGGTTTCAAATTGTTAGTTAAAACTTGATTTCGGCGAGCCATTTGAGGAATTCCGTCTTCCATTCCCTACACTCGGCAGTGCCACGTTTCTCGCTGGCGCCAAAGCTATGGCCACCCGTTTGGTACTGGATGTAGCGGTGATTCACTTTGGCGGCGGTCAAGGCCGAATCGAGGACGACCGAATTGCGGTAGTCGACCACGGGGTCGTCAACGCAGTTGGCAAGGAACACTGGCGGACAGTCGGCAGGGACATGGCGTTCCAACGAGAGCGAATCGCACATCACCGGGTCACGATGGTGCTTCTCGCTGAGTAGTCCACGGCGCGAACGCTTGTGGACATAAGGTTTCACCATAGTCACCACAGGATAGATGGCGCCCACAAAAGCAGGGCGAAGGTTGGTCTCGTTTTCGACCCCTGCGTCTTTTAGGAAGTCGTGCTCATGGAAAAAGGCGGTCGACAGCGCCAGATGGCCACCTGCCGAGAAGCCTAACATGCCCACTTTGTCGGGGTTGATATGGTATTCGTCGGCATGGGTGCGCACCCATTGCAGGGCCCGTTGCGCATCGGTGATCATATCGGGGTGTCGGCGGCCTCTGAAAATGGCCCTGTGACGGTAGGCGAATGCGCCTATGCCGGCGGCACGGTATTCAAGCACAAAGGCCGAGATGCCATTGCTTTGCAGCCACATCGCAACGGTGTCGCCTTCGTTTTTCGTGTCGAGCCAATAGTAGCTGCCTCCGGGACAAACGATGACAGCGCGACCCGTAGGGTTGTCATCGGCCAAGAACGAGGTCAATTTGACCTTTCGTCCATGGCTGATATCCAAACCTTCCCAAATCTTCACTTGTGCCTTCGCCATCCCAGTAAACAATAATAGACTTAAAACGAGTATTATTTTTTTCATCTACCTAGGATTTTCATCACTTCCTCCTTCGAGAGCTGACGGTATTTGTGCTGCATGTCGGCAAAGAAATCCACTTGGAAATACTCCTCGTCGTAGAACGACAGCTTCGAATTGGTGTTGGGCGTGCATTCCAAATAGACGATGTCTTCCAACTTTAAGTTCTTCGCCTCACAAATCTGGTCGGCCAGCTTACGACCGGCATAGGTCACGGAAGTGCCTGGGTTATCTTGATACAATTCCGTCACGATGACATAGGTCTTGCCTTCCACTTCCCTGATTTTCAAGCCACAGGTCGATTCCATGTCCCATTCGCCTTTAAAGGGGAATATTTCGTCGTAATATTCTGGTGATACTTTCATGAATTGATAATTGATAATTGAAAATTGATAATTCAAAGATCCTCATTCCTCATTCCGCATTCAGCATTCCTCATTCCTAACGATCAGCTTTTGACTTTCAGTTCTCACATTGACGTTGCGTTTGCTGCGGTCGACGTCGCGGCCAAACGACTTGTTGGCCAAACGGCGTTCGCGCGGACGATAAGTGCCTTCTTCCATTTCGCGCAGTGCCACATTGCAGAACAAGCGGAACATCTTCGCCTCCTGGCTCTCGCTGGCATAGAAGCTCTTCCAAGCATATTCGTAGAGGTCCTGCAACTTCTCGGGCGTCATGTGCTTGGGTTGATACACCACCTGACCGGCATTGTAGTGGTCCCAATCGAAGTCGAAGATACGGCCCTGGCGCAACAGGTCGTCGTGACCCTTGGTGTGCGGGAAAGGCGCAAAAATGGTGAACTCAGCCAAATCAAGGTCGATCTCACCCAAGAAGTCGATGAGTCGCTTGATGTCGTCCTCGGTCTGGTTGTCGAGGCCAAAGAGGATGGTGCCTTCCACGCCGATGCCGTAGTCATGGTAGCGTTTCACGCGCTCCTTGATGTAATCGGAGGTGTCGTAAACAGCTTGATACACATACCATGCGCCAGCTTTGGCGGCCAAATCAAGCACCTCGGGGTCGTCCTCGATGGTGTGGCTGATCCATTTCTTCTTCAAAGGGGCGATGGCACGGAAGAGGTCCATCTCCCACTGCTTGTCTTGTGCCAACGAGTTGTCAACGATGAACAGGCGGTTGTTGTCGATGCCAGCCATGTCTTCCACCACCTTTTCGACGGGACGAGGACGGAACTTACGGCCGCCGAGATACGACACGGCGCAAGGATAGCAGCTGAAACGGCAGCCGCGGCTTGCATTAAAAAGGTCGACCATCTGCACGCCTTTGTGGTTGTAGAGGTCACGCTTGTAAAGGTCGCGGCGGCAGGGACCCACCGTTGCAATGTCCGGCATGTTGCCGATATAGTTGTAAATCTTCTTCAAACAGCCATTTTTCCAATCTTGGATGACCTGCTCGGAGCGGCCTTCCGACTCACCCAAAAACACACTGTCAACATGGTTGACCATCTCTTCGGCGTGCAGCATCGTGGAGATGCCGCCAGCCAGGACGGTTTTGCCGCGTTTGTGGTATTCCTCGGCAATGGCCCAACCGCGCTTCACCTGTGTGGTGAGCATCATGGAAAGGGCCACCAAATCACACTCCTCATCAAAATCGATAGGTTCCACATTCTCGTCGGTGAACGAAATGTCGACATATTCGGGCAAAGTGGCAGCAAAAGCCACGGGACCGTGAGGCGGCAGATTAAAGGTCGTCTGGCCCGGCAGTTTGTTCCACTTTGGGTAGATAAGTTTCAGTTTTATAGTTTCCATTTCATATTGTTGAACCTGCAAAAATACAAAAAAAATTGTAGTCGGTTTTAACTCTTGTTGATTTTGCGTACAAGGACATTGGCGCCCACAAAGGCTTCGGCCGTCTGTATGGCTGTGAGCGAAACGCCACACAGACCATGGATGTTGACGTTTTGTCCCGTCAGGAACAGGTTCTTAACTTTCGTAAAGACAGACATTTGCGAGAGCATGATGTTGTGGCTGTCCTTCAAGAAACCGTAGTTGGAGCCTTCCTTGTTGCCGTAATAGTCACGGATGGTGAGCGGCGATGAGGCCGTGACGAAATCGATTTGGTCGTGGAAACCGGGATAGGTTTTCTCCATGAAGTCAAGCGTTTGCTCTGTCATTTGCTGCTTCCATTTTTCATAGGCCTCTCCCCTGCGCCCCGTCTTGGTGTCTTCCCATAGTTTGACCCACTCGAACGGCATCTCGCCTATGATGACCATAGTCTCCGCAAAATCTCCTTGTTTTTCAACGGCCGGGGTATAATACATCAAACCATGGGGCCATTTCTCCTGAGGAAGGGTTTTGAGGTCAAACTTGGCATCGTATCCCGACAGGCAATAACAGGTATGGTTAAGGTAAGGGAACGTCTTCTCCTTGAACTTCACATAGACCTTGAAGCTGGAATAGGTCTCAGGGATGGATTGCAGCCTCTTCTTGAACGAAACAGGAAAGGCCTTGTCGCCCACGAGATGTAAAAGTACGTCGGGATGCACGTCAGAGATGTAGCCATTGGCACGATAGGTGTTGCCTTTTCGGGTAACGACCTTCTTCACCTCGTGGTCATCCACCTCGATGTTGACCACTTCCTCATTGGCAAGCACTTGTCCGCCAGCCGCTTCGATGACTTCTTTTAACAAATCGGCCATCTGTTGGCTGCCACCTGCGAACTGGTAGGTGCCACCGATGTGGAGCACGCCCAGCAAGGCAGCCATAAATGCAGGCGTGGTGCCTGGCACACCGCCGAAAAGTGGGTTCATATAAGCCAGTAAGCCTTTCAGTTTTGGGTCACTGATGTAACGGTCCATCAGCTCGTCGTAGGGAAGGATGGCGTCTTCCGAAACCGACATAAACACCTGCGAAGGTCGTTCACGCAAATAGAAAAGGTCTTCTTCTTGCGAAAGGGCATATATCTTCTCGACATAAGCCCTGATGTTGTCTTTCTCGGCAGGGAAAGCTTCCGCCAGATAGTTGATGAAATGATCCTTGCCTTTAGGCAGACGATAGACGGCGCCGTCCTCCAACACTTTGACCACATCATAGCCATTTTCGTCCATGGCACGGAGCGAGAGTCGGTCCATGATGCCGAGATAGGAGAACAACTTGCGCAGTTGACCCGCTTCGTTAAAGCCACCGAAAACATGCATGCCCGTTGGGAAACTCACACCTTTCCTTTTAAAGTTCTGCAAGCCGCCACCGATGATGGCGTTTTTCTCCAACACCGTCACCTTGTAGCCTTCCTTGGCCAGCAAGGCACCCGAAACCAAACCGCCCAAGCCGCCGCCAATAACTACGATATACTTTCTATTGGCTTCCAACATCTGCTGTCGCACCTTCTCTTCACCCAACAAATGCTGGCACACCGTCATCGTGCCCACCAACACGCCCAACATGCCATGCGAATTGATGTTTTGCCCCACAAGAAGCAGGTTGGAGACTTTGGTCTTGAATGACACCCTGTCGGCGATGTTGTTCACATTCTTGGCCAAGCCATAGATGGAACCTTCGGGCGTCAGCGTATAGTCACGATAAGTCAAGGGAGTAGCGGCATAATAGTCGGCCAAGGATGCACGGAAACCGGGGAAATCCTGTTCCACGGCGTCGATAAGCCGTTCGGCCATCTCGTGCTTGAACTGCTTGTAGTCATCACCTCTACGGCCAATGGCTGTTTCGCTCCATTGTTTCACCGCATCCATCGACATATAGGCCAAAACGACGCCACCACGAGCGGTCTTGGGATGAGGCTCATGGCAATGATGCATATAGAGATAGCCCTGTGGCCAAGTGTCATCGATGGACCCATTCATCTTCCATGGCGAATCGGTGTGGAAACCATAGAAATTAGAGTTGTTGTATGGCATAACCCCTTCCTTGAAACGAAGGAACAAGGAAAACACCGAGACGGTGTCGGGAATGCCCTTGATACGCGACTTATAAGCCTCGGTGAAGACGCTAGGCGCTACCAAATCCACTAATTGCTTTGGGTTGACATCTGAGATGACCACATCGGCAATGAAAGTCTTACCGTTTTCAGTCACCACACCCGTTGCTTTCTTGCCTTCCACCAGGATTCGGCTCACCTTGTGACGGGTCAAGATGGTGCCGCCATATTGCTCAAGCACCTGACGCAAGGCCTTCACTATGGCGTCGCTGCCACCCACGATGCGAAAGGCACTTTTGTTGTAGAAATCGAAGATGAAGGCATGGGTGGCAAAGGGTGTCTTGTCTCTTTGGGCCGCATAAAGCGAAAGGTTGCCTACCAGCACCTCACGCAACAAAGGGTCGCTGATGGTTTGATCGATGACCTCGCTTAAACTTTGATACAATAGCTTGTCGTCTATGAAACGGCTCTCGTCAACGCGCTGCTGTAAGTCGCGGAAGGGTGACAAACTAGCCACCTGCTCCACCAAGTCGCAATAGCGCTCAAGTTTTTCCCTTTGCGAAGGGAAACGCTGTGCAAACTGCTCAACGAAAGCCTCGTGACCATTGGGAAAAGTGAAACGCTCACCTTGCAGCGACACCATATCGTAGGCCTGAGGATCCAAGCGATTGAACTGGACTTTATCTTTGATTTCGAGGTAGTTGAAATAATGCGAAAGCACCTGGTCGTCATCAAGACTGCCGATGAAATGCATCCCCGTCTCAAACTTCACCCCATCGCGGGTGAAGCATTGCAGACAGCCGCCCACCTGCGAGGCCTGCTCCAAAATGGTGACCTCATAGCCGTTTTTCGCCAGGATGACTCCCGTCGAAAGACCGCCCAATCCACTCCCTATGATGATGCATTTCTTCATTTCAAAAATTCTTGGGTTTCAATAACATACTCACTCTGTGGAACGGCATCGCCTTGCTGCACAAAATGCAGGTTTTCGGGGATATAACAGCAGTGCGAGGCCAACAGGAACTTGTCATCATCCGCCTCAACGGCATAGATCTGTGCGTCGCGATGCACCAAAGCCACGGTCCATGCCAACTCACCATAGCCGCTGTTTTGGATCAAGATGGACTTTTGTTCCATGGCGTCGATTTCCGAAGCATGTGCCTTGATCTTCTTTAAGTTGCGACGGCATGCACGTTCCACTTCTGGACCTTTGTAGATATACTTGTAGCGAACAAATGGGAGCACGTATTCCGTGTTTTCCAATTGTTTCCTAAGTTCGGCAAAATGCTTTGTATAGTAAGCGCGGAACTGCGACGTCAAAGCGCGTGTTTCCATTGTGGCCAATTCTTCGTATGGCTTACGTTGCTCGATTACCACATGCAATTGACCTTCGCGCAATACCACATCTTTCTTGGGCATCACATGGTTGGCACCGTGGATAAAGACCGGAAGGATATCCAGTTTGAGCGACTGCGCCAACTGGAAAGCGCCTTTGTGGAAACGAAGAATTTCGCCCGTCTCAGAACGTGTGCCTTCGGGGAAGACCACCACGGAATAACCACGTTCCACCAAGTTCTGCAAACGTTCCAGGTTTTTGTTGTAACCGTCCGAAACGGGATAATATTCGGCATAGCGAATGACGAGGCCATAAATCGGGTTTTTCCACACCCAGTCGGTCGTCAGCAACACCACTTTGGGGTTCAACATAATAGTGCACAACAGGTCGAGGTGCGACTGGTGATTGGCGATGATGACGGCAGGTTTTTCAAAGGTTTCGTCATATTTGTTGTCCAAATGGAACTTCACGCCAGGCAGCAGTTTCAAAGCGATGCGCATGAAAGCCGCTATCAACTGATGGAAACGATAGCGTTTCTTCTCGGTATTGGGGCCCAATATCATGTAAACCAAGGTAAACGGCGTAAAGATAAAGAACACGAAAACGACGAAGACCAACAAGGATAATAGGGTATAAATCAGCCGTTTCAATGTCAATGGTACTTCTCTGATTTGGCCTTTTTTCTTGGTCAGCCAGCCGAAGACGATGGGTGGAAGATAGCAGGCCATCAGCACTACCGTTGCCATGCCGATAATGGCCACCTCGGCCAAGGAACGCATGGCGGGGTGCTTGGCAAAGATGAGTGTACCAATGCCGATGAACATCAAAATACCGCTGAGGATGACGCTGTTGCGGTAGTTTTTCAGCATGCGCTTGCCGTAGGCGTATTCGTAGAGCAAACCCTCAGTAATGAAGATGGTGTAGTCGTCGCCCTGGCCGAAGATGAAGGTGGCCAAGATGATATTGATGATGTTGAACTTGATGTCCACCAAATTCATGATGCCCAAAATCCAGGCCCAGCCGACCGTCAGCGGCAAGAAGGCTAACAAGGCCAATTCCAGTCGCCCGAACGAAAGGCAGAGGAAGAAGAACACCACGATGCTGCACACATAAAGGATATAGTCGAAGTCGCTTGATAGCGCACTCACCAAATTATTGCCCACATCGCTGATACTGAATGCGAAGCCATTATTAACAGGTCCCTGAGCCTGTCGAAGGGCCGTTCTAACTCGTTCCTTCACTGCCTCCGAATCCTCCATCGGCACCCGCACAAAATTCACCACCCGAGCCACCGAATCGTGCTGCAGCATATAGTTGCCACACAAACCCAACAGTGGTTCCATCTCGCTTTCAGCCAAAGGCTGATAGTCCTTGGTGATACCCTCAATAAATGGGGCAAATGCGTTTTCTGTAAAACCTGCTTTCACCGCTTCAATCTTGACTTGCTCGGCCAAACCTTCATGGCGTTGCCAAAACGCTTGCCACAACTCCAACGACTTCTCTTGTCTTTCCATGGAAGGCAACAAACCATCCATGCCCGAGATGCTGTATTCCACACTATCGGAAATCGACTGCTGCAACTGGGTGATGATGCTTTCGTTTTGCTTGATGGCCTCTTGGAAATCCTTGGCTTCCGAAACCACATAGATCAAGTCTGTCTCCCCTTCTTTTTGCAGCGACTCGCTCAACAAGGACAGGTCTTCCTGCTCTTGGCGGGTCATATAATTGATGTTATGAAGGTCGGAATCGAAAGCGGCTTCTTTACCGAAATAACTGAGTATCAGTGTGATGATTACCAAAGGCCAGAAAGCGTAGAGCTTGACTTTGCGCCACCATTCCGAAGGGGCTTTGCCGTCGTCTACAAAGAGTTTCTTGGTTTTTTTCGGTACCACGGCAAACAAAGGCAGGAAGACCATCACGAAGAGTATCGTTCCAACCAAAGTCAAGGCACCGAAAAGACCCAAGTCGCGCATGGCTTCGGCCTTCACGAAGACAAGGCAGGCAAAGGCCGCCACGGTGGTGATGTTGCCGATGACCAAAGGTTGGATGACATCCTTCAAGGCCTCGCGTTTGTTGGGCTCCTGCTTGATGTGGTCGAGGTAATGCAAGGGATAGTTGACCGCGATGCCCACGATGACCGAGCCGATGCCCACCACGATGATGGAGATGCTCGTCTTGAACAAGGCGATGACCGCCAAGGCGAAAATCCAACCGAAAAGGATGGCGATGCCGAGCCAAAGCAGGTTGCGCTTACGCGCCATGGTAAACATCAAAATGCCAAAGATGAGCACCAAGGCCAAAGCGATGGAGAGATAGCTGTCGTGCTTGATTTGTCGCGCATTGGTGACAGCGATGGTAGGCGCGCCGACAGCCGAAATCTTTACTTCTGGATGTTCGCTCTCGGTCAGTTCGGTCACCTTATCGATCAAATTGACGATTTTGGCGTTGCGTTGGGTGTCGCTGCCCGAGAAAGGCGACGAGAAGAAGGCAAAGCCTTTGTCGCCGCTTTCGTTGAAAAGGTATTCATCCTCTAAGCGGTAGTTTTGTGTGGGATTGAGCGCATTGAGCCGTTGCAAAGCGGGCGAATAAAGGTTGAGCGGGTCTGCCTTGATGCCTTCCACCACAAAACCCGCCGTGGGCATGGAAAGCATCCGTTTGATGTTGGCCATGCTGATGGACACATAGTCGGGGTCGGCCAGCAAGGAGTCCATGCGTTGATAGTCGGCTTCGGTGAGAAACAGGGCTTGGTTTTCGCGGATGAAGTCGATGGCGTCAAACACTTGGCTGCCGTCGACACGACACTGCAAGTCGCTGACGATTTGGGCGGTATCTGTTGCTTTCCAATGGCTCTCAAAGGCATCCATAGTTTCTATGATGGCGTCGATGGCCTCGTCGCCAGCCAACTGGGTAGTGTCGGCAGAGAAGATGACGGTGATTTGGCCTTGGTTGCCCAAATCGTTGTAGACCGAGGTATAGCGTTCCTTCTCGGGGTCGGTGGGCAGGAAGTCGGCGATGTTTTCCTTGTAGTCCAGACGCAATGCCGAACACACACATAAAGCCGTAATCACCAGCAGCAAGGCTATCGAGAAGGCTTTGTGTTTCGACAAATAGTCGTAGATGGAAAGGAAGAACTTGTTCATGCCTTTTTCCTCCTAAACAGTTTGTGAATCAAGATGGAAGGCCAGCCATAGACGATGGCTATGAGGCACAGGATGGTATTGAGCACGCTGATGCGGAAGAAGTCCCAAAACGGACGGAAGTGCGTGACGCGGTCTTCGGGATAAAGCACGTTGACCTTGATGGGTACCAAGTCGGTGCCGCGCCAAGCGGAGAAGACCAACAGCGACAATTCAGCC
Source organism: uncultured Bacteroidia bacterium (assembly GCA_902801815.1). Lineage (GTDB taxonomy): Bacteria > Bacteroidota > Bacteroidia > Bacteroidales > F082 > Limimorpha. The sequence goes on from CADCJT010000001.1 coordinate 271,849, forward strand.
TCATAGCGTGCGCTAAAAATTTTCGGCAACCTCTTCAGAGGATACAAGCGATAACCCGTTTGCGTGTCGGGCAAATCGATCCAGGTTTGTATCTTGAACCAAAAGTTCGAGAATTTGTTGGCGAAGCTGTTCTTGCCCGGCATGTTCTCTTGTTTCAGGTTGCGGCTGCCCACAATCAAGGCGCCGGGGTGTTGCTCCAAGGCCTCGACAAACAGCGGGATGTCTTCGGGGTAATGCTGTCCGTCGCTGTCGATGGTGATGGCATAGTCGAAGCCCATCTGCTTGGCTTTCTTGAAGCCTTGCTTCAAGGCATAGCCTTTGCCTCGGTTGCGGCCATAGTCGACCACGGTGATGCGCTCGCCGAACGAGGCCAAAATCTCGGCAGAGTTGTCGGTGCAGCCGTCGTTGACCACGATGACGTCGGTGCAATAAGTCAGCACCCTTTCCACTACATCGCGCAGTGTGCCGCCGTTGTTGTAGGTCGGCATGATGGTGCAGACTTTCCGTTGCTGCATCAGGTTCAGTGTCGCTATGGCATCAGACGGGTTCATAGCTAAAGGTTAGCGACATTTTGGTGTAGACGGAAGCTTCGTCGGCGATGACGACTTGGACTTTGCATTCGGTCTCGCTCTCAACAAGATTCGAAAAAGTGAAACGCACCTCTTTGCCCTCGGCGGGAACCAACACGTTGAGGTATTTGACGTTCTTGGACGACTTCAAAAATAACGGTCGACCCAGTTTTCGTTGCAGCAGCTCGCCGACGGTTTGCAGCAAGCAGGCTCCCGGAGTGATGGGATTGCCTGGGAAATGGGCTTGATAGATCAAATGTTCTGGATTGCAGCACAGAATGGCTGCGAAACCGTTTTCGGCTTCTTCTATGGATTCAATATGGAAGAGGTTATCCAAAAAGTTCATACATTCGTGTCTTTAGAAATCAACACTGAACGTCAAACCCAGTGTCGTATGGGTTTGGTCTTGCGAAGGACAACATCTCATCAGTGAAGGTGAAAGATGGAATGACACCTTTTGCGTGTTTTGGTTGTATTGTTCCACCACGCCATCGAGTTTTCCGTTACCAATGCCCCTCAAAATATAACCTACCACAAACATATCCGCTCCCAAGCCGGCATTGAGCAATCCCAAATTGATGTTCATTAAAGCATCTTTGGTTAGATTGTAATCATACACAAAATAGGTCAGTCCAGCATAGCCCAAGCCTATTCCGAAGGCAATCCAGCCGACGGTTTTCAGTGTGTTGCCTGTGTAATACAAGGTACGACCCGAGTTAAATTGATCGAATAATTCGGTGTCCATCATGGTCTTCAACTCATCATCGGTGAGAAGATGGGTGTTGGGAGCCTTGAAAGATTCACCGAAATAAAGGTCGCCGCGATGTTTCTGCAAAGGCAAGCCCTTGTATTGATCTAAGATGTTGTTTTCTTGAGCCATTGAGGACAAGCCCATAAAAACGAGTAAAAACAATAAAAGCTTTTTCATAGCGAATGGTATTAAATTAAGAGGCAAAAATAGGAATTTATTCCTTTGGACTCAATAGTTTTTCACCAACCAATAACCAAAGAAACGATCGGCGACAGAATAGATTTTCTGTTTTCCATCATCTTCATAAGTTAACAATTGGTCTTCCAAAAGTGTGGTTATGGCATATTGGACCGAACTGGCCGATTTGAGGGCGTGCTTCTTGACAAAAGCCACCGAAGTCACTCCCCTGGCTTTTCCTTCCTTGGCAATGGCTACAAGCGTCTCTTTTTGCTTGAAATTGAGTTTATTCATCGTGTTTGCGAAAGAACGGCCCCGTGCTTCCAACAATTCGTCCAAGGCCTTCCTGATGTCTTCCTCGTCCATTGTCTTTTGTGGATTCGCGTTGGCAAAGGCATTGTGAAGGATATGGTGGACATAATAGGTGTGCCCCTCAAACATGTCGTAAGCAAGACTTACCGCCTCAGGTGTGATGGCCTTATCCTCATCGTGAATCCGTTGTATGGCAAAGTCTGTATAGACCTCTTTGGATATCCTTTCCAAATGGAATTGCTCCGTGCTGTTGTAGAAGGGTCTGGCGGAGGAGTTGAACATGTTCTCGAGTATATGTCGGTTGCTGCCCGCAAAGATGAACAGACAATTGTTCATGCGTTGGATATAGGTGCGGAGCAAGGCTTCCACGTTTTTCTCTGGATAATGGGTGATTTGTTGAAATTCATCAATGGAGAAGATGCAAGGCTTGTCGGCGGCTTCAAGATAGGCAAAGATTTCTTGGAGGGTAAGTTCTGGATTTTGGATGTCGCCTAATTTGACATCAAACGAAGGAGTGCCCGTCACAGGATCGTAACCCAGACTACCAGTCAGCGACTTGATGGTGTTGAGGAAGAACTTCAGGGCTTTTTTCCCTTTCGGGACTATTTTCGAATAGATCTCTTTGCTAAGAAAGAGCACCATCTCGTGTAGGCTTGTGGTGGGAAAAATGTCGACGTAAAAAGTGTGGTAGGCCTTTTTGATGGCGGGTTGTTCGTACAAATGGTATATAAGCTGGGTCTTGCCCATTCTCCTTGCCGAAGTCAGCAAGATATGGGCTTTGTTCTCAATGACACGAACCAGCTGTTGGGTTTCTTTTTCACGATCGCAGAAATAGGGTTCTGGGATGATGCCGGTGATGAAGAAAGGATTTGTCATAATGCTTCATTTTTCCGGCAAAAATACATAATTATTTTCAATTATAGAAATTCTATAATAGAAATTCTATAATTCATTCTTTCGTTCCTGCGGATTTGTAATCCCCTTATTTATTGTGTCATTCAAGGTGTTAGACTGTTGTTTCGGTGACAAATCTAATGGTTTTCATCCAATCGAGACATGCCAACTCTCTGGGTTGCGGCGGGTGCCCCACGCGTCGAAGCTTAGTTCTTGCTCCACGTTGCCTTTATTGTCGGTTATCGTTGTCCAGCTGCCGAGGTTGTCTTTCAGAATGTAATGAAGCGTGTCCTCGTTTCCTTGGGTTACCACTACGGCAAACACGCCCAAAGGACCTGTTAGGTAGGTATAAACTTTTTCAGTTGTGGTGTTACCTTCGGTTTGGGTCACATATTCACAATTGCCTACATAGCGCTTGGCGCGTTCCATACCGTTGATGTGTTCCTCCATGAAGACGCGCTGGCGGTCGTAGCCATAGGTGTACTCAAGCGTGTTGCTGCCTTGGGCAACGGTCTTCACCTTGTCGAAGCAGGTATAGGTGAGGGAATGGTTGGCGTCGGGGAACACACCTTCTGTGGTTGCCGCACTCTTCATGGCGTGGGGACGGGCTGGCTGCCCCGCAGCGGCGGCAAAGTTGGCATCGGCGAACACGGTTTGCCCGTCGGCCTGCTTCGAGGTCATGCGTCCAAGCGGGTCGTATGTAATCTGGCTATGTGTGGTGCCAAGGTATATGTCGGTCAGGCGGTTCATCTTGTCGTATAGGAAAGTCTCCTCCAAATTGCGGAGGATGTCCTTTCGGCTGGCTAAATTACCGAATTTATCGTAATCGTACGATAGGTTCTGTAAATTATTTGAGGTGACGATATTTTGAGCGTTGGTATTAATGCTGTTTCCTTTATTCCTTTATGAATTTCCCTCTGGCCACTTCACGGTTGCCGTCAAGCAGCTTATAGACGTACGTGCCCGTATCGAGGTTCTGCGTGTCCACGGTGATAAGGTTGCCCGGCTTTTCGATGACGCAGTCGAGCCATTGGCCGCCCTTCACGTCAAAGATCTGGAGCCTTGCATCTTGGCAATTCGTTTCGCCTATAGGAATGTTGACGATGCCATTGGTGGGGTTGGGGTAGGGAGAGAGTTTTTCTTCCGTTCCGTTTTCATTCACCACATCCCAAGTAATCTCGATGTCGGTCCTTCGGAATTTCATCAGGCACCCCCTAAACATGGGGTCTCCGCCTCCTCTCCTTGCGTACATAGGCACCAGGCACCCTCCGTCATTGAAGACCGCGGGCTGCCCCGGCTTAAACAGGAACTCGTCGTCCTTGAAAGTCTTTCGGCCAAGCAGGTTGAGGTGCTTGTCCACAAGGATAATGTTGGCTTGTAACATGTCCGCATACACGTTTTCAGCACAGCAGGTGATGGCAAAGACGGTGGTGTCGTCGACGTAGGCCGCGCTGGTCCCCCGGGGCATCCATGCACACGAGTCGTAGGGCGGCAGGCGCAATTCATCGTACACGTTCAAGGCCGAATCGATGACGTACAGGGAAGAATAATAGAAAGTCAAGCGATTATGCTGGGATTTTATGGTATTGAGTAACATGCGGTCTCCGTCTATCCATGTGCCGTCGGTGGTGATTTCATGGATGGCATCCACCTGATACGCATATCCTCCTTGCACCTTGACCATGTCTTTCCTCGACACGATGTCAAGGTTCGTGTCAACCACATATATTCCCGGTACACCCGTGGAATTCGGAAAACTTCCCCCTTCCACCGCCATTAACAAGTAGTCGGAATGAGGCTCGTAAGTGATCTCACCAACGCTGCTCGCATAATCGGCAGGGAGCGACTTCCTGACAAGTATGTCGCCTTGCTTGTCCAATTCGTACAACTGCAAAGCTCTCCGGTAATACCCTTGCTCAGTAAGATAGGCCGGAGTCGCTGCAAGGATGACCGTACCCGAAGGGGAAAGGATGGAATTCAACAGCATCCCTGGAAAGACATAAAAGCAATCGAAAGTTTCATCCTCAACACTGTACATCCTTGAACTTACCCGCTCCAAGTCGCTGTCGAAGACATCCACGCGGATATATCTTTGGTAGTATGGATCACACAGGCTGTCGTCGCACACGCCGAAGACCATGTAGTTCCCATCGTTGAGCTCCACAGCGCTGAAATAGTTGAGTATCATGCCCTGTAGGTGTACTAGCCTGTCAATGTGCTCGCCGTCCTTGTCGATTTTCACCACCAGGCCGTTCTTGTTGGTTGTACCGCCAATGCAAAGTGCGGATTCACCTTCGTCAATGGCTATGACATCGTTGAACGCCCAAGTATTCTCCATTTCTATAGAAACAATCCATTCTTGGGAGAAGAGGCTGTGGCAAAAGGCCAGTAGGAATATGATTAATATGGTTTTTTTCATGGTCGTAAGTTTTTTCGATATTAATCCTATGATGAGTTTTTGCGGTTTCATCACCGCAAAAATAAGGTTTTTTCCTTATTCTGCAAACACCTTCTCCCCTTTCGCCTCATTCAGCTTGATGTCCTCAAAGCGAATCGAGGTGAGGTCGCCGCCGGCATCCTTGAACTCCACACGGCTGATGCCTTTGGTCTTCTTGTCGAAACGAAACACCAGCTGGCTGAACATGCGCTTCATGTCACGACGCTTGGGGGTCATCTCGGCACGCCAACAAGCGTCTTCGTCATACAGCACAACGTCGAACACCGAAGTGTCGAACAACTTCTTACCCGAGGCGCTGCCCATGATGATGCCCACCATGCCTTGGTACATGCGGCCCGACTTGGCGTCCAAGGCCTCGGCTTTGCCGTCCGTCACTTTGACGATGCGATCGCCATTGACGACCAAGGCAAAGGCATAGGGCTCGGTGTATTCCCACCGCATCCTGTCGGGCGCGGCATAATGCATGGTGCCTTTTGCGATGGATGGCTCGGCCAGCATCGAAGAGGTCTTCTCCTGCACAAAACGACATTGCAAAGTCTGCATCGAAGCAGCGGCCTCGGTCAATTCGGCCACTACCTTTTGGCTCTCGGCCTCAGTGAGGGGCTTTTCGCTTTGTGCCCACGCGCCAACCGTAAGCAACGCGAGCAACAACATCAAGATGGTTTTCTTTTTCATTTTTATTTCATGCTTATCAATACACATCCTACTACGATGAGAACCACACCGATCCAACGGGTGAAAGGTATGCTCTCCTGAAACAAGAAGAATGCCAAAAACATGCCAAAAATGAAACTAAGGCTTGACAAAGGATATGCCTGACTGAAATCCATCTTTTTCAACACGTAGGCCCAAAGGGCAAAAGAGGCACCAAAAAAGAGTACCATCAACGTTAACACCCACCAATTGGTCATGGAGGTTTGCTTGAGATTCTGGTATGCCCAACCGCCTTCTCCGAGTTTATCGACGAATAACTTGAACATCGCCTGCCCGCTTGCCAACGACAAAGCTTGAAGTATTACAAATATGATGTATTCCCACATGATTTTATCTTTCTAATAAGGTTAATGTAAAGTCTTTTCCGTCGGAACGGTTGAACAGCATAATGCAAGCAGGTTGTTTGTCGGATGCTTCGTTCGCGTTGACAAAGAGATGCGACGGCACCTTGCCTGCACTGAGGCATTGTGCGGCCACATAGAAGCCCAATCCCGATGCGGTAAAGTTTTCGCCGAACAGATGTTTGTATTTCAGCAAGGGCTTGTCGCCGAAGAGGGTCTTCGTCTCGGCCAGATAAGCCTTGTCATTCTCGTGGTTGCCGCTGATGCCCGTAAGGATGTAGTCGACGTCGGCAAGGCTGCGCTCGGCCGATTGCAGCATGGTGGTCACGGCATCCATCAGGTCGTTCATGGTAGGCTGGTGCAGCATCTTGAGGCCGGTGAGGCGACACAAGGATTGAGGTCCCTGAGCCTGTCGAAGGGCCGACTGACTCTGTGACGGCGTTTCGACAGGCTCAACGACCTGCGAAACAGGGTTGTTAGATAGAACCACCGAGACGGCCACTTCGCCGCAGCGTTCGTCGTCATGACCCATCACACCGCCTTTCTTCATGATGCTATGGAAGGTTTCCGTCATCTCGTCGTGGCAGCCCACCAAGGCAGATCCGATCTTGCCCAAGCGGAATTGCAGCCAGGCGTCGTTCAAGGCGCTTTCAAACGAGATGCCCTTGTGGGCGTAGGTGGCGTTGTAGTTGTAGTTCTTCGTCTGGATGGCCACCAACGAGCTGATGGTGTTGTGCGTCGACTGCATGAAATAGGTGGGCTTCAACAGCTGCTCGCCTTCGTTGGAGAGGGCGTCGAGGAAGAACTCCGTGTTTTCGATGCAACCAAAGCCCGTACCCGTCATGATGGCATCAACGGTGTCGCAACCCGCTGTCTTCAAGGCTTCTTTGGAGGTGGCCAAGGCACGTTTCAAGATGCGGCCCATGCGGCGAGCCTCGATAGGTGAGATGTATTCCTTGAAGCTCGGGTCGATGGAGCGGGTGAAAGGCACATCATACATGATGGGGTTATCCATCCACTCCTCGCTCAGCGGCTGCTGCATGGAGATCTGCTTGGCGGAAAGGACGAAGATGGAATCAGGTTGCTGAGCCTGTCGAAGCACCGGTATTCTATCGGTCGGCCCTTCGACACTTCGACCATGCTCAGCGACCACGGGCTCAGGGGCCTTGGTCCCTGATAGCAGCAGCGACGAGTCGTTGCCGCCAAAGCCGAAGGCATTGCAGAGCACATGTTGCAGTGTTTTCTTTTCGGGTTTTGCCACGGGAACAACGCCGTTGTCCATGGGCTGCGACCAGTTGAGGTTGACGGGTAGGAAGCCATGCTGCAAAGCCAAGATGCAGAACACGGCCTCGATGGAACCCGAAGCGCTGGTGGTGTGTCCCGTGAACGGCTTGGTCGACGACACGGGAGGCACCTGTCCGAAGAGGCGCATCATGGCCTGGCTCTCGCTGATGTCGTTGTTGGGCGTGCCTGTGCCATGCGCGTTGATGTAATCGATGTCACCAGGCTGTAAGCCAGCCAGATCCAAAGCTTCTTTCATGGCACGGAAAGCACCTTCGCCATCAGGCGATGAGGCGGTCTGGTGGAAGGCATCGCAGGCGTTGCCGTAGCCCGACAACAGCGCCTGTGGCGCAATGCCACGACGCTTGGCACTCTCGGCCGACTCCAGCACCAAATAGGCTGCGCCCTCACCCAGATTCAAGCCACTGCGAGTGGCATCGAAGGGACGACAAGGCTTGGTGTCGAGAATCATCAGCGAGTTGAAGCCGTTGAGGTGGAACTTGGTGATACATTCACTACCACCTACCACGACGATGTCGGCCTTGCCACAGCGGATCATATTGGCACCCTGTATGACCGCATTGGCTGCCGACGAGCAGGCCGTAGCCAGCGTGGTGGCAAAAGCGAACTTACCGAAGTGGCCAGCCGTCATCTCCGAGCAGCTGCCACAGTCGTAAACGGCGATGTATTCCTTGTGCGCGTCACCGTTGAGGTAGTCGAGATAGTATTGCTCGCTCATGTCCATGCCGCCCACCGTAGTGCCCGAGATGAAACCCACCTTGGGCAACATCTCAGGGGTCAAGCGAGCCTCATCCAAGGCCTCGCCCAAGGCCAACATGCCCATCAGGGCGGTGCGGGTGGTGACGGCATCTTGGGCAATGCCCAAACGTTCACGCATCTCGGCATCGGTCAGCTTCACCTCGCCGACGGGAAACTCCTTGTGTTCCGTCTTCAAGTATTTCAGCTGGCCCACGCCCGAGCGGTTGTTCAGCAACGCCTCCAATGTGGCGGCCTTGCCAATGCCGATTGCCGATACTACACCGGTGCCTGTTATGTAAATCGGATCAATCATTTACTTCGTTCTGTTCTTCTGGATGTAATCAGCCATCACGGCCACCGACTTGAAGATTTCCTTGCCCATGGAGGGGTCTTGCAGCTTGATGCCGTAGTTCTTCTCCATCAGCACGATGAGCTCAAGGGCGTCGATGGAATCAAGGCCAAGGCCTTCGCCAAACAGAGAGGCGTTCTCGTCGATGTCTTCGGGTTTCATGTCTTCAAGGTTCAAAGCCTCGATGATCTGTTGCTTTAAGGTGTAAATCAGTTCGTCCATTGTATTGTTATTTAAAGATTCAAAATTCAAAGATTTAAAGATTTGAAGATCTGCGATGAGGGCAGATTCTAAGGATTCTATATTGTTAAATTGTTGTTTTTCAACAAAAAAGAGACGCGCCTCGAAGTGGTTTTCATCAGTACAATCGAGCCAACCACCGAGGATGCTTTGCGTCATCGGGTCTTGGAAGGCATTCATCAATTGCCGTGCCATAATTTGCGCGTCGCACGATTCCATGACGATAAATGAGGTCTCGCCGTAGTATTTGTTGCGGATGGCAATCTCGCCCGTGACGATGTTGGGCAGGGTGTAGACGAAAGCCGCAGGGCTGGGGAAGAAGTTTTCAGGATCTTGTATCGTGGCCTGATAGTTAGTGTCGGCCTGCAACGATGCCGTCCTGTTGAACAGCACCACGGCACGGTCCTCACGCGGCACAAAACGTTCCTCGCCTTCGTCCTTCAACAGCATCTCCGAAGCCACAAAACCGAGCTTGCACAAGGTGTCCATCTTGAAAAACTTGGGATAGTCGCCCACGTGGGCACGATACAACTCTGTCAGCATGGCATTGCCTTGCTCGGCATGGCTCATGTCAACGCCGTTGAGCTTCACCGTCTCAGGTGTGATGATGACAAAGTGTTTCAGCATGGCATACCTCCTTTCGCAAAAAGCAAGGCCGCATTGCAGCCGCCGAAGCCCGAGAGCAGCTTGATGAACATCCGTTTGTCGGTCGCTTGGTTTTGGTTGGATACCACCAAGGGATGGGTGACGCCTAAAGTCTCATAGCCTCTGGTAGCCAATATGTTGTGTTCGTCGATGGCGTACATCGAAAGAATGGTTTCAAGGATGCCAGCGGCACCCATGGTATGACCGTAGTAGCCTTTCAATCCGTTGACAGGCACTTGTGAGAGCCCTGCCCTTTCGATGGCCACCGATTCCATCTCATCGTTATACATCGTGGCGGTGCCGTGAGCGTTGATGAAAGCGATTTGGTCGGGGTCGACATCGCCGAGGGCAACCTTCAATGCCCTGTAACTGCCTTCGCCCGTGCGCGACGGACCACTAATGTGGTTGGCATCGTTGCGGATGGCGCCACGGCAAGCCACCCATTCGTTGGAATTAACTGTTTCTTTTCGTGTATAAATGATGGTCGCAGCCGCATCGCCAAGGTTCAAGCCACAGCGGTTGGCATCGAAGGGCTTGCAAGGTTCGGGCGACAGGGCCTTGAACGACTGGAAGCCAGAAACGATAAAGGCCGACTGCACGTCGCAGCCCACCGTCACGACATAGTCGAAACAGCCGCTTTCCAAATTGCGCATGGCTTCAATCTGGGCACACACGCCCGAGATGCAGGCGTTTGACACCACAATCGGTGGATTGGGATTATGGAAGAAATCCGTCATCTGACGGGCGGCCGAGCCTAACAGCACTCTTTCCTCTGAAAAACCTGTCTCTCTCTTGTCCAAAAGGAACACGTTGCCCTTGGTGGTGGAGAGGATGAAGAGCACCCGCTCCGAAGCCGAGTCAATGCCCGCTTCTTGGATGGCACGCGAAGCCGACAAGATGATCATTTTCTCAAAGAAGGTGTATTTTGCGTTGTCGGCCAAAGCCGCAAAGGCTTGTTCCACCTTGTCGCGATCCACCAACGAAGCCACAAAAGGCTCGGGCAGGTCCCATTTGCCCTCATAGCGCCTGAGCGCCGACTGCCCTGCTTTGACGGCGGCATAGTTTTCGGTGGTGCTCATGCCCAAGGGCGAGATGATATTGTTGGCCACACTGACAATCATACGTTTACCTCCCATCTTTGTTTCCATTCCTCGTAAAACTTGGGGCAGTACAAGACCAGTTGATGCGTGACTTTGTCCATGAAGACCTGCACCGAATGACCGGTGACGAAGACTTCCTTGGTCTTTGCATCGCGGATTTCGTAGTCGAAGATGATCTTGGCGGCGTCAGTGGGACGATAGATGAGCTCCACCTCGGGTTTCATGCCATAAATCATCGGTCGTTTGTATTTGAAAGAAAGCTCGACGATGGGCTCAAAGAAGCCTTGGTCGTACATCATCAGGTAGCCCAAGTCGTATTTCCGGCCGAATTCCTCGCGGGCGTCTTCGAAGTACTTGGCATAGTTGCCATGCCACACCACGCCCATCGAATCCACTTCACTGAAGCGGATGTCGAAACTCTTGGAGACCGATAATACTGTATCTTTCTTCATGATTTTCAATCTTTTGAATCAATGTCTGTCAAGGCGATTTTCATGTTGCAACGCGCCAGTTCCTCTTCTCCACTCCTGACTATGGCTTCCACCAAAGTCACCTGAAACACCTCTTCGAGCAGTTGTATGGTCGTCACAAGATGCTCGCCTACCTTGGGTGTGCGTGCGATATTCAGATTGCTGATGGAACCTATCACACCTATCTTGACTGTCTCGCCGCTATTGAGATTGATGTAACCGATACGCGCGGCACAGGTCTGGGCGATGTTTTCCACCAAGCCTGCTGCTGACATGCGTCCGTTGTCGACAAAGAGGTTGTCGGGGCGCACTTCGAGCTCCGTCACGGAATACACCTTGTCGCTCGACACCAATCGGTCAATCATCACGAACGGCGGGCGCTGCGGAATCAATTCCTTCAAGGCTATGTCTTCAATCGCTCTCATGCTTTCCAAAAATCAAAATAGTTGAACCATTGCGTGGGATAGCGGCGGACGATGTCTTCAAGCTGCGTGGCAAAGGCCTGTGCCAATTGTTGCATTTGTTCGCGTTTGTTGGCGGTGCGGTCGCATTGGATGGGACGCACGTATGCGTGATAGGTCCTCATGCCTTCCTTCATCACGAAGACGGCCAGCAGTTGTACTGACTTCTGCACCGCCAAGGCAAAACCACCCATGGGAAAATGCGCCGTTGCACCAAAGAATTGGCAGTCGAGGGTCTTCTGCGAGCCGAAGATGCGGTCGCCGGGCATGCTGACGATTTCGCCATTGTCGAGCGCGGCATTCAAGGCAAACAGATGCGAGAGGTCTTCCTTCACGAGGATCATGCCCATGTTGTTTTGCGACAGCAAGCGTTGGCGGTTTTCCATCACCGTGGCCGTCTCGCCAGCAAACACCAAAGCATTGATTTTCTTTTGCTTGGGTTGCAATGAATAACCGCCCATCTCGTAGTTGCCCACATGACTGCTCAACATCATGAAGCCCTCGGGGTGCGTCTCTAAGGCATCCATCTGCTCCTGACCTTCCTTGATGAAATGGTATTTCTTGCCTGCATACACGCCGAAACGGTCCAAGATGACTTGTCCGAAACGGAAGTGGTTGGCATAGACCTTCCAAAACGATTTCCATGGTCCAAAGCCGAAACGCTTGCGGAAGAACTGGTACATGGCTTGATAGCCTTTCCTGCTGAAAAGCATATAGAAAGGCACCACCATGGCCATGATGCCGTAGGGCAGCCACAACGGCGACACACGGAAAAACGGGATGAGTCCACGCTGCATCCACGGCAATCCGTCGGTCTTGCCCGACCATTCGTTATGTTGCAAGACGTCAGCCATTTTCGGGTCAGGCGATCTTTTTCTCGATGTAGTCGCAGAAATCGTTGAATGTCTTCACATTCGCCATCTCTTCGGTCTTGATCTTAAAGCCAAACTTTTTCTCGACGATGACCACGATGTCGACGAAATCAAGGCTGTCGATGCCGATGTCTTCTTTCAGACGGGCTTCCGGCTGGATCTTTTCTTCGTCAATCTCAAGGTCGTCAATGAGGAACTCCTTGACTTTTGCTTCTATTTCTTGTCTGTCCATTTTATTATAATTCAAAATTGATAATTGATAATTGACAATTATTATGTTTAGGGTTTTTTGCAGACCATAATGCTATGTCCAAGGCCGAGGGCGTCGTGGATGGTCTCCACCTCGAGGCCGGCCTTTCTGACTAATTGGGCCATGTCGCCGCTGTGGTACATCTTACTGTTGCCGTTGGCCAAGGCGGTGAAATACAGGCTCGTCATCGTGAGGGCGAAGGCCGCGGAAGAATAACGCTGGCGGTCCCAGAAGGTCTCCATGATGCAGAGGCGGCTGTCCTTGTCCATGATCTTGGCGGCACGCGACACGATACTCATAATCTCGTCCTCGCCAAAGCAATCGAGGAACTGGCTCATCCAGATGATGTCGTAATGCTTGTCGGTCGGGAACTGCTGGCTGTTGTCCAAGAGGTTGATGCCATAGCCGTCGATGCGGTCGGCGCCCTTCTTACCTTTGGTGAACTCACGCATCATCTCGAGTTGTTGCGGCAGGTCCATGATGGTGACATTGACATTGTCGTCATAGTCGACGCAGCGCAAGGCCCAGCGACCAGTGTTACCACCCACATCCAAAACAGTCTTGGGATGGTCGCCAAAGAGCAGTTGCAAAGCCTGGTCGAAAGAATGGTCGGAATAATAATGGTCGAAGCCGAACCAGCTCTTTTGCACTTGTGGCGGCAGTTGCGAGAGGCCTTCGTAGATGGTTGGCCAGCTGCCGAAATGCTCCAGACCTGCCGGACGCCCTTCCTTCAACGCTTCTTCGAGATGGAACCAGCCTTCGTAGTTGACATCGTGGTTGAAGTCGATGTTGACGCGGATGGCGGGGTCGGTGAGCAGGAACCAACCTGTCTTCGACAGTGTGAAACGGTCGGTCTCGGTGTTCACTAACACAAGGCCGATGCAGAGCGAGCCTTCCATCAGCACTTTCACCGCGTAGGGCGAGAGACCTGTCTTTTCGGCAATCTCGGCTTGGGTCAAGCCCTGTTCGTTGTCGCGCAGCATGTCCAAGATGCCGAACTTGATCATCAGACGGCCCACTTGGAAGATGATGGGGCCAAAAGCGATGAAATAAGCCAACTCTTGGGCTTCGCCGGCTTTTTTATGTTCTTTGGTATAAGCTTTTTCTAAAGCAGGAAACAATTCCATTTGTCTTATATTTTCTTGATTACCAATGCACTATTTGTCCCACCAAAACCGAAGGAATTGGATAGGATAGTGTTTAAAGTCTTGTTCGTTGTCACATTGACGATGTTGAGGCCTTCCGAATATTCATCGGGGTGCTCGAAGTTGATGTTGGGAGCGATGAAGCCGCCATGCATCATGAGGATGCAGTAGACGATCTCGCTGGCACCGGCCATCCAGCACTCGTGGCCTGTCATTGACTTGGTTGACGAAATAGGTGTTTTTGTAACACCAAACATATTCTTCAAAGCCATGGCTTCAAACACGTCGCCTTGGGGCGTCGAGGTGGCGTGGGCGTTCACGTAGTCGATGTCTTCGGCTTTCACGCCTGCTTCTTGCATGGCGCGGGTCATGGCACGCTGGCAGCCTTCCTCGCTAGGTTGTGAGATGTGACTCTCGCCATTGGAAGAGAAGCCATAGCCACACACCTCGGCCAGAATCGTCGCCCCACGAGCCACGGCGTGGTCGTAGTCCTCAAGCACCAATGCTGCTGCACCGCCGCTGGGTACGAGGCCGTCGCGGTCGCGGTCGAAGGGACGAGAGGCCTTGGTGGGTTCGTCGACACGGGTCGAGAAGGCACTGATGCCATCGAAACTGCCCATCGAGAGGTAGTTGGTCTCTTGGGCACCGCCACAGAGCACCATATCCTGCAAACCATTGCGGATGAGCAAAGCACCCAAGCCAATGGAATGCGAGCCACTGGCGCAAGCCGCGCTGATGGTCATGTTGATGCCTTTGAGGTGGAAGATGGTGGAGAGGTTCATCGTCACGGTGGAGTTCATCGATTGGAAGATGGCAGCCGAACCCACCAAAGTGGTGTCTTTCTTCTGCAACGTAATCTCATGCGACTCAATGACCGCCTTGGCCGATGAGTCGTTGCCGAACAACACGCCCACTTCATTTTCAAGTAGGTAGGCATCGTCAATACCTGCCTGTTTGAAGGCTTCCAAGGTGGCCATATAGGCATATTCGCCTTCTTCGGCGAGATACATGCGGAGCTTGCGGTCGAGCACGCCTTTCAGTTGGGGCTTCTCCACGATGCCCGTCAAAGGGGAACGATAGCCGTATTCGGTGCGTATCGGGTCGATGCCGATGCCCGAACGGCCTTCACGCAAGGCGGCTTCAACCTCTTCTTTGTTCTTACCCAAGCAGGACCAGATGCCCATGCCTGTGATGACGACTCTTCTATTATGATTCATAGTTTGATGCTTTCAAGTCGGCCCTTCGACGGGCTCAGGGACCTAGGTCGTTGAGCCTGTCGAAACGCCGGTATTTTATGTATAAAGCCCTCCGTTAATAGAAATCACCTGCCCCGTGATGTAAGCGGCATCATCGGAAGCAAGGAAACTGGTCAAGGCGGCCACTTCCTCGGGTTTGCCGAAACGACCCAGCGGGATGAGTTTCTTTAACTCGGCTTCGTCAAGGTCCTTGGTCATATCGGAAGCGATGAACCCAGGAGCGATGGCATTGACGGTCACCTTGCGGGCGGCCACTTCTTGTGCCAGTGCCTTGGTGGCTCCAATGAGGGCAGCCTTGGCAGCGGAGTAGTTGGTCTGCCCAGGCAGGCCTTTCAGTCCCGACAACGAAGCCATATTGATGATACGGCCCTTACGGTGGGTCATCATGTCCTTCAACAGACGACGGGTGATGTAGAAAAAGCCGTTCAAGGTGGTGTCCAACACACGGTTCCACTGCTCCTCCTGCATGAAGATCATGAGGTTGTCCTGACGGATGCCCGCATTGTTGACTAATACAGAGATGTAGTCGTCAGGATGAGCGTTTTGCCATGATTCAAGGGCAGTGTCAATGGCCTGCGGGTTCGAAACATCGAAGGGCAACAACTCACCCATCCCGCCAGCCTCTTGCACTTGCTTCAACGTGTCTTCGGCAGCTTCTTTGTTGGATTGGTAGTTGATGATAACGGCAAAACCGTCGGTGGCCAAGCGCAAGGCGATGGCTTTTCCCAAGCCACGTGAGGCACCGGTAATGAGGGCGTATTTTGTCATTTCAATTTCAAAGGATTGGTTTTCAGATAGTTCTCAACTTCAGCGATTTCCTTGTAGAACGGCGTATCCTCAATGAAGAGCGGGATGATCTCACGCACTTTGTCGTACATTTTATGCGACGTGGGCGCCAGTTTGTCGGCAATCTTCAAGCAGTCGGTGGCCTGTGCCAAGGCGATGTATTGGATGGCCATCACCTGGAAGCAGTTCTCCACCACTTGCTTGCAGAGCAAAGCGCTGTTGGTACCCATGCTGACGATGTCCTGATTGTCGTTGTTGTTCGGGATGCTGTGCACGTAGTTGGGCATGGCCAGAGTCTGGCATTCGGCAGTCGTCGAAGTGGCCGTGAACTGGCAGGCTTGCATACCGTAGTTCAATCCCAGTGTGCCGAGGTTGAGGAAAGGCGGCAGGATGCCGTTGATGCGGTCATGGAACAGGTAGTTGAGTTGACGCTCAGCCGTCATGCAGAGGCGCACCAAAGCAATCTTCACCTTGTCTTCTTCCAAGGAGATGTAATCGCCGTGGAAGTTGCCGCCGTGATAGACATACTCCGACTCTGGGTCGACGATGGGGTTGTCGCAAGCCGAGTTGAGTTCGTCTTCAAGGATCTGACGGGTATATTTCAGCGTGTCGCAAATGGGACCCAGGATCTGCGGTGTGCAACGCAACGAATAATAGGCCTGCACCTTGTGCTCAAAGACCTTCACATCGGAGTGACCGTAGTCGTAAAGCTCGTGGGCGCGTTTCTTGAGGCATTGTGAGCCTTCGGAGAGTTCGCGCAGGCGGCGGGCAACAATCTGTTGGCCTTCATGACGGCGGCAGTTGTTCTCGCCTTCCGACATGTAATCGTCGAACGAAGAAGCGATTTCATTCATCCAAACAGCGGCGAGTGTAGCCCAGTCAAGCAAAGTCTCAGCGTTATGCTGGTTGACCACGCTGATGCCGGTCATCACCGAAGTGCCGTTGGTGATCGAAAGGCCTTCGCGGATGTGCATCTTGAGCGGAGTAAGGCCGTTTTCCTTCATCACCTCAGCCGTAGGTCTCCACTGACCTTGGTAGTGCACTTCGCCTTCGCCGATGAGGCAGAGAGCGATGTGGGCCAATTGCACCAAGTCGCCGCTGGCACCTACGCTACCATGTTGTGGAATGAAAGGAAATATCTCGCGGTTGATGAATTCAACGAGCAGTTTCGCCACGTCGGTGTGCACGCCCGAACGGCATTGCAGCACCGTGCCGAGGCGGGCAATCATGGCCGACTTCACATAGAGGTCGTCCAAAGGCTCGCCAGCACCCGTGGAGTGGCTGCGGATGATATTATATTGAAGGTCATTGAGATACTTGTCGTCGACACGCCATTGTGCCATGGGTCCAAAGCCCGTATTGATGCCATAAATGACTTTGTCGGAAGCAAACTTTTCCAAAAAGCGGTAGCAAGCCTCCACACGATTCATCCACGCCTCCGAAACCTGTATCTTCTCATTGGAATACAGCACTTTTTCAACTTCTTCCAGCGTGATTCTGTCATTGAATGTAATCATATTAACTCCTATTTAAATAAAGTTGCAAAAATACAAAAAATACCAATATGAGCGCAATTCTTGCTGGTATTATTAAAAAACGCGTCACACCTATCATTTTAATTCCTATCTTTGACCCGTGAAAAACTGATTTTATGACCGAAACAAATCATAAATGGCTGGTCGTCGTCAACCCAAAAGCCTCGGTAGGCAGAGCGGGAGAAGACTGGCCGCTGATCAAACAAGCCCTTGTCAATGAAGCCATTGAATTTGATTCCATAATCACCGAACGTCCAAAGCATGCCATCGAAATCGTACACAAAGCCATCGTGGAACAAGGCTACCGTAAGTTCATCTCGGTGGGTGGCGACGGTACCAACAATGAAATCATCAATGGGATTTTCAACCAGGACATCGTCCCTACCAATGAAATCACCTTTGGCTCCTTCCCCGTAGGAACAGGCAACGATTGGTCCAGAACCTTTGGTTTTCCTTTGGATTACAAGGCAATTGCTAAAATCATCAAAGCCAACAACGTTTTCGTCCACGATATTGGTCAAGTCACTTACAACAATGGGGGTGACCCGAAAAAGCGCTACTTCCTCAATGCAGCGGGTACCGGCCTCGACTATATGGTGTGCGAGTCGACCAACGAATTGAAACAAAAAGGCAAGAAAGGCACCATTCGCTATCTGCTCAGCGTGGTGACGAGCCTTATCAAATACAAAGGGGATCACGTCCAAATCACCATCGACGATCAATTGGTCTTTGATGACAATATCCTAAGCCTCTCGATTGGCAACTGTCGTTTCAACGGCGGTGGCATGATGATGATGCGTGACGCCATTCCCAACGACGGACTCTTGGACATCACTGCCGTGCGCAGCATATCCATGATAAAGTTTGCCCTCAACGTGAAAAACATCTATAACGGCACCTTCATCGACAAACTCAAGGAAGTGTCGACCTTCAGAGGCAAGAAAGTCCATGTGGTCTCTATCCCGCCCAACCAACTTAAAGTGGAAACCGAAGGCGAAACGTTGACCAATTCTCCTTTCGATTTTGATATTTTGCCTTTGGCTCTCAATGTGGTAGTCCCTGAAAATCATCAATTTTGAATTCTAAATAATTGAATTTTAAATCTTTGAATTTTGAATCTTTAAATACAATATTACCATGGTAAACATCGATCAAATCAATTTTGAAAACAAGCGCGTGGTTATCCGCGTCGATTTCAACGTCCCGTTGGACGACAACTTCAACATCACCGACGACACCCGTATGCGCGCCGCCCTGCCGACCATCAACAAGGTCTTGAACGACAAAGGCATGGTCGTGCTGATGTCGCACCTCGGTCGCCCGAAGAAAAACCCTGATCCGAAATTTTCCATCAAGCCTATCATCAAACATTTGGAAGAGCTGTTGGGGCGTCCCGTGCAATTCGCCGACGACTGCATGAAAGCCGCCGACCAAGTGGCTGCCATGAAACCCGGTGAGGTGCTCGTGCTCGAAAACCTCCGTTTCTATGCCGAGGAAGAAGGCAAGCCGCGTGGCATCGAGAAAGAAGACCCAGGCTACGACGAAGCCAAGAAAGCCATCAAGGCCTCGCAGAAGGAGTTCACCAAGACACTGGCCAGCTATGGCGAATACTACATCAACGACGCCTTCGGCACCGCCCACCGCGCCCACGCTTCCACCGCTCTGATTGCTGACTACTTCGATGCCGACCACAAGATGTTCGGTTACCTGATGGGCAAGGAAGTGGCTGCAGTCAACAAGGTGATGAACGACATCCAACGCCCCTTCACCGCCATCATGGGTGGCTCGAAGGTCTCCACCAAGATCGAGATCATCGAGAACCTGCTCACCAAAGTCGACAACCTCATCCTCTGCGGTGGCATGACCTACACCTTCAAGCGCGCTTTGGGTGGCCATATCGGCAACTCCATCTGCGAAGAGGACAAGCTCGACCTCGCCTTGGAAATCATCGAGAAAGCCAAGCAAAAGGGCGTCAACCTCTACCTCTCGTTCGACGTGGTGGCAGGCGACAAGTTCTCGAACGACGCCAACACCATGGTCGTCGACCCGATGAACGTGCCCGATGGCTGGGAAGGCATGGACTGCGGTCCCGAGAGCCGCAAGTTCTACGCCGGCATCATCAAGCAGTCGAAGACCGTGCTGTGGAACGGTCCCTGCGGTGTGTTTGAGTTCGACAAATTTGCCGAAGGCTCAAAGGCCTTGGCCGAAGCCATCGTGGAAGCCACGGAACAAAACGGTGCCTTTAGCCTTATCGGCGGTGGCGACAGCGTGGCTTGCATCAACAAGTTCGGCTTGGCCGACCGTGTGAGCTACGTCAGCACTGGCGGCGGCGCCTTGCTCGAAGCCATCGAAGGCAAGGAACTGCCAGGTATTGCAGCGATTAAGAAGTGATTTTTTTGACCCTGACCATTAACCCTGACCCTGACCGTTCTAAATATGAAAGCGGTCAGGGTTAGGGTTCAGGGTCAGGGTTTTTAAAACTTAAAACACATGAAAAAACTCTATTTATTTGTTATTGCTTTTGCCTTCTCATCCATGCTGAACGCCCAATGGGTAAGCCCGGGCAATGGAACAACATATACCATAGAAGACCTTGTGGTACTCAGCAACGGCTGTGTTATATGGTCAGAAAGTAACAATTCTTATAGAATCGAAAACGACGTCACCATTTCGGCCAACGACAAATTTGTTGTCAACCATTCCCTAAACTTTGGCAACAATGTCACCCTGACCATCAAAGGCTCGATAGAGGCCATAAATACGGATACTTATTATTGGTTGTCTTTTTCAGGCAACTATGGTGTGAATGGTCGTATCCGTTTGGAGGATGCCACAGCTCCGTGCGTGTTCAGAAGATGCTATATTACACAATTGGACGGCATCCAAGTTATTGAAAGCGAGGCTGTTTTTACGGACTGCCATTTTCAGAACTTCCGTTGCGAACAACAAAGTGCTGTTGTCGATTGCATGAACTGTGACCCCGTGTTCACGAATTGCAATTTTGATAATAATAGCGGTTCGGCCATCAGTTCGCCAGCCAATGGGCAAACCTCTCCGCAAATCATCGACTGCATTTTCTTTTTGAATTTAGGTGAAAACCGACCTCAAATCAATCTTGGACCAGGCGCTCAGGATAGCATCCGCATTGTGAGATGTACCATTGATGACGGTGACCATACAATAGGTGGAATTTCTATTGCCGACCTGATGGGAACTGGCGCAACCAAAATCCTATTGAAAGACAATATCATCAAAAACTGCCGCTACGGTTACAACCAGCAAGGCTATAATTTGAGTTCCGTCATTATCGGCAACCAATTCATTAACAACAAATTGGAAACTAATCCTATGAATGGCGGCAGCGGCATCAGCATCTATGGTATGGATGAGAACAACAAGGCTTACATCCGAAATAATGTCATAACAAACAACCATTGGGGCATTACCGTTATTAATGCCGCCGATGTCGACCTTGGCACTGAAGACAATTGGGGTCACAACGTAATCCACGGCAACGGCCATGTCTATAATTATGGAGCAAACTATGGTATTTTTGACCTATACAACAACTCCGCCTACGACATCACTGCTGTTGGCAACTATTGGGGAACTATTGATGAGCAAGAGATCGAAGAACACATCACCCACCAATTTGATGACCCAAGTTTGGGATTGGTCTATTACATTCCATTCCTCACCGAAGATGGAGTGAATGAAGTCAAAACAACTGGTTTTGAAGTTTGGCCCAATCCCGTTTCCAAGGGCTGTTTCACCCTCACGCTCGAAAAAGCCATGCCGACGGAAGTGGTGATTTATAATGTCAACGGACAGGTTGTAAAGTCACAATCCATTGACAACCAAATTAATACAATTAATGTTGAAGCCTTGAAAAGTGGGGTGTATTTCGTTGAAGTGAAGAATACCGAAAGCAAGAATGTAAAGAAAATAATAATCCAATAACCATGTCAAAAACCATCGTCAACATCATAGACAAGAGCAACCCGATGCCGGCCTATCTTTTCACTAAGGAATACTATGAAGAAGGCGACACGTTGTTGTTTATCTCCACCGAAGAAGAATCCGACTGCATACAGCTTTTGGCCAAGCAATTGGAAGTCGACGAAACGCTGGTAAAAAGCATCATCGTCAAAAGGCACGAGGACAAGATGCTCTATGAGTACATCTGCCGCACCATCAAGAGCGAGTTGGATCCCGATACGCATTATTACCTCAATCTAGCGGGCGGCAACCGTTACATGACCTTGTCGGTTCAGCATGTCTTCGAGGAGTTCAACACCTTGTTTTTCTATACCCAAACCCGCGAGAACCTGATTGTCAAGACCATCTTCGACCACAGCATCTATGACGACGACGATGAGGTGTATCCCATCAAGCATCGCATGACACTGAAGGAATACTTTAGCCTCTATGGGTTGGAAAGTGATGTGGACAAATCACGCCAACAAGTGAGGGAAACGGCATTTTCACAGCATCTGTTCACGATGTTTTCACAAAGTTTGTTCGGCCAAGGTGACTATCAGGTGATGGATATCCTGCGCGAGAAATACCGCAACTGGAAGTTCCTCATCATCTCGGAAGTGGAAAATCCTCACAAGGAGTTTATGACTCCCATTCCCAATCTGAGCAAGTTCTTGAATTATATTGGCTTTGTCCCCGAACGCAAGGGGTCATTGCAAGGTCATGAAATTGAATATCTTACAGGTGGCTGGTTTGAGGAATATGTCTATGCTTTGATAAAAGGTGTATTGCAGCCTGACGACATCGCCATGGGTGTGCACATCTCCAACGGCATCATCAAACATAATAACGAGTTAGACGTCTGTTTCATGAAGGCCAATAAACTGTTTGTCATCGAGTGCAAGACTGGAGTGACCAGCGAAAGCTTATACAACGAGATTGTCTACAAGGTCTGCGCCTTGAAGGAAGTGTTGCTCGGCACCAGCAATTCCTACATCTTCTCACTGAAGAAAGACCACAAGGGCAACTGGAAAAAGACCGCCAAATACATGGGCATCACCTTCTGCGACTGGCTCAACCTCACCAAGCCTGAGAACCTTAAACTCATTTTGAATGAGATGAACAAGATCGCCAAGGAAAAGTGATTTTACTTGTCGCTTTCCCTATGCCGCATCCCACCATGCAGGGCATCCCACCGCCGCATCCGCTCGTAGAAGGCCTCCATGGTATCTTCTTTTATGGAGTCCGCTTTGGCGCTTACCTGTTCGGTGGGGGGCTCTTTTTTCTCTTCGTGTTTTCCCTGCTGGCATCCCGCCAGCGGCAGGGCGGCCAAGGCCGCCGCTGCCGCTAGAAGTAAGACTTTTGTTTTAATCTTCAAATTGTAAATGTGTGTGTATTATTTTGTAACAACCAATTTGCCAGTATATACATGCTTTCCACATTGGACAGTATACAAATAGAAACCATCTGCCAAACCACGCAGATTCAGCACCTTCTGGCCTTGCTTGCCGTTCAGTTCGGTCGACATTACTGTAACACCCAACGTATTGGTAACTGTAATTATGGCCTGTGACTTATCGGCAGGAAGCGTATACTCCACCGTGACCCATGTTGTGGCTGGATTTGGACTTGCATTTACAGAATATATTGACAACAAAACAAATAATATGGTAAGCCTGATGGTTTTCATTTTCTTGTGTATTTAAAAGTTGAACTTACGGTGGGGTTATTTTTTCAGTATTTTTTGGACGGAGACGCTTCTTTTTTCGTCTTTTATGCCGAGAAAATATATTCCAGCTGGGAAACCGCTTAATCCTATCCTTTGGATCTCTTCTGTCAACTTTTGTTGTAGCATCACATGACCCAAATAATCATATAATATTAGTTCGCTGCCTTCTTTCCCCGAGACAAAGAGCGTGTTTGATACGGGATTTGGAAACACGGAAACTAATTCTTCTTTCTCCGATACTTCCTCGTATGTCAATTTCATCTTGTAGACTCGGTTTCTCAAAGCAAGATAAAAAATGCCTTCAGAACCGCTGATGGCGGCAAATTCACCATAAGGGCATTCAATTGTGGTCAATTCATTCCACATGTTGCCCCCGTCTTGTGTCTGAAAGGTGCTGATTGCACTGTTGGGGCTGAAATCGTGCCAGACATAAACGGCAATCCCGTTTTGAGAATCGCAATAGCACATACCTGTGATTGGAGGGTACGCCACCCCACCCGTTGGTATGGTTTCATTTAGCAGCCACTGATATGTCACAAATCCGTCCTCGGTTTTAATCTCATTGTATACATAATCTGGGGTTTGGCCAACATCGTCGAAACCTCCATATAAGGTAACGTGGTCTTTGTCATGAAAAACAGCCTTCTCTATACCATACTCCGGGTAATCAAATGCCAAAATCTCTTCCCATGAAGCACCATTATCTGTTGTTTTTGCAACATGGGTGCCCGTGAATACGCCAGGGTCGCCCCAAACGATGTATCCAACATTCCCTTCAAAATACAGCTCTTGGGTCGCCTCTATGTTTGTATCCATTTTGGAAAAACTACAGCCACCGTCTGTACTTTTCATCAATTGGTCACAAGCAACATACAAGGTGTCTGGATCAACGATAAACAGAGCGCAGGTGGAAGGAGAGCAATAATTGTATGTGTTGAATGGGTCGCCCATATCCAGCCACGTTTCTCCACCGTCAATGGTCTTGAACAGTTTTTCGTTACCACCAACAACGTCACTAATCCCCAAAACAAATCCAATATTCGGGTTTAAAAACTTGATGGCATACCAATCATACCCTTCTTGCCTGTATTTCTCCTCCCAACTGTTTCCCCCATCCTCGGTTTTAAGTATCACGCCGTTTTGTCCACAAACGAAAACTGTATTAGTGTCGATGCAGCAGACATCATATAGGTTTTCCGTAACTCCCGTGTGGAGTTCCTCCCATTGCTGTGCTCTTGCCATGACAGCCACTACAAGAAGCAGGAAGAGAAGAATTTTGTTTTTCAATTTATGTAAACTATTCATCTTTTCTTTTTTTGTTATTATTACTTCAAAGGTAATTATTAATCAATAAAGCCTTTTGGTCTCTATTGCGTGGTAGTGGCAAAGGAGTTAAGGCTCCTTCACCACTATTATTTATCAATCATTCACCGTAAACTCTCCGTAATACTCGTCCCCGTTGGGGAGGGTGAAGGTGACGATGTAATCACCCGCAAGCGAGATGTAGAATTGGAGGCCATTAGGAGTGAGGCAAGAATCGGCCTGCACATAACCGCCCATAGATGTAGTAATCTCTATTGAGACTTGGCCGAGGTTCTCGGTGAATATCACCGAAAGCACATGGCCGTTGATCATTGGAATAATTGAATTCCCCTTTTCTGAACCACTATGGATAGAGTTCCCAATTATAACAATAGGTGTTCCATCTCTTCCTTTCTCATTTTCCGTTCCAACCACGCCACTAGCGTAGCAAAATGCTCCCGAAAGAACCAAGCAGAGCATCAGAACCAGTTGTGTTACTTTTTTCATCGTGTATTAGGTTTAAAATCACGATGTAAAAGTAGGCTGGCAAAGCTGCCTCTGTCAAGAAAATGATGGTTCGGAAAGGTTCGGTGTTTTTGACTATCGTCTTATAAATCAAACAGATGATGGATTCTGAGCTATATCCATCAAGAGTACGGGAAGCGGTTTTTCGCTGCCAATTATCTTCTGGATTTTACCGTCACGCTCAACAACCGTGTTATAGGCACGCTGCATCAAGGCGGAAACATCGGCATAGGTCAAGTTGAGCAGATAGAGACAACAATAGTCAATATCAATGCTGGTAAGTTTTGGGTAAGCCTTCCTGAGACGGAGCGTGAACTGGCTAAAGTGACGGTCAGCGGCCATGCGCAAGTCCAACATTTGCTGCTTGTCCAAAGCGTACGTTTTATAAAGCTCACAATCTATTTTCGATTTGAACTGCCCCTCGTGTACCCGCTCCATGATGAGGCGACAAATGGGTTCTTCATTAAACGAGGTGGCCATTTCGGTTTTTGCAGTCAAATCATCCATTTTCTTGATTTGGTCTTTCAGTTCGCGCACCTCTTGGTTGCTCCGTTTCAGCCGACCAGATATGGCAGCTTGCTCCATGCGGTGCTGTTGCTCCGTCACGTCAAGTTTTCTTTCCGCTTCTTCTTGCTGTTGTCTCAAAAGTTTCTTGCTTCTTAGTTTTGCCATGACTATGATGGCCAATGCCAAAGCAACAGCAATGGGAACGACAACATCCAACGTTTTTTTAACCGCTAACTTTCGTTTTGCTCCTGCTTCTTTCTCTTGTTTTTGGCTCATGTGCGCCTTGAACATCTCGCTGAGCTGCGAGACCAAAGCACTGTTTTCAGCTCCTTTTTCATTGCGAAGCGCCAAATAGTGCATACACTCCTCAGCCTTTTCCCTGTTTCCAAGACTGTCGTATATGGTTCGCAGATAATTTGCCACTTGTATCTGTAGGTATCGGTTTTCTTTGTTTTCCAACACAGGCTCCAAGTAAAAAAGCGCGGAATCATAAAGTCCCTCTTCAAAGTAAATGTTACCGACAAGCAAATAACGGGTCATCCTTTCTTCATCGTCCCCAGCCAAAACAGCCATCTGCTTCAAGCATGCTAGGGGTGCTTCAGCTTGATGTGTCAATTGGTAGGACAACAAGGCTTTGGTCGAAACAATGTCTCTAAAATATATATTTGTCGAGTCGGGCATTTCTGCGAGGGCTAACGAATAGTAATAGTTGGCACTATCCTTTTCGCCTTTCATGTCGTACTGTGAGCCAATGCGAAGCAATGCATTGGATATGCTATACTGTGAAATAGGCGATATGACGGAAAAACCATAGGAATGCTTATAGCAAACAATGGCGGGTTCTATCATGAACTGCTTGTAAAACATATCCCCAAGACGGTTATAGATATATGTCATAAACTGCGCCTTTTTTCCTACCAGTTCCTGCTCCTCATAGTGTTCCTCCATCGTTTCCAAGGCTTTCAGGTATTCTGCACAGGCCTCCACCAGGCTGTCGCGCTCGTAGTAGCCCACGCCGGTGATGTAGTGGGCGCGGGCGGTGAGGAAGACGTTACGTTTAAAAGACGGCCCTTCGACAGGCTCAGGGACCTGCATAATACTGTCGAAATAGGTCACCGCCTTTTGCAAATCTTCGCGGTTGGTCTGTTCACAGTCGTTCTTGTACAACAATTCCGAAATCAACAGCTGGCAATAGTGCCCGTTGTAGGTGTCGAGACCATCGGCCTCAGGGCTGCCCACAAATTGCAACAACAGGTCAAAGGCACTGTCGGGCTGCCGCCACATCAGCGAGTCAATCTCGGCCAATGCCGTGTGGGCACTGCTGCCTTGCGGTTCAAATTGTTGTTTGCCCTCTTTTCCACAATAGGAGAAAAGCAGCAGCAAAAACAATAAACTTATGACATTCAGACGCTTTTTCATTACAGTCTTAACGAAATACGCTTCAAAGATAGATATTTTTATTAAAACTGCTTTGTAATCGTTTTCTTTTCAGTTAGTTCAACACTGATATCCTTACCTAAAACCAACGTGCAGTTGTTGTCGAAATGCCCTGCCGGAAAGCCGAAACAAACAGGATAGTCGTGGCCCGAAACGGCTTCGGCAATCACCTCTTCCACCGACATCCCGAAGGGTTCTTCGTTGTCGTGTATCTTGGTCAGACCGCCAACAACGAGTCCTTTCAGATGTTCAAGTTTTCCGGCTCTTTTTAAGCCGTGCATCATTCTGTCAATGTGATAGATGTATTCATCCACATCCTCGATAAACAGGATCTTTCCATCTGTTTCAGGGAATGAATTGGAGCCTATCATGCCATACAAAACAGACAGGTTACCCCCCACTATCTCGCCTTCCATCTCGCCCAGACGGTTCAGTGGATGCGCGGGAAATTGATAATGCAAAGGCTTACCTGTCAGCACATCGAACAAGGACTGCTTGGCTTCGAGGGTCTTTTGTTCGAAGCAAAACGGCATGCAGGCATGGAGACTCGGACAACCCAGACGGCTCAATTTGCCATGAAATACGGTGGTGTCGCTGAAACCAATGATCCATTTGGGATGCTGCATAAACTTTGTGAAGTCCAACTTGTCGATGACACGGATGCTGCCATAGCCGCCTTTCGAGAGCCAAATGGCTTCAATGTTCTCATTGTCAAGATATTCCTGAAGTACAGCAGCGCGAAAATTGTCGTCACCAGCAAAAATGTGATGTTCGGCGAAAAGTCGGTCATCGTAAACGGGTTCAAACCCTTTCTCTTCCAACCACTGAATAGCAGGTTGCATCTGTTCGCGGCTCATCTTGCGCGCCGGAGCGGCGATGGCCACTTTGGAGCCTTGATGTAGATAAGGTATCTTCTTCATTCTTTGATGATTTCATTGTCATCCAAGGCTTCGCCATCATACTTCACTTCTTTGCCTTGGTCGTAGGTGATGGTGAAATAGAGCTGACCCGTGTCGAGGTATTTCTTCCAATCGCCATGTTTCACGCCGATTTTATAACTCTGTATCTCGCGCAACTTGCCGTTTTCGTAATAGAAGAAATGCTCACCATCGGGATAGCCTGCATTGAACGAACCTTTGAAGGCCATATTGTCGTTGTCGTAATACGAAACCCACTCACCCACCTGCTTGTCGTTGCGATACTCACCCTGGGTGCGCATGTCGCCGATCTGCTCGGTCCACTTGCCGTTTTTCATGCCATCGAAATAGGTACCCGAAACGATGAGGTTCCCTTTGGCGTCGTATTCCTTGTAAGGTCCGTTGGGTTGACCCTTATAGAACTGTTCTTCGATCTGTTTCTGTCCGTTGTCGTGATACCAAGTCCAGGCTCCGTCTGGGTCACCTTCGGTGTAGTTGCCTTCTTCTTGGAGCTTGCCGTTATGGTAGTAGAATTTCCATTGTCCAGAACGTAGGCCATCTACGAAAAGACCTTCGGCGCGCAAGGTGCTGTCAGGATAAAATTCCTTGTATTCGCCACGACGTTTGCCATCGGTGCCCACGATGCCTTCACCCACCAAAGCGCCTTTCTTGTAGGTCTGCGAATTGATCACATTGCCTTCTTCGTCAAACTCGCGCCAAACACCTTCGCGTTTGCCATCGCGGAACGAAGCCTCCCTTTTCACTTTGCCGCTGGGATAATACTCATGTTGCACAATGAGTGGCTTTTGGTCGGATTGGAGCAGCTGTTCCACATCGTTCACAAACTTGGTGATTTTCTTCAAGTTGCCTTTTTCGTCGTATTCCTTGTAGAATCCATCGCGCAACCCATGTTTATAGTAGCACTCGGTATGGATGCTCCAATCGTCGTAGAACGTCTTCCAATAGCCGTGTTTCTTTCCTTCGCGGTCGTAACGGTTCAAGGCCTCACGGGTCATGATGAAACCTTTGCGATAGGTGATGATCTCGCGCAACAATCCAGTGGTGTCGAAAACAGGCGATATGCCTTCTTCCAAGCCATTCTTGAACGTGATGGTTTGGAGGAGATGACGCTTACGATCATAACGTTTGCCTTCACCTTGTTTGACGTCATTGACAAAAGGCTCCTCCAAGATGTCTTCTTTACCGTAGGTAAAGCGCGGCCCGTTTTTCAGGTCTTTCTTGTAGTTGACCATCAAAGTGGTGTCGCCCGACTCGGAGAAGAACACCCAGGTGCTGTCCAAGAGGAAATCCTTGCGCTTGCCCACCGATTTCAGCTGACCGCTCTCATAATAGGTCTTCCAAAGTCCATCCGGACGGCCATCACGCAAGGTTCCTTCGCTCGATATCTGACCATTTGGATAACTATATGTCTGATATTCAGTCTGTGAGAAAGCCTTCAAACTGAATAGCAAACCTATCGACAGAAACAATAATATGGTCTTCTTGCCTTTCATTAGCGCTTTAAAAACGGGTCAAAATTAGACATTTTTGTCGGATTAATGGCACACCTGTTTCAATTCGCCGAAAAAATCGTCCACTGTTATCAACACCCAAAACATCATTAATAAATTCATATTTTTATTTTTTTGAATTAATTTAAAAAATGCTACTGCTGTTAATAAGCCTGTGAATTGGTTGATAACTTTTCAATAAAAATCTTGCATTAATGTTTTTCAGTTTGAGATACGACCCCATGAAAATGACAAAAGTTTCTTTTTCAGTCTTATCAATACCTTTTCGGCTATTCGGTAAAAACCGAAAAAACGGATAAAATGAGGTAAGATTTTTTGAAAATATGTTCATTTTTGCCTGAATTTAGGTTGAAAAAATGTGGAATCAACAGCCCGTCATTTTTATCCACCTGAATGAAAAAGTTATCAACAAAAAACCTGTTGATAACTCAATATAACATTGACAATCAATTGATTAAATAAAATCCGTTGACAATTTTAAAGCGGGTAAGTCTTTCAGAAATAGTGTGATATAGCGGTGGCGAACAATGAAAATATGTAATTTTGCGAATCAAATTATCAACAGCATAAAAATGGAACACATCATACCCATAGCGAGCGACCATGGCGGCTTCGAGATGAAGCAATTTTTGATTGAAAAACTAAAAGAAGCCGGATACGAGGTGAAGGATTATGGTACCCACAGCAACGAGAGTGTCGACTATCCCGACATGATCCACCCTTTGGCATCGGCCATCGAGCATGGTGAATATCCGCTGGGCATCATCCTTTGTGGTAGCGGCAACGGTGCGCAGATGACGGCCAACCACCATCACCATGTGCGCGCTGCCTTGTGCTGGAATGTGGAGTTGGCCAAGCTGGCCCGTCAGCACAACGATGCCAATATCCTTGCCCTTCCAGGTCGTTTCATCCCCAACGAATTGGCTTGGGAGATGGTGCAGGCATTCCTGAACACCGGCTTTGAAGGCGGTCGCCACACGAGAAGAGTTGAAAAGATAGAACCCGTTGAAGAACAACATGAAAATGAGTGAACCCCAAACCATATTCAAGGAGAGTTCGGCTCTGGCTTTCGATGAGGAGCATTGGCAGAAGATCAACTACAGCACAGGTTGTTTTGAGAACAACTTTGCCAAAGGCAAGGAAAACTACCGCAACCTAGACCTGGAGAAACAGCGTGCCTATACCTTACGCAACAAGTCATTGTTGAATACAGAGAAGTTGTTGGTTGACTTTGAGACCCACTTCGCTGAAAACGGTGGCAAAGTGCTTTGGGCGCGCAATGCCGACGATGCCTTGACCATGATTTTCGACCTCATCCGCAAGGAAAAGGCCAATGCCATCATGCGTTCCAACTCCACTGTGCTTGATGAGATCGAATTGAATGGCTTCTTGGAGCGCAAAAACATCCGAGTGGTGGAGACAGAAGTGGGACGATTCGTGCTTCAGAAAGGTCAGCAGAAATCCTATCATCCGCTTTCGCCTTCCATTCATCTTTCAAAAGAAGAGAACAACGCCATCTTGACTTCGAATTTCAAGTTGAAGCCCGACAGTTCGGTCAAGCAGATGGTCAACTTCGTAAGGCATGAAGTAGGTGTTGAGACCCAGGATGTGTCGATTTGCGTCACGGGAGCCAATTTCCTGCTTTCCGATACGGGAGGTGTGGTGCTCACCGAAAACGAAGGCAATATACTGAAATCCACCTCATTGGCAAAAATCCATATCGTGGTGGCAGGCATCGCCAAGGTGATTCCGAACATGGACGACCTGAGTGTGTTGTTGCCTTTGCTGTCGTTGCATTCCAATGGACAGAGCATGGCGGCTTGCAACAGCATCACTTTTGGTCCATCCACCACAGGCAATGGACCCGAGCAGATGTATGTCATCCTTTTGGACAACAACCGCTCGCAGTTGCTGGCGCATGAAACCCAGCGCAAGGTGATGTCGTGCATCCACTGTGGGGCATGCATCAGCATTTGTCCGGTGTATAAGAACATTGGGGGTTATTCCTACGGCACAAAACATATCGGTCCGGTGGGCACTGTGATGGCTCCTCTGATGGAGGGTTTGGAGGACTACAATTACCTCAATTCCGCCTGTTCCTTGTGTGGCAAGTGTGTCGATATCTGTCCCGTGAAGATTCCGTTGGACGACTTGATTATCGAAAACCGTCATTTGGCCATTATGGAAAAGACGGGTAGTGCAAGATACGAATCCTTAGTGAAAGCCATGATTTGGCATTGCAAGACGCGCAAAAAGATGGACGGCCCGCTGTTTTTCAAGAAGTTGGAGATGAAGCGCTTGTTGGGACCGCTTTGGGGCGAAGAAAGACCCATGCCCGAGTTTGCGACTAAGTCGTTCAGCCAACAGTGGAGGGAAAGGAATCTTTGAACTTGTAGTATTCATTCACTAAACTCTTATACCCTAGTTCTTTAAGTTTCTCATAGTCTACCCTATAGTTAGACTTATTGTGTTTTCCCGTGCTCAGAAAACGGATGTATTGTTGCAGATAATGGTCGATTTCCTTCAAGCCTTCCGTTTGGTTGATGACGGGGAAGAACCATCGCGACCAGGTGTGCGTTTCGGGGTCGTCGCTCTCAAAGAACTTGCGGTTGAAATAGTTGATCAAACCTTTCATGGCTTTTTCAGGCTCGATGTGGTTCTTATGGCTCCAACGCAACAACGACCGCGCCTTGCGCGAGATTTTGCCTTTCATCTTCTTTTTGGTGGCTTCCGAGATGTCGATGTTGTGACCATGGCATTTGAAGCCTAGAAACTCGTAGGCCTCATCAGGCGAGTAAATCCTCTCCTTGTCGGGATTGACTTCCAGATGATACTGTGCCAAAAAATGGCACATCTGGTCTTTGTATTGTTGAAGCGTGTCATAATCAGGCGCAAACATGATGATGTCGTCGGAATAGCGGGCGTAGGTGACACCTTTATTATAATAATAGCGGTCAACTTCCTTCAGGTAGACATCGGCGAGGAAAGGTGCGGTAGGTGTGCCGGCCATGACGCCGTGTTTTTCCTCGATGACTTGACCGTTGCTGATGGCAAGGTTGGTAGTCAGCAGTTTCTCGAAGAAATGGTACAAGGGTTGGTCATCGGCAAGCAGTTCTTTCAACATGGGCAGCAAAATGTCGATGTCGATGGAGTTAAAATAGTCGTGGATGTCGAGTTTGTAGGCCCACATCTTTTGATTGCGGATGGCCTTGTTGATCTTGAAGACGGCATCGGAGGCTTTCAGGCCGCGGCGAAAGGCATAGCAGTTGGGTGCAAACTGGTTGTCGTATTTATAGAGCAGAAAGGCAATGAGTTTGAGGATGAGCATCTCATCGGGTGCGAAGCTGTAGACCACGCGTTTCTTGCCCGAGCCCATCTTGTTGACCAGTTTCTTGGTCGGGAGACCCAGTCCTTCGCCTTCGGCAATCTTTTTGGCCAAGGGGAGATAGTCTTCCCTTTCCACAAAGGCATCTGCTTCGTCGAACTCATGCCAGTTGAAGCGGCCTTTCAGGAGTCGGTAGGCGAGAAACTCTTCCCAGGTTTCTTGAAGGGTCAGTTGAGAGATGATACTTTGGACTGCGGGACTAATGGACTGCGGGACTGCGAGTGAGGTCCCTGAGCCTGTCGAAGGGCCGACCCTTTGTCCCGAAGTCTCGAAGTCCCGCGTCAAAGACATACTTAAGAAAGCTGTTGAGATCAATGAAAAAGAAAAAGGGGAAAGATTTTGAATCCGCAAAGTTGCGGATCACGAGAGGGTACATCCGTCGGGCTGCCTGCAAAGCCGATGAAACGTTGTCGACGGTGCTGCCTCCTTCGGCAGGCGCAGCGGTGCTGCATCCCCTTTTTCTTTGTTTTTTAGTTCAAGAACTTGCGGATGCGGCCGATGACGTAGTCGCGTTCGTTGGGCATCTGCGTGTAGAAGTTGATGTAAGGGATGCCCAGTTTCTTGGCGTACATCCTGGAGATGAGGTACTTCACGTTGCTGTCGTGGCTATGGCCTTTGCCGAGCATCACCACACCTTGTGGGGTGCCGGCTTGTTCGAGCACAAAGGTGTAGGGTTGGCCCCATTCGGCCTTATAGGCTTGTTGGGGACGGCTCTTGTAGAGTTTGAACTCGTCGGTGGCAAAGCCAACCACGTTGGTCACGGCCACGTTTTCCTTGAGGCTATACTCCGGGAATTCCGATGTGAGAATGTCTCTGAAGAAGGTCACCCATTCCGTGTCGGTTCTTTCCTTTTCCTCGTAGTGTGTGGCAGCGGCAGGTTGTGGCGTAGGTTTGGGCTGCGCCGTAGTGGTTTGTCTCTGGTCGGCTTCGATGCTGTCCTTGACGGTTTTCACCACTTTTGAGAAGAGTTTTCCGAAATCCATGGTTGTTGTTATTATAGTTTGCGGCAAAGGTAAATAAAAAACCCCGCCACGGCAACCGCAGCGGGGAAAAAATGCAATACTTATGAAAAAATACTCTTTTATTCTTCTTCCTTCTGGCTCTCTTCGTACTCCTTGAGGAGGCGGTTCTGCACATCGGTGGGCACTTGCTGGTATTCAGCATACTTCATGGTGAAGGTGCCACGGCCCGAGGTCAGCGAGCTCAGTGAGGTGGAATAGCGGTCCATCTCGGCCAACGGAACCTTGGCGTGGATGGTCTGGTAGTTGTGGTCGCTGTCCATGCCCATGACGATGGCGCGACGGCCTTGGAGGTCGGTCATCACAGCACCCATGAGGTCGGCGGGCATGCGCACGTCGAGGTCGTAGATGGGTTCCATGATCTTCGGGCCAGCGTTCTTAAAGGCGGCGCTGAAGGCCATACGACCGGCGATCTTAAAGGCCATTTCGTTGGAGTCGACCGGGTGCATCTTACCATCGTAGATGTAGACGATGATGTCGCGGGCGTAGGAACCCGTCAGCGGGCCTTGCTCAAGGCGCTCGTTGACACCCTTCAGGATGGCGGGCATGAAGCGGGCATCGATGGCACCACCAACGACGCAGTTGGCGAAGATGAGCTTACCGCCCCAAGGCAGTTCGTACTCTTGCTTGTCGCGCACCTGCAGTTCGCTCGGGTCGGTGTAACCCTCGAAGTAAGGAGCCAGTTGCATGTGCACCTCACCGAACTGACCGCTACCACCGGATTGTTTCTTGTGACGGTAGCTGGCACTGGCGCTCTTGGTGATGGTCTCACGATACGGGATCTTCGGCGAAGCCGTCTCGATGGCGATCTTATAGACGTTGTCGAAGTACCACTTCAGAGTGTTGAAGTGATATTCGCCCTGGCATTGCAGGATGTTCTGGCGCAGCTCACGCGACATGCCGGCGATGACGGTCGGGTCGGTCTTGTGGATGTCGTTGAGGATGGTGCCCAGCTTTTCGTCTTCCTGTGAGTTGACGGCCTTGACTGCGATCGAGAAGATCGGGGTCGGGAACGGGATCTCGGGGAAGGTGGCTTCGGCAGCCTTGGCGTCGACCAGCGAGTCGCCGATGCGGCCGTCCTTCAGCTTGATGGTGCAGATGATATCACCAGCGTTGACTTTCTCGATTTCTTCACGGTTCTTGCCGCGGAAGACGAGCAGCTGTGAGATACGCTCCTTGTTGCCCGTACGCGGGTTGATGAGGTCTTGGCTCTTCACCACGGTGCCGCCGTAGACGCGCATCCAAGCCACGTCGCCGAGGTTCTGCTCGGTGGTCACCTTGAAGATGAACAGGGCAGTCGGGTCGTCGTTGCTGTTGTGGAACTCTTGGCCGTTGTTGGCTTTGATGGCCGGCATGTCGGCAGGCGACGGGCAGGCGTTGATGAGGAAATCCATCAGACGGGTGACACCCACGCCACGCTTGGCAGCGCCGCAAATGACGGGGAACATCTCACGGTTGACGATACCCAGGTGGATACCGCGTTCCATGTCTTCCTCGCTCAGGGTCATCTCTTCGAAGAACTTCTCCATCAGGGCCTCTTCGCCTTCGGCGGCGTGCTCAATGAGGTTGTTGTGCAGCTCTTCGGCCTTGGCCATCTCGGCGGCAGGGATGTCCTGGATCTCAGGGGCACCGTTGCCGTTCTTGAAGACCAGCATCTTCATCATGATCAAGTCGATGACGGCGTTGAAGTCCTCACCGGCGTTAACGGGATATTGGATAGGCGTGACCTTGTCGCCGAAATATTCTTTCAGTTCGCGGATGGTGTTGTCGAAGTTGGCGTTGCTGTGGTCGAGTTGGTTCATAAAGAACACAACAGGCTTGTTGGTGTTGGCAGCGTGACGCCAGGCGTTTTCGGTGGTGGCTTCAACACCCGATTGGGCGTTGACGGTGCAGACGGCCATGTCGGCAGCGTAGAGGCAGCTGACGATGTCGCCCGAGAAGTCGCTGAAACCAGGGGTGTCCAGGATGTTGATCTTCTTGTCGTTGTAGATGGTGTACATCATGGAAGCGTTCACCGAAATCTGACGCTCCATCTCGATGGGACGGTAGTCGGAGACGGTGTTCTTCTCGTCGGTGCTACCTTTTCTGTTGATGAGCTTGCCTTCGAAAAGCATGTTTTCGGCAAGCGTGGTCTTACCCGATTTAGCTGCGCCGATAAGGGCAACGTTACGGATGTCTTTTGTCTGGAATTCCTTCATTTTTATCTAACTAGCTAATTATTAAATATTTACTTTTCGCGAAAAATACTTAAGTGGGCGCAAAGGTACAAATTATTATGATACCTTCAAACAAAATACTTTTATTATTGTCACAAAACCTTCAAAACCGACAAAACAATTTGGAAGGAAAGTCGTCAACCGATTCCTTTCCAACGCATCCGTCGGATGCAGTAAAGCTTTTACCGCCTAACAACGACGACTCGGTTGAGAGTCGTTGTTAGGCATTGTTGAAGTTTAGTTTTGAAAGTTTTGTCGGTTTTGTGATTACAAAAGAGCAATTGCCTTGTGGATGTCGTTCCACCGTTCATCATCCATCTTGGCGCCCATCACCTCGATGATGTTTTTGGCCACGATGGCGCCCATCATGCCGCATTTCATTAATGGTTCGCCTTTGACGAGACCGGCGAGGAAACCCGAGGCCCAAACATCGCCAGCGCCTGTGGTGTCGATGACGTTGGCTTTCATGGGCGGGATGGTGACGACTTCGTCGCCGCGTTGGATGTAAGCGCCTTTGGCTCCCACCTTCACCACTGCGATTTGGCAGCGTTCGGCGATGTAATGCAGGGCAGCTTCAGGGTCTTCCAAACCCGTCAGCGCCTGTGCCTCTTGTTCGTTGGCGAACACGATGTCCAACCTGTCTTCAAGGAAGCGGAGCAACAGATCGCGGTGTTTGGCCACTTCGTTGTAGCTGGCCATGTCCATGGCGATGGTCATGCCTTTGGTATGGGCAGTGTCGATGGCTTTCTCAAGCAGGGGTGGGTTGGCCACGAGGTAGCCTTCTACATAGAAGATGTCCCAGCCATCCAGAAGGTCGGGATGGATGTCGTAGGGACCCATCTCGATGGCGGCGCCGAGGCAGGTGGCGAAGGTACGCTCGCCGTCGGGGGTCACCATGGCGATGACGCGGCCCGAAGGGGTGTCGGTGGTGAGGAGTTGGGGCTTCACGTTGCAGTCGATCATCTGTTTCTTGAAGAACTCGCCCACTTCGTCCTTGCCGATTTTGCTGAGGAAGCCGGTCTCCACACCGAGGCGTGACAGGCCGCACATCGTATTGGCCGTGGATCCGCCGCTGGCGCGTTGGCTGCCAAACTGTTGGGCCACCTGTTCGCCGATTTTGACGGCGTCGTCGGCATTCACATAGGTCATGCTTCCTTTGGGAAGATTCAATTCATTGAGGATTTGATCGTTGGGGATCTGGG
Organism: uncultured Bacteroidia bacterium; assembly: GCA_902801815.1. Classification (GTDB taxonomy): domain Bacteria; phylum Bacteroidota; class Bacteroidia; order Bacteroidales; family F082; genus Limimorpha. The sequence goes on from CADCJT010000001.1 coordinate 308,963, forward strand.
TCAGGATGTCGACCAGAGCGCTTCCTATTCCTAGTATTTTCTTCATTGGGGATTCAAAGAATTAAGATTCAATATTTAAAATTCGTGCAAAGATAGGAAAAAAATGGATTCCCCAAGGGAAATTCCATACAAAGCAGTATTGTTTTTGTATTGATTATCAAACAACTACAAAATATTTGAAAAAATTTCTCGGAAAAAGATTGTCGGTTTCGGAAAAAGCCGTATTTTTGCAGCCGCAAACAGAGAATTAGTTCTGTGACATTGTGCAGCCTCCTTAGCTCAGTTGGTTAGAGCATCTGACTGTTAATCAGGGGGTCTCAGGTTCAAGTCCTGAAGGGGGCGCAATTTTTATGTTTCATGTTATTAATTTTTTGGCCTCGTAGATTCTCCCCGATTCTACGGGGTTTTTTTATGTGTTCAGCGGTGTTGCCGCTGAACACATGCAAAAAGCAGGGACTTGCGTCTCCTGCTTATTTGCTGTCGCCCCTACGGGGCTGAGCGGTATGATTTTGTTTTATTGCTGTCGCCCCTTCGGGGCTAAGATTAAAACACGGTCTTGAAAATCAGTTGAATGTCACCCCAGAAAGACCAATGGTCCAGGTAATCCAGGTTGATTTTCACCTTGTCGGGCCAAATGATGGTGTCATTATAGGTCTTTGGGTCGGATTGTTGGGCAAGCAGTTCTTCTTCGTTGCGGTATTTGATGCTGGCGGGACCTGTAATGCCGGGACGAAGTTGAAGGATGCGACGGTCATCGCCTTGCAGTTGGTCGGCATAGCCGGGCACATCAGGGCGCGGTCCGACGAAGCTCATCTGACCGATGAGGACGTTGACCAGTTCGGTCAGGCAGTCCACTTTGCTGTGGCGCAGCCAATGGCCCATGCGCGTGACGCGTGGATCGTCGGCCGTGGTGATACTGTCGCCTTCGGCTTGGTCAAACATCGTGCGAAACTTGAAGATCCTGAAGGGCTTGCCGTCTTTTCCTATGCGTTTTTGCAAGAAAAACACTGGACCCTTTGAATCGAGTTTGATGAGTATACCAATGACGAGTAGGGGGAAAAACAACACGATAAGTCCAAGCAGAGCGATAGTGCGGTCAAAGCACCACTTGAAGAAAAACCCTATTTTGTGTTCATTTTTCGCCACGCTGCATAGCCTCCATGTTGAGTATTGCCTTTACGCGGGGCAAAGTTATGATTTTTCTGAATGGGTACAATAATTTTACGGCGATCTTCATCCATTTGCAATATCGTATTGCAATATTGCAGTAGGACTTCCTGAACTTAAACTTCTCGACGAGAAAGTCTTGGATATTAGAATGTTCGGTGATGCTACGTGACCCGTCGGTGACATATCTAAAGCTTTTTTCCTGCAGGTAATATTGGTTCATGCGATAGAACAAGCCATAATAAGGGAAGGTGCCGTTATGCTTATATTCGGGTTGGATGCCGATGATGCCATATTCGGCAGCTTCTTTCCATAGACGGTTGGCGCAGAATCCAATAAACCCGTTAGTGCTGCGGTCGAAAACCCCCCAATACTCATAGTCTTTGCTTTGGCAATGGCGGAGGTAGTCTTCAAAAACCTGTGGGTTCATGGGGCGGTCTACGGTGGCATAGTCGTCGAAAGTGGCTTTCAGGATGAGATAGCCCGAGTCTTGAATGAGCGATATGTCAATTAATCGGAAATCAAAACGCTCCAAAGCCTTGTTGACACGGTTTTTGGTGTTTGACGACAGCTCTTCCAGTCCTCCAAATTGGTCTTTGATAAGGTTCCAAAAACATGTCTCTTCTTGACAGTCAAAGTTATAGGTGTTTCTTACCATCAAGCCACCTTGTTTGAGCAATGCTTTCCATTCCTGCTCCTGCAACTTAGGCTCTTCGTGCGGTGCGCCATCGAAACGCCAGGCTTGTCGATATAGATAGAAGTCCTGCATCAGAAGATTCGTTTGATAATGGCATTGAAGGCATACCCAACAAAGCAAAACAAGGCTCGGAAGAAAGGCAATCGCTCTTGTTTGCGATACACCCGCCACACGTCTTTGGCGGCATTCCATTTGTTGGCCGAAGCTGAGTTGCTCCTGACGCGGTATTTCATCAGCACCTCAGGGATTGGATAGGCCTTGTGACCGTCTTTCAAAATCTTACACCATAACGCCATGTCGTCGCTGGTGGCATTGTCGGGCATCACCAATGAACCCGTTTGAGTTTGGTCAAGCATAATGGTGCCACTGCCTATGATGGTGTTTCTCAGGTATTTGTTATATGAAATCACTCCAGCTGTCTTGATGGTTTTGCCTTTCGATGTACCGTCTTCACGCATCAATTCATAGGCAGAATAACTGAAAGCGCATCCATTTTCTATCATGAATCGGACTTGTTTTTCCAGTTTTTCGGGATGCCAAAGGTCATCGTTGTCGAGGAAGGCGATGAAATGTCCTTTCGCTCTTGCCAGACATTGGTTACGGGTACCCGCAATGCCAGAATGCTTTTTGGCTATAGCAAAATCGATGCGTGGCTCGTTTGCACTATAAGATTGCACAATGAGAGGTGTGCTGTCGCTTGAGCAATCGTCGGTGATAATCAGTTCCCAGTTGCTATAGGTCTGGTGCAGCACAGATTCAATGCTTTTCGCAATGTAGTTCTCCGCGTTGTAGCTGGGCATGATGACCGATACCAAAGGCTGACTATCCACGGCGAAAAGCATCACTTCAATCCTTCAATCCAAATCTTAATCTGTTGCTCATCGTGAAGTTTGCACACGAGCAGTGAGTGGTCGCGATAGGCCACGAGATAGTCCTCCAAGCCTTCCACCACGGCTTCGGTGCCTTCTTCGATGTTGATGATGGTGTTCTTGTTGTCGACCGAAACCACTTTGCCACGAACGGCATTGCCTGATTCGTCTTTCTTGGCATGGGTGAAGAGTGAGCCCCAAGTGCCGATGTCGCTCCAACCGAAGTCGGCAGGAATAGTGAAGGTGTTGGGCGATTTCTCCATCACACCATAGTCGATGCTAATGTTGGGACAGTCCACAAAATGGTCGTTGATGAAGTCTTGTTCCTCAGGTGTGCCGAAGTTGTAGATGCCCTTTTCGAACACTTTCACCATCTCGGGCAGGTATTGCTTGAATGCCTGCATGATGCCGTCCAAGGTCCAGAGGAAGATGCCGCTGTTCCAGAAGTTGTTACCTTCTGCAACGAATTTCACTGCTGTATCATAGTCAGGTTTTTCCTTGAACATCTCCACTTTCACCACATTAGAAAATGCTGAATTATGAATGCTGAATGCTGAATTATTCCCATTGGCAGCAATTTCGCATTCCACATTCCGCATTCCGCATTCCTCATTCTTTTTGGGCACTTGGATATATCCGTATCCCGTTTCGGGTCTGCTAGGCTTGATGCCGATGGTCATCAGCGCATCAGGGTTCTTGGCTAAAAAGTCGAAACCTAAACGAATGATACGTTGAAACTCTGTTTCATTCGTTACCAAATGGTCGGCAGGAGTGACGACGATATTGGCGTCAGCGCAACGACTCTGGATATGATAAGCGGCGTAGGCGATGCAAGGCGCAGTATTTCTTCTTGCCGGCTCACAAAGCACTTGGTCGGGACGCAGCATAGGCAGGTGTTCCAAGACGAGATGCTTGTAGGCCTTATTGGTCACCACGAGGAAGTTCTCGTCGGGGATGACGGGACTGAAACGCTCGTAAGTACTGCGAATGAAGCTTTTTCCTGTGCCAAGGATATCGAGGAACTGCTTGGGATAGTTGTCTTTGCTGAGCGGCCAAAAGCGGCTACCGATGCCACCGGCCATGATGATGCAGTAGTTGTTCATTGATTCATGTTGTTAAGTAGCGATTTGCCTTTTTCGCTCAGATAGGGCTTCAAGTCGGTCAAAGCAATCTTACATAACGGCATTCCTGCTGCATACGAGGCGATTTCGTAAGGCTCAAAGCAAAACACCACGCTGTCGGTTTCGATCCAAGGTTCGTTGTTGGGCAGAGCGGTTATTTCTTCGAAATCCAAAAACAAATCCTCTTTCTCCAGTTTTGCAAAATATTGTTTTTCAACATTTTCAGCTATCAAATCAATGAGTTGTTCCGGCTCTTCAAACAAGTCGTAACCCACGATGCTGCCATCGATTTTGCTAAAAGTGGTGCCATTATACCAAGGCATCTCATGGGCGCCGCCCGTATAGAGATAGCCCTCGGTGGTATAAGTGACATATTTGTCGGTTTGTTCCGACAAGGTATAGTTTTCTTCGTATTCCGAACGGGGTTCGCTGCCGTCTTCCTCAAAGAAATCGTCCCTCATCGACTGGAGATAGGCAACGTGGTCCTCCGTTTCGTCGGAGAGCATCCAATGCAAGATGTTTTTCTTCAGGGTCTTGTTTTTGGTGACAGGCAGGTCGAGGCTGACATTGAAGCGGGAATAGCCTTCGCTGTATTCACTCTCGATAAAAACGCTGTCGCACAATGTATAGGTTTCAACTTCAACTTCGTTAGGGTCCTTAGGCTGGCAGCCCGCAACGACCAAAAGAAGCATCGCGATAGGGAGGAATAGTTTTTTCATGACAAATATTTATTGATTTAACGTGGCAAAGATACTGCTTTTTTAGAGAACGCGAAAAAGGATTGTTTATTTCACCCAACGATAGAGGATTTCGATGGGATGAACGGCGTGTACGCCTGTGCCGTCGAGGATCTGCTGACGGCAAGAAGTGCCAGGTGCCGAGACGATGGTCGGGACACCGTTGCTCGTGTTGTCCATGGCTTTGCGGATGGTCGGAAAGAGGACCATCTCGCCGATGGCCAACGAAGTCTTATAGTGTTCTTTTTCATAGCCGAACGAACCTGCCATGCCACAACAGCCGCTTGGGATGACATGGACGGTGGCACCTTTGAGCAGTTTCAAGGCAGCAACGGTCTTTTCCGTGCCCACCAGGGCTTTTTGATGGCAATGGCCATGGAGCCAAATGTCGACGGCATCGGTCTTGAAGTCTTCGGTGTTGATGCGGCCTTCAGTCACTTCACGCATGATGAACTCATCAAAAAGCAAGGCGTTTCGGCCCAGTTGTTGGGCTTGACCACGCAGCTCGGCAGGCACCAAGTCGGGATATTCGTCGCGGAAGCTGAGGATGCACGAAGGCTCGATACCGACCAAGGGCGTTTGTCCTGAAATCTTGTCCTTCAGCAGGTTGACATTCCTTAAAGCAAACTTTTTTGCCAACTTGAGGTTGCCTTTCGAGATGGCGGCGCGACCGCTTTCCACGTGTTTCGGGTTCTCTACCTCATAGCCTAGACGTATGAGGAGTTTGGCAAATGTCAGGCCTAGTTCAGCTTCCTGGAAGTTGGTGAACTCGTCGGCGAAGAGGTAGACTTTGCCTTTGGTGGCCTGTCCCTGATGTCGGCGACATTCCTTTTTAACCGCTTTGCGCATCGTCATGCGGCTGAGTGTCGGAATATCTCTCTCGGTCGAGAATTTGATGATGCGCTTGATGATGTTGGACGAGAAGTTCCATGAGGCAAAGAGGTTGTAAATCGGCCAAACAACGTGCCCCAACTGCTCCACTGTGGCCATCCACGACACGGCAAAGGAGCGCAAAGGCATGCCGCCGACGTCGTATTTGTGTTGAAGGATTTCGGAGCGCAGGCGTGTCATGTCGACGTTGGAAGGACACTCGCTGCGGCAGCCTTTGCAAGCCAAACAGCTGTCCAACACTTCGGCCAATTCCTCCGATTTCAGGATGCTTTTGTCTTTGTTGAGCGCTTGTGTGAAGGCCTCGCTCCCCCACCCTCTTGTGAGAATTTCGCGAAGCACGTTGGCTCGGGCACGGGTGGCCTTGGTCTCGTCGCCACTGACCTTGAAGGCGGGACAGAGCGTGCCGCCTATCAGGTTCGACTTGCGGCAGTCGCCAGCACCATTGCATTGCTCAATGCTGCACATCAAGGCATGGAGTTGTGTCTTTGCTCCCGTGGCACCTTCCACCTTGCATTCGTCGAAGGCGGCTTTCCAGTTGTAGTAGGTCTTACCTTGGCCTAACACCTTCTCTATGGCATACCGCTGCCCCACCTCAAAACGCAGCATACTGTCCATGGGCAATGTGTCAACGATTTTGTGCAGGTTGAAGACTTGCTCGGGATCCCAGCATTTTTTGAGGTTTTGCATCAAGCCGTAAACCTCGTCGCCATAGAGCAATTGGATGAATTCGCCACGGAGTCGGCCGTCGCCATGCTCACCGCTGAGCGAGCCTTTGTATTTCTTGACCAAGAGGGCGGTTTCGTACGCTACTTCGCGGAATTTTCTTAGTCCTTCGGCTTCTTTGATATTGATGATGGGTCGCAAGTGCAACTCGCCTGTGCTGATGTGGGCATGATAGACACAGCTCAAGCCCAGCTTTTCCAACATTTGGCCAAAGTCGGCCATGTAGGCGGGCAGTTTTTCGGGCGCCACAGCCGTGTCCTCAATGACGCCGATGGGTTTGGCATCGCCTTTCATGCCGGTGAGCAGACCCAAACCTGCCTTACGCAGACTCCACACCTTGCTGATTTCTGAGCCATAGACGCGAGAGCAGGCGTAGACCAGCTGTTCGTCATTCTGCATTAAGGCTCGCTCCATCTGGTCGGCGACGGCATCAATTTCGGCCCTTGTCTCGCCGCGCAACTCGATGATGAGGATGGCAGCGGGGTCGCCTTGCACAAAGAAGCGGTTCTTTTGTTGCTCTACATTCTGCTTGCTGAGTTCCAAGATGTTGCGGTCCATCAGTTCGACGGCGGAGGGATGGTATTTCAGGGCGACGAGATTGCCCAAGAAACTCTTTTGCAACGTGTCGCAATGGGCGCATACCACCATCTTCTCCTTGGGCGGCAAGGGGTCGAGGTCGACTTTGATTTCGGTGATGAAAGCCAAGGTACCTTCGCTGCCGGCTAACACCTTACAAAGGTTCACTGTGCGGTCTTCAAGAGGCTTGGAGTCATCGTGCAGGTCTTCGATCACCTCGTCGATAGCATAGCCACAGGAGCGTCGGCGCAGGGTTTTGTCAGGGTAGTTTTCTTCGATGGAATGGACGGTTTTTTCGTCCAAGGCCCAGCGGATGAGTTGAGCATATATGCTTTGTATCAGTAGATGGGATTGGTTTTCCCAGAAATGGTTTCCAAACCTTTCTTCCAATTCACGGATGGTATAGGTCTTAAACACTTCCACGTTGCCGTCGCAGAGCACGCCTCGGGCTTCCAACACATGATGTCGGGTGCTGCCGTAAATCAAGGAATGCGATCCGCAGGAGTTGTTGCCGAACATGCCGCCGATGCAGCAGCGGTTGCTGGTGGAGGTCTCGGGGCTGAAGAAGAGTCCGTAGGATTCTAAAACGAGGTTGAGTTCGTCTAAAACCACGCCAGGTTGCACCCTCGCCCAACGTTCTTCCTTGTTGATTTCAAGTATCTTCTTGAAATGTTTGCTGATGTCGACCACGATGCCGCTACCCACCACTTGTCCAGCAATGGAAGTACCGCCCGCCCTCGGAATGAGGTGGGTGTGTCGCTTTTTGGCTTCTTCTATGAGAAAGACGACGTCCTGTTCGTTTTCAGGGAAAGTCACGCCTTGCGGCACCTCACGGTAGGCCGACGCATCGGTGGCGTAGGCAATGCGGTGCAGCGGGTCGGTGTGTATGGTGTACATCTCGGCTTATTTGTCCAGCTGGCTGAAAATGCTGTTGTTGCTCTTGAATTCGGGCACGATGGCTTTCATCTGGGCCACGATCTTCATCGGGTCGCAGGTCTCCAAGGCTTCGTGTAGTTTGATGAACATGGCATCGACATCGGCAGCCGCGTATTTCCTCACGATGGCGTGCATGATCTTCTCGTTGTCGGTCTTGATGGTGTTCTCTTCGTTGGCCAACACCTCTTCGTAGAGTTTCTCGCCTGGACGCAAGCCCGTCTCAATAATTTCCACTTCGGGGCGGTGGGCCAACTTGCGCATCTTCTCGGCCAGGTCCCAAATCTTGACCTTCTCGCCCATGTCGAAGACGAAGATGTCGCCACCCTCGCCAATGGAACCGGCTTCAAGCACGAGGCTGCAAGCTTCGGGGATGGTCATAAAGAAACGTGTGATGCGGCGGTCGGTGACGGTGATGGGGCCGCCCTGCTCGATCTGTTTGCGGAACAAAGGCACTACCGATCCGTTGGAGCCTAACACATTGCCGAAACGCGTGGTGATGAACTTGGTGTTGCCTTGGCGGCTCTGCGTGTAAATCTCGGCGATACGCTTGGTGGCTCCCATCACGTTGGTCGGGTTGACGGCCTTGTCGGTCGAAATCATGACGAACTTCTCCACGCCATATTCAATGGACAAGTCGGCGACGAGCTTGGTACCAAACACATTGACGAACACGGCTTCGTAGGCATTCTCTTCCATGAAAGGCACGTGCTTGTAGGCTGCGGCATGAAACACCACCTGGGGATGGTAAGTCTCAAACACCTCCCGCATGCGGATGGGGTCTTTCACGTTGGTGATGACGAAGGCCATGCGGCTTTTCATCTCCTTGAATTCAGGCGTGTTGTTCATCTCGAACTGGAAGTCGTACATCGGCGACTCCGCCTGGTCGAGCATGATGAGCTTCGAGGGGTTGTAGTGCATCACCTGTCGGCAAATCTCGCTACCGATGGAGCCTGCAGCGCCGGTGACAAGCACCACCTTGTCGTTGATTTCGCGTATGACGTTGCTCTTACCCAAAATGATGGGCTTGCGGCCCAACAGGTCTTCGATTCTAATATCTTGGATTTGGTGGGTCGAGATTTTGCCATCCACCCATTTGTCGAAAGCCGGGATGGATTTCACGATGAGGTTGAGTGCCAGACCTTGCTCGATGATTTCCTTGTTGCGTTCTTGCGTTAGGCTGGGGATAGCCACAATCATCACGTCGATGTCGTACTTTTCGATGAACTCGGGGGTCATGGCCACCTTGGGAGAATAGATCTTGATGGTATTGATTTGGGTGCCTACACGTTTCGGGTCGTCGTCGACGAAGGCCTTGATCTTGAATTTCGAGTTGGTGTCTTGACTCAGCGTGCGCAACAGCATGGTACCACCGTCGCCCGCACCGTAGATGAGGGTGTTCATCTTGTCGGCCGAGTTCTTGTACACCTCATTATAAAGCCGTCGGATGGCAAAACGCATGAGGCTCATCGCCACCATGGTAATCAGATAGTGGTAGATGATGGTCACATAACGTGGGTAGATATCGGTCGCCAGAGACGGAGAGATCTGATGGATGACTAACTTACTAATAATAAGGAAAGACAAAGCTCCGGTACAAGCATAGAAAATCTTTCGGACGTCGTTAAAACCAGAGTAACGCAGCATACCGTCGTAGACCCTACTGATCAGAAAAGCCAAGAGATAGACCACGGGCACGAGCCAGATACGGCTCCAATCGAAGGTGGAAGCGCTAATGTCCTTGAAATAAAGCATCAAGATGGCCATCACGTAGGCCAAAATGACAATAATCATATCTACAGCCAAAATCCAATATCGTGGCAGTGTGTTGCTTTTATGTTTTCCGAAGATGAAATTACAAAAGCGAGTAATTATTTTTCGCATAGCAAAAGGTCTTTAAAGGACTGCAATATTACGACATTTTTTTAAACAATTAAAATATTTTTCAGCCTTGTTTTATTCTCCTTCAGAAGGCTGGTTGTCGTCGGCATCAAGGCATTCTGCCAATGCCGAAACGAAATACCAGCGTCCGTTGCTTTCGCAATAGCATTTGTAGCGGTTGCGTTGCTTCTCACCTTTTTGGAAGACAAGACCGTTTTTCAGGACGAAACGGGCGCCATGGGGAAGGCTTTCAACGGTGGTTGTGTTGTCGGGCTGTTTGTCGTATTTATGCAATACCCTTTGAAGGTTCAGGTCGGCGGTGCTGCTGGCCTTGATGTGGTTGAGGTGTTTGTGCAAGGCGTTGAGTACGTCATTCGGGAAGATGGTTTCCGTCAGAAAAGGCTGCAACAATGTGGAAAAACTGGTTTGCCATTCTTGGCCATGAGGTTGTACACGCCGTAAGCCATATTGCTGGTAAACGTCGTAGTGCGCCACCTCATGCACGTAAGTGATGAGCATCTGGTAGGGATTCAAGTCGAGGTTGAGGGTGATGGAACAGATGCCGTTTTTGGTTCGGGGTGGACGGAAGTCGCCCAACTTGGAGCTGCGCGGTCGCTTGAAATGCAGTTTGAAACGTCTTTGCTCATACAAGGCGCCGACCATGGCCACCGCTGTTTCGGGGAAATAGCGTTTCAACAGGGCAAGTTCTTCAGCCTTCATCGTTGTGCAAGAGTTCGTATTCCAGGGTTTCTTGTGGCGCATAGCTCCACTTGGTGCAGGTGTTGCAGTGGCGCGGTGCGCGGCGACGGCCAGGCACTTCCTTGGTCTTACAGGATGAGGCTAACACTATCAAGCCTAACAATAACAATATCAATATTTTGTTTTTCATTGCGATAGCCAATTAGCTGGATTCTGACGTGTTTGTTCTTTCAACAATTCAAAATGCAATTCGGTCTTGCCCTCGGTCTTGTTGGTGTGGACGGAACCGATGTTTTGCTTGGTCTTCACCTTGTCGCCGCGTTTCACCGTGACGTTTTCGAGGTTGGAGTACACTGTGAAGTATTCGCCGTGGCGGATGATGACCACCGTGTTGGCGCCGGTCAGCTTGGTGACGCTGGTCACCTCGCCGTCGAAGACGGCACGGGCTTTGGCGCCTTCGGTGGTGGCGATGTCGATGCCGTTGTTGGTCACCGTGACCTTGCTCGACACCGTTGAAGCGTGTTTGCCGTATGTTGAGGCGATGGTGCCACGTTCCACAGGCCAAGGCAGCTTGCCCTTGTTGTTGACGAAGTTGGTTGACAGGGTCTTTTCGGAAGGCGTCAGGGCCATGCCTTTCTCCTTGGTTTTGGTCGTGGTGGTGGTGGTTGACTTGCCCTTGTTGGCGTTTTTCTTGGCTTCTGCCTTGCGTTTGCGTTCGGCTTCCGCATTGGCCTTCCTGATTTCTTCGGCGATGATGTCGTCGATGGCCTTTTGGAGCTTTTGGGTTTGCTGCTGCTTGTTTTTGATGTCTTGTTGGAGGTTGCCTTCCTTCTTTTTGAGTTTGGCCACTTGGGCGTTGAGTTCTTCCTTCTCTTTCTTCAAGGCCCCTTGTTGTGCTTTCTCTTCTTTTAGCAGGGCAGTCTGTTCTTCGCGAGCTTGTTGGCTGGCCTCCAAGGCGCTGCTGATTTGTTTTTCGGTGGCGGCGATTTGGTCCATCTTCACCTTGCGGGCGTCGGTGAATTGGCGAATGTAGCGCAGTCGGCTGAAGGCTTGGTTGAAATCCTCCGAGGCGAAGATGAAGCCCAGACGGTCGTAGTGGTTGCGGTTTTTGTTAGCGAAGACAATCATCTTGGCGTATTCCTTTTGCAGCTTGCTGAGGTCGGAGTTGAGGCTCTTGATGTTGTTTTGGCCTATGTTGATTTCTTCATCAAGAATGGCAATTTGTTCGTTGCAGGCCTTGATGAGTTGTTCGCGTTGCTTGATTTTGTTTTCGAGGATCGACACTTCGTTGAGTGTCATTTCCTTGTCCTTGGTGGTCTTTTTCAGCAATTGGTTAGCGTTCGAGATCTCCTTCTGCAAGGTGGTGATTTCGCTTTGCAGTTGCTTTTTGGACTTACCTTTCGTTTTTTGGGCGTAGGCGGAAGATGAAGTCAAAGCTAAGAAAAACAGAAAAATGAATGACAAACACCACCCCATGCCCTCATGGCGGAGGCACATCCGCCATCTCCTAAGCTTGAAGGCGAACCCCTTTTGCTTAGGAGATCGCGGGTCATGCCCGCGATGAGGGTTTGTATGGTGTTGTTCTATAATTATTCTATCGTTCATTGTCTTAGTTTGATTCGGAATCGTTCCATCTTATCGCTGATCTTCAGCGGGAAGTTCGTCTTTTCTTCCAGTTTGATGTTTTTGTATCTCACTTTGGCTGACAGGTTGCCCATGACGAAGGTCTTCAGCAACACCGTCTGATTCTCAACGGGCGGGAGGCCTTCGTTATTGTCCAAGAGCAAAGTTTGCACCAAAGGCAGACTGAGCGGCATGCCGAGTTGGGCGGAAACGGTGTCTAAAGGTTCAGTCAAATAGGTCTTTTCCAGTCGGTTGACAATCCAAACGGAGTCGTTGCTGATTTTGGCGCGCAGTACTTCCATGCCCATCGTGGCAGTGATGCTGAGCCACACGAGGCTGTCCTTGCGTATGCGGAGTTGTCCCGATAGGTCGTCAAAAGCCATGCCGTTGCCTTCGGCTTGGATGTCGAGGTTGGAGGTCATCCATTCAAAGGTTTGCGGCGGCGCGGGCGCGACGGTTTTCTTGCGCGAGGCGCAGGAAGTGGCGGCCAGGAGCAGGACGAGGAATGCTATTTTTGATAACGTCTTCACGCTTGGTCTCGCTTCAAATTCTGTTCCAATTAGTTTTTTCCTAGTTTGTTCAAGATAGCCTCATAGTGCTTGGTGTAGGTTGCGTCGGGTTCCTTCAACAGTTTTAGGGCTTTCTTCATGTGTTTTTCAGCCTCTTTGTAGTCGCCTTTCATGTAGAGTACCCAAGCATGGGTGTCTAAATAAGTCGGGTTGTCGGGTTCGGCAGCTATGGCCTTTGTCGACATCTCCAAAGCCTTGTCCAAATCTTGTCCTTTTACTGCGAGGTAATAGGCATAGTTGTTCAAGACCAACACATTATCCGGGTCGTTGCGCAGCGTGCGGTCGTATGCATCAAAGGCTTTTTCTTCTTCTCCTTGCTGGTGGTAGATGTCGCCCAAGAAGGCATCGAAGTTGGCCATCTGCAATTTGTCGGAGGTGTATCTCCGGCCTTTCTCTAAATAGGTGATAGCATCGTCGTTGTTTTCCAATACTGAGTTGGCTACGCCTGCATACCAATAGAACACGGGCTGCATGGGATAGTATTTCAAGGCGGCCACGGCATGGTCGCGCACGGCCTCGTTCTCGTTGAGCCGCGACTCGCTGATGATGAGGTTTTGCCATGAGCGGAAGTCGGTGCTGTCGATGGCCAAGGCTTTCTGGTGCAGCTCTTTCGACTTTTGTGCGTTCTCGTTTACCATGTAATAGGAGCCAAGGACGAGATAGCCCAATTTGTTGTCGGGATGGGTCTCGATGAAGGCATCGCCGCATTGCTTGACTTGCTCGTTGATCTGTTTCGACTGGTTGTTTTTCTGCATCCAATAGTCATAGATGTTGGCCTTGGTGGTGAGGTCGAGGCTTTTGTTTCGGATGACGGCAAGCAGTTCGTTGAAGGCCTTATCCATCTCGCCTCCCTTCTCGTAAAACTCAAGGAGTGAGATGTGGATATACGGGTCGTTGGGGTTGATTTCCTTCATTCTCTCATAGGTCTTCAAGGCTTCTTTGTCCTTGCCGGTTTCGGCAAACACCTGTGCCAACATGCCATAATAGCGCACGTTTTCGGGGTATTGTTCAATCAGTTTCTCGAGCTCTGAAATCACCTTTTTGTTGTTGCCTTGGCGTTTGTAGACGTTGAGGCGCTGCTCGGTGATGAACTCGTTTGCCCCGATTTGCTGTTCCAGCAGGTCCATCTTTTCCACGGCCTTATCGTATTTTTCGGTCACCAAATAGGCATCGATGAGTTCGCTGAGCATGTCGGGGTCATCGGGGTATTTCTTGGTCAGGTCTTCATACAACTTGATGAACTTGTCGTATTGGTCCAGGTTGCGGTAAAACAGTCCGAGTCGAATCTGGTACCATTTGTTCTCGGGTTCGAGTTTGACGGCCTTTTGGATCATATTGAAGGCTTCTTCGATGCGACCGGCATTGGAGTATTGTTCGCTCAGCTCAAACATCGAGGCGGCATCGTCAGGCATATAGCGCAAGGCTTGTTCGAAGTTGCGGATGGCGCCTTCGGTGTCCTCGCGGTATTTGCTCTGCAGGCCGTTCGAGAAATAGGTGGCGTTCTTTTTCTTGTCGGGGTTGCCTTCGTATTCCGAGTCCATTTGCTGGGCGAAGCCGTTCAAGGAAAACAACAATAACAGAAGCCAAGAGACTTTTTTTATACCGTCATGGCGGAGGCACATCCGCCATCTCCCAAGCATAAGGGAAAGTGCTTCTTGCTTGGGAGATTGCGGGTCAAGCCCGCAATGACGGAAAAGAGTATGGTTTATCATTCTTTTTTTCATGGTGTTCAGTTTTTTCCTGTATGCCCAAAGCCTCCAGCGCCACGTTCGGTCTCTGAGAGGGTCTCCACCTGTATCATCTCGGCTTGTTCGCATTTGGCGATGACCATCTGAGCAATGCGGTCGCCGCTGTTGATGACAAAGGGTTTGTCCGACAGGTTGATGAGGATGACGCAGACTTGTCCGCGGTAATCGGCATCGATGGTACCGGGTGAGTTCAGTACGGTGATGCCGCTCTTGATCGCCAGACCGCTGCGGGGACGCACTTGGCCTTCATAGCCTTCGGGAATCTCCATGTAGAGTCCAGTGGGTACGAGGCCGCGCTGCATGGGTTCAAGGGTGATGGGACCTTCGGGCAGCCAAGCGCGGAGGTCCATGCCGGCCGAGGCTTTCGTCTCGTAGGCGGGCAAGGGATTATTTGAGGTGTTAACGATGTTGATGTTCATTGGTGTTTGTATTTTGAACGCGTCTAGCGTCACTGCGAGGAACGAAGCAGTCTAGACAAAAAGCTCTTGCCTGGATTGCTTCGTACCTCGCAATGACAAATAGTACTGTCTAGTGTATTAAAACGCAAAAATAGGCTTTATATTTGGAATGGGAAACAGATTTCTGCTGAGAAAAATAAAAAACGCGTTTTGCCGTTCATTATTTGTTGTAATTTAGCCAGCCAAAAAGTAAACGGGTGAAACGGTTGTTTTTTATAATGGTGTTGCTATTGAGCGGTGTTTTCGCCTTCGCGCAAAGCGATGACGAAGACCAACCCAAACGTGTGGATTTTTATGGCTATGTGGTCACTGCCGATAGCTTGAAACCCATCCGCAACACGCACGTCATCAGTAAGATGGCGCATTGTGGCACCATCAGCAACCAATACGGCCATTTTCACATCCAAGCACGACAGGTCGACACGCTTTGGGTGAGTTGTGTCGGTTATGCGCGACGTCTTATTGCCATTGATGAAAAGCTCACCAGTGCCGACACCCTTGTCATCCGTCTCTATCCCGAGACCATCACCCTGCGTGAGGTGACCGTGTTGCCGTTCACCAACTATGAGACTTTCAAGGAAATCCTCATCACGATGCCGAGTGCCAAGACCCTTGATGAGATCGTTCGCCTCAACGAGGATCTTGACGATATGTGGCTGAGCCGCGCACCTGTGGGCAATGGCAAGCCTACCATCACGGCCAACCCCATACAGTATCTCTACGACAAATACAATGCGTCAGCGCGTCGACAAAACACGCTGCGGCGAAACCGTCGCATGTATAACGAAGTGCTGCGCGAGCAGGGCCGCACTGATGAGCTCCTCCCCGACTCTCTCGATTTCAGTGTCGAGTATAAGATGCCCTACGACGACAAAGAATCACTCAATCCTAAAGCCTTGGTGCCGCGCAAAAAATACATCCGCATTGGGCAATAAGAAAGACCATGACCTTCCGCGACTGGCTCCATAGCATCCTCAATTTGTTCTATCCTCGGGTTTGTGCGGCTTGTGGTGAGTCGTTACTTAAAGACGAAGAGACGGTTTGTTTGAAATGTCGTTATCTGTTGCCCAAGACGGGCTATGAAAACAATCCCGAGAACCCTTTGGCGCAGTCTTTCTATGGTCGTGTAAGGTTTCACGCTGTAACTGCGTGTTTCTTCTTCGCAAAATCTGGTAAAGTCCAGCACCTCATCCACGAACTGAAATATAGAGGCAACAAGGAAGCGGGTGTGTTCCTAGGTCAAGAATTAGGCAAAACCATCAAGGATGCGCCCTTGTTTCAAGGCATCGACTATCTGATTCCCGTTCCCCTGCATCCCAAGCGCGAGCGGCAGCGCGGTTACAACCAGAGCCTGATGATTGCCCAAGGCATCCATGAGGTCACGGGCATTCCAATTGGTGATAAATACTTGGTTAGAGGCATTTATACAGAAACGCAGACGCACAAAACCGCCGAGGAACGTTTCAAGAACGTGAAGGACATCTTCGAGCTACGTTTTGCCGACGAGCTAAAAGGAAAGCACGTCCTCCTTATCGACGACGTGCTTACCACGGGTGCCACACTGGAATCGTGTGCGCATCAATTGGAGAATATCCCTGGCATTACCATTAGCGCGGCCACAGCGGCTTGCGCTGGGAATTAATAGATTCCCCTGCGGGGAATGGAGTTCTGCATTGAAATATAACAGCGGCGGCAGGAAGAGCTTACTAATCGTAAACACCACCAGCCGCCGCGGTTAACAATTAATACAGGCTTGCCATTCCCCGCAGGGGAATCTCAAATGCTTATTTGTAAACCTTTACTTCAGCCTCGCCATTAAGGACCATCAGGCCGTTCAATGCCAAGGCCTTCATCTCGTCCTCGCCAGGATAGACGTACACAGGGGCGATCTTCTCCACGTGGTTCTTTACCAAAGCGCAGAAGCCCTTGTCGTAGGCCATACCACCCGTGAGGAAGATGGCGTCCACATCCATGCTGAAAGCCGAAGCTGCAAGACCACCGACTTCCTTGGCCACTTGATAGGCCATGGCTTTGTAGACCTTCTCCCATTCCTTGTTGCCAGCCTTCACGGCGTTCTCCACTTCGAGGGCGTCGTTGGTGCCGAGGTAAGCGACAAAGCCGCCTTTGCCTTTCAGCATCTGACCGATTTCCTTCTTGGTGTATTTGCCGCTGAAGCAAGCGTCGACAAGGAAGCCAGCAGGCAACGAGCCGGCGCGTTCGGGCGTGAAGGGACCGTCACCGTTCAAGGCATTGTTGGTGTCGACCACGCGGCCTTTCTTGTGGGCACTGACCGAGATGCCACCACCGAGGTGGATGGCGATGATGTTCATGTCCTCATACTTGCGACCGAGGTCTTTCGCCAACTGACGGGCGATGATCTTCTGGTTCAGGGCATGGAAGATGGAGATGCGTGGGAAGAGCGGGTGACCAGAGTAGCGTGCCACTTCATCCATCTCGTCGACCACGACGGGGTCGGCGATGTAGGCCTTTACTCCGATTTCCTTGGCGATGTCATTGGCAATCAAGCCGCCGAGGTTGGAGGCGTGCTCGCCATTATAGCCTTCGGTCAGGTCCTTGATCATGAGTTCATTCACCTCATAAACGCCCGAAACGAGCGGACGAAGCAAACCGCCACGACCCACTACGCAAGACATTTCGCTCAAATCGATGCCAGCCTCTTTCAGCTCACGCTTGATGGCTTCGGTGCGGAAAGGCTTTTGGTCGGAGATGTGGTCGAACTTGGCGACTTCCTCAGCGCTGTGCTTGAGGTTCTTCTTGAAGACTTGTTCCTCACCTTCGAACACGGCGATTTTCGTCGAGGTGGAACCAGGATTGATGGTTAATATTTTGTGTGCCATAATATTTTGTTTTTGAATTGTTTATGCCATCATAGCAGCCAAAGCGATGGAATACAATTTCGTCTTCGACGTGTCGCCGCGCGAGCTGAGCACGCAAGGCAC
Source organism: uncultured Bacteroidia bacterium (assembly GCA_902801815.1). GTDB lineage: Bacteria > Bacteroidota > Bacteroidia > Bacteroidales > F082 > Limimorpha. The sequence continues at coordinate 326,615 of CADCJT010000001.1, forward strand.
CTTGGCACCCATGAGCATGGCACCCACTTCGCTCTTGTCGAATTTGGTGCAGCACTTGTAGAACACGTTGGAGGCTTCGAGGTTGGGGAACACGAGGCAGTCGGCATCGCCGGCCACAGGGCTCTTCATGCCCTTGATGGCGGCCGTCTCGGCGTCGGTGGCGAGGTCGAGGCTAATGGGGCCTTCAACGATGCAACCCTTGATCTGGCCACGCTCGTTCATCTTCGAGATGATGGCGGCGTCGACACAGGCGGGGATGCCAGCGCTCATTTGTTCGGTGGCGGTCACCATGGCGACCTTGGGGCAGCTGACACCCAGCTTGGTGGCTACGGAGGTCACATATTTGAGCAATTGCTGTTTCTGTTTGATGTCGGGCAACGGGATGATGGCGCAGTCAGAGGCAACCATCAGCTTGTGGTAGTTGGGATTCTCAATGACGGCGACATGGGCCAAGGTCACGTTTGGCGGGCAGAGGCCGCGTTCCTTATTGAGGATGGCGCGCATGTACTTGTCGGTGGGGAGCAGGCCCTTCATCAAGATATCGGCTTCGCCGGCGTTGATGAGGTCGCAAGCCATGGCAGCGGCTTTCACGTCAACGGGCTCGTTGATGACCTTGAAATTGGCCATGTCGATGCCTTCGGCCTTGCACACTTCGGCAATCACTTTCTCGTCACCAAGCAGTGTGGCTTCGATGAGACCTTCCTTGACGGCAGCATTCACTGCACAGATGGTGTGGTCGTCGTTGGCGTATGCGGCCACAAGGCGTTTCTTGGGTTTGCTGCGCAAAACCTCGAACATTTGCTCTAATTTTCTGATTTCCATGATTCTGTATTTAAGATTTAAAATTTTAAATTCAATATTTGAACTAGATTCTGCAAAAGTACAAAATAAAACTATTCAAAACAAAGGAAACAGAAACAATAAATAAAATCGCCTTTTGACAAGGGTTCAGCAACCGATGCCAAAAGGCGAAATATAAGTGCTATGAATGAATCAATAGTAGATGATATTCAAATCCAACCGTTTTTGCTGCAGCGACTCAACGGCACGTTTCTTCACCTTGGTGTTATAGACTTTCAGTTGTTTCAACGCAGGGATATTCTCCACGGGTGAGATGCTGCGTACATTGGTGTTGTTGACGAAGAGGTTTTCAAGTTTTTGCAGGTTGGAAAGAGGTTTCAACGACTTCACAGGCGTGCCGCTGGCATTAATAGTGACGAGGTTGTTCATCTTCGACAGCGGTCCGAGGTCTTTGATTTGGGTATTCTCGATGTTGAGCAGTTCCAATAAAGTGCTGCTTTCGATGGGGTCCAAGCTAGCGATAGGGTTGTTTTGTGCGTTGAGTTCAAGCAAAAACTCTTTGTTGGCCAATGGTGTCAGGTCGCTCACGCCTTGGTTGTTGATGGTGAGGCGTTCAAGCCATGTCAAGCTGGTGAGCGGTTCGATGGAGATAATGGGGAATTCGGGAGTGATTTCTATTTCTCTCAAATCAAGGATACGTTGCAGCTCAAGGGCGTTGGGCATTTCCGACTGAATGGAAGTGGCATTACGGAAGATGGCTTGCCAGATGGGGTCGAGACCGTTCCACCAGGCTTTCAATGCCTCTGTTTGGTAGACCACCGTCACCTGTCTTTGCTTTTCCTTCAGTGCCACGACTTGGCTTCTACCAATAGTGGTGCTGTCGGCCTCAATCACCTCAATGTTGTCGTCGTTGACCAAAGCTGAAAGGTCGTTGACAGGCGTATGCATGATGTTGAGGTATTTGAGGCTGCCCATGTCATGCAAAGGATTGAGGTCGTTGATATAAGTATGCGAGATGTTGAGCGACTCCAAGTTGGCCAAGCCTTGAATGGGTTGCAGGAAGCCAATCTCTGTGTTTGCGATGTTGAGCGAGCGGAGGTTGGTCAAACGGCTGACGGGCATCAGGTTTTGCATGAAGGTGTTGCCCGAGAGGTCGAGTTCCTGAAGGTTGATGATCTGGTGCAGCTGTTCGGTGGTCGGTTCCGAGTCGACCTTGATTTGCTTGGAGAACACGGCTTTCCAATAAATAGGCAGCTCGCGCCACCAGGTCTTCAAGGCCTCAGTATCATAGATGACCAAGGCGAAGCGGTTGTCCTTGGTGAAGGCGCTGGCTTCGGCATCGTGGATGCCCGAGTGGTCGCAATAGATTTTGCTCAGTCGGCGGTTGCCCTTCAAGGGTGTCAGGTCGCTGATGGAAGTGTTGCTGCAATACAGTTCGCGCAGGTTTTCCATCTCACTCAGCGCTTGCAAATTGCTGACGGCCGAGCCAGAGATGTTGAGGCTTTGCAAGTCTTTCATCATGCGGAGTGGTCCGAGGTCGCGCACGGCGGTGTTGCTGATGTCGACGTTCTTAAGCTGTTCGAGGTCTTGCAGGATGCCGATGTTGGCAATGCGGGTGCCGCCAAGGTTCACCGTGGTGAGGTTGGGGCAGCTCTTTAAGTTGGAGATGCGGCTGACTTGGGTGTTGTTGATGTTGAGTTTCTGAAGGTTTCTCAAAGTCGTTAGCACACTGAGGTCGTCAACGGTGGTGTTGGCCACTTCGAGTTCTTCGAGGGTGATGTTGTATTTCAGTGCCGAAAGATCACTAATTAAAGTGGAGTTGGCACGCAAAACTTTCAGTTTGTTGAGGTTACGCACGGGTGCCAGGTCTTCGATGGAGGTTCCTGAGACATCGAGCCACGTGAGGTCCGACAGTTCGCTGAGCGGTTCCAAAGAGATGATTTCGCGGATGCCAGAAAGGTCGAGGCGCTGTTTTTGGGTGATGAGTTTCAGCTTGGCCTCCAGGTCGGCAGAATTGGCAAGGGCATCGACGCTGGGTTCAGCCATCGAGGAACCATCTTCGAGAAGGACATCTCCACCCAGACGGGTTCTCCAGCTTTGCGACAAGCTGTTCCACCAGTTGCGCAGTGCTTCTTTCTCGTTGATTTTGGTGGTATAGATGGAGGCAATCTTGATGCTGTTGTTCTGTCGGTCGAGGTTGATTTCGACATAGCGGTTTTTGACGTTGTCAATCTTCTCGTCGTTGATGGTTGTAGCGGTCAGGTGACGTGTCAGCGTAGCCTTGAAATAGATGGTACCATCGTCTCTCGTGTTGTTGGCGATGCTTTGAAGATCGAGTTTGAAATCAGCGTATTTGAAGAAAAAGTCGATGTCTTTGAGATAGGCTTGCACGTCTTTGTTGATGGGCGTTTTGCGGTTGGCGTCAAGGTCGTCCTCAATCTGCACCTTGTCGTCAATAAAGACTTTGCTCCAACTTTCGGTGAAGACGATTTCCTTTTCTGCAGGCAAGGCAGTGCTGTCGCCGAGGAAGTTCATGGTTTCCTCCAGATACGAGATCATGCTGTTGATTTCGTTTTCATATTTTGCGATTTCGTCTTTGGAAAGCTTCTTTTGGGCTTGTGCGCCAAAGGCGATGCCAAACAACAATAAGGACAGTATGGCTATCTTTTTCATGGTTGATAGAATTTGATAAGGTTGGTTTTTTCCTTTTCCGGCATGTAGATGACGTTCGACATTAGCCAGCCGGAGTTCATGCCTGAGCGGTTGAACCATGATACTTCAAAGTACCAATCCTTGATTTGGAAGACATGGAACTTGACCGAATCGACATGTTGGAACACCAGTTTGCCCTGCTTGATTTCGTAGAAAAACAGGGTCAGATAATTGGGTTGGAATTCTTTTGAGGCGTAGTATTCGATGACCTCGGGATTTTGGAAAGCTTTGTAGATATTCATGAAATCGAGCTCGTGACTCATGGGATGCAGGAAGTGTTTCTCGCGTTCGGCCATCTCACCGTTGGGGAAGAGTTTGTTGAACTCCGAGAAATACACGTTGGTAAGCACCCATTTCGACCCCAAGCCTTCTTTCTCGACGGCGAGAATGAGGCTGATATTCACCAGTTTGCCGTTGTAGCGAAAGGTGGTCGACACCTCGGAGTACCATCTGCCGCCAAGGAAGGTCATGTAGGTGGAGTCGTCTTTGGTGACGTCCTCGATGAAATAGCGTTGCAGGTCTGTCTGGGTTCCATATTTCTGTTGGTCGAAAAGGATGGGCAGCGACTTGCGGCGCATCTCGTTGCTGCGGTATCTGGGGTCTTTTGGGTTGAGCTTCTCACCAAATTGGTCTTCCTCGTAGTTGAAGCGGCGCATGAACTGCCCCATCTGCTTGGTCATGGCGTAGAGCTCGGTCTCGTCCATCTTAAAATCACCAATCGTCTGACCCGCAACAGGCCAGACGATGGAGATGGTAAATGCCAGAATGAAAATATTTCTGATTATTCTCATCTGTTGGTGGTTTCCTTCACACGCATGTCGCCGAGCAACACATCCCAGAAACCGATGGTGCGGCCACCGATTTGGGTCTCTTTGCGTTTCACGTAGACGGTGATGTCTTTCTTGGTGGTGTCCTTGTAGGTCAGGTTGCCTTCCTTGTCGTAGCCTCTGAAGGTTTGGAAGATGGTGATGACGCCCACGTAGGTGCCGTCGGGTTGACGTTGCAGGTCACTGACATATTCAATATTGTACCATTCGATTTCAACGCGGTCGTAGTTGAGGCGCATGAGGTGCTCAAAGTACTTGCGGACACGATAGTAGGTGATCTTGTTGGAACCCAGTGAGGAGACACCGATTTCGGCATCACTCATGAAGAGTTCCTCGGCTCGGTCGATGACGCGGTTGGCCTCGCTGAAAGGCGTTTCTTTCGATCCTACGATTTTGATGTATTTGCTCAGGTCTCTCACCTTTTCCAAGGCAAGACTGTCGATGGCCTGCTTGCGTGCGTAGTCAATTTCGTCTTGAGCCATGGCGCTTCCCACGACGCACAAGGCAATCACTAAAGTGGCAATGATCTTTTTCATTTCTTTATCAGTTCAAGTTCGTTAATCTTTCCGTTGGCGTTGTATTTGATTTCGTGCACCTTCTCTGCCGCCTTCTTCTGGTCCTTCACGTAGTTGAGGTACTTCTCGATGGTGGTCGGACGGTCATAGTCGTTGAAGCCTGCGTTTTGCTTGATGATGATGAGCACGGGCACGTTGGGCGACTCAAAGAGGCCCAGGGTCTCATTGATAGTGCGGTTGGCTTGCGAGACGCTGCCCGATTGGGCGATGGTGGCAAAGTTACGCTCAAGAGTGGTATTTGCATTTTGTGCCTCTTGTTTATTGCGCTCCTCTTCCTCTTTCTGTGCGCGTTCGCGGGCTAACTTCTTCTCCACTTGGAAGATGAGGTCGTCGACTTCGGCGTTTTGCAGGTTCCAGTCCTTGATGGTTTTCACGCGTGCTTCCTTCTCTTCGAGGCTCCAAAGGGTCTCGTCGTCGAGGATAGCGTTCAAGTCCTTCACGGCTTGTTCAACTTTCGATTTGTACTCGGCCTCAGCGGCTTCGCGGGCAAGTCTCTTCTTGCTCTTGCAGCTGGTGGTGCCTCCCAGCGTGATGAACACGGCCAGAAGAACCATCATGATGGTTGTGATTTTACTTTTCATTGTTTATCTAAATTTTTTCCTATAACTCCAATTAATGCTAATAAATTGCAAAAGTAGTGCTTTTTTTCGATGTATAAGAGGATTTGCGGCAAAATTAGTGCCAATTTACCCCAGTGGGATTTTCTTCAGGACTTTGTAAATGGGTCCAGTAGGCTGCAAGAAGCTTTGGAAATAGATGAGTTCCTTCACGTCGGCATGGAGATAGGTTTTCTGCTCGATAGATTTGCATATCTGTAGGAAGAACTGCTTATCAACCAGTTGCTTGATGCGGCAAACGGTGAGATGCGGCACGAAGTTCTGACGGTCGCGGAGGTAGCCCAAGTCGTCGAAAGCATCCAACAGGTCGGATTCGAGGTCAAACAAGGCTTTGGGTTGGTTGTTCATGCCGAGCCAAAGGATGCGAGGCACGTTGTTGCTCCCGAAGAATCCCGTGCGGTCGAAGTCCATGGTGAAGGGTTGGTGTTTTTTCGCCACTTTTTGGCAGGCCTCAATGATAGCGGGGATATCTTCTGCCGGGGTATCGCCGACAAACTTCAAAGTCAAGTGTATCTGGTTGGTTTTTACATAGTTGATATACTTCTCATGTTGAAGGTTTTTCTTCAGTCTTTCAACCATGGCTGGAAATTCCGTGCTGCATGGGATGGAAATGGCAAGGAAGGTTCGTTTGGTGTTCATTGTGTAGGATTTGTTATGGATTCAGTATTTTTAGGGAGTCGATGCTATGTGCCAGTGCCGTGGAGAAGATCTCCGCTCCCTTTTGGTTGACGTGGTGACCGTTCATGAAGTAACTCGTGTCTGAGCTGATGTCCATGGTCGAGAAGTCGAGCAAGGGGATGGCATAGCGTTGTGACAAGTCTTGGTAGGCTTTTCTTGTCTTTTTTTCTTTTAGGTTTTCTTTTAATCGATTATGCAACGGGGCATAAACAAATATGACAGGGATACTATCTCGTTGGGTCTCTTGTAGGAAACGCTCAAGCAAGGCTACAGCTTCAGGTTCACATTGACCCCTGATTTTTCCTTTTTTGAGCATTTCGTTTAAGTTTTGTCCATCCCATGCTAGGTTTTCGTTGGCATAGCCTTTATAATAATGACCTTTCTGGTCGTGGTGAAGGTGCAACAATTCACCGAGTGCTATGGTCATCAGTTTGTAGTCGCCTCGATAGCGGTACATGGGAATGTATTTCTCTGCCCAAGAAAAGCCATACAGGTCAAGGTAAGGTTTCACTAGCGAGTCAGTCATGTAGGGATAGTATTGTTCCTTCTCATACCCGTCTGACACCATACGCAAATCTCGGAAATCGATGTTGACAAGAATTAACTTGGGTTTGTTGTTGTTCCTTTTGTAGAGTTGCCACCGCAGATAACTCACGCCAAAGGGTTGTGCCGAGACGCCTAGATTACGTGAATCGATATGGAGAATGGAATCGAGAATATAGGGGTTATAGCATCCTACAGCGCGCGAATTGCCCAAAATGACCATGTCAGCATCCATTTTCTTGTTCATGAGAGCATTCATAGTGCTGAAATGCCCCCTTTCCGTGAGTCTCAATCCTTGACTAATCATCACATCGGCGATGATGGCTAGTGTGAAAATAATCACGGCAAACACAACACTATTTTTCAGGAATCTTTTCATCAGAACTGGAAGTATATGAAAGTTTCGGCTGGTTTCCCGAAAGTGAAAATCATGATGACAAGTAGGACATATAATACCCATTGCCATGGCTTTTTGGCCTTTTCTAACTTAATGGGACAGTCCTTGTGACGACCATTCCATTCCAAAACAATAAGTATGATGAGAATCAAAGGCATAGGCAACATATAGGTTGGACTATTGATCCAAGGCGTTGTAAACAAACTCTTGTTAAAGATGCCGCAAACATAAGTCCAGGCCTGTCCTATGCTTTCAGCCCTAAAGAGAATCCAGCCCAACGTGGCCAAGATAAAGGTCAATAGCATTTGTCCTGCTTCTTTTAGTTTTGGCAGTTTTCTACCTTCGGCTACATTGTCCGTAAAAGTGCGATTCTTGCCCAACAGGATGAGTGGTAAAAACAACACAGCATGATAGGCGCCCCATGCAATGAATGTCCAGTTTGAACCATGCCAAAAACCACTGAGTAGGAAGATGACAAATACATTACGAACCACTTTGGCCTTACTCACCTGACTGCCACCCATGGGAATGTAAACATAATCGCGGAACCAAGTCGTCAATGAAATGTGCCAACGACGCCAAAACTCAGCCATGTTGCGACTGAAATAAGGCACGTTGAAGTTGCGCATCAGTTTGATTCCAAACAATTTGGCAGTTCCTATTGCAATGTCGGAATAACCTGAAAAATCGCAATAAATCTGGAAAGTGAAGAGAATGGCAGCAAGCAGCAAAGTACTTCCATTTTGGGTGCTTTGACCTGAAAACACTTGGTCGACAAATATAGCACAGTTGTCAGCCACTACAATTTTTTTGAACAAGCCCCATAAAATAAGGCGCATACCGTCGGCAGCAGAATGATAGTTAAAGGTTCGTTTTTTTAGGAATTGTGGCAATAAGTTTGTGGCTCGTTCGATAGGGCCAGCAACTAACTGGGGGAAGAATGAAATGAATGCAAAAAAAGCAATAATATCTTTGGTTGGTTCAATCTTACCCCTATATACATCGATAGTATAAGATAGTGCTTGAAAGGTATAGAACGAAATACCCACAGGAAGGATCACTTTTAGCAACAGGCCATCGGCTGAAAAGTGAAATAGCCGAGCAAATTCGGTGACGAAAAAATCGTAATACTTGAACAAGGCCAATATGCCTATATTGAGAAGGATATTGAGCCACATCCACAGTTTCGCTTTTTGTTTTGAAGTGGCTTTTTTAATTAGGATACCACTGCCCCATGAACAGAAGGAGGTAAGTGCGATGAGTAGAAGGAAGCGCCAATCCCACCAACCATAGAACACATAGCTGGCCGCTACAACAAAGGCATTTTGTAGAAGCAATTGCCATCGCGACTTGCCTATACAGTAATCGAATAACCACCAATAAAGTAGAAAGACGATGGGAAGAAACAATGCAAACTGTATGGAATTGAAGAGCATACCAGCTTTGGTTTTCGCCGCAAAATTAGGTGTTTTTAAGGAGAAAAACTCTCTTTTCCCTTTTGATTCAGTAAAAAATCGTATTTTCGCCCATTCAAAAGCAATCTTATCATGAATACCTATTCCATTGGAATCGACATTGGCGGCACCAACACCGACATTGGACTGGTGCGCGACGACGGCCGTGTGATGACCAAGAAAAATCTTCCCACCAACAAATATTTCGATGCATCCCTTTATGTGGCGGACATCTGCGAACAAATCAAATACTTAATGGCCGAAAACCATGTTGACACCATTGACGGCATCGGCATTGCGGCTCCGGCAGGCAACTACTATACAGGCTGCATCGAGAATGCCACCAACCTCAATTTCAAGGGTATCGTCAATCTTGGCTCGGAATTCCACTCGCATATCGACGTGCCTGTCGTCGTCTCCAACGACGCCAACGCCGCGGCTTACGGCGAACTCGTCTACGGTGGTGCCAAAGGCATGAAGCATTTCGTGATGTTCACCCTCGGCACGGGCGTGGGTAGTGGCATTGTCGTTGACGGCAAGCTGGTACACGGCAAGACTGGCGGCGCTGGTGAACTCGGCCACGCCATCCTCATCCCCGAAGGCCGTCCTTGCGGCTGCGGACGCAAAGGCTGTCTGGAGACCTATACCTCCGCTACGGGCATCCGCCGCACCGCACTCGAGATGATACAAGGCACTCCCGATTATGTAGGCGCGCTATCACAAGTGCCGCCCGAGGAGTTGACGAGCAAGATGGTGGGTGATGCTGCCAAATATGGCGACCCTTTGGCCATCAAGGTCTTTGAAAAGACGGGCTATTGGCTGGGCATCGCCATGGCTAATGCCGTGGCATTCAGCGGTCCCGAAGCCATTTTCTTGATGGGCGGTCCTGTTAAGGCTGGCGAAGTGTTGCTAAAACCCGCTCGCGAATCGTTCAAGAAGCATCTGTGCTTCGTTTACGACGGCAGCGTTGACGTTCGCGTTTCCGAGTTGCCCGATAACGATGCTGCCATCCTTGGCGCTGCAGCATTGGTGAAGGCTTGATGAGTCTAAGATAAACGGTGCTTTTATTGTTGAAAACATAATCGGCTGATGATGTTTTCATCAGTGACGTGCCCTTATTTTCCTTTTCGGACTCGTTTTTTGATACACTTTGATGTAATCAATGACCATCTCATCGGTACCGGTCCATTTGGTACCTCCGTGGCGATAATAGCTATCGATGGCGTAGTTCACTTTTAGGTACATGGGTCTTTGTGGAATGTTTTCCTTCTCATGGTATTCGTTCATGACTATGCCGTCAAAATACCAAATCACATGGTCGGGCATCCATTCGCAGGCGAAGGTGTGGTATTCATCCAAGTCCGTGCTGTTGCTAGGTATGGTAGGATATACCCTTCCATAGCTGTTGTCGCGGTAGGTATTGTCAGTGTCATTATGATATATGCCACAGGTATAGCACCTTTTCGATCCTATTCCCGGGGTGTTGCGATTGGGACTCTCTGGACTTGTAATCCACCAGCTGTACTCGAAAATATCTATCTCATCATAAAACTTCTTTCCTTCAACGTCACTGGAATGTTGTAACCAAAATGCCGGAAATGCTCCTTTATGAGTAGGCAGCTTGCATCGGATTTCAAAATATCCATACTGGAACATCCTATCCTCTTCTTTTTTCACATAATGCTGTTTATAGTATTGCAGCGCTCCCGAGAAATAGAAACGACCGTCACTATCAGGATAGCCTTTGCCCCCGTTGGACTTTTTCATCCACTTAGGCAGGTAATAGTTGTTGCGATGGATGTTTATCGAATCGTAGTAAGCCACGAGATGCATGGTGTGGTCGGTCGTGTTGATTTGGCAGTTACCAAACTGGTAGATCTCGCGCTCGCCCTTAGGTGCTATGGTACCTAGATAGCTTTTCCAGCTGTAATCGCCTTCATTCAAAAAGCGTTTGGTATCCCATTCCCAATAGGAAGCTTTCTCATCGAATTGTTCATCCAGGACACATTTCCAGCTTCCATCGTTCAAGTTTATCTGAGCTTTTGCGCTTAGGCAAAGAAGCACTATGCTGCAAAGGAATAGTAGTTTTTTCATGGTTTTAGTTTTTTGTTTTTGAAATCTAGTAATCGTTTAGTTCTTAAAGTTTTTATCCAAGAAAGCTTGGGCTTCTTGCATGCCGCCGTCACGGGCTTTTTGCATGAGAAGCTTGGCGTAGGTTTGGTCTTTCTCCACGCCATCGCCAGTATAGTATATGATGCCGAGACGGTATTGAGCATTGGCGATATTGTGGTCGGCGGCTTGGGTGAGGTATTCCACAGCCTTTGTCATGTCTTTCTCCGTGCCAATGCCATATAAATAGCAGTCGCCCATCTGCGAAATGGCATAAACGTTGCCAGCATCAGCCGCGTCTTTCCACCATTTAACGGCAGTCGCCTCATTTTTTTCCACCCCCATCCCATAAAAGTAGCAATTGCCAAGGTTCAACATGGCTTGTGCATCTTTAGCTTGTGCTCCTTTCTGGTACCACTCCAAGGCTTGTTTTGGGTCGGCGGTTACGCCAGTGCCCATGCGATAGTAATTGCCGAGTGAGTTATATGCTGGGCCGCTTTCTTGAGCAGCAGCCTTTCGGAACCATGCCAAAGCTTCTTTGGTATTTTGCTCCACACCCCAGCCCTTCTCGTAACATACACCATAGGCATATTGGAACTTGGCATCGCCTTGTTCGGCCTTGTAGCGAATGGAGTCGATCTGTGAAGCCACATGGTCTTCGACCGACATCTTTTGACCTTGAAGCTGACTGAAATCAAGCGGCATACCTTCTTCCAGTTTCAGGACGGGGCCGTTGGGATTACCCAAAGCGGTCGGGTCGACCCCACCTTTTTCTTGAATTTGTATTTGTTGCATTGGGGCGACGGGCACACCTTGAGGGATAAACACCTCTTTATTTTCGGTTGTGTCTTGTTCTTGCTTTTCTTTTTGTTCGCAGGCGACCAACATTAGTACCATGGCGATAAGGAACAGGTTTTTTTTCATTTCGATGCGATTTGGACTGCAAAATTAGGTATTTTTAATGTAGAGACGCAAGATTTTGCGTCTCTACATTATTCATTTTATCTGGATTCATTTTATCTGGAACCTCACACCGAGATAGGCACGGATGCCACTCAACGGTCCCCAGACCATGGAAGCATCGAAATCCTCGCTGTTCGGGTTATCGGCCGAGATGATCGGGTAGTCCTGCTTGTAGTTGGTCAAGTTTTCGCCGCCGGCATAGAGCTCCCAGCACTTGCCCAATTTCTTGGTGACCTGTGCATTCATGATGACATAGAAAGGCGAGCGCTCGATGTTCTGACCGTTGGCCACGGCAGTGGCATTTCCATTCAAGTCGGGCACGCGGCTGTCGCCGTTGAACTGCGTCGTGAAGTCAAACTGCCAGGTGCCAGGTGCATACGACATCGAGACCAAGCCCTTGTAGCGGTTGACAAAAGGCTTCTCGCGCAGCGTGTCGTTGATGGTCATCTTCACATCGTTGTAACGGAAGGCCAAAGTTAGGTCGAAGTCCTTGAAGATCTCGCAGTTGGCCTCGATTTGGGCACTGTTCGAGTACGACTTGCCGTTGAGGTTGTAGATGCGAATCTGGTGGGCGTCGGCTTCGCGGTCGAGGACGATTTGGTTGATGAAATCAGTGCGGTAGAAGTCGGCTTGGAGGACAATCTCGCGCCAACCTATATCGATGCCTTTGGTCAAGTTGATGCCATAGTTCCAAGCCTCTTCCATCTTGGGCGTGTCGATGAAGCGGATCATCCTCGACGAAGCCAACATGGTGGAGTTTTCGGCCAAGATGTTGGGGGAACGATAACCCTTGCCAGCAGAAAGGCGTAAGGCAAATTCATCGTGAGTTTTGAATCTCACATGCAGGCGGGGCGTGTAGAGCATCTTTTGGTAATAGGTGTTATAGTCGGCACGGAAGCCAGCGATGATGTTCCAATGGTGATCATCGGCAAAATTGTATTCCACAAAGGCTCCCGGGACTTGTTCGACACGTTGGAAAGTGCTGTCATTCAAATGTTCATCATATTTGTCGTAGGTATAACTGGCACCTATGGAATAAGAGTGATGGTCATTCACGAGGTAGGAGTCAAACAATAGATTACCATAGTAAGAGAGTTGGTTGGCATTGTAGTCGGTCAGACCATAATAGGAGTCCATCTTGTGGTAAGTCACCTGATGTTGCATTCCGAGGCTTGTGTCTTTACGGTTAAAATGGTAGCCGCCTTTGGCAAAGGCCTCATAGCGCTCGGTATTGATGCCGATGCCATACAGATTGTAGCCTTCGTCAAGGCGATGCTTGGGATCGAAGTCCATTTGTCCGCCAAGTCGGGTTTCTTTCAAAGCCTTGATGCCTAACTTACAACCGAAACGGCCCGTATGGGGATGGTTATAACGCAAAAAGACATTGTATTGTGTGGTCATCGGATCGTCAAGAAACGAGTCTGCGTTTTCGTCCATTTTCATGTGGCTGTGACTCACATGGCCGAATAGCATGATACCGTCGTTCTTTCCCACTTTAACGCGACCGTTGAAGTTCATGTCCGTCATCAACATCGAGTTGCCGTAGAGGTTGACAAACACTTTCTCGCTCTTGTCGGGCATTGGCTCCTTGTAGTCCACATTAATTTGTCCCGTAATGGATTCATAACCGTTTCTTACAGAAGATGTGCCTTTGGAGATCTGTATGCCGTTCATCCAGTTACCAGGCACATAGTTCAAGCCGAAGGTGGAGGCCAGACCGCGGAAATTGGGAATGATTTCGGTCATCATCTGGGTGTAGATGCCGCTCAAGCCAAGCAATTGGATCTGTTTGGCGCCCGTGACGGCGTCACTATAGGCCACATCCACCGAGGCGTTGTTCTCGAAACTGCCTGCAAGAGTACAACAGGCGGCACGCTTCAGGTTCTCGGAAGTGATTTCCTGCACGGCAATGGCTTTGATTGGGTTGATGAAAGTGGCTTTTTGTCGTGCCTCAATCTGCACTTCATTCAGCATGTGAATGGCTTTGAATACATGGTCGTAATGGGCAGGTTCCATCATGTGGTGGATGGTGTCGTTCTCATAGCTGATGCAGCTGAACACGAGACAACCGATGCGTTCGTGAAGCGGAATTTTATAGTGTCCGTTAGCGTCGGTCACCACGCCTTCGTTGACAATTTTCCAATACACGTTCACGCCAGGGAGGGGTGTGCGTTGGCCGTTTTCGGCTTCTTCATAAACAGTGCCTTCGATGAAGCCTTGGGCGAAAGCATCCGTAGCGAAGGCGAATAATAATAAGGTTATTAGGGTGAGTTGTTTGGTTTTCATGATGTTTGATTGTTAAATTGATTGCTTGTTTAGGGTCTTCGAATCCCCCGCCCTTCGGGCACCCCCTTAAAAGGGGGAGGCCTACCGGACGCTGGCCTACCGGACCCTTGTTTTTGTGTCGCTTTGCGCATCCCCCTTTTAAGGGGGGCAGGGGGGATTCGATGACCCACCTTGCGCATTGTCATTATCAGAAAACCAAAGGATTCAACCGCAAGGCTGAAAAATACACCAGCCTATCCCTTGAGGAAAAGAAATGGGGTATTTTTCGTGCGGTGAAATGATGCCACGCCTGTTGTGCCTTCGGCAACAGCTCTTGAAGGTCGAGATGGACGAAGACAAAAGGCTGGAAAAGGATGTCAAGCTGTTTTTCAGGAAAAAAAACGTAGTTGTCAGTAAACTGGATCTTGCTTTCGAAGTCCTCGCAACAGCATTTGGCGTTGAATTGGAGGCCGTGTTGTGGCACAGCGTGGGTTTCATGCTCATGCTCGTGGCCATGACAATGCATGCACGATTCTGTCGCATCAACAAAACTGCTCGCCAAGTGATGGTCTTCAGTGCAATAGTGGTACTTCACGTCCCAACCAATTGATACAAACAATACGGTAAGGGCCATCAAAAGGGAACCGATTTGCAGGATTTGTTTTTTCATGCCGCAAAATTACAAAAAGCAGTTGAATTTCAATTCAATTTTGTACTTTTGTCTCTTCAAAACCCACAACGATGGAAAACCCGAAATTTGTTATCGCCATCAACCGAGAGTTCGGTACGGGTGGCAGTGAAATCGCCTACAAACTCGGCGAGTTGCTTGGCATCAATGTTTACGACAAGGCTATTCTCGAAACCTTAACCTCCAAATTCAACCTGACCGTTGAGGAGATGCAGCGCATCAAAGCTACCAAGACCAACTGGTGGAACGACTTCTGCCGGTTTTACCAACAATTTGGTGCTGTTGGTCGGGGTGGATACACCGCACCGGAAGACCGAGAAGTGACCTCTCAACAGATTTATCTAGCCGAAACACAAATTCTTCGCGACTTGGCTGCGCAGGAGTCATGTGTTATCATCGGCCGTTCAGGGTTCCACATCTTCAGAGACCACCCCTATGCCATGAAGATTTTCATCACTGCCGACAAAAAGACCCGTGTGAAACGCGTGATGGAAAAATATGCTTTGGACGAAGACGCCGCCAGCAAGCGCATCGATAAAATTGACGATACCCGCGAAAACTATACAAAGATCGTCACCCAGGTGTCGCGCTATGATGCCCGCAATTACGACTTTGTATTCAACGTCTCCCGGTTCTCCACTGATCTCGTGGCGCAGTTTCTGGCTGAAAACATCAGGAAAATGTTTCCATACCTTGGGAAATAATACTTGGAAATAGTCCTTTTTCAAAACAATCAGGCTGTCTGAATGATTATTATGGACGGCCTTTTAGTGAAATCATACACAAAACTATGGCAGACGGATATCTGGAAAAACGCTATGAAGAGGTCTTTGGCAAAGGTGCCAAGAAGACCGTGGTAAAGCATACTTCGATCGAAACGATAATGGAAAAAAACCGTAGTTATCGCGGTTATGACCAAAGCTTTGTGGTAAAACGCGACATGCTGGAGCGCATCGTGGTGGTGAACACAAAGATTGCCTCGGCAAAGAACCAGCAGGTGCTTCGCTTCAAGTTGGTGACCAAAGAAACGGGTGCCGACATCATTGTGCAAAACATGAAATTGGGTGGGTTGCTGCCCGAACTGCACCTCCCCTATCCTGGCACCGAGCCAGAAGCGTTTATCATCATTTGCAGCACCATTCCCGAAAACAAGTTTGTCGACATCGACCTCGGCATTGCCGCCCAAAGCATGCTACTGAAAGCCACCGAGATGGGCTTGAATGGCATCATGATTGGGGCCTTCAATAAGGCAAAGATTACAGAAGCCTTCAATTTGCCATACGAGCCGCTACTTATCTTGGCTATTGGAAAAGGCAATGAAAAAATCAAATTACAACCCGTGGATGCTGGCGATAAACTGGCGTATTACCGCGATGAAAATGGGGTACAATTCGTTCCGAAGATTAAATGGGAACAATTGATTATTGAATAGGTTTATAGGGCTGCCGTGGTACGGCAGCCCTACAAAACCTAAAATTGTTATCTCCTTGTATAGGTGACGAATTTTATCCCCGTGTCATCTGTAGCAGTATAGAAATTGAGGACAAGGGTTTTTCCATCATCGCTCAAAATGAATCCCTCGGGGGGCTGTTCGTCCATATAGGTACCATCGCCATTCTTCGGGGTTATGGCTCCTGTCTTTTTGCCATCAAAGGCATACTCGAAATCCATCGCGACATTTTCGAACTCGACAACGGGTTTTTCGTTTTTCTTTTGCGAAACAAGCTTTTCGATTAATAAACCTTCATTTTCGCTGTTGAACTGCAAAATGGAATGCCAAGTGTAAGTCACGCCGCCTTTGGTTCCTGTACCAGTGCCTTCCCAAACGCTACCAACAAGACAGTTGGTTTTCTGTGGCGTATCCAACTTGAAATAGATAGGAATCTGGTAACTCACCCGAACAGCTTCGCCTTTCTGCTTACCGGGCTTCCATTTCGGCATGGAGTTGATAACACGGGCGGCCTCTTCATCGCAACCGCCACCAATGCCTCGAAGCACTTTCACTTCACCGATGCTGCCGTCTTTCTCAACAACAAAACTGACAAACACACGACCCGCGATGTTTTTGTTTTTGGCCTCTTCTGGATATTTGACGTTGTTGGACACATAATCCATCAAGGCTTTTTCACCGCCAGGGAATTTGGGCATCTCTTCAACGATTTGATAGACAGTGTCTTCTTCGGATGTGGCTATGTCAAGCAGTTGTTCAAAAAGATGTTCGGAAAGGGTGAATGTAAACGGTTCAATGCTGTATGTTGATGTATCGCCTCTTCTTTCCGTTTCAGTAATGAAGAAATTGTTGCGAGGCGTTCCATCAGCATTGTATGAGGTGATAGTCAGTTTTTTGCATGGTTCTCCCGTCTCTGGTTGGAAACCATCCGAAGTCTCGAACTTGACATAGGTACCATCATCTTCATAAAAGATAGTGTCTTTTATTAACTGCATAGGAGCACCATCGTCATCAAAGACTTCAAATGGACTAATTGACACCTTTAAGGTATGGTCGACGGCCTTTTGTTCCTGTGCCGTCACTTTCGTGTTGGCAATCATCAGGATAGCCAACACCGGCAATGTTGCCAAGAGCCTCCACCAGAGGCCCTTGGCCTTTTCGTTTCTTGTAATCATCTTGATTCGTTTTTTGGTAAGGATTAAACTGAAGTTATTGCTCATTCCGCTGAAGTCGACAGCCGTGCACTGCTGCAAGATCAGCATCATGTAGTTCTTTTTGTCAATGCCAGTGGCCACCACGTCGCGGTCGGCTTGGTATTCGTGAAGGCTTTGCAACTCCTTCTTGTACAGATAATTGAAGGGGTTGAACCATTGCAGGATCATCATCACCTCGGCGAAGAGGATGTCCCACGAATGGTGATGCTCGATATGGCTCATCTCATGCCGCATGATATCGGGGTCTACGTTTTCGTTGGGGAAGAAGGCATAGCGGAAGAAGGAGAATGAGCCTTGCTCCTTGCCTGTGAACACCGCCGTGCAACCAGCCATCTTTTGCTTCGGCGAACGGATGATGAGCGCCACGAGCCTCCCCAACTTGATGAGGAACAACAATGTCATCACGCCCACACCTAATAGATAAATGCCGCCCATGACTTGCCAAACGCTGAAACGAGAAGGTGTGGCATCAGTTGTTACCGACACTTCAGGCAGGACGGGCTGACCGTCGGGAGTGACGATGACTTCGCTCAACATCATGCCATTGAACATGTTTTGTTTCAAGGTCGCCATCTGCGGCACTTCAATTCCAGAGAGCAGACCGAGCAAGGGCATGGCCAAGGCCAACAGCATACTCGTTAGCAGGAAAAAGCGGTTGAAATACAAGCGATTGCTGTTACGAAACAAAAAGCGATACACCAACCAAAGCACCCCAACGGTGGCAGCGATAGGCAGCAGATGACCGATGATTAATTCTTGCGTATTCATGACTTATTTCCTTTCTTCGGTTATGGCTTCGTCAATCACTTTTTTCAGGGCTTCCAGCTCTTCTAGGCTGAAATTTTCCTTTTTGGCGAAGGCCGAAACGAGGTCTAAATAGGAATTGTTGAAGTAGCGTTCCACCACGCTGCCGAGATAGCGCTGCGAGTATTCTTCCTTGCTGATGGCAGCCGAGTAGCGGTTGGCACGACAGAAGGTCTCGTGTTTTACAAAACCCTTGTTTTCCAAAATCTTGATGACGGTCAGCACGGTGTTGTAGGCCGGCTTGGGCTCGGGGAAGGCCGCCATAATCTCGTTGGCGAAGCCCTGTCCGATGCTCCAGATGACTTGCATCACTTGTTCCTCTCCTTTGGTTAACTCTTTCATATTCTTTGTTTTTATGATGAATCAATAGTTGATGTTCATGGTTTTGCTGATTTGGATCAGGCGCATCTTTTCCTCATCCGACAGCACGAAATCATTGTCACGCAAAATAAGGATGTCCATCTCTGGCTTTTCCACGAGTTCCCATGGGAAACGCTCTAACAGGTTGTGTTCGGCGTCGAACTCATAGAGTGTCTTCATCTTCGACAAATCGGGCAAGTCCAACAAATGGTTGAAACCTACGCCAAAGCGTTCTATCGAGTCCATTTCCGTAATCCATTCGGGCAAGAAATGCAATTCGTTGTGGTGGATATAGAAATACTTCAGGCGCTTCAAGTTACGAAGGGTGTCGGGGATTTCCTCGATTTTGTTGAACGACAGGAAAAGTTGCTGCAGGTTGTCCATGTCGCCAATGAAATCAGGGATTTCCGTGATCTTGTTCTTGTAGAAATCCAAGTGCTTCAAATTCTTGAAACCGGCCAATTCCTCCGGAATGACCTCAAACGCGTTGTCATAGAAAATCAAGTATCTGGCTTGTTTTAGATTGGCGAACGACTTGGGCAAGGTGCTGATTTGGTTCTTTGACAGGTTCAGGCTTTCGCAATGCAGCACACCCACATTGTCAGGGAGTTTCTTGATGCCATTGCCCGCCAGCAGGACATCCTCTACTTTCGACAAACGGCGGATATCCCGTTTTTTCAGGTTCAGCTTGTTGAAATTCAAGTTGATTTCTTCGAGACTATCCAGAGAAGTGAGCCATCTGGGAATGTGTTTGATCTGGTTGCCTTCCAGGTTCAGTCGATGCAGATGCTTGCAATGTTTGATGCTCGAAGGGATCCGGTCAAGGCCGCAGTTGGTCAGCGAGAGCACTTCGATCTTATTGTCTTTGGGAATGTCAAGATCGTATACTTCGGCCCTGACAACTTCAAACATAGTCACCGAATCAGGGACATAAGTCACATACTTGGCTCGTTGAGTCGCGCATGAGGTGAATAATCCCATCACCATTAATAATACTATGTGTCGTTTGATAGCCATTTTGGTTGGTCTTGACGCTGCAAATATAGATAACTTTTTGAATATACAACTAAAAAATTAGTTTAATTATTGTATTTTTCGGTAAAAATTTTCTATATATTTGATTTTCAATAGATTTTAAATAATTATTTTTGAAAGATTTCTTGCGAAGCAATCCTTAAACCAGTTTTTTTCAGAAAAATGCATCTATTTTCCCAAATTGTTGTATTTTTGCAGCCGCAAAGAGAAGCCACTTTAGCTCAGTTGGTAGAGCAACGCATTCGTAATGCGTAGGTCGTTGGTTCGAGTCCGACATGTGGCTCAGGATACAAAAAAATGAGAACCTGCAGGTTCTCATTTTTTTGTATCTTTGCGCCTGCTATGTCTGCACCAAACAAATTGATAGAGAAAATCGAGGGCTTCACGCGGAAGTATTACCTCAACCGCCTGATACAAGGCGTGTTGGTGGGGGCCGTGCTGTGGATAGTCTTCTATCTGCTCATCAACGGGCTGGAATATTTCTCTTGGTTCCCGCCCAAAGGCCGTTTTGTGCTCTTCCTGTTTTTGCTGGCTGGTAGCGCATTTGTTTTGGTGTACCATTTTCTCATCCCGCTTGTCAACCTCATAAGATTCCGAAAAAAGATGTCGGTGGAACAAGCCTCAGTGATGATTGGCAAGTTCTTCCCTGAAATCAAGGATAAACTGCTGAACACCATACAGCTGAGCAACCAGATGGAGGCATCTAAGGTCGGCCCTTCGACCCTTCGACAAGCTCAGGGCTCAGGGACCTCCGATGACAATGCCCTCTTGGCAGCAACCATCGAGCAGCGTAGTGCCCGCCTCTCCCCTATCCGATTTTCAGATGCCGTCGATTTGCGCGGCAACCTGAAGTATCTCGGCATCTTTTTCGGCTCTCTCCTTATATTAATAGCCTTGATGGTGTTTTTGCCCTCGTTTGCCGTGCAACCTACGCAGCGCATTGTCAACTATGAGCAACATTTCGAGAAGCCCCTACCCTATCAGGTGGAAATCGAAAAGGATGACATCGAGACCACACAAGGCAAGGAAGTGAAGTTCAATATCCGCGTCACGGGCGACCGCATCCCCGACGCCTTCTATGTGAAAAGTGAACTTGGGCAACAACTGATGACCAAAGGCTCGGCCAACGATTTCAGCTACACTTTCAAGAATCTGTTCAACGATTTGACGTTTAATGTCATCGGTGGCGAGTACACCAGCCGTCCCCTGCACATCACTGTACACCCCAACCCCACCCTACTCTCCTACCGCTGTGAGTTGAGCTATCCGCCTTATATCCATCGCACCAATGAAACCTTGGTTGCCAAGACACGACTCATCGTCCCGCAAGGCACCAAACTTAACTTTAGCTTCACTACCCGCGACACCGAGCAGATGTCTGTCACCCGCGATTCACTCACTACTGACCTGATGGCCAACGACGATGTTTTTGCCTATCAATTTGTCGCAGCACAAAACACCAAGTTTGAGGTGCAAGTGCAGAACACCTGGAACCAAAGCATGGATCCCCTACCCTTCTCTGTGGATGTCATCCCCGACGCTTACCCCGACATCCGTGTGGAGTCGTTCGACGAACAACTCTCTGACGATGTCTATTTCTCGGGCCTCGTCACCGATGACTATGGCTTCAGCAAGTTGACCTTCAACTGCATCGTCAAGGAACCCATTGAAAAGAACATCGTCAAGACTGTGCCTCTTGATCTCAAACAGACTCGCTCATCGTTCTTCTACCAATTCAACATGGACGACCTTGGCATCATGCCTGGACAGAACATGGAGGTCTATTTCGTGGTGTGGGACAACGACGGCTTCCACGGACCCAAGTCGAAGCGTTCGGAGACTTTTACCTATTACAAGCCTTCGGAGTCGGCCTTGGACAGCATTGCCGACCAACAATCGGAAGACATTATGGAACGCCTGCAGGAGAAGTCGCAAGAGGCTGACAAGCTGCAAGATGAGATTGAGAAGATGCTGCAAGACCTCATCCAGAAGAAAGACTTGGATTGGTCGGATAAGGAGAAAATGAAAGACCTGCTCGAAAAGCAACAAAAGATCCAAGACGAATGGAACAAGTTGCAAGAAGAGCAGAAAAACCTCGAGGACTTCATGAAAGAGCACGACTTGGGCAACGAAGATCTCATCAAGAAGCAGGAACAGATCAACAAACTCTTCGACGAAGTGATTCCCGAAGAATTGAAGAAGATGATGGAACAAATCGACAAGTTGCTTGAAGAGATGCCGCGTGAGCAGATGCAGCAGATGATGCAGGACATCAAGAAAAACAACCAGTCGATGCAGGAGCTCCTTGACCGCAACCTCTCGCTTTTGGAACAGCTGAAGATGGAAAAAGACTTTAACGACTTGGCCAACAAATTGGACAAACTTGGCGAGGAGTTGCAGAAGCAAGAGGCTGAAAACCAGAATAAAACAGGGGAGGAGAATGACCAAAAATCGGCCGAGGAAGCGAAAGAGGAGTTCGACAAAATGATGGACGACCTCGACCAACTTTTGGAGAAGAACCAAGAGATGCAGCAGCCCTTCGACATGCAAAAGGACGAAGAAATGCAAGAAAGCATCGACCAGGATTTGCAAGACGCCATGAAGAACGAGCAAAACAGCCAGCAGGAACAGTCGCAGCAAAACAAAAAGAATGCTGGTCAAAAGATGCAGCAGATGGCCCAAAACATGATGTCGATGATGCAGATGCAAGGCATGCAACAGATGGCCGAAGACGCGCATTTGATGCGTATTTTACTTGAAAACGTTGTTCACGCCTCACATGAACAAGAAGGTCTGATGACAGAGATTGGAAGTATGCGTTCCGATGACCCGTCTTTAGTTGAAAAGATCATTCATCAGAAAGAGGTAGCCGACAATTTCAATATGGTTCGGGATTCATTGCGTAGCATGGCCATGCGTCAACCCATGGTTCAAAATTTCGTTTTTGATGAGCTCCATATCATTGAGAATCAGACGGAAAACGCGATGAAATACCTCAACGACTTAAAGCTTTCGCAAGCCGTTCGGCATCAACAGACTGCTATGATGTCGATGAACAACTTGGCATTGATGTTGGCTGAATCGTTGGAGAATATGGAGAACAGTATGGAATCTATGGGCATGCCCATGTCATGCTCAATGCCAAAGCCGGGTCAAGGACAACAAAGCATGCAGAAGATGCAACAACTGCAGCAACAACTTAGTGAACAACTCAAGAAGATGCAGCAGCAAATGCAACAGATGGAAAAATCGGGAGAGCAGATGTCCAATTCCACGAGTGAGGAGTTTGCACGCATGGCAGCTGAACAGGAAATGTTGCGCCAGGGTATGCAGCAGATGCTTAAAGAAATGAAGGAAAACGGGCAAATTGGTGACGATGGCCTCAACGAGATCATTAAGGACATGGAGAAGTTGGAAGAGGAGTTGGTGAACAAGAAGATTAACCGGCAGATGATTGAACGCAGCCAACGCATCGAATCACGTATGCTGGAGTCGCAAAAGGCGCAGGAAAAACGTGAACAAGAGGAGAAGCGCAAGTCGAACGAATACAAAGGCTCGCATTTCGACCGTCGTATTGACGAGTATCTTTATGAGCAGTCACTCAAGAAAAATCAGGAGTTTCTGCGTACTAACCCGATTGAATATGCGCCTTATTACAAGGACAAGATCAACGAGTATTATTTGAAGAAAAACACGCACTAAGATGATCAGATTCAGCACATTGGATGTGGAAATGCCGCCCATCGACCCTCAGCGCGACAAGGCTTGGATCAGCCAGGTGGCAGAAAGCTACGGCAAGACGGTAGGGGAGTTGTACTACTATTTCTGCAGTGATGAGAAATTGTTGGAGATCAACCGGGAGCGTCTCGGCCACGATTTCTATACCGACATTGTCACCTTCCCTTTGATAGACTGTGAGAGCGTGTTATCGAGTGAGTTCTGCATCAGTATCGACCGCATTAAGGAGAATGCGTTGACTTTCGATCGCAGCTACGAGAGCGAATTGCATCGTGTCATCATTCATGGTGTGTTGCATCTTATCGGGTTTGACGACCTGACCGATGAGGAAGAAAAAGAAATGCGTGAAAAAGAGGAAGAAGCACTGAAGTTATTATTTAGTTAATTGATTATCAAATACTTATATATATTGTTTCCCGTGAAACACTGACAAAGAGCATGTATTTTGAACCGTATGATATCATCGTTGTAGGCGCCGGTCACGCCGGATGCGAAGCGGCAGCGGCGGCGGCCAATATGGGCAGCAAGGTTCTGCTCATCACCATGGACTTGCGGCTGTTTGCCTCCATGTCGTGCAACCCGGCTATGGGCGGCATAGCCAAAGGACAAATCGTCCGCGAAATCGACGCCATGGGCGGCTATTCTGGCGTCGTCAGCGACCGTACCATGATTCAATTTAGGATGCTGAACAAGTCTAAAGGTCCTGCCATGTGGAGTCCACGATGCCAAAGCGACAAGATGATGTTCTCGGCCGAGTGGCGTAGCCTATTGGAAAAGACACTCAACCTCGATTTCTGGCAGGACACTGTAACGGGCTTATTGATTGAAGGCGACCAAGTGAAAGGCGTAAAGACCCTCATGGGCGGTGCCATCGAAAGCAAGGCCGTCATCCTTACCAATGGCACATTCCTGAACGGTTTGATACATATCGGTGAACAGCATTTCCCAGGCGGCAGGATGGGTGAGGTGGCCAGTCATGGCATTACCGAACAACTTAAGGACTATGGTTTTGAAGCCAATCGGCTTAAGACCGGCACTCCAGTTCGTATCGACGGCCGCACCATCGATTTCAGCAAACTCATCGAGCAAAAGGGAGATAAAGAAGTGGTCGGATTCTCCTACACAGAACCGTTTAAGATCAGCAAGCAAAGGAGTTGTTGGATTGCCCACACCTCGTTAAAGGTGCATGAAACGCTGCGCAAAGGGTTCAAATACTCACCCATGTTCAATGGCCGAATCCAAGGCGTTGGGCCTAGGTATTGTCCAAGCATCGAGGATAAGATTGAACGTTTTTCTGGCAAAGACAGTCATCAACTCTTCGTTGAACCCGAAGGGTGGACAACTGAGGAATACTACCTCAACGGATTCAGTTCATCCCTTCCTGATTATATTCAATACGAAGCCTTGCGACAAATAGAAGGTTTCGAAAACGCCAAGATCTACCGACCTGGTTATGCCATTGAATACGATTATTTCCCGCCTGAACAATTGTACCATTCATTGGAAACAAGATTGATGCACGGGTTGTTTTTTGCTGGGCAGATCAATGGCACAACCGGTTATGAGGAAGCTGCCTGTCAAGGAATGATGGCCGGCATCAATGCTGCATTGGCATTGCGGGATGAACAACCTTTGGTTTTGTCGAGGACCCAGGCTTATATTGGTGTTCTTATTGACGATCTTATCACGAAAGGTGTTGATGAGCCATATAGGATGTTCACGAGTAGGGCTGAGTATAGGATCCTGTTGAGGCAAGACAATGCAGATGCCCGACTTACCGAGATGTCGTATAAACTTGGTTTCGCGAAGAAAGACCGTTACGAAAAATACCAAGAAAAGAAGGCTAAAGTCGAAGAGATCAAGCAATTCTTGACCGATACATACGTTTATCCTGAGGAGATCAATGGGCTTCTGGAACGAAAGGAAAGCTCTAAGATTGACCAAAAGCTGAAACTGTCCTACTTGTTGTTGCGACCGCAAATCAGTTTGGATGAAATGATCGATTCGGTGTCTCTGTTAGCACAATTCAAGACGCAGGACAGGTTTATGAAAGAATGCCTTGAAGAGGCCGAAATACAGATCAAATACGATAGTTACATCCAAAAGGAATATGAGTTAGCCGATAAACTCAACCGTTTGGAAAACGTAAAACTCCCCAAGGATTTCGATTATCACACTTTACAATCCCTATCATACGAATGCCGCGAAAAATTGAACCGTTACAAACCTGAAACACTGGGCCAGGCCTCTAGAATTAGCGGTATTTCTCCTGCTGATATCAATGTATTGGCCATATTCTTAGGAAGATAGCATAATTGTTTCACATGAAACACGATGAAAAGATGAACAATAAATGTCCATGGTGCGAATCCGAAAAAGCGCAAATCAATCTTTGGTTGAAAGATGAATTCTTGACCAAGGAAGATTTTCATATTTGTGAATGTTTGAATTGTGGTTTGCTCTATACCATGCCACGCCCTGATAAAGAAAAAATCGGTGCATATTATAAATCTGAAGCGTATTATAGTCATCAAGAGAATAAAAAGGGCTTCATCCCAAAGGTTTATGAGCGAGTTAAAACAATAAACTTGAAATATAAGTATAGGCTTGCAACTAGTGGTATGCAACCTGGAAAATTGTTAGATATTGGATGTGGTGTTGGTGATTTTCTGCATACTGCCGAAATGCATGGTTGGGAATGTATTGGAGTGGAACCTTCGGAAGACGCCAAAACCATCGCCCAAAATCGGATGAAAGGAACGATCATTACAAGTGAGAAATTGGAAAGTTTTTCTGATGGTGCTTTTGATGTGATTACAATGTGGCATGTGCTTGAACATGTGGATGATTTGAAGTGGCAAGTTACTCAGTTACAACGACTTGTTAAACCCTCTGGTCGTGTTGTTATCGCTGTACCCAACTACAAATCCTATGATGGACAGTATTATAAGGAACATTGGGCTGCTTACGATGTGCCCCGGCATTTGAACCATTTCAATCGAATTACACTTTCTAAAATATTCAAAACCAGCGGTTTAGAATTAGTTAAGATGGATAAATTGAAGTGGGATTCCTACTATATCTCATATTTGAGTGAACAGTATAGGCATCATTCTCTTCCTTTGGTTCGTGGTTTGTATCGTGGTTTCATCTCAAATTGTAAGGCAAGACGTTCAGGTGAATGGTCTAGTTTGGTTTATGTTTTTGAGAGGAAAATCCGTAATTAAAAATTTGCCCAGTTTTGGCTCCTCTAAGCGCTTTTTTACATTTTTAGAGTCGTAATACGTTTTGATCTTTGAAAGTTGATTTGGCGCGATTTTTGTAAACCTCACAATATCAATGAAATTCTTTAGTTTTAATATAAAGCAGTGATGAAAAGTAAAAGAACTAGGAGAACCGGTTTCATTCTTTGTTTGTTCGGTGTCGTTTTGTTGTCGACACTAGGATTGTTCTTTTACCTTTCATTGAAGGAGGATTATTTGAATCGATCCTTGCAAGAATCAATTTTGAATTTTGATAAGGAGATGCAAACCCAGATTGATTTGGACCTTAACCATGATGAACTAGAAAAACACCAAATGGGTTTGGTTATTTTCCGGGACGACACCTTGGTGTATTGGAATCGCAATGATGTCAATCCGAAACTGATCAAAAGAAACAACGTGATTGGTCACGACACGATCTGTGCTTTGCTTTCCGGCAATTATTACGTGAAGTCATTCGAAAAAGGGAATGCGGACTATTATGTTTACAATCTCATCAATACTACGTATCAAATTGATAACGCTTATTTTTCAAACGAGAATTGTTGTATTCCGCGTTTTGTTGATGCGGATATTCTTGTTCTGGAAAATGGTGAAGGCAAACCTGTCGTGAATGACGATGGCAAGGTTCTGGCCTATTATCAAATCGTTGGGAAACCGAGGCTGAAAGAACCTTTAAGATTCCTATGGCCTTTGCCAGGATTGGTTTTGGTGGTCATAGGGTTGCTGATTGCTTTTGTACAACGCAAAAAAACGCCATCTAAGGTCGTGAAAGACTCCAAATGGGTTGCTATTGGAATGGCTGTCATCCTGTTGATTTCCTTGGTTGGCACTTATGTATATTATAAGATAGGAGACAAAAAAGAAAACGAGCAAATGCGTCATCAAGCCCTTAACCTCATGGGGAAGCGGGATGTGTTTTTTGAGCTTAGTTATGCCCGTTTTGCCCAACAGATGCAGGCTGACACCACGCTCAAGGAAATGCTTTTTGCCGAAAGTAACGTTTTGGCCGATGTTGTTCTCGGTTATTCCAAAGATTTGCTGTTCGACGAGTATATGCTGCCTTATTCTGCAACGTTGACGCTTTGTGCGCCGGGAGAGGAAATCACCATCCAGCCCGAGGGTTTTGTCACCGAGTGCGACAGCTATTTTCGTGAAAAACTGGCCAACACCAAACATGAAAATGTGGATGAGCATCTATATTTAATGGATTATTTCACGTTGGATCCCAACTATTTGGGTCGAATTGACATTGTTTCTGCCGATTCGATGCAACAAAGGACGCTTTATTTTGAGTTTTACAAGCCTATAGCCCCCGAAGGTTTTGGCTTTCCTCAGCTCTTGAAAGAAGCTAACAGCTTGAAATCATACGACTATTCAGTGGCCAGTTATAGGGGAAACATTCTGATGTATAAATATGGTCGGTATGTCTATCCCAACTTCTTGAATAGCTTGAAGGTCAAAGACCTTGAATTCACTTATAGTAGCAAATTCAAGCATTATGCCCGCTTCGATGGTAACAACGATGCGGTGGTCATCAGCACGCCGACTAAGAGCTTTTCGCAAAAGACAGCGCCATTTGCCTTGTTTTTCCTTGGTCTATCGTTGCCCTTCCTGCTTATCGTTTGGTTGACACAGCCAAAAGAACACAATAGATGGCGCGACATGAGCTTCCGCCGTCGTCTGCAGACTGTGGTCTTGCTGACGTTGGGTATCTCGTTTTTTGCCATAGGTCCCGTCTCGGTAATCTATATGCGGTCGCTCTACAACCAAAACATCAGCGATGCCCAGTTTGAAACTACCCGGACGCTTTCGCTTGAGATGCGCAATGACCTCGATTTTGCTACCTTGATGCGCACGGCCTCAAAAGACACGTGGACCGACATCTTGCAGCACTATGCCAACACGTTCTTCACGGACTTGAACCTCTACGAAATCAACGGACAGCTGTTGGCAACCACACGTCCCGAAATCTTTGAGCTTAACTTGCAAGCTCCCGTGATGAATGCCGAGGCCTACCAAAGCTTGAACCGCAACAAAGACCTCTTTTTCACCCACAAAGAGCGTTTGGGCAAAGGCAAGTATGAGTCGGCTTACATCCCGCTGACGGACTCCAATGGCAATACGTTGGCCTATCTCAATACGCCTCATTTCTCGAGCTCTACCGAATTGCACAACGAGATCCGGAACTTTATCCTTACCTATCTCAATATCATCATTGTGCTGCTGGGTGGTGCTTTGGTCTTTATCCTTCTTATTGCACGCCATTTGACCCGGCCTTTGGCGTTGATCCAAAACAAGCTGGGCGACCTTAAGATTGACCAGAAAAACGAGCCTATCGAATGGAAAAACAACGATGAAATCGGTGCCTTGGTCAAGCAGTACAACCAGCTTATCGTGGAGTTGGAGAAGAGTGCTGCCGAACTGAAGCGCACCACGGCTGAATCGGCATGGAGAGGTGTGGCCCGACAGGTGGCGCACGAGATCAAGAACTCGCTTACCCCGATGCGATTGAGTGTGCAGCTTTTGCAGCGCAATGTTGACAACGGGAAAGCCACTCCTGAGCAAATCCAACGTACGACCAACACGCTTATTGAACAAATAGACGCGTTGTCGGACATCGCCTCTTCGTTCTCGACTTATGCCAAGCTGCCCGAAAACCATCCCGCACCTTTGGATTTGGCGGAACTGGTGGGTAATGTGGTCAACTTGTACGACAATGTGGAGAACATCGAATTCCATTATGATTACGACAAGGCAAAAGACCACACTTACAATGGTGACAAGACCAACCTGAATAGTGCGGTCGGCAACCTTGTCAAGAACGCTGTGCAAGCCATTGGCTCGAAGCCAGAGGGTAGGGTAGAGGTCGCATTACGGTCCACGGAAAAGACATTTGTCATCAGCGTGAAAGATAACGGCAAGGGCATTAAGGAAGAAGATAAGAGCCAGATTTTCCTGCCCAACTTCACCACCAAGACAGGAGGCTCGGGCGTGGGTCTCTCGTTGACCTACAACATCGTGCAGGCCGCTGGAGGTACCATTTCCTTCGAAAGCCAGGAAGGGGAAGGGGCAGAGTTTATTATTGAATTACCGAAACAAGATGGATTTCTTGAAAGAATATAAACGCTTGAAAGCAATAGGTTTCCCAATCTCGGACGAAACGATAAGTTTTATAACTGCTTTGGGCAAAAGTAACGAAATTGAGACGCATTTCGACATCTATTGTATGGAAATGCAGTGTCCAAAACAGGAACGCGGATTCGGCATTTACGAAGAGTTTTCCGAACATGGCAGAGCTGGAGGAGATTATCTTTTGTCGCGTCTTGAAGACGAGGAGAGCATCGCCATAAACGCCGCATACCTATTGTCTTCATTCAGAGAACAGAATGTATGCCATTTCAATGCTGCAGAGCAAGCAACCATCCTTCGGGCTTTGACAAGACTTGCCGAATCCAAAACAGCCGAAATCCGTCGTAAAAGTCTGATTGCCATTGGTTGGGTTGGTGCCGTGAACGAAATAGAATTGTTGAACAGACATCTATTGACAGACGAAGACTCCTTATGCCGTGCATGGTCGGTATCGTCATTCTTACAGATGAGCATGTCAAAACGCATTGAAGCTGACTTATTGCAGTCAAAAACGAGAGACAACTTGATAAAAAGCCTGCAATCCGAAACCGACGCTTTTGTCAAAGGTGTTGCGGTAGAAACCATTCAGACTGTCTGGAAAACGTCATTTGGGCTTCGTGCCTCAGCCGTTGATGCATTAAATGTAAAAGCAATAGAAAAAGCGGCTGCCAAGGCGTTGCAATTTCTTGAACAAGGGCAATAATCACTTACATAAGTCGTTCCTATAAAACTCTTTGAAGAATTATAACTATAACCATGGCAGAAAACAGATTAGGCTCCTTGGCGAAGCAAACCGCCATTTATGGCTTGAGCAGCATTGTCGGCAGGTTCTTGAACTACCTGCTCGTGCCCCTTTACACCTATAAAATATGCGCTGAGGCCGGTGGCCCTGCCGCCTACGGTCTTGTCACCAACTTTTACGCCTATACTGCTTTGCTTTTGGTCATCCTGACCTTCGGCATGGAGACCACCTTCTTCCGTTTTGCTAACAAAGAGGGCGCCGATCCCAACAAGACCTTCTCGACAGCCGGCATAGCGGTAGGTTTTGTGTCCTTGGTGTTCATCATTTTGGTCAGCATTTTCTTGAAACCCATCTCCAACGCGATGCATTATGCCGAACATCCCGAGTTTGTGGAGATTATGGCGATCATCGTGGGTTTAGATGCCTTCCAGTCCATTCTTTTTGCCCGTCTTAGATACGAGAACCGCCCCATCAAATTTGCCGCCTTGAAGCTGTTGTTCATTTTCATGAGCATCGGGATGAACCTGTTCATCTTCCTGCTGGCACCAAAGTTGAAAGTCTGTTGCCCCAGTTTGATGGGCTGGTATGAAAACGCTTATCAAGTCGGCTATATTTTCTTTGTCAACCTGATCTGCACCTGTTTGATTACGCTCGGCTTCATCCCCGAACTGAAAAAGCTGCGTTATGGTCTCGACAAGGACTTGCTGAAACGGATGTTGCGTTATACTTGGCCGTTGTTGCTTTTGGGTTTGGCGGGCATTCTCAACCAGGTGGCCGACAAGATTTGTTACCGTTACATCATTCCCACCAAGGAAGGCGATGCCCAACTGGGCATCTATGGCGCTTGCGTGAAGATTGCCATGATTATGGCAATGATCACACAAGCCTTCCGCTATGCTTACGAGCCATTTGTCTTTGGTGGCAAACGCGACGAAAAGAACAAAGAAGCCCAAGCCAAGGTAATGAAGTATTTTATCATCTTCACGCTGTTTGCATTTCTCGCCGTGGTGATGTACATGCCCATCTTGAAGCACATCATCAAGAGTGACTATTGGGAAGGCCTGCGTGTGGTGCCCATCGTAATGATGGCCGAAATCTTCATGGGTATCTATTTTAATCTCTCGTTCTGGTATAAGCTTATCGACGAGACTTGGTGGGGTGCCATCTTCTCGGCCATTGGATGTGCTGTGCTCCTTGCCATTAACTTCATCTTTGTGCCCAAATACGGCTATATGGCTTGTGCATGGGGCGGCTTTGCGGGTTATGCCACCTGCATGGTGTTGTCCTACTTCGTCGGCCAAAAGAAAGCGCCGATTCCATATAATCTGAAATCGGCGTTCCTCTATTTTGCCATGGCCCTGGCCTTGTATTTCGCACAAAAGTACATCCACATCGAGAGCACCACTTGGACCTTGGTGGTGAACACCGGCCTGCTGTTGGTCTTTGTCGTCTTCATCTGCTGGATGGAGAAGGACTTGGTGAAGGGCGTTTGGGGTTGGGTTAGAAAACGGATCTGAAATCCACTACCCAAAACTCTTTCTCGAAAAAGATGTCTAGCACAAAATTAGACTTTCTTCAAGCGATAAAGCATTATCTGGATGGTGTTTTCATCGATTTCTTTGACTTCCTCCCAAGGACCGACCTTCTCGCCCAGCACTTCGCCTTCGAGGCCCGTATCGGTCATATTCTTTCCGTCTTCGACCTTCCAATGCTGTTCTCCCATGAACATCATGCCGTCTCTTAATTCAAGTTGGCCGGCCTTCACGGCGGCATCCACTTCGGCTTGGCTGACACCTTCAGGCAAGGGAGTCAACATGGTAATCGTGCCGTCTTCGCCGAACACTACCACCATATTGGCCATAAAACGGGTGTCCTTGTCGAGATCGTCTTTTGCAAGGATGTCTTCTACCTTGGTCCAATCCATAGTGCCTTTTTCTGCGTTGAAATCAATCATCTCTGCAGCTTTCCATTTTCCAATCAGATTAATCATAGTTTGTTCCTTTCTTAATTGAGTTTGTTATTATAGGTTGAGTTTGTTGTTATAGGGTTGTCGTATTAAAATACCATCACGGCACCGCCGCCCTTGGCGAGATGCACTTTCACCTTGTTGCCCCACACTTGGGCTTGCTCTGACACATAGTCTTTGGCCACGCGGTTGGCGTTGGGACCGTCGCGGAAGATATGTCCCGACTTGGCGCCGAAGTTGGGCAGCACACCGAGATCAATTTCGATGTCGCGTTCCTCCCAGTTGGTGATGGCGCCCACATACCAGTGGAAGTCTTTGCGACGGGCGATGACAAGGTATTCGCCTACCTTGCCGTCGAGCACCATGGTCTCATCCCAAGTGGTGGGAACGGAAGCGATGAATTGGGTGCATTCGTCTTCCTTCATGTAGTTGCTTGGGCTGTCGCAGAGCATGTTGAACGGGGATTCAAAAATCACATATTCAGCCAATTGGCGGCAGCGCGTGCCCTGACTCATCGGCTCGGTGTAGATGGCAGCGAAGTTGTTCTTGTTGGCGTTTTTCATCGCGCCTTGGGTGTAGTCGAGCGGACCGGCCAGCATGCGGATGAAGGGGATGGTGACTTCGTTGGTGACGAGGTCGCTCTTGTTGTCCCACTTGGCTTGTTCAAGGCCGTACACGCCCTCGTGGTTGAGCACATTGGGATAGGTGCGGTTGAGGCCCGTGGGCTTGTAGGCGCCGTGGAAGTCGATGAAGAGATGGTGACGGGCGGCGGTCTCAGCCATGCGGTAGTAGAAGTCGACAATCATCTGGTCGTCGCCATCCATGAAGTCGACCTTGAAGCCTTTCACGCCCATGTCGGCATAGTGTTGGCACACATGTTCCATGTCCTTGTCGATGGCGGCATAGCCCACCCAAAGCACGATGCCCACATTACGCTCGGCGCCATAGTCCACCAGCTCTTTGATGTCGATTTCGGGAACCACTTGGAAGAGGTCGGCCTTCTTGTTGACCGCCCAGCCTTCGTCGAGGATGACATATTCGATGCCGTATTGGGAGGCGAAGTCGATGTAGTACTTATAGGTATCGTTGTTGATGCCCGCAGGGAAATCGACGCCGTAGATGTTCCAAGCGTTCCACCAGTCCCAAGCCACCTTTCCGGGCTGGATCCATGAGACATCGCCAATGCGGTTGGGTGAGGCCAGGAGATAAACCAAATCGTTGTCGGCTAGCTCTTTGTCATTTTCAGAGATGGTGATGATGCGCCAAGGGAAAGCGCGTTTGCCAGCGGTCTTGGCAATGTAGTTCTCGCGTTCTTTCACAATCCATTGCAGGTTGTTGTGGCCGCCTTGCTCGCGGGTCTTGGGATAGGGCGCGTGGACGGCGGAGAGTCCGTTTTTGCCGTTGGCGTTACGCAGATACAAGCCGGGGAAGTCCTCCAAGTCGGCCTCGGTGATGACGACTTTCTTGCCATCGTTGAGTTCGACCAGCAAAGGCAGGAAGGCGAGTTTTTCGGGGTCCATTTGGTTAAGGTTGATGTGGGAGTAGGTGTTCTCAAACGAGTTGTAGAATTGCTGGTTGATTAGTGGACCTTCTTGTCCGGCACGCCTTAAAACATACGGGATAAGGCCTTGATAATCCTTGTCAAAGTTAAAATCTGCAATTTCATTTTCAATGATGATGGGCTTACGGAATTCGGTCTCAAAACGGTAGGCCACACCAGCATCGTAGGCGCGGAAGATGACCTTGTAGTTGCCTTTGAAGGTCAGCGTCAGTTCCTCGTAGACTTCGGGAATTTCGGTTCTTTTGTAAAGTGGGGAGGCTAAGGTTTGGTTGACTGAGAGCGTCTTGGCGCTTTTCACGGCAGGTTTTGTGCCAAGCGTGGTGCCGTCGGCGAGTTTCATCCCTATGGGCGAAGGCGTCAATACGCAGGTGTTTCCATGTGATACAGCGTAGGTAAGCTGTTCGCCCGCCTCAATGGTGACGGTGATGTCCTTGTCGGGCGATTGCAAAGTGTATTGCTTTTGGGCAAAGGCGCTCACGCAAAGCATAATGAGCGTAAAGAGGAGGAGTTTTTTCATGCTGGAATAGTTTTATGGAGGCAAAAATAGAAATTTTGTATCATTTTACAAAAACAAAGGATTTGTCTTAAAGAACCTTTTTTAAAATGAATAGCAAAATTTACCAAAAATGTGATTTTTTAATCAGTTTTTTATCAGAAAATGTGATTTTTTGATTATTTTTGCAACGGAAAATGTGATTTATAGATATGGAACTTCTTGAAAGAAAGATAGATAAATTTCTAATCGAATGGAAACAAAACCCTAATAGAAAGCCTTTGATTGTAAAAGGAGCCCGACAAATCGGGAAAACAGAGTCAATTAGGGCTTTCGGACGTGCAAATTATGATTCGGTGCTGGAGATGAATTTCGTGCTTCAGAAGAAATTTCGCAACATCTTCGATGATGGTTATGAAGTGGATCAAATCATTAAAAACATCACCATCCTTGAACCATCGTGGAAGATTGTTCCCAACAAGACGTTGCTGTTTTTTGATGAGTTGCAGAAATGTCCCAACTGCGCTACTTCGCTGAAATCCTTTTGTCAAGACGGTCGCTTCGATGTGATTTGCTCAGGTTCGTTGATGGGTATCTATTACGAGGAAATCGAATCGAATGCCGTGGGCTTCAAGGAAGATTATGACATGTATTCAATGGATTTTGAGGAATTTCTTTGGGCTAAAGGCTATTCTAAGCAGCAGGTTGAAGATCTATATGAGCACATGCTTTCGCTGAAGCCATTCACACAAATCGAAATGGACACTTTTATGGGTGTTTTCCGTGATTACATGACGCTTGGAGGGATGCCAGAGGTGGTCAAAATGTACATAGATAATGGCCATTTTGGAGGAACACTGAAACTTCAGAGGCAGCTGCTTAGGGATTACGAAGAGGACATCACCAAATACGCCAAGGGGGCTGATAAAGCGAAAATCCTCGCAGTATATAACCACATCCCGACTTTTCTGGCTAAAGAGAACAAGAAATACCAGATCACGAAAATTGCCAAAGGTGCTCGCAATAGGGAATATATTGGTGCTGTTGACTGGCTGAAAGAGTCTGGGGTGATTAATGTATGCTATTGTCTAAACAATGTGGAACTGCCTTTGAAAGGCAATTATGAAGCCGATTGCTACAAGATTTATTATCACGACATAGGGTTGCTTATCGCCTCGTTGGATGAAGAGGCTCAAGATGACCTGCGAGTCAACAAGAACTTTGGGACTTACAAAGGAGCCATCTATGAAAATGTGGTCGGCGAGATGCTACGAAAGTCAGGGTACGAGCAATTGTATTTCTATAAGCATGACAATCCTTCGATTGAGATGGATTTCTTTGTCAGAGATGCCGATTCGCTGGTTCCCGTTGAGGTGAAAGCAAAAGACGGTGCTACGGCATCGCTGAACAATTTGATCAAATGGGATTCCTATCCCGAGGTGAAATACGGCATCAAATTCGGGTACAAAAACATCGGCTGGAACGGGTCTTTTTACACATTTCCCTATTTCCTTGCCTTTTTGTTGAAGCGATTCCTGAAAGAGAAATGATATACAAGTTGATGCTTTCTTGGATTGTAAACAAAAAAAGCCACCGAAATCGCTTTCGATGGCTTTAATAAGGCTTGAGATAACTATATCATTCTTCAGACTTCTTTAAAACGACATTGTATTCCTGCTCGGCTTCCCAAGGATCTAAAGAGTGGTGATGATAATACTGGTAATCGTCTTTCAAGGTTTGGAACTCTATACTATAGGATTGGCCTTCTCTTGGCGAAAACTCAATTTGATAAACACCATTTTCATCAGTGTGGGTATTAGCCACAGGTATTGCATAAACCATAAATGAACTTTCATCTATGTAAACACTTACATTTTCAAACGGTTGCCCGTCCTTATCGGTCACTTGACCGCTGACGGTGATTTTTTCGGGGAGTTGCTTCTGTTCATCCTTTTTACAAGAACTAAAGGTCAACATGCCTGCCACTACCAGCAGCATCAGCATTAGTTTCATCGTAGTTTTCATAACTGTCTATTTTTGAGGTTACAATGCGGTTTTACTACAAAAATCGAGCCAAAATGGAGTTTTCGCTATCTGAACAATCCATTTCGAGGAATAAACCTGATAGTTTCAATAGGTTGTCAACCTCTTAGATTATAGTTTAATCTCGACGCCCACACTCCTGAACTTGTCCGTCGTGACCCCTGGCTTGTACTCGGGCAGAAGGTTGGTGAAGACCCGAATGCCGTGGATAATGCCCAAATGCTGGGTGTTGAAACTGAGGCCGACTTCCAACTTCCATGGGTTGAAGATGTTGTCGAGATGGTCTTTTGTCCCAGGGAAGAGAACGAGACCAAAGGGCTTGGTTGGGTCTTTGCTGGTGACGAGCGCTTCTCCCAAAAGGCGACCGCAATACAAATCTAAAGAGACGCTTTCGGTCTGCTTTTTACCGAGGTAATAACTAAGTGAAACAGGGATGCCCATGTAAAGGTTATACAGTCGATTGCGCTGATAGTCACCCTGCCCGTCGCTTACTACCAATTCGTTGTTTTCGTATTTTACCTGGTGGCATAGCGACTTCCTGTTTTCGTTCCATAGAAGTCCCGTCTTTAAGCCCCAACGGTTGCCGAGATTGAAATAGGTGCTAAGACCCATGTTGACTGTCAATGTGCTGGATTGCAGGAAAGGACTGTTGGGATTTGTTGGCTTGTTGCCATGTAGTAGGCCGATTCCTACTTCAAGAGAAAGCGCGTCATTCCATACCTTTCTGCGGTCGGTGGTGACCAGTTCGCCATCCACTTCTTTGGTCTTGATTACCCTCCAATCCCTTTGCATATAAGGCCAATCAGAAGTGTTTTCCTGTTCGCACAGTGTGATTTTGCCTAGTAGGGTATTGGTGTCGTATTGAAAATTTGCACTTCCATAAACGTTCATCATGACATCACCTTCACCCGAAATGGTATCGATAG
The DNA here is from genome assembly GCA_902801815.1 of uncultured Bacteroidia bacterium. GTDB lineage: Bacteria > Bacteroidota > Bacteroidia > Bacteroidales > F082 > Limimorpha. The sequence goes on from CADCJT010000001.1 coordinate 363,971, forward strand.
TCAATTGGGCATGGTCCCAAATTTTCATACCTGGCGAGTTTTCTGGGTTGGGAATGTAATAATGCTGGACATGAAAGCTTGAATATTTGGAAAGGATGAGATTGGTCCAGTCCTTCGGTACGGATGCTGCGGATGCAACGACATAATCTGCTTCAGCCGTCGCATTGTTCAAAAGGTTGATTTGCCCGAAGGTCATGGGGCCTTCAATCTCCACCACGGTGCCTCGGGGCAACTGGGTGTTCTCGAGGATGGTCAGGGTTTGGTCTTTGACGTTGCAGAGTTGCACATTGTAGGCCCGTGCCGCCAAATCATCTTCGGTGATGATGGCCACGCGGTAGCCGCTGTCGGCCTCATGGTGAATCAGATGGACCTCCCATCCTGAACTGATTTCCAGCTTGTTGATGCGTTGGTTGATGTTTTGCTCTATAGCGACTTCTTCCTGGGCGAAGCCTATCTGTGCAGCCAAAAGAATGGCTATTGATAAAATGATGCGTTTCATGGTTTCCAAGTTTTAATTGAGTTTGATTTCCAAGGCCAGCGATCCGTTTTTCATGTTCGGGTCTTGTGGCTGACCGAATAAGGTCCTGTCTTCCGTGACAGGTTTGGTGAAGAATTCGGGGTCCTTCTGACATTCGTAGCACACCAGGTTGAGGCTCCGGATGACTCTCCGCTGGGGCTTTTGAACGGCTGAAGGCGTTTCGTTTTCAGTGGGTATGGTGTTGGATCCAATATTCGTAGTGTCTTTGGGCTCCGTCGGCTTGACCTCGGCTAGCATGGGCTGTTCGACCACTTCTTCGATGATTTGAGTCTTCGGTTTCTCTTTTTTCATCGGGGCGTTTTGTGGAACGACAAGGGTCTCTTCTGCCAAAAGCGTTTCGTTAGCAACAGGTTGTTCAAAGACGGCATCGTTCACCTCGGTCTTGACGGAATCCACGGCTTTCGTTTCTTCCACAAGGATTTTCTGTTCCATCTCAGGGTGCTTTTTCTCGCTCGGTTTGACGAGCAGCCAAAGCAGAAGGCATGCGGCTGCCGCACCCATGGCCCACCAAAGCGGATAAAGCTTGCGCCGCTTTGCGTCATTGCGAGGAGGCACGACGAAGCAATCCAGGGGTTCAGCTTGTTTTCTGGATTGCTTTGTTCCTCGCAATGATGTACCCGTCCCTAATTCTTTCTCCGACAATTGGTCAATCAAGTCGCCAAGTTCCTTTTGTCGGCGGGCGTTCTTCCCGTGTTCTTCCAGGCTGTCGAGCAGCTGGCGGACTTCCTCGTTCATTTCGTTTTCAGTATTCATCCTTGTTTCTCCTTATATTGTTTTATGGCTTCACGCAACGACTTGTAGGCGCGCGACAGCGTTGCATACACATGGGTGCTACTCATGCCCGTCGCCTTCTCGATTTCCTCCACGCTGAGACCGTCCTCGTATTTCATCAGGATGGTGTCGCGTTGGCGCTGGGGCAGTTGCTCGACGAGTTTTCGGGCCAGTCGGTAGCGTTCCTCGTTATCGTCCTGCGATGGCTCGGCAAGCATCAGGCTTTCCGTGTCGATGGGTATGGTGGGTTTCTGCTTCCTGAGCAAGTCGATGCTGCGCCGTTTCACGACGGTCAGGCTGAGCTTTTCCATGTCCTGGCTTTTTATCGATGCGCGTTGTTCCCAAAGTGTGATGACGGCTTCTTGGACGGCATCCGCTGCGCTGTCGGCATCGCCGATGATGCTTTCGGCGGTCCGCTGCAATCGTGGTTGCAGTCGCAGGATGTCTCGTTTGAACTCTTCGGTCGTCATTACCTTCGGTCGTTTGCTATTATATCGTGGAAATGGACGGAATCTTACATTTTTTGGAAAAAATACAGCAAACTTTGGAAAAGTGTATATTTTGACCTATAATTTTTTTGGAAAAGTGTATTTTTTTTGTTGCTATTTATACGGAAAAGTGTATTTTTGCAGATGAAAAATTATAGGAAAAGTGTATGTTAAGAAGAAAAGTTCAAACAGAAATCGCTGAATATCTTGATAATGGGTCTGAAAAGATACTGATTCTTGATGGAGCACGACAGATAGGAAAGTCCTATATCATTCGACATGAAGGGAAAAAGCGCTTCAAGAACTACATCGAGATTGATTTGTATGAGGACAAGAAAGGCGACCAGCTTTTTGAAGGAACCCGTAACAAAGAAGACTTTTACCTCCGACTCAGCACCATTGCTGGCAACCGGTTGGGTGAGAAATCAAACACATTGGTGTTTTTGGATGAGATACAGGCCTATCCCGACATGCTCACCCTTTTGAAATTCCTGCGTCAAGATGATAGGTTTACTTATATTGTCAGCGGTTCGCAGTTGGGGATTGCGTTAAACGAGACGCTCTCAAAGCCTGGCGGGAGAATCAAGGTGGTGAAAATGTTTCAGCTTGATTTTGAGGAGTTTCTATGGGCTAACAATGTAGGAGAGGAGTTTATCAATCATGCACGACAGAGTTATATGCAAAGAGTCTCATTGGACGAACCGTTGCATAATCGAATGATGGACTTGTTCAAAAAATATCTATTGGTCGGGGGGTTGCCTGATGCCGTGAACAAGTTCATAGAGACACATAATATTGTCGAAGTGAGATCGGCACAAAAGGATGTCTATGAACTTTACAAGGGCGATGCGAGCCAGTACGACAAAGAACGGAAATTGGTCATTGAGCGCATATATGAGTTGGTGCCCTCCTATCTTGAGAACAAAAAGAAACGGGTTCATTTCAACCAGATAGAGAACAAGAAACAAGCCAGGGCGTGGCAGTATCAAGCTGAGTTTGAGTATCTTGTGAAAAGCGGTATCTGCAACGAGGTGAAGGCCGTCTCCAACCCAAGGTTTCCGCTTGTGGAATCGGAGAGCAAGAACCTGCTGAAACTGTATCTGAACGATGTGGGGCTGTTGACGCGGCTTCTTTATCAGTATAGTATTTCCGCCATCATGAATGATGAAAAAAGCGTTAACTTGGGTTCGGTATATGAATCGGTGGTGTGCAGCGAACTTGTTGCACACGGCTTCCCGCTGTTCTATTATGACAATAAGAAAAAAGGCGAGGTTGAGTTCCTTGTAAACGACTATGACCTGCTTTCGGTGGTTCCTGTCGAAGTGAAGTCGGGGAAGGATTACAACATACATGCCTCGTTGGATGCTTTTGTCTCTACACCGGACTATCACATCAAGCAGGGCTTTGTGTTATCAAACGAACGAGAAGTCACACAAAACGGGAAAGTGACTTACCTTCCCGTTTATTTTGTCATGTTTTTTATTCCCTCAACGCCACCTGAAAAGATGATAGTGTGATTTTTAGTGCAAGCGCTTTCGATGGCTTAGGAGTAACTATGAAGTATGTTTAGAACCGATGCTCATAACCCATTGTAAGAAAGGTACCGAAGAAACCTCCATAAAAAGAGGATTGGCCTTTTTCGGTTACATGGTTGGCACATAATTGACTTTGCATGCCTATACGGAGACGATCATTTTCGGATAGTCGTATGCGACCGCCCAATTCCACTTCTGGGCCTATACCAAAGTTGATGGTCTCGTTGGCATCATAGCGTGTGTTCGTCGCGCGTTCCACAAAAAGTCCTGCATTGACATAAAACCATTTGTGCGTGAACTCGGCGCGAACAGGAATGCGGATGAAATGCCGTAGTCCTTCCCTGTGGTCGTCTGGAATAATATAACCGCCTTCGGAAAAGCCCCATCGGTAATTATACTCAACACCAGCCAGTAACGACCAATGCTCGTTGAAACTGACTTTGGCGTCCACTCCAGCATTCGCGTGATAGACCTCATCTAATAGTCTTACCGAACCATCCAATACATATCCTATTTTTGTATAAGGAATAATTGACCATTCTTTCGAGTCCTGTGCCTTTGCCGTAAAGCAGCAAAGGGAAAAGATGGCCATTGTGGCCAAAACCCGCTTATTGAAATTAATTGTTTTCATAACTTATTGATTTTAAAGTTACAAATTCTTTTTGCCTCAATAACTGAGTCAAACATGCATTTCTTTGGCAGCCTTTATCTTATCCTAAATCCATAATTAAACTCCACACCAACATAACTAAACCTCTGGCTTAAGGTCCCATAATGCGTATCAGGTTCGCAACCTTTCCAGATTTCGCCTACGCCTATTTCCCTAAACGAGTAATCGTATAAGAGATTGAAGCGAAGCAGGTTGCCTTTGCTCGTCGGCCTCTCCAAGCCGATTTTGGCGAAGCATGACACGGAAATAGGATCGTCCAACACCAAATAGTCGATGACATACCCGTCAGGAAGGCAAATTCCGTTTTCATCGAGGCCATACATCATGGTGTACTCGTATGTGGATTTATACGGTTTGTATAGCCTGCCTCCAAGTTCGCCAACCAGCAAAAAACCGTGTTTTGTCTTGACGGCAGGGAAAGCCTTCTCGATGGAGAAAGGAAGGCAAATCATCGGGGTATATATCGTATAGATATCTTTCACCTCCGAATCTCCAGTGTTGTCGAAAACAGAAGGCTGAAACTGTGCACCGAAGCCCACATTAACGCCAAAGTGATAAGGCAGTCGGTGGTAGTAGGAAACTTCAAGGCCACCACCAATAAATGGATAGGAGTTCACAGCGGCTGCCTTGTCCGACGACTTGACCTCTTGCGTCAGGAATGCGTTGATGCCGATTTTGACCATTGACTTTGGCAACAGCTGTTCATGTTCCTGTCCAAAAGCTTTGCACCCGAAAACTATCAGGATTACAATCAAGGCATAAATTCTTGTCGTTTTCATAGTCGTATGATTTTGAATTGCACCGACAAAAGTATAGCAAAAAAATGCTTGTCAAGGGGTTTTCGGGAGGCCTAAAAATTCTGTCCATGCTTTTTTTTGATTGTAAAATCTTATTTCTTTGACAATCAACAATATGAATACGATATGGACAAAATTTTGTCCCTATGAAAATTAGTAAAGAAAGGAATCAGATGGCTTTAAACTGTGTTCCAAGCATCACATTTCAAGGTCTTTGGTGGCTTTATCCATATAATAAAAGCCATCTAACGGTAACATTAGACGGCTTTAAGATCACCAAATAATTACTTCAGATCAGTTGTTGTTGACAGGAGAGCCGTTGCCGAAACCGTTTGTCTTCTCGGGGAGGACTTCGGTAGTTTGGTCTAGCACTCGGCCCTTGATGCGAAGCACAACTGTGGGATTGTTGACGGCGTTGGAGGTCACGGTCACCGTCTTGTTGATGATGCCGGGACGGTTGGTGCGGTAAGTCACCTTGATGATGTCTGACTCACCGGGGAGGATGGGCTCTTGGGGCCATGAAGGGATAGTGCAGCCGCAACTTGACTTTGGTTTCTGAATCAGCAGGGGCTCGTTGCCCGTGTTGGTGAAACGGAATTCACATTCGCCGTTGCCGTTGTAGGGCACATCGCCGTAGTCGTGAACGACTTTCTCAAATTCGATTTCAGGACCGCTCTGGGTCTTTGCGTCTTGCGCCTTGGCTGCTCCTGCCATAAGGAGCATAATACCAAGCAGATAAATGACTTTCTTCATTTTGTTATGTTTTTAGAATGTGAATAATAAGTGATTTGTGTTTTAGGGTGATTCTTTGTTTTACACTTCGTAATGGAAATGATGCTGCGAAACTACCGCCTTTGTCAAGCGGTCGGACAGTCATTCCGAACAATTCCGAGTATTAAAATAACCTAAAATCTTGAAAACAAAAGAGATAGCTCAACACCTATTCCAAACGTTTTTTGGAAACAGTCCAAAGTTTTTTACCCTTCCTCCATCTTTTTCCTCCGTCTTCCGCGCAGTTTGTCCACCATATTGACGGTGGTTCCAAGGTAATCCGCTTCCTCTTGGCGCGAGAGTTTGAAATAAGAGAGGATGTAGGATTTCTTTTCGTCCTCGTCCAAATCGGGATACTTCTGCTGAAGGGTTGCTGTAAGGTCGGGATAGAGTTGGTCAATCACTTCCAGCATGGCTTCCCAATGGTCTTTGTCGTCATAAACGGAGGTCTCCAAATCCTTGAGAAGATTGGCTTTTTTGTTGCTGTTCAGATAATTGTCCAACAACAACATGATACGCTGTTCCTTCATCAAGGCCTCCGAAAGGCGGTCGGCATAATCCTGCTGGATTTGCTCATGCTCGGCGTGCTTTTGTGCCAAATCTTTGTTCTGCTGCTTGAAGTGGAACAGTTCGGCACTGATTTCGGCTTCGCGTTTACGCCTCCGTGCCAAGCGGATTTGCGAAACCAACAACGCAGCCAAGACCAAAGTCGCTACCAAACTGACAATGACGATGATGCGTTGCTTGATAATGATTTTACGATTCAACTCGTTCTGCATCACCTCGCTGTCGTATTTATGGCTGATAAGCGCAAGATTGTTCTCCTGTTGCTCTATTTCTTTTAGATTGTTGCCTTCTTCGTACAAACATCCATATTTGCAAGCGGTTTCATAATCGCCGAGTTCTTCGGCATAATCGGACAAGACACCGTAATAGAACCAAGTATCCGCGTTAGGCTCTGTTTGGGACACAAGTTCCTCCAAACGGCTGTAATAATAATCAGCAGAATCCAAGTTGCCGGACTCATAAAAGATGTTCCCCATGTCATGATAATAATACATCAGCAAGTTGTCGTCGGCATCTGCAATCGAAGCTTTCCAAAACTGGCTCAGGTAGTTGGCCGACTTTTCGTAATCTCCCGCATTGAAATACATGACATGAAAGGCAGACAAGCAGTCGCGCTTTGCTTCCAATGACCCGCTTTGCTCGGCATACGCTAGGGCCTGATCCAAATAATATGCTGAGCTATCAAATTGTCCATGGTACTGATAGAAATCGCCCAACTCTCTCAATGCCTCGGCTCGGTCAGCATAGTCTTCGCCAAAGCCCTTGGCAGCAGCCTTCAGCAATGATACAACCTCTTCTTTGTCGGCATAATAGCCCAAACACCTGGCAATATGATACTTCGCGTGAGCCACAGTCAGTGTATCATGCGCTAATAGGCCATAATGTTCCGCATCCTTGAACAATTGCAAAGCCACTGCCTTGTTGCCCGAATCCAACTGGATGCTAGCGTTTTCCAAGGCATCGCGGGCAGCTAGCCGCACATCTCGGGATGTAGGATGGCAAGCAGCCAACATGGTAACAAGGAAAGACAAAACCAGATGATGCAGTTTCATGGGGACAAAAATAAACAAGATCTCGTTTCAGCATCACAAAACTACCACTTTCGACAAGCGGTTGAAAGGGCAGTCCAAACTTTTTCAAGGTTATTGAACTGTAATAATTTGTGAATGAATTAGTTGAAAGTTTATTCGTTCCAAACTTTTTTCGGGGAAAGCTCAAGGTTTTTGGATTAAAGTTGTTGGTAATAGACAGCAATTTCTGAAGAAAAGTGTTGCTAAAAGAGCATCGAAAAGTCCTTTAAGGTCATTTGCCTTTACGCGTGTTTTCAATTCCTCCAAAAACTCCGCGAAAGCAGCGTAATCAAAGAGAAAAGTTCCACCCTACCGAGGAGCATAAGCAGCATCAGCACCCATTTGCTTCCTAACGTAAAAGCGACGTAGGTGCCACCAGGCCCCACCTGTCCGATGCCTGTGCCCACATTGCTCAATGCAGCCACAGAGGCTCCAATGGCTGTGTTAAAATCGGCACCCGTGAAGAGCAGGATAATGCTTCCGGCGACAAACACCAAGAAATAGATAAAAATGAATGACAGGTTTTTGTTAACGCCACCCGTAGAGATGGCCTTTTCGTTGACTTTCACGGGAAGCACGGCGTTGGGATGGATGATACGCTTCAACTCAAGCACCGAGTTTTTCACGAAAATGAGGTGGCGGAAGATCTTCACACCGCCAGAAGTGGACCCCGAGCAACCTCCGATGAACATCAGTAGGAAGAGGACGATCCATAGGAATGAAGGCCAAACCGTATAGTTGCCGACAAAGAAGCCCGTGGTGGTCAGCGAGGAGATGACGCTGAAGAACGATTGACGGAAGGCGTTGCCGAAGCTCATCTGACAAACGAACACCAACACCAATCCAATGCCAATGCTGATGATTAGGATATAGAGCAAAAAGTTCCTGAATTCCTGATTCTTGAAGAGGGCAAACGACTTCCAACTTAAGGAGAGCAACAATAGTGAGAAGTTGCATCCCGAAAGCACCATGAAGACGCTCACCACGACTTGTGAGTAGTTGGAAAAAGCCCCAATGCTTTCCGTTCGAGTGGAGAAACCGCCCGAGCTGATGGTACTCATCGAATGGCAGATGGCGTCGTAGAAGTCCATGTCGCCAAAGTAGAGCAATAGCGTCTCCAACAGGGTGAAAAATAGATACAAGCCCCAAATGCGCCTGACGGTGTGCATGATGCGAGGGTGCAGCTTGTCGTAGTTGATGCCATTGATCTCAGCCACAAAGAGTTGCATGCCACTCATGCCGAGATAGGGTAGGATGGCAACGGTAAACACGATGATGGCTAAGCCTCCCAGCCATTGGGTCATGCTTCGCCAGAGGAGGATGTCTTTTGGAAGGCTTTCAATCTGGGTCATGATGGTGGCACCGGTGGTGGTGAAACCCGACAAAGCCTCAAAGAACCCGTCAGTGAAGTTGGGTACGCTCTTGCTGAGCAGATAAGGCATGGCGCCAAACAGCGAGAGCACAAGCCATGAGATGCAGACGACGTAGACACCATCGCGTGAGGTGGTCTTTTCGTCTTTGTGGTTACGCGTGGCGATGAGCAGGATGAAACCGGTCAGCAGGGTGATAAGGGCCGAGAAGGGCATGCTGAAGGCATACAGCCCGCGGTGCAGGTAGGTCACGGGGAGTACCGTCAGCATAAAAAGGCCTTCGATGAGCAAGAGCTGGCCTTCGATGCGGAGGACTAAAGGATGGTTTATTTTAGTTTTCCACTTCATCGGTTGTATTTTGTCACAAAACCTACAAAACCCTCAAAACCTTTTGTTAAAGCTGGGGAAAGCAGCCAACTGGCCCGCTTTCCGGCGGCAACGCGGTTGCGTGCCGCCACACGCTTTTCTTTAGGTTTCATCATTGTTTTGCAAGTTTTGTTTGTTTTGTGATTCCTGAAAAAACTAATGGAATAAGCGTTCGACAGCGGGGATGCCAGCAGGTAGTGCCAACACCACCACCTGGTCATCGGCTTCGATTTGGAAGTCGTCGTTGGCAATGAAGCTCTCGCCATCGCGGGTGATGCCGCAGATGACGGCGTCGAGGGGCATGGCCAGCTGCCCGATGGTTTTGCGGGTGACCGCTGAGCCCGCTCTCACCTGGAACTCCACGATGTCGGCATCGATGCCGCTGAGGCTCTTCAGCGTGGAGACCTTGGCGCCGAGGGTGTATTTCACCATGTAGCTGGCCGCGATGAGTTTCTTGTTGATGATGGAGTCGATGCCGATGTTCTGCGAGATGTCGATGTAGTCGATGTTCTCGACGAGGGCGATGGTCTTCTTCACGCCGAACGACTTGGCCTGGAGGCAAGTCAGGATGTTGGTCTCGGTGTTGTCGGTGACGGCGATGAAGGCATCCATATCCTTGATGCCTTCGTCCTCAAGCAGGTCGAGGTTACGGGCATCGGCATTGACGACCAAGGCCTCCGAGAGGTAGTTGGTCAGGTCCATGCAGCGTTCCTTGTCGATTTCCAAGATCTTGATGTTCAAGTCGTGCTCAAGGCGCTTGGCGGTGATGCGACCTACACGGCCGCCGCCTACGATCATCACGTTGTGGACGTTGATCTGTTTCTTGCCGCTCAATTTGATGATGTCCTTGATGGCGTGCGGCTTGGTGACCACATACACCATGTCGGCCACATGGAAGACCTCGTCACCTTGGGGGACAAAGGTACTTTGACGGCGGTGGATGGCGGCAATGCGGAACTCGATGTGTTCGTATTGGTCGATGACCTCGTCGACGGTCTTGCCGAGAATTTCGGCCTCGGGTTCCAGTTTCACCATGAAGAGTTGCAGGTTACCACCCGCGAAGTCGTAGGTCTCCGACGAGGCGTTTTTCTTCAGCAGCGAGATGATCTCTTGTGCGGCGATGTCTTCGGGCGACAGCAGTCCGTCGATGCCGAGGTCTTGGTACATACGCCACACCTCGGGACTGAGGTTCTCCATCGTGTTAACGCGGGCGATGACTTTCTTGGCCCCCAGTTTCTTGGCGATGATGCCCGTCAGCAGGTTGATGTGCTCGTCGTGAAGCACGGCAATCATGAGGTCGGCCTTTTTCACGTTGGCACGTTGCAGCACTGCGGTCGAGGTCGAGTCGCCCGTGATGGTCATCAGGTCGCTGTGCGATTCCATCATCTTCAGCAGTTCCTCGTGCGGGTCCACGATGGTGATGTTATGGTTGCTGCGCACCAAGGCCTCCGCCAAGTGCATGCCTACTTCTCCGTCTCCAGCAATTACGATGTTCATGGTTTACAATATTTCAAAACTGCAAATGTATAGTTTTTTTCGTAATCCCTACCAAATATCCGACCAAGTCAACGAAATCACGTGGTTGGTGGATTTCTCGCCTTCCTTGAAGACATTGGCCATGCCGAAGGTGTAGCGCACTTCGATGAACCAATAACTCAACGCCGCCGTGAGGCCATAGTCGATGCGGTTGAAACTGCCTGGCTCCCATGGAGTGATGAACTGCTGTTTCTTTTTGCTTTTCACTTCTATAACGTCGTTGCCGCCTACGCAAAAGCCGATTTGCGGTCCGATGCGCAGCCGTGGTATCATGGATTCATCTTCGTCGTCCTCTTTCCATTTGCGGAGGTAGATGTTGAGTAGCAACGGCACGTTGATGTAGTGCGACTTCTCCATGAAGCGGATGGTGTTGTTGCCGTCATCCAGGCCTTTCTTGGTGCTCATGCCTTGTCGCGAATACAGCACATCGATTTCGGCACCAATGATGGAACGCTCAGGGATGAGGGCGATGCGCACGCCGCCTGTGAAGTCGGGGCGAAAACGTGTGCTGTCGTTGCCGCTGATGTTCATGGTGCTGAAAGCCGGTCCGAGCATCAAGCCGCCACCGAGACGTTGGGCAAAGAGGGAAGGCAACGTCACCAACGATAGCAAAAACAAAAATATTAGTCGTTTATAAGTCATTCAAAAACTGGTTTACACTGCAAAAGTAAAAGATTTGGTTGGATTTGTTCATTTTTTTCGATGTTTTGTGTTTTTGTATTCAAATTAATCATATTTTTGCAGCAAAATATGAAAAATTATACTAATCACAAAAATCAATCATTATGGAAGCAGAAAACGGGAAATACATCTTCGGTGTAGTGAAAGTGGGTGACCGCGGACAAATCGTCATCCCCAAGGAAGCCCGCGAGGTTTATGGAATCAAGGCTGGCGACAGCCTTCTGGTGCTTGGCGACATGAAAGGCATGGCCGTCATCAAGACCCAGATTTTTCAAGACAAAATCGATGAAGTTTTAGGGGAGGGCAAGTGATGGAACGCAAGCATTGGATCGACAATCTCCGTTGGGTGACGGTGCTTTTGGTGCTGTTTTACCACGTCTTTTATTTCTATAATAACAAGGGTGTCTTCGGTGGCATCGGCGGTTTTGGCGAATACCCAGAATGTAAGCAGTATCAGGATATTGTGATGTATATCCTCTATCCTTGGTTTATGCCGCTTTTGTTCCTTTTGGCAGGCATCAGTGCGCGCTATGCATTGCAAAAACAGTCAGCCAAGAAATGGTTTGGGTCGCGCACCCGCAAGCTGTTGGTACCTGGTACTATCGGTTTGTTCGTGTTCCATTGGATGGTCGGTTATTTCAATACCGTTGTGGCCTCAAGGCAAGGCGTGTTTGATGGTGTACCCGCCATAGCGAAGTATTTCATCATGGCTTTTAGTGGTACCGGTCCGCTGTGGTTCATCCAAGTGCTGTGGCTGCTTTGCTTGGTGCTGCTTTTGGTGTGTGTGATCGACAGAAAAGACAAGATCTGGAACTGGTGCGGGAAGGCCAATCTCGTTGTCATCATCCTGCTGGGCGTGCTGTTTTGGGCTGGCGAGCAGACCCTCATCAAGAATCCTCGTCCCGAAAGTTTGGACGGCCTCTTGAACTTGTACAAACCGCTCTTCTATCTGGTTCCCTTTCTGCTGGGTTATTTCGTTTTCTCGCACGACGAGGTACAAGAGAAGTTGAAGAAAGCATGGATTCCGTTGTTGGCCTGTGCGGTTGTTGCCGGCACGGTGCTGGTTGTCACCACCTTCGGTCAGGACAACACATCGCCCAAATATCTGGGCAGTCCTCTCAATTGCCTCTACGGCTGGCTGATGTGCCTGGCGATGATGGCCTGGTTCAAGGCGCGCTTCGACCGCACGGGTGCTTTCGCAGGTTATATGACGCGCTCCAGTTATGGTATCTATATCCTTCATTATTTGGTGATTGCAGCTTTGGGTTATATGATGAAACAATACACCTCATTGGCACCATGGATGATGTATGCCATCCTTTTCGTGGCGGTGATGACCATTCCTGTGGCGTTGTACGAAATCATCAGAAGAATTCCAGTAATAAGATGGTGTGTTTTGGGTGAGACAAAGCGATAATGTGTATTTTTGCACAATTAATCGCTTAACTCAACCATGAATCCCGTCGCCCTTCGATTACTCAACCAGCAGCTCATCTGCCCGCAGTTCGACACCCCTGCCAAGTTGGTGGACTATATGGGCGCGATGCAGGCGCAGGAATACCGCCTGATGCGCTGGGCGGTGGCGATGCGGACCAAAAAGCCCTCTGCCAAAGCCTTTAAGAAGGCTTTCGACAGCGGTCAGATCATCCGTCTGCACCTGATGCGTGGCACTTGGCAACTCGTGTCGGCCGAGGATTATTGGCCCTTGCTCGAACTCTGTTCGGCGAAGGCCTTGGCGGTCATCAAGGGATGGATGCGCAGTAATAAGATTAGCATTCCCGATGAGGAGGTAAAACGCATCAGGGAAATCCTTGTCCAGACTGCTGCCGAAAAGGGCAGCGTCACCAAGGAAGACTTCGTTGAGGCCTTGGCGGAGAAAGACATCCACATGGACGACCATCGCCTTTCGTACCACATCCGCTATGCCGAACTTTCAGGAACGCTTTGCAGCGGCGACTTGTTGCCGATGAAGGCGACATACGCCATCGCCGCCGATAAGGTGAAAAATCGCGTCAAGATGGACCACGATGAGACCTTGGCGATGTTGGCCAGGAAATATTTCCAAAGCCGCCAGCCAGCCACTTTGGAGGATTTCGTGTGGTGGTCGGGGTTGAACATCAACGATTGCAGGAGGGGAATTGAGATTTTAGGTGATTCCCTGCATGTAGAGACGTGGCGCGCCGCGTCTCTACCACGCAGGGAATTCTATTTTACGGATGATTGCCGCACCCGTGGTTTCCGCAAAGGCAAATATCTCCTAATCCCGCCTTACGACGAATACCTCATCGGCTACAAGAGCCGCGACATCGTCCTCTCGCCTGACTATAGCCATAAGGCACACAACAACAGCGGCATCTTCCAGCCTATCATCGCCCATGACGGCGCGATTTGCGGCAACTGGACCCCTTTCAAGGATGACCTACAAGCCACATTCTTCATGGGTGAGCATGTGACTGACCTCCAAGAAGAATGGAAACGATACAAGACATACCAAATAAAATAAAAAGAATATGAAAGAAAAACCTTCGTCCGGCACCAAACAGTTTTTGTTGACGCTTCTCGCGACAACCTTCTCCATCATACTCACCTTCGGCACCTCAGCCATCATCGATAGACGCCATAAAGCGGCGGCCAAGAAGGAAATGGTCATGATGATCATCTATGACTTTGATAAAACCATCGAACAGGCGCAAGAAGCCGAATCCGCAATTCATCAGGCAAAAGAAGTGGAATTAGAGGTCGCGCGTCACCCTGAGTATTACGACAGTCTGCGTTTCTATATCATGCCAGCCGTTACGGTTGCCTCTGAGGAGTTTTCTGAAACGACAGAAAACATTTTCTCTTCTAATATCGAGACGTTCAACACCCTCGGCAATGTCAATTTTGTCCACGAGGTCTCTTCTTTTTACAGCCAGCGTCGTTCTTACCAACAAGTATTGGATGAATTGAAAAAGAAGGTGCTCGAATCGGGATACGCTCAAAGCATAGAAAGCTTCCTTGACATCGGTTTTCCAACGTATTATTACACCAGTTACTCGTTTTTGAAGTCCTTCCAGGCAACACGCAACCGTTGTATGCAGATGATGAAAGTAAGCGAAGAGGAACTGAAAGAATTCAGCAACCAACGCTTGGTGAATGAAGATCATAGCGAAGATCCTGGAAGCGCTAATGAACAGATGTTAATGGAGTTGTTTGAGGAAGAGGAAATTCTTAAACAGGCCAAAGAGAAGCTAGAACAGGACAAACCGACAATCAAATAAATAGAACATGAATTTGGCCAACCAATACCGATTCGGATTTGATGTGTGGGATGATAAAAAAAGGCAGCACCCGTCTCAACGGATGCTGCCTTTTTGGATTTTCAGGGTGTTTTCCTGATTAATTGAACTTGGCAGAGTTCAGGATGTGATCGCAAACCTCGCCACCGAGCTGGGGAGCCCATCTTTCGGTATAGGCCACCATGATATTAATCTGCTTGTTGTCTTTGAAGATGACGCGGTGGAATTCGCTGATTTCTCCAGCGACGGAGTAAGTGTACTCCTTTTTCTCCAGGTCAAGCTTCTTCTCGGCCTCTGCAGGAATGTCTTCATCGAATTCCCTTTGGATTCTTTCGTCGTCATAAGGTCCAAACATGGATTCATACACACCGGCCTGCACTGTGGCGTAGATGGGGAAATCGTTGTCGTCTTCGGGTACAAGCGTCCAAACACCGCCATCGTCACTGGCGGGGTTGTCGGTGCGGCGCATGCCTTTCAGAATGTCGAAAGAAACTCCGTACTTCTCAACGGTGATTTGCTCGTAAGCCACTTTGGCAGGGGCTTCTTCACTTTTAGCGGCGGGAGTAGGAGTGGCAGGGGTGTTGGAACCTTGGTTTCCACATGCGGCAAAAGTCAGAGCTAATGCTGCGACTGCAATCATGTTAAGTTTACTCATAATGATAATTTTTAGGTAAATAATGATGTGATTAAGTTGATTTCTTTGTTCAAAAAAGCCCGCAAAAATACAAATAAATATAAGAGACAATCATTTTTGGCAAAAACGGCCTATTTTTGCATTGTACAATACGGGTTGAAATAACAAAAGAATATGGAAAACGAAATGAAGTTTTGTCAGAGCTGCGGAATGCCGCTCACCCAAGAGATTCTCGGCACCAATGCCGACGGAAGCAAGAACGAAGACTATTGCATGTATTGCTACAAAGATGGCAAGTTCACGCAGGACTGCACTATGGAAGAGATGATCGAGTTCTGCTCGCAGTTTGTCGATGAAGTCAACAAGAACATGCCCAAACCCATGACCAAGGATGAATATAAGGGCATGATGCGGCAGTTTTTCCCGACGTTGAAGCGTTGGAAACAGTGAATTCATGGCGCAACGGACAGCATTAATCATTGGCGCAGGCATATCCGGACTTACCACGGCTGTCTATCTGCAGCGTTCAGGCATCCAGACGCTTGTTTTGGAAAAAGCCGCTGGTCCAGGAGGGGTCTCCACCAGCTGGAAACGCAAAGGCTACACTTTCGAGGGTGGCATCCATTGGCTTATTGGAGCCAAGAAGGAAATCCCTTTGCATCAGATTTGGTTGGAAACTGGTGCATTGCAGGAAAACAACCCCGTCTTTTTCAAAGATCCTATCTATACCTTGGTGGACGAAAAAGGTACCATGCCGCTGTTTCGCGACTTGCATGGGCTGGAAGTCACTGGCTTTAGGGACAAGCTTGCCTTGTGGCGTCTCCGTTTTCACTTGGCCTGTTTCAAGAATTTCCATCAGCCTATCAGTGATTTACGAGGCCTAAAAGTCCGAAACCCCAAGCCGTTTTCCGTTTGGGAATATGTCAAGATGCTGCCTGCCGTCCTCGTCACGCCATTTTTGATGGCCCAGTCGGCGCGAGCATACGCTAAATGGTTCAAGAATCCACGGATAAGGGCACTTTTGGCTGCCGTTGTGGAACCTGACATCAATGCGTTATCGCTCATCTATACCCTTGGCACCTTTCATGTGGGCGACAGCGGCTATCCCAAGGGTGGTTCACTGCGCATGGCACAGAATATGGCCGACACGTTCAAAAGTTGTGGTGGAGTAATCCGATACCAGACCCCTGCGGAGGAGGTTTTCCTTGAAGGGAAACAGTGGTCGGTTCGTACCAAGGAAGAGGTGCTTGTGGCAGATGTCGTAATCATTTCGGCGGATGCCCGAAGTGCCATCGACACGCTTTTCAAGGAGCCGTTACAAGACAGCTGGGCCAAAAAGATGCGGTCGGGACTTCGAACGACCCAGTGCATGTTTATCGGTGTCGGAGTCAAGGCCGATTTGTCCTATTGGCCCCGCTCCATGCAGATTGTGTTGCCTCATCCTCTGCAAGCCGCCAGACGCACTTACCAAACGATTGTCGTGAACAACTATGCCACAGAGGAAGGCTATGCTCCCGAAGGGTGCAGTGTCATCACTTGTCTGCTTCACGGCCCCACTTACGGCTATTGGAATGCGGCCAAGGAAGACGGCAGCTATGCAGACAAGAAAAAAGAGGTGATGGCAGACTTCATCGAAGCCATCAGCGAGGTGATTCCCGAAATCAAGGATGCCGTGGCTGTGACCGACATGGCCACGCCACTCACCTACGAGCGTTATTGCAGCACCTTCGAGGGAAGCTACATGACGGACTGGCCGCCCTTCCGACGCTTGTACCATGCGCCTGTCCGTTATCGTGAAGGCCTTTACTTCACGGGGCAGCGGACGGCCTATTCCGGCGGACTTCCCCCAGCAGCACAAAGCGGTCGCACTACGGCTCAAACGGTTTGCAAAGACCTTGGTGTGGAGTTCGTCGGGGCATAATTCAGCATGGAAAACATGAAGCTTAGTCGCATTCCTCCAACCACTTCTCTAAGATCTCGCAGTATTTGTCGGTTTGCTCGACGAAGCAGGTGTGGCGTGCGCCTTTGAAGACTTCCCAGCGGCTGTTGGGGATGTTCTCATAGAGCGAGGCCGCCACCACAGGGGTGCAGATGTCTCGGGTGCCGCTGCAAATGAGGCAGGGTTGTGTGATTTGGTGAAGACGGTCGGTGTATTCGAAGTCGGCTAAATCGCCCAAAGGTTGGTATTCGTTGGGCCCCCAGCCGTAGAGGTAGGCTTCGTTGCCGGCGCGTTTCGGGCGACGGATACACTCAGGCGAGTTTTCGTCCACGCTGATGACATAACGCTCATAGTAATGCTCGTTGGCGCGGAGATAGTCGGGCTCGTCCCATTTCCCGGTGGCTTCGGCGTGGCGGATGGCCTCTTGGTCTTCTGCCGACATGTATTTGATAAGGCGGTGCTGCTCGCTGGCCCACAACGAGCTGGAAGCATGGCCCGAAGAGAGGATGACCGACTTGATGCCCTTGGGCTGGCAGTCGATGATGTAGGCGATGGCCTGCATGGCACCCCACGACTGACCGAGGAGGTGGAGTTGGTCGAGGTGCAGGTGCTCGCGCAGGGCGATGAGCTCGTTGATCCAGGTCTCTTGGGTCCACAGTTCGGGGTGGCCGTCGAGGTAGGAGTTGCCGCAGCCGATCTGGTCGTAGGAGATGACCTGACGGCCCGTGTCGGCGATGCGGTCCAATACTTCGAAATAGTTGTGCGTGCTGCCTGGTCCGCCGTGCAGACAAAGCAGTGCGGGCTTGCTTGAAGGTTCACCGACAATGCGGTAGTAAGTCTGGTAGCCGAGATAAGGCATATAGCCTTCTTGAATGGGGTGATTCATGGGGTGAGGTGTTTTTGTTTGGGGCAAAGATACTAAAAGATAAGTTTTTTGAGCTATAACCCCTCAAAAAATCAAGTTATAGCTCAACTTTTTCATGAGAAATGTGGTCTTAACTGTCTTTATTCTTTGCCATACCCCAGCATCGCCTCAATCGGCACCGTGCTGTCCATCAAGCCGATGCGGGTGTCGGAGGCGTGGCGGTTTACACCGGTATATTCTAACGAGGCATCCTCGTAGCGGCGGAACTTCAGGATGGCGTCGTTCATTTGGGCGCGGTTGAAGACACCGACACGCAAAAGCAGGTCGAAGTCGTCGATGGTGAGGCCTGTGACGCGCTCAAATAATCTTGGTTCCAGTTTGCGGATGACATCTTCTAAACTTTCTTCACGATAATCAGTGAGGTACATGAAGATGGGGATTCTGGTGGCGAATTTCATTAGTTTTTCCTGCACCTCGCGCCGCTTGGAACGGTATTCTTTCTCCTCGGCGGTGAGTTCTTTCTTCTTCTTGGGGTCGTTATTCTCGCCCGCCTCGCGCTTCAACTTCTTGATTTTTTCGGCTCGGTTGACAATGTTTTCGATGATGTCGCTGCCCAAGGCGCGGAAGCCCTCAATCTTCATGATGGTGGCCAACGCCTCGGGATTGTCAAGCACTCGTTGAAGGGTGGCATTATCGACATTGACTAATTGTGCGCTGTTCCAACGACGGGCAAGCAATGTTCCACTGGTGCCGTTATCGACAAAATCAAGTATCTCTGTGGCATCGACCCGTTTCATGGAACTGCCATCAAACTGAAGGATAGGCAGGAAGTTGATGAACTCATCTACTTTGTCAGTGATGCGACGGTTGCTGTCCACATCCAATTGGTTGGCGTAGGTCACCACTTCGCGTAGGGCACGATTGGGGGCGAAGTCGAACACATAACAAGTGGGTTTCAGTATTGTTCTCTTCGTGGGGTCATCCTTGTCGGTGGCCGTCCATGGACTTTGCACACGGAAAGCCGTCTGGAAGTAGGTTTCAGGACTTGAGCAGTTGCGCAACATCAACAATCCTCCCAACGGACGAAGCGTTACGCCTGTGGTCAGTTTGCCGCAGGTTAGTGTGATGGTGCGTGTTTTCAAAGGGTTGTCGCCCATGGCCTCGCGCACTGGTCCAAGAGCATCAATTCCAATGCCTGCCTTGATGCCGCTACAGTTGATGATGGTGTAGTTCTGATAGAATCCGTTGGCTGGGCGATGAAGCAGTGCTTCCATGGCATCACACGAGGCCACATTGGGCAGGAACCACATCGTGTGGGCGCAGAGGTCAAGCAGACGGGTGTCCTCGAAGGGCAAAGCAGGTCGCACATTGAGCGGCGAACTGCCGTCACCGAAGATGGAGGCTTTGCCTCGGATGATGTCGAGCCATTTCTGCACGGCTTTTTCATGGACAAATTTCTTTCCTTCTGCGCGGAAAAACTCATTGAGGTCGAAGCCGTCCATATCCCATTGCTCAATCATGGCTCCAAGGTCTTGCGGCATCTGGTAGGTCATCATCACCATGGTGGGCATCTCCAGATAGGGACCGCCAAAGGCTTCTTTCCGTGCCTGCTCGTCTTGATAAGTCCAGTTAAAGATTTGGCTTTCCATAAACTCGCCTGTAGCCAATGCTCGGAACGGCGTACCGCTGAGGTAGAGGTAATGGTTGCCCGTGATAGGCACATCCTCGTCATCCCAAGCGCGACCACTTTCCACATCAATGCCACTTTCTGTCATCACTTCGTCCTCTTCTGTCTGTCGTTTTTTGGCATCAGCATCCCCGAGGTCGAGAAGGCTCTTGGCGTTGTCGTTCCAAGCACCAAAGTGGTATTCATCCAGCACAATCAAATCCCAATTGACACAATGCACCCACTCGTTTTTGGGCTTGATGTTACCGTAACGGTCTCTGCCGAGATAGTCTTGAAACGAACCAAACACCACCAATGGTTTGGGCGAGGACAATGAAGGGAATTCTTCGTCCATGCGACTGCTGTAGTATCGCCAACCTTCGAAATCGCGGTGGCGTAGCAGGTCGTCGCGCCATGAGTCTTCCACTGCGGGTTTGAAAGTGAGCACCAACACACGTTTGGCACCCATCCGTTTGGCGAGTTGATAGGTGGCGAAGGTCTTGCCGAAACGCATCTTGGCATTCCAAAGGTAGTGGCTGGGACGGTTAGGTTCCTCTATGTCCATCTTGGCGAAGTAGTCGGCGGTTTGTTTTACTGCCTGTGCTTGTTCGTCCCGCATCTTGTAGTCGAGGTCACGATCCGTCTTCACCTGTGTGTCGCGGTGGCGTACAGCCACGTAGGCCGCTTGTGCTTCGCGTAGCGAGCAACGGCACCACTCACCGATGAGTTCCTTACCCATGCGGCGCAGGCACTCGTGCAAGTCGTGGTCGCTGAAACTCTCGCCGCTACCGTCGGCATAGAAAGCATTGTCGTGCCACAAAAGGTGGTAGGTCTTGTGTGGCTCGGTGATGGGGTGTTGTTCATCAATGCGTTTCCGCACATCGGCGCGGGTGGTCTGTCCTATCTTTATCCATCCTGGGAAGGATGTGTCGTCGTACATGTAAATCTGCGGTATCGTCCGCCGCTCGTTAGGAAGTATCTGGTCTATCGTTTGCATAATCAAAGTCTTTTGTCATCATTCCATTGGGCGAATCATACTCTCAATAAAGGCAATCTCGTCTTCGTCCAAATTGTATTTCTTGTAAAGCATTTCGTCTGTCCAGGGGTGGGAGAAGTCTTGCATTGGGACGAATTGGTAAACCTTTGCAGGAGCCATTTGTGAAACTTTTGAAAGGAAAACCATAAATCTAAAAAAGCGTGTTGATAAGTATGATATGAAATTTTCTGATTCTGTTTTGTTTACAAATGGTCCAATAGTAACATAAGTTTCCGTACAACACGTGTTAGGTGCACCATAAATAGGCTTTCCGATAATCTGGTGAGGGTAATTATCACCCGCATTATACGCGCGAGAAACATAAATCTTATGTTTATCTACCAATCCTATACCTTTTTCTATCTGTTCTTTTTTAATATATCCAATACCTCCATTTTGATATAGAGTAACACAATCTTTAAATGGTTGTGCTTGTCCTTGAACAAATGTTCTTAACCCAAACGGCTTCTGAGAACTCACAATACCATCTACAGTTTTTTCATGGTGTATTCTTACTTTGTTAAGAATGTCTACTCCAATCTCATAACGGATAAACACATCAGAACCTATTTCTTTTAAAAAACGTGGTTTTTGTTCTATAACTCTTTCACCAGTATGGGTATAGATGTTACATTCACCTGATTGTTCTCTATTCCATAAGAAATAACAAACACCTCCTTTTATTTCGACTCCAGGGAAACAATCAGCAGCATTAAGGAAATCATGTAATACACGAATATTTTTGTTCTCTATCATCTCCTTCCGAAAATCATCAAGTCCTTTGCCTCCACCATACCAACGTGCAGGAATAATCATTGATAGATAGCGAGGATTGAGTTTCAATGATTGTTGAACAAATAACTGGTATATTGGACTTGCACTTGCTTGTGCACCACCATCATCAAGTTGATATGGCGGGTTACCTATGATTACGTCAAATTGCATGTCTCTCTTGAATATTTCTTTGATTGATTTATGGATAAAAGGATAAGCGTAGGTCTCGATAGTTTCTACGCGGTCGTATTGGGCACGATTGGCCCCACAATGTTTACACTTGCCGTTCTCCCATGTGTGTTGGCAGCGCATGTAGCGCAGGTTGCCTTGCGCATCGTCGAAACAGGTGGCCACACTATACTCACCGTTGGCCTGTTTAGTGCAATAGAGTGTACGACGGCTCATCTCAGCAGTGAGGTCGGTGCAGGCAATGCCGAAGACCTGTTTGGTCATAATATGGTCAATACGCTGTTGCAAGTCGGGAATCTGCTCTTCCAGCCCTGCCAACAGCCGTTTGGCAATCTCACGTAGGAAGACACCGCTTTTGCTGCAAGGGTCAAGAAAGCGCGTCTTGCTGGAACGGAACAACTCCTGTGGCAGCAGGTCGAGCATTCGGTTAGCCAACTCGGGCGAGGTGAAGACCTCATCGCTGCTCAGATTGGCCAAGCAATTGAGGATGTCGGGGCTATAGTTGTTCTTCATATCGGTATAGTTGGGTGTAATGCAATGGTGGATAGGTACGCACAGGTTCGTCGAAACTTTGCACTTCGCCTTGCTCGTCGAAGAGGCTGTACTGGTGGCTTTGTGTGACAAGGAAATCAAATTGGAAGTCGCGCCGCGAGAACTGCATGCTGCCCGCGATGGGCGTCCACTCGCAGAAAGTGATGGGCTTGTCCTCGGCAGTGCGATAGGTCAGCGCATCGCCGCAGACGATATTCTTTTGCAGCATGTATCGGAGGCTTTCTTCATAACTGTTTGTACAGCCCTTTTTGCCAACTTGGTCAAGCACTTCGGTAAACAACCGCTCACGACAAGCATCGGTATTGTCGGGCAGGATGTCAATGCCATAGCAGGAACCTACGGCAATCAGGCTCTTGAACTCCCATTCCGTTTGGGATTTGATGTCTTGCAAAAGGGAGAGTTTGCGGCGCAGAATCTCGATAAGGAAATTGCCGTCGCCGCAGGCGGGCTCAAGGAAGCGGCTGTCGAGCCGAAACGACTCGTCGCGCACCAAGTCGAGCATGGCGTTCACTTCGCGCGGATTGGTGAACACTTCGCCATGGTCAGCCACCCTTTGGCGGCTTTTGATTTGTGATTTGTTGTTTTCGTTGTCGGGCATAAGAAAATCGTGGAACTTTGCTTACGCCATCTTAGGTGTTCCACGACCTGCCCGACAATAAGTAAAGCCCACGATTACTCGTAGGCGTTTACCGCTTTACATTGTCGGAACTTGATTTTGTGGAACTTCAAGATGGCAAGATTGAGCGAAAACGCTTTATGATATGTTAGTTATGGTCTATTTTGTTTGTTCGATATTTTGGGTGTTTTGTTGGTTTATGGGTGCAAAGATAGGGAATTTTCCAAATATAATAAAATATGCAAATGCGAGACATTGAGATATTCAAATTGTTATGGAATATATACTTTGCACATTCCACTATTTATAGCTATTGGAATCCATTCCAACTTTTGATATCTTTTTTCTATCTCAATACCCCAATGAACACCAGCTGCATTTATTTCATTTTGAATATTGTCCTCCGTTATTTCATTAGGTAAAAGGTGAGTGTTGTGTTGGTTAATCCAACAATTCCAAGCCTCACTTTCAATAAAACGTTTTTTTCTTTCCTCAAATGGCATATTATTTGGCAGCAGTTTATTTAATCGGTACTTTGCTAATTCCCAAATATGCATAACGCGTTGTTTCGGATCCTGCTTTTGCTTTTCGAATGCATTAGCTAACAAAGCGATAAATTCAGGTTCGTTTAATTCTGGTTGTTGCTGCCAATAATTATTCAAAGCTTCATTTTCAGCTTGTTGTATTTCAATTATACGCTTATAATCAGCATCTTGATATGTTATGACATAGGGGCTCTCGCTATTTTGCGGTTGATTTCCATACCATAACTGTTCTGCTTTTGGTGGTTTTACAGCAAACAAGGAAGAACCCATGCTATAATCTTGTTTTCTCAAATCCTTATATGTTGTCACCCAGGAGTCTTTCCGATAGTATAAATTCAACAAATAGAGTGCTGCTAAAGCATGGAGAAAAGCCTTGACATTTCCCATTGAAAGCGATGTGTATCTGTCGTGTTTAACAGCCTGATACGCTCTTTCCCAATAAGTTCCACCTCTTTTGTGAGCTTCTTTCAATGGGCGTAACTCTCGGTTTTCTTCCTTTGTTAGATTAAAGAAAGGAGCCACTACAAGCACTCGCTTATTATGCGTTTCCCATTTTATATCAATTAACTTTAGGCAATCTTCATCAAAGAAAATCGTATTATCGCCTCTAGGTTTCGTTCCACCATTTTCAAAATATAACTCTTTAGAAACAGCCTCTATCTGTACGCAACATCGAACCAATAAATCCGCGATATAAGGCGAAAATGTTGTTAATTGCGATGTGCAAGAGGTAGAAATATTCTTTCCACCTAGATTGTTGGTAATCTCATCAGTTATAAAAATAAACTTTGAAACCTCTATAGCTTCTTTCTCTATATTCAAATAGGTTTGCCAAAAGATATCCGATTTTTTCATGTGTTTATCTTCCAAATATTTAATGTGATACATGGTAAAACAACGCACAACCTTACATCCCATACTCCATCTCCCTCATAAACTCATCAGCCACATAAAGGTCTCCATAAAGGTAAAGGCCTGTGGATTTGTCATGAAGGTTAGCGCAGGTCTGACTTTCGTAAAACAGTTGCAGGGCTTTCACGGGTTCGATATTGAGCCGTTTGGACAACTCCCTTGACACCAGCGGCCACAAATGTCATGATTACTTGAGTCTTTGATGTTTCAACGATGTGCTTCATCATGAGGATATGATTTTTAAAGCATCAAATGCAATTCCCGATAAGCCTGTCTGATATCATCTTGAAATTGTCTATAAGATGACAGTTGTTCGAGTTTGTCAAAAGAAATCTTTTGTCCCACAGGAAGATAGATTTCTCCTATTTTCAACTCCCTTCTTTTGCGTTTGGTTTTCTCTTGTTGTGCAATTCTAATAGCTTCTTCAATTACAGCCTTCGGGTCTGCTATTGTTTCGGGTAATCTGTTGATTTTTAGTTCGTCATCTGTTTTGATGGTTCCAATTTCTTTCTTTAATAGGTCCTTGTCAGCCAACATCCACGATTCTGTCATTTGAATTGGGATTACAGGAACAAGTATCTTACATGTAGAGTTGTCGTTTTGGGCATTAATTAATTCCAAAGCTGGAGCAATCTTATTTTCAAGTGCGGTTTGATTTGTTGTGTCATCTGCATCCGTATGTATGCAAAGAATCATCATTCCAATTTCTTCAACTCCTTGTTGTGCGGCTTTCAATGCATACTCCTTAAAGGGGAGTTCGTTCCTATCAACCTTTAATGGCCAAATAACGGGCTCCACATCTCCGATACACTCGTATGCAATTTCCTCAAATGTCCGTTCTATAATTTTCCCCAAGAAACGAACATCTGTACTCCCCTCGGTTGTATATCCTATAAAGACCTGCCTTGCCGCCATGATTATTCTCCGTTTAATGAAGTTAAATACTCGTTTACTGTAAGCAGTGAGACCTTCTTGTCCGATTCGGAAATAAGAAGCGACAATTGACCATCCTTTGCCACTGGCAGAATGGTCGTAAACTTTGTCTTTTGTTTCTTTCCATTTACCTCATGTATTCTAGTTCTCATTTCGGCAAAATGAAGCGAAACATTGATGTCTTTCACCCAATATTTGTGTATTTCATTTACGAGCAATGGAGAATGAGTGTTGACAATAACTTGCCTTAATGGCATTTCTGAATCTGTAAAGTCTGTTGACAAATCTTTTAACAGGCGAACCATTGTTTTGATTCGAAATGGATGGATGCCATTTTCGGGTTCTTCAAAGCATAAAAGACCTGTAAATTTCTCATCTTGTTCTAAGATACACAGCGTAAGCATCCGGAGTGTTCCTTCCGAGAGAACTCGTGAAGAGTATTCCTTCCCGTCTTCTCCTTTTAGAAAAATAATATATTGTTTGTTTTCGACATCATCTTTTACTTCAACTTCGGTGTAATTTGGAATAAAACCGCTTAATTTTCTCGAGATTTCCACCAATGAATATGGGTCGTTTTGTTTGATTCGGTAAAGAGCAGCTGCCAAATTTTTCCCAGAGAAAGAAATTGTGTCTTCCCCGTCTTTCTTACTTGTGGGCTGTCTTAAATCTTCAGGATTCAGTTGAAGGAATTGCCAACTTCTCATTTCTTCTTTTGCGGCAAGAATGTGCCGAAAATCCACAGAATCAAAACTGCTCAGAATTGTTCTCTTTGCGTGCAGTAGATTAATGACACGTTTCTTCCCGGAAGTCCCATCTTGGGGTATATATACAACGGGGAAGCCGTTTTCGTTTTTTGTTTCAATATATGGAACACCTCGTTTGCCCGTTACAACTTTAGGTCGCCAGATTTCTATCTGTTTATATGGGATGAGTTTAATCCAATCATCGTCATTGTGTTTTATTGTGCTTAGATATTCATGTACAACTTCTAAGTCTTCTAATCCATTATCATTAATGAAATGTTTTATTTTTAATTCATAATGCAGTCTTGTGTATTTTAATGTTGCGGTCGCTCCCCATGCATCGGTAATCTCTTTATTGACCAACATTTCAACGACAAACTCCATAATTGAGGCACATTCACCATTATCATACTGAGTGAAAAGTTCATGCATGTCACCTCTCTGCTCTTCGCGAAATGCTGTATGAATTTTGTCAACTTCAGCCAATCTGGACAAGAGCCGTAATGCGTCAAAAAGATTGCTTTTTCCAGCGGCATTTGTTCCAGCAATAACAGTCAAAGGAGTAAAGGTCATTTCAAAATTCTGAAATGACTTGAATCCATTGATTTTAATGTATGTCAGCATATCCTTTTTTGATTATAGAGTTTTTGCAAAGATACGTTTTTTTTTGTTTTCAAAAACAAAGACAACTCTTTTTGTCCTATAAAAGAAATAGATGCCAGTTGCGTTTTATTGGGCGAGATTCTAAAAAACAATTGCATAAAATACTATCTATATAACTATATATTGATGATTATCAGTGGGCTGAATTGGTGCTTCAAAAACAGAGAAACCAAGATCCAATGGCTACATCAAACTCCCAATAAACCTCACAAACCCTTCAATATTCCCCTCCACACTAGCCTGCTCCAACGCTGCCATGTATTCCTGTCGGCGCTCCACGGGAATCACAACCCAGGGATAACCTGCTGTCACCAATTGGCTGTTCATCACGAAACGCGCCGTGCGTCCGTTGCCGTCCATGTAGGGATGGATATAGACAAAGAAGAAATGCCCTAAAATGGCTCGCACCAACGCGCTCTCCTCTTCCATCATCAAATCCGACAAGGCACTCATCGCATCTAAAACCGCGTCAGGATTCAACGGCGTGTGCATCGAGTTGCGGATATATACCTGATGCCTGCGATAGCCAATCAAATCCGATGCCTTCACTATGCCCGCCCTGACGCATGGCTCAAACAACTGAAAATGCCAGTCCTGATGCCCTTTCACATACAACTGCGCAGGTACCTTGCCCGAAAAACAGTCCTTCACGCCTTGCTTCAGCAATTCGTATGCCTGATAATACCCACGAGCAGCCAACGCATTCCTACGTTCCTTGTCCTCCTCGTTTTCTTCGGGGTTCCAGTTGCCACTCCGAACGCGCTCCAACAAGCCTTCCGTAATCTTATAGCCCTCAATCGACAAGGAGTTATAGCTGTCCTTCACATACGTCGCATCCATCATCGCCAGCACCGAAGCAGCATCTTGCTGCACCGGCTGGATTTGCAATGTGTCTATTACCACCTTTCGCATCTGCATCCACATCAAGCGGATACGTGAGGCGTAAGGCGATTCCGCGAATGTCATTATCCGCACATTCTCCTCAAACGGATTCTCTTCCGTCACGGTATGCCCCACTTGGCGCATCATTCGCAATAATTCATCAGCCATCTCCTCGCGTCCAATGGAGCGCAACGCACCTGCCACACGACCTGCCCGGGTGGTATGTCCCCCGTCGATGGCCGCCAAGACGATGGGTGAGACATCACGCAAGCTGGCCAGACAAGTTCTTGCCTCCAACGCATCACGGCGATAATAATCCGGTCCCACCATCAACAAGGCATATTCCATGGGATACAATCGCACGCCATAACGCGGCTCCCGTATCACCTCTGGCGGAAGGCTTGCCTTGATGTCCACAAGCGATGTTCCGAAAGGCAGTTGCAGGATGTTGTTTGTTCCGTTCTCGCAGCGCACAATCAATTGTTTGGGAATCACCGTCTTCCCGCTGTGGAAATAGAGTGACAGCTCCGGTGACAAGCACCAAGCCCCATTGAATCTCTTGTCTAAATATGCAGTGATGAAGTGCCAATACGACACATACCACACCGTTGAATCCCCCTCGCTCCCAGGTGACGACGGGATATACCATCCCTTCATGACCATCTGAAGGTATCCGCTGTTCACCAACCGCTCTGTATGAGTCCGTCCCAGCGTATCCGCTCCCTGAATCACCAGATTGTCCCCATGGGCGTCCTGATATGCCTTCAACACCGCCAATGACTCCGCCAATTTCTCTTGTATTGTTGCCATATTAGTATATTTTGCACCGCTTTTATTAGTTTATTTTGCTTTACTAACATTAGTATATTTTGTATTGCTAATATTAGTTTTTGACGCTGCAAAGATACAAATCTTTTTCTATTTCAACAACATATTTATTGCAAAAAGTAATAAAAACACTCCACTTTTTGTTGCAGAATTCCAATAATTGTGGCTGTTTTTATTAGTTTATTTTGTCTTGCGACTATTAGTTTTTGCCGTTGCAAGAATACGCAAGCGTTGATTACTTCACCACAAATTTCACCGTTTCACAGACGCCTTCTCCCTTCACCTGCAAGAAATAAAGCCCCTTTTCCAATCCAGCCACGGAAATGGTCCCGCTTGAAGTACCAGCAGCCACTTCTTGTCCTACCAAATTGAAAATGGTATACTTCACACTTGCAGAAGGAAGGTTCTTCACATAGAGTACATCGGAAACGGGGTTGGGATAAACTTCAAGCGGTTGTTGCTGGGTGTTTTCGTGAACGGCCAAAGGTCCATCTTTAGGAATAATGTTCAAAATGATACCTTCCACTTTGGTCATGCCGTAATAGAAATTAGGGTCGGGGATGTCGTACCAGTTGTCTAAAGAACCACCGTAGCCAAAATTGATATGGAACTTGCCATCAGATTCGCGATAGCCGTCGACGACCACGTTGTGTCCTACCGTCCCCGCGGGATTCTCGACAGCCAGATGGGCAGGATAACCGGCTTTCAAATTAGAAATCAAGGTGGCGTACATGGTGGAATCAGGATCACGAAACAGCACGCAGTCCGTAAAGCCAAAGCGTTGGTAGGCCTCAAAGGCTTGGTCCACGTAGAAGGTGCCTGAACCTTCCGAAGTATAGACCTGCGTGCAAGCCGTGCCGCAAGCAAAGACCAAGGCGGCAGCCAACTCATCAGTCAATTCTTCACCGCGCTGGAAAGTGGCATCGACAGAATCCAACATTTCGTTCAACATCGGGAAGGATGGGAATTTCAAGCTTGCCCAATCGTCGTCAATGACATAATTGCGCCCTGCATAGTAATGGTTATAGTCGTCATCGTCGGTAAAGCGTGTGCCTTCTGTTGTTCGCAAATAGTTAATAATCTGTCCCATGGCAATGGCAGGACATCCTGCAACGCTATAAGCATTGCCATTCACTGGGTCTCTGGGACAAAGTTGGTTGTAGGGAAAATCCTGTGTCCAATGCGAACCAAGAAAGCCATCCGCGCGAAGCGTCGGAGTGGCCGCATCTGGTTTTTCGACGGTTTTTAGGAGAGGACTTTGCGCCCAGCTGTTCATGGCGCAAATTATCACAATTAAGAAAAGCAGAACTTTTTTCATTTTGTTCAAATTATGGATTAACGCTGCAAAACTATGATTTTTTCATTTGCAAAGGTAGTTTGTGTGCACATTGTCCACATTATTGTCCATATAGAGTTTTCGTTTCGGAACGGATAATGCGCTATTTTTGCGGTCGATTTGATAGAAGCAAACAATGAATTTGGTATTGAACACATTAGGAGCAAGCATTGACAAAGAAACGATTATCGCTCTGCTTCCTGACAAAGAGGTTGAAATCATCGACACCGCCGACATGAACATTGCGCATTGTATGGGCTGCAACCAGTGCTGGCTCAAAACACCTGGCATTTGCGCCATCAAGGACGATTATGAGAACATTCTCAAGAAACTGGTGAAGGTCGACAATCTCTGGCTTGTCTCCGACACACGGTTTGGCTTTCTGGATTACAAAGGCAAACGAATGATGGATCGTATTATGCCTATGCTGAATATGACCATCGGCTTCCGCGACGGCTGGATGCGCCATGAGTTGCGTTACCACGCGCTCAACATCGGCCTTTTGTATCAAGGAGCCGCTGACCAAGCATTGTTGGAAGATTGGTGCAAACGTACCGCTGCCAACATTGGTGGACATTCGTTGGGTGCTATTCCCTTGGATGCTACTTCCAGCATAGTTCAAAACTCTAAACACTCAACTCTAAACTCTAAACCAACTCATATCGTTATCATCAACGGCAGCCCAAGAGTGCAGAAATACAGTAACACCGACAAAATCGTCCACACCTTTGCCAAAGGCATGGAAGAGGGTGGTGTCACCTGGGAACTTCACAACCTCTCCAGCCGCAAAGAATGGAGCGCAGCACGCGAAGCCTTTCTCAACAACGAACGCATCCTCATCGCTTTTCCGCTTTATGTGGAATGTGTGCCTGGCTTGATGCTGGAATTCTTGGAAACATTGCCTAAGGAACGCAAGCAGCCTGCTGAAATATCCTTTATGCTTCACGGGGGAATGGACGAAGGGAATGAGTTCCGCCTGTGTGAACGCTTCCTGCGAGGACTACCCGAACAGCTTGGTTGCAGTTACGGCGGCACACTCATCCATGGCGGTAGCTTCCGTATCCGCACCGCACCTGCCGATCAAGTGGAAAAGATGGTGACCCCCTACGTTCAAATGGGTCGCCTGTTTGCGCAAAAAGGCAATTTCCTCACGCCCGAAGCCGCCAAGTTCATCGGTATGGAACAATACCCTTGGCTGGTTCGCAAAATGGTAAGCCTGCTGTTTTTGAAGAAAGTCAATGGGGAGTTTGAGCAGTTCGCCAAAGATTGGGGCTGCACTCGCCCGCTGAACGATCAACCGTATAATGAATAAGAAAAAAATGTATTGATATGGAATTATCAAATTGGTTTAAGGGCTTCGAGAAAGGCATTGCACAGCTTTCACCTGAGCAACGGTCGGTTTTCTTCGCGGAATGTGGAAAGAACTGTGTGAAAGGCGGTACGCTTTCGGTTTACCAAAAACTCTATGAAGACGCTAAAGGAGACATGGATGTTTTCTTTGAGATGGCCAATGATTTGCCTGGAGTGAAAGGTGAGGTCGTCGAAAAAGGTCGTGTCTATCGGCTGGTCTTTTTGAAATGCACTTGTGAATTGTGCAAAAAAGGATATGTCACAACACCTTTGCTCTGTGAATGTTCACGCCAAAGCGTGATTTATTCGATGCAAAGTTTGTGGAAAGGCAAAAACTTCACCGTAACGCTTTGTCACTCCATTTTGGGTGGGGGAGCGGATTGCGAAATGAGAATAGAAGTTGAAAAATAAACTCAAAAAGATGAAAACACTGAAATTGATAACGCTTACCGCTGCATTGCTGATGACGGTTTCAGCATTGGCTCAAAACCAAAACCTGGTTGGCCACATCACCGATGAAAATGGCGAACCTATGCCTTTCGTGAATGTGGTCTTGCTTTCGCTTCCCGACTCGACCTTTGTGCAAGGAACGGTGACCGATGAGCAAGGTTCATTCCTCTTGCCAACCGACAAAAAAGACGGCCTGCTGAAAGTGTCGTGCGTGGGCTACCAAACCCAATACATGAAACCCACAAACGGCCTGACCATCCAAATGACGATGGACGCACAAATGCTGGGTGAAGTGGTCGTGAAGAGCCAGTTGCCACAAACGCGGCTGACAGGTAACTCGATGATTACCACCATTCAAGGTTCGGTACTTGAGGATTCGGGGACGGCACAAGAGATGCTGACCAAAGTGCCTGGCATGACCGGCAGCGAGGATGGCCTTGAGGTCTTGGGCAAAGGCTCACCGATTATCTATATCAACGGGCGGCTGATGCGCGATGACAGCGAGTTGCGCCGTCTGCGCAGCGACGACATCCGCGATGTGGAAGTCATCAACAACCCGGGAGCGCAATATGATGCTACGGTGAGGGCTGTGGTCCGCATCCGCACCAAGAAACAACAAGGCGATGGCCTCAGCCTCGATCTGAACCTGACCGATGACCAAGACTTGCAGTACGGCTTCAACACGCCACGCGGGAAACTCGGCTTGAACTACCGCAAAAACGGTGTCGACGTGTTCGGCTCGGTGTATTACAGACACACGGACTACCGCCAATACAGCAGCTTGGAGGAAATCGCCAACACCACCAAAGTGTTCCATCAGGCAGGTCCCTACACCATGACTTGGAAAAACGACCAACTCGTTTATACCGCTGGCGCCAACTGGCAAGTCTCCGACAATCATTCCTTGGGCATCCGTGCCGACCTGACGCATTATCTCGGCGGCGAAAACAAGGTCATCTATGATGAGGATGTCTTCGAAAACGACGTCTTCCTCGACCATCTCTACAGCGTGCAGACCAGCAAGGAAACCAAGCCGCTTGGTATCCTCACCAATGCCTATTACAACGGCACAGCGGGCAAACTCGGCATCGACTTTAACTTCGACTTCCTGAACACAGCGACCAACACCGACCGTGAAAATGTGGAGCAAAGCCTGATAGAAGATGACTTTGTCAGAAGCAGGTCGGGAGCGGAGAGTAGGCTATATGCCTCCAAGTTGGTGCTTTCCTATCCCGTTTGGAAAGGCAGCATCGAGGCAGGCACGGAGATGACCTTCGCCAAGCGTCACAATACCTATTGGATTGACAAGCAGACCATTGCCAACACCGATGCCGACATTAAGGAAAACAACGTCGCTGCCTTTGCGCAATACGCCTGCGATTTCGGAAAATGGGGACAAGCCAGCGTTGGAATGCGTTACGAACACACACTTTTGGACTATAGGGATGTGACTAACAGCGACTTCCTCTATCGCCCGCAGGACGAGTTTTTCCCAACGGCTTCCTATTCCGTTGCCTTGGGCAAGGTGGAGTTGGGCCTGTCGTATGGCATCAAGACCAACCGCCCGAGTTTCTTCGCGATGAACGACGCCGTCACCTACATCAGCCGCTATTCGATGCAGGCGGGCAACTCGCAGCTGCTCAACGAGCGCATTCAAGACCTTACGCTGAATGTGGGCTACAAATGGCTCGCGTTCACGGCTTCCTACGGACATTGCAAGAACCCCATCACGCAGTGGGCCTACCTCACCGATGGCGATGCCGCGCTCATTAAGCATATCAACCTCGACAAGCCTGTAAATACGATTGGTGCCTACATTTCGGCTACTCCAAGAGCGGGTATTTGGTCGCTCAACGCCACCGCTGGCGTGGAAAAACAAGACCTTTGGCTCGACCTTGAGGACATTCATGTTCCCGAAGGTACTCGCAGGGCTTATTTTGACAAGCCTGTCTTTACCTTCAACGCTTTCAACACATTCAGTTTCAAGCACGATTGGAAAATCGACATCAACTTCATGTTTCGCTCGCGCGGCCATCAACTGAATTTCTACAACGACTACAACTACGCAAACTTTGGCGTTGTCGTGCAGAAGAGCTTCCTGAAAGACAAATCGCTCACCATCCGCGCCGCCGTGCTCGACATCCTGCGACATAGTGGCATGAACGAATACAGCGATATGGGCTATTACCAAATCCAGCAGAACAATATTTTCTCGACGCACAAGTTCCAAGTCTCGGTGTATTATCGCCTGAATTCGACACGGAGCAAATACAAGGGCACGGGCGCTGGTAAGGATGCGCAGGAAAGAATGAAATCATAGGTCGGAGGACGGTTCGTCACATTCCCAACTTGGCCTTAAGCCTTTGTCGTGCCTTGGTGACTGAGGCAGGCGAAATGCCCAAAAGAATGGCTTGCTCGGTCACGGAAAACTGAAGTCGGGAAAGCATGATCAGGCGGACATCGCCACGGGTGAGGTTGGGGTGCTTCTCCCGAAGCGATTCAGGCGTGAGGGAGAAACCATTACGGAACACGCGTTCCATTTCAACCCATTCATTGTCCTGAATATAGCGTGGCGCGGCGTGAAGCTCTTGCAGCAGGTGGTTCTGGCCAGCCAGTGAATGGATCAATAGATAGGATTCAACATCGCCTTCGGGTCCAGTGCCTTCTTGAGGCATAAACGATTCCCGATCATCGTTGCCGGCACGAATGACCATCAGGAATGCCCTCACATTCTTGCCGAAGATTTCGGACACTTGCGGGATGCTGAGTGCAGCACCGCCTTCCACACAAGTATGCGCCAGCCCAATGCCGACAAGCATCAGTTGGTAATAAAGCATTTCGGCGTCTTTCCCTTGCAAACCGAAAGACTGGCCAATGGCGGCAATCGACTCCTGTTTAAAGCCCACTTGGGTGTCGATGTAATCCTCGAAAGAGGTAGCCGAAGCCTTGTTATCCATCACCAATTTGAAGAGTTGAGGCTCATCGATGGCGAACCACAAGAAGGCCAAGCCCATGCCTTTGAAAGGCGGATTCAAGGAAAAGCCTGCGCCGACACGCTCCTTGAACAAACGGCGGGCTTCGGTGCGGACGGCTTCCAGAACACCTTCCATAGAGCCAAATTTCGAGAAAACGGCATTGACGCCACAACCCAACGCCGAAGAAAGACTTCTGGCTGTAAGTGCGGAAATGCCGCCTTTTCTCACGATGTCAATAGCAGCAGCGAGTATTTTTTCTTTCGTTATGCTTGTTGGTCTTGCCATAATAAAACAACTGTTCCGTTATTATCCACTGCAAAAGTAAGGAAATCCCATGCAAATTCAGTGCGTTTTGAGAACAAAATGTCGCAAAGTCCATAAAAATGTCCATGTGTTGTTTTCATTTCGAAATAGATAATAAACTATTTTTGCAGCCGTTTAATGAGCAAGTAAAACCATAATAAAACCGATGCCCCGATGGTATATAACGGCGGACATTTTACAATGAAAAAGTATTTGGCAATTCTATCAGTCGTTGTTTTGTTTGCGTTTAGTGGTTGCAGCAAATATGCAGGCGATCCCGTTTCAAAGAATTTCAGCATTTCAGGTACCTACACCGAGCTTGAAGTGGAGGATGCATTTGACGTCACGGTCAGCGATGCTGCGACACAAATCACCATCACTGCGGGTGAATATGTCATGCCGAATGTGGTGGTGGAAACCGTTGAGAACACTTTGAAAATCTACCTTAAAGGTTGGCATTCCAACCGTGGAACGGATATGACGGTAATCTTGCCTTATAACGCTAACTTGACGAGCGTTGACCTGTCGGGAGCTTCTGAGTTCCATTCGGAATATGGTCTTGAAGGCGAAAAGGTTGAAGTGAGCTTGTCGGGTGCTTCTGATTTTTATTGCGACATAGACGCCGATGAAGTTGACATTGACTTGTCGGGTGCATCCGATTTCTTTGGCGAAGTTTTGGCTGACGAAATTGAGATGGACTTGTCGGGTAGTTCCAAAATCAAGGGTTATGTGGATGCCGATGAACTTGACCTTGACTTGAGCGGCGCTTCGGAGGCTACCATTGAGGGACAAGTCGGCACGCTCAAGACTGATTTGACGGGGGCTAGCGACATCAATAAGACCATCAACGGCAACAGATACGGCTTCGCTTGCGACCAATGCGAAGGCTCGGTGTCGGGCGCCAGCAATGTCTACATCCATTGCGACGGCACTATCAAAGTGAACCTTTCGGGCGCCAGCGACCTGCATTATACGGGCAATGCCGCCACTACGGGCTGCTCCACTTCTGGCGGTTCTAACATCTATCATGATACGCTGTAAAACTATTTAGCCATGGAACAAAAGTTTTGTCAAAGCTGCGGTATGCCGCTCACTAACGAAATCCTCGGCACCAATGCCGATGGAAGCAAAAATGAGGATTATTGCATCTATTGCTACAAGGATGGCAAGTTTACCCAAGACTGCACGATGGATGAGATGATAGAGCATTGTGCCCAGTTTGTGGACGAGGTAAACAAAGGACTGCCCCAGCCCATCACGAAGGAAGAATACATCGGCCAGATGAAGATGTACTTCCCGCACCTGAAACGCTGGCGTAAGGAATTGTCGATAGATGATGACACTCCAGAAAACCCTGCCTTGATGGGCGTTAAAGACCTTATCGCCAAGATGGCCGACACGCTGCCCATCACCATGATATCGTCGGTCGATGAGGAGGGCTTCCCTTGCACCAAGGCCATGCTGTCACCTCGAGTGCGTGAAGGCATCAAGGTGTTCTATTTCACCACCAACACCTTCTCGCTGCGTGTGGCGCACTACAAGGCCAACTCCAAGGCGAGCATCTATTTCTGCGATGCCGAAGGCTTCAAGGGCATGATGCTGCGCGGCACTATGGAGGTGCTGACCGATGCCCAAAGCAAGGAGATGATTTGGCGCGATGGCGACACGGAATATTACCCAGGTGGCGTCACTGACCCGAACTATTGCGTGCTGAAATTCACCGCCATGGATGGCCGTTTCTACAGCGACTTCTATCCGAGAAGCTTTGTTATTGGGTAAAGATTGTTGATGAAACATCTGCCAAATGCCATATCGGCACTTCGATTTTTAGGGGCCGTTTGCCTTCTATTTTTCGGAGTTGAGAGTTGTGCTTTCTGGGCCATTTATTTCGGCTGTGGCTTAAGCGATATGGCAGATGGCTATCTCGCCCGAAAACTCGGATGTGAAAGCAAAGTGGGTGCATTGCTGGATAGTTTAGCAGATTTGGCATTCGTGATATGTTGCTGCTTTAAATTGATACCTGTTTTGGCCTTCCCAAAATGGTTGTGGATCTGGGGCGGAGTGATTGTCGTCATCAAGGTCATCAATCAAATCTCTGCGTTAGTGATGTACAAGAAATGTATCTTTCCTCACACCATTGCAAATAAAGTAACGGGGATTCTGCTTTTTGTTGGAGTTCCTTTGACGGTATTTTTGGAATCGATTGTTCCGATGGTCATTGTAGCCGTTGTCGCAACATTTGCTGCTGTTCAAGAGGGGCATTTCATTAGAACAGGGTTGGAGAAACCATGAAATTGCCGTATTTTTGCAGCGTATTAAACATTTGCAATGGAAACCGAAAGAATCCTACTCCGTCCCTGGCGCGACGATGACGCAACGTCACTTTTCAAATACGCCTCCGATCCCGAAGTGGGTCCTCGCGCCGGCTGGCCCCCGCATAAGAGTGTAGAGGAGAGCCTTGAGATTATCCACACCGTGTTTCATAACGACACCAACTGGGCCATTGAACTCAAGGTGACAGGCGAGGCCATCGGTGCGATAGGTTATGTGCCTGCGCCCGAGAGTAATCTCCCTGCCCGCGAAGGTGAGCCGTTGATAGGTTATTGGGTGGGCAAACCCTACTGGAACCAGGGCATTTGCACGGAAGCGCTTGAATTGATGCTTGACCATATCCGTAAAACGACAGACATCAAATCACTGATCAGCAGCCATTACTTCGACAATCCCGCTTCGGGAAAAGTGATGGAGAAATGTGGGTTCAAGCCCACTGGCGAGTCCTGCATCGACGAGAAACTGACGGGCACGACAAAACCGACACGAGTGATGAGATTGGAGATTGTACGATGAAGAATAGTGCTGTAAAAACGGCCGTTTTAATCGCTTTGTTTGCGTTTTTAAGTTTGCCTACATGGGCACAACAAAGCGTAAAGGTGTTTTTTGTTGGCAATAGTTATACTCAAGTCAATGACTTGCCTCGGATGGTGGCTGACATTGCCCAAAACATGGGCGACGAAATGGTATATGCTAGCAACACGCCTGGTGGTTGCACATTCGAGATGCACTGCTCCAATGCCTCGATGGACAAGATTTGTCAAGGTGGATGGGATTTCGTGGTGCTGCAGGAGCAGAGCCAGCTGCCAGCTTTCCCCATTGAAATGGTGGAGGAGATGGTCTATCCGTTTGCCAAGCAATTGGTGGATTCCACCTATGCCTTCAATCCTGATGGCGAGGCCATGTTTTATATGACCTGGGGCCGTAAGAACGGCGACACGGAGTTTGGCCCGATGTATCCCATGATGAGTACCTACGAGGGCATGGATAGCCTACTTTATGCGCGTTATATGTATATGGCGGAGACCAACGATGCCTCGGTGTGCCCCGTTGGTCGGGTTTGGCACCATCTTCGCGACAATCACAGCGAGATAGAACTCTATACGCCCGACGAAAGCCATCCCTCTCTGGCGGGTAGCTATGCCGCTGCCTGCGCTTTCTATACCATGATGTTTGGTCGCGACCCCGACAGCATCACCTACGAGGCAGGTTTGGGCATGAAAACGGCTGGCATTATCCGTTCAGCCGTGCATGAGGTGGTGTACGACTCGCTCTGGAAATGGCAACGGCCCGATCCGTATGTGTTGCCTTCCGAAAGGCAGGGTTTTGAAATCAAAGTCAGTCCTAATCCGACACATGACGAGGTGACGCTTCACATGCCTCAAGAAACAACTGCCGAGATTCTCTTATACGGCACTGACGGTCATATCTTTTGGAATAAAAGGACCAATGGAACAACCTATATTTCTTTAGAAGGATTGTCGTCGGGAGTCTATCTTCTTAAAGTGATTACCCAACAAGGAATTGTAGTGGAAAGGATTGTCAAGCAATAAGAAAAAGTGTATTTTTGCCAAAAATAATCAAATCTCACCTGTTCCTATGAAAACAAAAAACATACTAAGAATCAGTGTATTATCACTGTTTGTGATGCTTTGCACCCCGTTGTTTTCACAAATTCAGACTTTTGAATGGCAAGGCACACAGCGGCAATATCTCATCAAGACACCAACGGTTGATCGTGAAACGATGCCGATCCTGTATTTTCTGCATGGGTTGGGCGACAATATCACCCGTTTGGACAATGAGTTTCATTTTCAACAGATAGCCGATGAATTTCAGTGGGTCGTTGTGATACCCCAAGCGTTGCCTCAGTCGGGTGCGACCATGTGGAACGCGGGTCTGATGAGTAGCAGCATCGACGACTCAGGATTTTTGATGGCCCTTCTCGACACGTTGGCGGTGCAATATCCCATCAATCTCGATAGTGTCTTTTTCACCGGCTTCTCCATGGGCGGTTTCATGACCCATCGCATGGCCATCGAGCACGGCGACCGCATCACGGCTTGTGCTCCTGTCAGCGGACTGATCACGCATTCCATGTCCAACCTTTCAGCAACGCCCGTTAGGATGCTTCACATCCACGGCACTTCCGACCCTGTGGTGGGCTACGACGGCAACTCGCAATACTTTGGTGGTAACCTTGGTCTCAGCGTGGAGGCTATCCTCAACTACTGGAAAAACGCCAACGAATGTGTCGCTGAACCCGTCATCGACACCTTCCCTGACTTGAAGAACGATGGACTTCGTTTTGTGCGCTACACCTATGAAGGTGATGCCGAGCTGCAGCACATCAAGGTCATTGGTGGCAACCACACTTGGTATATGAGCGAAAACCAATACGACATCGGCTACATGACCGAAATACACAAGTTTTTCGTTGGCGAAGGTGGAGGAGGCGAGGGCATCGCCGAATCTGAGGATCATCATTTGGATCTTTGGCCCAACCCAACATCGGGCCGTTTCTCCATCAAAGTGGAAACCGATTCAAACATCGAAGTGATGGATTTGCAAGGCCGTTCAGTGGCTCAATACGTTTTAACGCCTGGCACCCATCAAATCGACATGGGCAATTTTCCGAAAGGCTTGTATTTTATTAAACACGAAAACGGCAAGGTGCAGAAGCTTTTATTGACGAAATAAAATCTAAGTCCGATGTTGAACCCCAAATTCGATACTTGTTTCTTTGAGCGTTATGCCATGGTCTCGTTGGCCACGCTTTTAGGTGAGCATTATGCCCATCTGGTCAACCGTGATCGACCCGACCTGCAGGATGAGGAACAAGGCATCGGAATTGAGGTGACGAGAGCCATCCGCGAGAACAAGAACGTAGCCAACGCCTTGGTCAATGAGATGGCGGGCGAAGACATCAAGGAAGTGAATGCTGAGGACTTGCAACATATCAACCAAAGCGGTTATGCGTATGGTTTGGGCGACGGCAGTATCATTGGTCGCAATGAGTACGAATTCTGGTCGTTGGCCTTGCCTTTGAAGCGCATCCTTGAGATCAAGATGAACAAGGTGAATGACGGCTTTTATGGCGATTTCGATGAGTTTGGACTCTTTGTCTTCACCAAAGAAGACTTGGATATCGAACAAATCAAGCAGACCATCGCCTTCATGATGGAAAAACAAGCCTACCAAAACCGACTTTATTCACGGCTCTTCCTTTCACAAATCCAAACTTTGTTCGATTGCGACCTTGAAACGGGTCGTTATCGTAAGTTCAAGATTTCAGAGGAGCAAAGGCGTTCGTTTTACGAAGAAGCCATCAAGGTTTGACGACTTTCGCAACACGGGTTCTTCCTGCTGCTTGGACAACGAGCAAATAGGATCCGCTTGACAAACTTTGGAATAGCTCACCGACTTCAACGCGGTTGAGACCGATTTGTATTTTTCCTAAATTCTTGTTGGACAATAAATTGCCGTCAATAGAATAGACCTTTACAAACAAAGCACCGGCACTTTCGCATTCAATCTCGGCATAACTTGACATTGAAATGGGATTGCCAATGATGTGTAAAAGCTGGTTTTTTTGAGAGGTTTCCAGAATGTCCGTGAGGTCGTATTCGTAAGCACCCAGGTCGATGCAATTGTCGCTAACACGTTGGTGACCATCTAGGTCGAGGCCGTTGAGGATTTCCGTGGGGGTCTCAGGTGCACCGGCATCGACGCAAGGACTTTCGGTACTCAGTCGGAAATTCTCATTATCGGGATTAGCGAAAATAGGGTCTTCGTCAATGCAGTTCTCGTAAACAGTGATGATCTCATGATTCGAAATGTTTTCAAACCCGTACTGTACCAAGCAGTTATGGAACTCTGGGGCATAATCGTCGTATGTCCAGGACCACATCTGCACGGGTTCGTCGAGTGGGATTTCGTTGGTGTTGCCGTAAACGATGCAGTTCCACAATACGGGCGAGCTCTGCTGATAGAAAAAGATGCCACCACAGTTGACGCCAATGGAATGGTTGTTCACCACGGTGAGGTTGGCTACCAAAGGCGACGAGTCGCTGATGGCCAAGCCGCCTCCGAAGTGTCCTGAGGTGTTGTTGGCAAAGAGCGAGTTGGTGATGCTACATGGGTTGTCGTAGCATCGGATCAGATACAAACCTGCCCCATTGATGCCATAGTTATGATCGAAGCGACAACGATCGATGTTGATGGAACAACTGTCGATGCTCAAGGCTCCCCCGATGGCACTTTCTCCGTTGTTGTAACGGAAGTCTGTATCGGTAATGTCCACCTCGCATTTCAAGAAACGAAGTCCGCCGCCATACATGAAATAAACCGTATCTAACTTGGTGTAAGTCAGGTTGTTGTCAACCCTGCTGTCGTGAATCACCACTTTGGAGTTTTCGGCATTCAAGGCGCCGCCGTGTTCACGCGAGAAATTGCAAAATAGGGTGCTGTGACCGATTTCCACATCTCTGCAGTCGAAGATACGCAGCGCGCCGCCGTCTTGGTCGTCGTCGAGGGCGGCTTTGCCATATTGGAAGCGGCAATAGTCAAACTTGGCCTTCCCAGCTTTGTCCATGCGAATGCCGTTCCAGCCACCTCGCCCCACGTTGAAAGCATAGAAGCCTGTGGTGTCGGCCACGGTGAAGAGGATGGAGTCACTCTCCGTTCCCAGGGCTGTCAACGAGGCACCGTCTTCAACTTTAATGCAGTAATAGTTGTCAAACAACACCGTGGTTCCCGCCTGGATACGCAACGAGTCCTGTACTTTGACATCACCGGTCACGCGTATCGTGTCGGCCGACCATGTGCCCGATTGCACCCCGGAAACTTCGATAGTTTGGGCTTGGCAAAAAACAGAGGCCAATAAAAAACAGAATAGAAGTTTTGTTTTCATAAACCAAGTAATTATTAAATCGCAAAAGTAAGGCTTATATTTGATTTTTAGGTTAATTCGATAAAATTTTTTATTTTTGCAGCCCGAAACTCAGCAGAACGCTTTTGATGGAAAACTCTACCTCAATATTCAATCACATGTCGCAAGTAGAAGGTCCATTCTCTTTTGAATGGATTTTTTGGGCTGTCATGTTAGGTTTGTTTTTGGGGTTGGTTATCAACATGGGACCGGCTTTCATTACTTTGGTGCAAACCAGTCTGCATCAGGATTTTAAGTCGGCAGTGCTGTTTGCTTTTGGCGTGATTTTGAACGATGCGGCAGTCATCGCCATTTGTATTTTCACCTCGGTGCAGTTAGGAGTGTCGTTTAATTCAGGGGTTCCTTGGTTCAGCATCGGGGCGGGTGCCATCTTGGTATTGTTTGGAATTATGACCTTTTTTATGAAGGCGAGAAATAGGGAAACGCGCCACGAACAGCGCGCCAAGGAGTTGTTGGAGGAGCAAGACGACTGTCCATCGCCGTTCTTTTTCATCGGTAAAGGTTTCGCTCTTAACGTATTGAACCCGTTTGTATGGATTTTTTGGTTTTCGGCTGTGGCTATTGTGGTGGGTGGCACCAACAACACCCTCATCACCATCCTCTTTTTCCTCATCGTTTTGAGCACCAGCTTCGCACTTGATGTCTTGAAGGCTTGGGGCGCAGCGAAGTTGAAGCGCTTTTTCGATGCCGATCGTACCACATGGTTGAACCGTATTGCGGGCATTCTGTTAGTGTGTTGCGGTCTCTATTTCATTGTTTTTAAGGGAATTGTCAACCTCGTCTAAACTATAATAACTATGGAAGTCAAAAAAGCAAACTCAGGCTGGCTGGCGTTTCTGGTGAGTGGAATCGTCGCCATCGGTTATGGTGTATTGGCCATATTGTTGACGGATAAATTTGTCGACATTCTCGAAATCGTCATGCGTGTTTCAGGCATCTGCATTGCTGCCACGGGTGCCATTTTCCTGATCGCTGCAATCGTGCGGATGACCAAGAAATTGCCTTGGGGCTTAATTCTGTTGGAAGCAATAGCGTTGATTACTGTTGGCGTGCTTTCAAGCATTTATGCCACGAAAGCATTGGCATTGCTGGTGATTCTCATTGGTATATGGTCGGCTATCATCGGTGCTTTCATGCTTCTTGTGATGGCGCGCACCAAGAACCTTTGGAATAAGGGCTTCTATATTGTGAGTGCTATCTTGAGCATCGTCTTCGGCGTGCTTTTGATAGCGCATCCTTTTGGCTTCGTCAAATGGTTTATCATCATGTCTGGTATCATCGCCTTGGCATTTGGCCTTATCATGATGATGTTCGCCTTTGCTATCCATCGTGCGGAAAAGGAAGTCAAAGTGGAAGTCGTGGAGACCTCTGCTACCGAAGAAGAGGCTTAATCCGATAACTGCTGAAACGCTGTCCAAGGCGCCACTTCTGGCAAGGGCGCTGTGATTTCTATTTGTGTCTTCAAAACGGGGTGCTCAAAGGCGATATGCCAGGCGTGCAGGCTGATGGAGGCGTCGGGGTTGCTGCGTGGATAACCGTATTTCAAGTCACCTCGGATGGGGCAGCCGATATGGGCCAATTGGCAACGAATCTGATGGTGCCTTCCCGTAAACAACTCGACTTCAAGCAAATAAAAAGTATCTGACTTTCCAACCACTCGATAGCTAAGTCGAGCCAATTTGGCTTCTTTAGTGCCTTCGGGCACGACGAACGACTTGTTCATCTTCTCGTTCTTGACGAGGTAGTCCTCCAACACGTCGGCTTGCTTGGGTGGGTGGTTCTTTACAAGGGCTAGGTAGGTCTTGCGGAAGTCACGGTCTTTCACCTTCACGGTCATGCGCGACAAGGCTTTGCTCGTCTTGGCGAACACCACAGCACCGCTCACAGGGCGGTCGATACGGTGGACGAGACCAGCGAACACATTTCCCGGCTTGTCGTATTTCTCCTTGATGTATTCCTTCACGTCGTCGAGC
Organism: uncultured Bacteroidia bacterium; assembly: GCA_902801815.1. GTDB lineage: Bacteria > Bacteroidota > Bacteroidia > Bacteroidales > F082 > Limimorpha. The sequence goes on from CADCJT010000001.1 coordinate 407,855, forward strand.
AGACAGACGTCACCTGTTTTGTCACCCTGCACAATCTCGGACGGCAGTTTGTTTACCACGATGAGGTGGTTGTCTTCGTAGAGGATTCTATCAGCAATTTTATTCATTGGTCTCAACTATTACTCCACTTCCGATGACATAGGGTTCTGTCTCATGATATACCACGCCAAACTGTCCCGGTGCCACACCCGAGATGGCCTCCTCGGAGACGATGTCGGCACCACGCTCGGTGAGGCGGATACTGCCATAAGTGAATTCTGGTTGGTGACGTATCTTGAAGCGAATGCGCTGTCCGTCGACGAACTGCAAGGCAGGATTCATCGGTTGCAGGTCGCCCATAGGAACGATGTTGGTGTATTGTGCCACGGGATCGTAGCCCTGCGACACATACACGATGTTGTTCGGTATGTCTTTCTTCACCACAAACCACGGACCGCCGCTGAGCCCTAAACCTTTGCGCTGTCCGATGGTGTGGAACCAGAAGCCCTTGTGGCGACCCAGTTTCTTGCCTGTCTCCAACTCCACGATGTCGCCAGGCATCTCGCCAAGGTATTCGCGGATATAGTCGTTGTAGTTAATCTTTCCCAAGAAGCAGATGCCTTGGCTATCATGACGTTCAGCACTCGGTAGCTTGTATTGTGCGGCCAAACGACGCACCTCGGGTTTGGGGATATCGCCGATAGGGAAGATGACCTTGCTCAGCTGGGCGTAAGTGATACGACCCAAGAAATAGGTCTGGTCCTTGAATGTGTCGGCCGCCGTGCCGAGCCAGAAGATGCCGTTTTCATCCTCCCAAGAGCGGGCATAATGACCTGTGGCGATTTTGTCGAAGTTGTGACCTTCTTTCTCCTCAAAGGCACCGAGTTTGATCCAGCGGTTGCACATCACGTCGGGGTTGGGCGTGAGACCCTTGCGCACCATCTCCATGGTGTATTTCCCGACGGTCTCGAAATACTCGTGCTGCAAGTCCACGATGTCGAACTTGCAGCCGTATTTCTTGGCGATGTAAGTAGTGATTTCAATGTCCTCCTCCGACGGACAGCTCGACAGGTCTTCCTTACCTTCCATACCGATTTTGATATAGAAGATGTGCGGGTCGTAGCCTTGCTCCTTGAGCAGCGGCACCACCACGGAGCTGTCGACGCCCCCCGAAACCAACGCGGCAATATTCATGGGTTAGATATTTTCTGCAAAAATAGGTATTTTTCGGTTTGTAGAGATGTTGCGCGCAACGTCTTTACATCATTTCATTCCGTCATGGAATATGGTTTATCCTCGGACCTCATGCCGCGTTCCAAATTCGGCTCACTGCCCATCTCGAAGACCAGTTCCCCACCCTGCATCAATTGCTCATGCGTGAGGTAAAGCTTCGTGATTTTCTGTCCGTTGTGCGTCACTTTCTGCACATAACGGTTCTCATCGCTCACGTTAGGTGCCTTGATTTCCAATGTCTTGCCATTGCCCAAGCGCACTTTCAGATAGGGCAAATAAGGTGCACCTAATACATATTGGTCGCTGCCTGGACAGACGGGATAGAAGCCCATCGCGGAGAAAATGTACCAGGCCGACATCTGGCCGCAGTCGTCGTTGCCACAGAGGCCGTCGATGTTGTTCTTGTAGAAGCGGTTCATGATCTTGCGTAGCCAGTATTGGGTCTTGTAAGGTTGTGAGGTCCAGTTGTATAGGTAGGCGATATGGTGTGCGGGTTCGTTTCCGTGATTGTAGCATCCCATCAAGCCTTCCTCGGTGACGTCTTCGGTGTTCTCAAAGAACTCGGGCGGCAGTTGCATGACAAATATAGTGTCGAGATTGTGGATGAATTGTGCATCACCGCCCATGGCCTCGATGAGCCCCTTTACATCCTGCGGCACATAGAACGAATACACCCAGGAGTTGCCCTCCACGAAGCCTTCGCCCTCAGTGTCGAAGAGGCTGAAGGGCGCTTTCCAGGTGCCATCGCTCATCTTGGGACGAGCAAAGCCCAACTCTATGTCGAAGGTGTTGCGCCAGTTGGCAGCGCGTTGTTTGTAGATGTTGGCCGTTTCTTGTTTTCCGGCTTTCAAGGCAGCTTGGTAAATGGCCCAATCATCATAGGCATATTCCAAAGTGATGGAGACACAACCGCTGTTCTTGTCGAAGGGGACGTAACCGAGTTGTTGATAGTCGTCGATGTTGACATAGTAGGGGCAAGTTGAGCTGCGTTGCATGGCTTTCAGCATGGCATCATTTTGGTCGGCAACGTCCTTGGCATAAGCATCCGAAAGCACCGACACGGCGTGGTAGCCGATCATGCACCAGTTGTCGTTGCCCATGTGCGACCACACGGGCAGCAGTCCGTGGACGCTCTGCTCACTGTGTTTCAGCATGGATTGCACCATGTCGGCATTGCGTTGCGGCTGCAGCACATTGAAAAGCGGATGCAAGGCACGGTAGGTGTCCCAAAGCGAGAACACGGTATAGTTGGTAAAGCCCTCGGCTTGGTGGATGTTATGGTCGAGGCCACGATATTGGCCGTCCACATCCATGTAGATGGAGGGATTGATCATTGTGTGGTAAAGCGAAGTGTACAGCATAGCCTTCTGGTCTTCCGTGCCTTCTGCTTGCAAGATGGAGAGTTCTTTGTTCCATTTGGATTGCGTTTCGGCCAACAATTGCTCAAAGTTGCGACTGCCTGTCTCGGCGTTGAGGTTGCGCAAGGCGCCTTCGGTGCTGGTGGCAGAGAGGGCGACTTTCATTTCTAGGGTCTGAGGATTGTCGAAGGTGAAATAGGCCACAATCTTGCGCCCTGTCATCTCGGGGAAGTTGTGTTTGACATCGAATTTGCCCCAACCTCCATTGTATTTGGGCTTCTCCAGCTCACGATAACCATAGTCCTTGATGGGTTGGTTGAAGCTTATGGCGAAGTAGGTGTAGTTCGTTCTCGCCCAGCCATTCGTGATGCGGTAGCCCGTCAGCAGGGTGTCGTTCTCCACGCGGAGGTTGGCCCAAAGGGTCTTGCCGTCGTAGTTGTAGATGCCGTGCTGCAAGTCAAGGATGATGCTGCCGTCTTGGCCTTCCGGATAGGTATAGCGATGGATACCAGCGTGTTCCGTAGCGGTCAGTTGTGCTTTGATGCCGTAATCCTGCAAAAACACCTCATAATAACCTGGCACGGCAATCTCAGTGTCGTGGCTGAAGCGCGATCGGTAGCCTGCATCGGGGTTAGTCTGTGTACCCGGATTGAACTTGATTTTTCCCGTTATTGGCATCACCAAGATATCGCCCAAATCGGAATGGCCCGTGCCACTGAAGTGGGTATGGCTGAAGCCCACAATAGTGCTGTCTTTGTGTTGATAGCCAGCGCAATACTCATATACCCGAGGTTGGTAAACACCATCGATGTTGTGCGGCACCGTGTCGGTGTCGGGGCTAAGCTGCACGATACCGAAAGGCGCACAAGCACCCGGAAAGGTATGCCCCATGCCATTCGTACCGATGATGGGGTTGACGTATTGGATGTAATCGGCGGTGGGCTCTGACTCGGTAGTTTGAACGGGTTTTTCGCTGCATCCGGAAGCCACTAATCCTATGAAAATCAATAAATAACGATATGATTTCATTTGTCTGAAGGTTAAGAATGGCAAAATTAGAATAAATAATGAAAATTCCGACAATAAATGAATAAAGTGTTAACTGCCTTTCTCTTTCGATAACTCAGCAGTATGCGCAAGAGAATGGTATGTGCTATACCAAAAAGGGAAATAATAAAAGCAATATCAAGAGTTGGCAACAGGGTTGTTGCGCTATCAAGTTTTTTTGTTCTCCAGCTCTATTTGACGTAGAACTGTGCGCCGCCGTTGCCGTAGGTGTGAATGGAGCCATACTTGCCACCTCCCATGTGGTCTTCAGCCCAGGATACACGCACGGCTTGTTTGCCACGTTTGGTCTGGACGATTGAATAGCCTTGGATGACTCTGCGGAGGATGTTGCTAGAGGCATCTCTCTGCACTTCCCAGCCGTCTGAGGTCACTACACAGTCAATGACTTTGTCGGAGACAGCCTTTTCGAGCGGAAGCACCTTGGCTTTGTAGGAGGCATTCATCGCACCCGCCTTCGGCATCGGCTTGTATTCGATCTCAATCTTGTCGTTGTTTTCGATGGCCTTGGACACGGATTCCAGATAAAGCTGACAGGTATGAAAAGAGCGCTCAAAGTTATCCTTGTCATAGTCGCTTGAAAACAGATCCTTGACAACGGCTAGTGCACCATATTCATAGACCAGTGCGAAGTTACGGATCAATCCAACCGAAACATAGGCAATGTACAGTTCATCGTCATCGAGGATAACAGGAACGAAACCACCGCCTAAGGGTCGCTCGCAGAAATAGTACACCTCGTTGACCATACAGGCAGCGTAGGCTTTCACATCCTTCTTTTTCATGGCTTGCGGATAGTGGGTCGTCCAGAGTTTCGTTTCGAATTCAGGCGCGGGCGTCAGCGAATAGGTCCATTCCCCCTGGTTGTTTCTTTTCATCTTGACGTTCGTGTGCTGTTCGGCAATTTGGCCGATGCGAAGGATGAAATCCACAAACACATTGCATTCGTCAACCAATGCCTTTTCTAGTTTTTCATTTTTCGGACGTTTTCCTTCCGCCATCTCATCAACGACCTTGATGTCCCAATTGACTCGCGTACAAAGCTGTTCGGTAAACTCCTTAATCTGGTCTGGATTATATTGGAGGAGGGACCACGCGGTTAAGTCAAGGAGCTCTCCAGTCTGGCTGTCTCTGCTGGAGGGTGTCAGCGCTAGGAGATCGTGACGCGCTGGCCCTTGATTATCATTTTGGGCGCTGGCCGGAACAGCCAACAACAATGAGAACATAATAAGCAGTCCGATTTGAATCCGTTTCATGGTTTTATTTGTTTTGTGAGGACTTCTAAATTGTTTTGATTATTTCGGTTTCGAGTTGTCAGGATGCTGAAGTCCTGTTTAAGCACTCCTCTTCAACTTGATGCAAATATACAACTTTTCTGTTCTAGTTGACAAACTATTAACTGTTTTTCCGTTTTTTTTCGTAGTTTTGCAAAACAAAACACAACGATGGCCATTCCAAGAGAGACAGTGGAACAAATCCTGCAAGCCGCTCACATTGAGGAGGTTGTAGGCGAGTTCGTCACGCTGAAGAAGCGTGGTTCGAACCTGTGGGGCAATTGTCCCTTCCACAATGAGAAGACGCCATCGTTTAGCGTCAATCCAGCGCGCAACATCTTCAAATGCTTCGGCTGCGGCAAGGCGGGCGACTCGGCCAAGTTCCTCATGGAACACGAGCATTTCACCTATCCCGAAGCGCTGCGTTACTTGGCGAAGAAGTACAACATCAAAATCGAAGAGAAGCAGCAGACCCCTGAAGAGATCATGCAGCAGAGCATCCGCGAGAAGATGTTCAACATCAACGAGTTTGCCGACAAGTATTTCGTTGATACGCTGTGGAACACCGATGAGGGCAAGACCATAGGCCTTGAGTATTTCCGTGAGCGCGGCTATTTCGATCCCATCATCCAGAAATTCCATCTCGGCTACAATCCTGCCAAATGGGATGCCTTCACAGAACATGCCAAGAAAAACGGCTATTCTGAAGAGTTGTTGGAACAAATTGGCCTGTCTATCAAAGGCAATAACGGCCTTTATGACCGCTACCATGGCCGCGTGATGTTTCCTATTCATAGCTTGACGGGGCGCGTTATCGGTTTTGGTGGTCGTATCCTCGTCAACGACAAGAAAAGCCCAAAATACCAGAACTCGCCCGAGTCGGAGATCTACGACAAAAAACAGACGCTTTATGGCATCTATTTCGCCAAGAATGCCATCGCCCGTCAGGACGAGTGCATCCTTGTGGAAGGTTATTTCGACGTGTTACGTATGCACCAGATCGGCATCGAGAACGTGGTAGCCAGTAGCGGTACCTCATTGACGATGGAGCAGATTCGCCTCGTGAAGCGTTACACAAAGAACATCACCATGCTTTACGACGGCGATGCAGCGGGCATCCATGCCGCGCTGCGTGGCACCGACATGATCCTCTCGGAGGGCATGAACGTCCGTGTGGTGGTTCTGCCTCCCGAACATGACCCCGACACCTTTGGCAAGGATTTTTCGGTGGAGTATGTCAGCAACTATTTGAAAGAAAATGCTAAGGACTTCATCCGTTTCAAGACGGAGTTGCTGCTAAAAGACGCCGAAAATGATCCTATCAAACGCGGACAAGTCATTCGCGACATCGTGGAGACCATCTCCGTCATCCCCGATAGCATCTTCCGCATCACTTACGTGAAGGAATGCAGCCGCCTCTTGGACATGCCTGAGCAGACGCTCACCAACGAGCTCAACAAGATTCTCAGGGCCAAGTTGAAGAAAAACCTGGGTATTGAGGACAATGTGGTTCCTGAGCCCGACACCACCACGCCCAAACAGGAGGAAACCGTTGAGGACCAACTCCCAGCGGGTTATTATCAGGAACGAGAACTGGTGAGGCTGCTGCTCATGTTTGGTAAGGAGATGATTGTCGATGAACGGTTGGACGAGCAGGGCGAAAAGGTGTATGAGCAATTCTCTGTGGCTCAACTGATTATTGATGATTTGAAGATGGACGGGTTTGTGTTCATCAATGTCGTCAATAAAAAGATTTTTGACATCTTTGACAAAGCCCTTGACGAGGGATACATCCCTGATGATCAGGTTTTCACTTCGAACGAGGATGAAACCATCGCCCAATTGGCCGCTGACCTGCTGTTTTCACCATACAAACTTGACCAATGGGATAAATACAGCATTTTTGTTAAACAGGAAGAGAACAATTTGAGAAACACTGTATTATCTTCGCTTTACCGTTACAAGGACCTTATCATCGAAGAACGTCGCAAAGCAGTCGAAGAGGAGTTGAAAAACACCACTGATGCCGCCGACCAGATCATCCTACTTAAGCAGAAAAAAGACCTTGATGACATCCGCAAGCAGATTAATAAGGAGTTAGGAATAGTGATAGCGAAATAGTCGGGGTCTTCGACGGGCTCAGACACCCTTATTCTAACATTATTGCTAAGGTCCCTGAGCTTGTCGAAGGGCCGTATTCAAAAAATCACTAATTTTGCGGCCAAAATAAGAACGATATGTTTACCAGGCGTAAAGTATGGCGTGTGCCGGCCGGACAGGAACCGACAGCATTGGATAAGAAAGTGATGGCTATGGAGGCCAAGGGTGCGATGGTGCCCAGGCGCAGCCTCATCCGCACCCCCGAAGAGATTGAAGGCATCAGGAAGAGTGGCGTCATTAACACGGCCATCCTCGACCTCGTGGGCGAGAAGATCCACGCGGGTATGAGCACTTTGGAGATTAACGACCTGGTGCATAACTACACCATCGAACACGGTGCCATCCCGGCCACCTTGGGCTACGAAGGCTATCCCAAGAGCGTTTGCGTCTCCATCAACGAGGTGGTCTGTCACGGCATCCCCTCGGCCAAGGAAATCCTCAAGGAAGGTGACATCGTCAACGTGGACTGCACCACGATATTAAATGGCTATTATGCCGACGCCTCGCGCATGTATGTCATCGGACAGACCACGGCTCGCAAGCAGAAATTGGTGGATGTGGCCAAGGAGTGCCTCTATGTGGGCATGGAAGCCGCCAAGCCCTTCGGTTTCGTTGGCGACATCGGCAACGCCATCCAGCTACACGCCCATAAGAACGGCTTCAGCGTAGTGCGCGACCTATGCGGTCATGGCGTAGGCGTCAAGTTCCACGACGACCCCGAAGTGTTGCATTATGGCAAAAAAGGCACGGGCATGTTGCTCGTCCCTGGCATGGTGTTCACCATTGAGCCGATGATCAACATGGGTACATGGAAGGTCTTCATCGACAAGGCCGATGGCTGGACTGTCATCACCGAAGACGAACTGCCCTCAGCCCAATGGGAGCACACCTTCTTGATGACCGAGACCGGACTGGAGATTTTGACGCATTAAAGTCAGCAAAATATATGAAATTGCAGAAATACCTATGGGTTGCTTTCGTAGCAACTGCTATCTTATTGTATAGTTGCAACAACGACGTGAATGTCAACATCGTCAACCCCAATGTGGAACAGCAATTCCACGAGCAGGCGTTGGCCACGGCGCAGCCGCGTTTCAGCTGGAATTATGGGACCAACCGCCGAAGTGATGAAGAAAAATCAACCACGGAAAGTGAGGTAATTCAACAAAACTACCGCATTATCGTGGCCACAACCTCCGAAAACGCCCAAAAAGGCATCGGCGACTTATGGGATTCGGGCGTGGTTCCTTCCAACCAGATGCTTTACATCCCTTATGCCGGCAAGGAACTGAAAAGCCGCGACAAAGCCTATTGGAAAGTCATCACGACGGTGACGGCCAAAGGTGGAAAGAAAGCCAAACTTGCAAGCGAAGTCAAGTCTTTTGAAATCAGTCTGTTGAACCAAGAGGACTGGCAAGCCAAATGGATTGGCCATGAGTTTGAGGATGATGTGCTGGTAGGGAAAACCCGTTTGGCAGCGCGTTATCTCCGCAAGGACTTTGCCCTCAAAAGCGAGGTCAGCGAGGCGAGGCTCTATGTCAGCGGCATGGGCGTTTATAGTGCCTACCTCAATGGACGGGAAATCGCTCCCGAGGAATTGCTGAAACCTACGCTTTCCTGGTACTCGAAGCGCGTGTATTTCAACACCTACGACGTGACCAAGATGCTCCAGCAAGGCGACAACGCCGTGGGCATCATCCTTGAAGGCGGACGCTATACTTCGATCCGCTACAACGCCGCCAATCCCAATTGGGATGGCACAGAACACGTGTTCGGTTTCGGCACACCACGACTGCTGCTGCAACTTGAAGTGACCTATAAGGATGGCCAAAAGGAGACCATCATCAGCGATGAGACATGGAGAATCACCAACCGTGGCCCCATCCGCACCGCCAACGAATGGGATGGCGAGACCTACGACGGAAACTTCGACCTTGGCAACTGGAACCAAGCCGACTACGATGATTCCGAATGGCTTCAAGCCGAACTTGTTGATGCTCCAGAAGGCCAACTCAGTCCTCAGCCCAATCCCAACATCACCGTGATGGAGAAACTGAACCCCGTCAGTCTGTTCCAAAAAGGCGACAAATGGTACCTCGACATGGGTCAAAACATGGTTGGCTTCATCGATATAAAGACTCGCGGACAACAACCCGGCGATACTATCACCTTGCGCTTCGCCGAATTGTTGACTCCCGATAGCTTACTTTATACTGCCAACTTACGTAGCTCCGAAAATACAGACCACTATATTTGCGCTGTACAGACGTTGCGTGCAACGTCTCTACCTATTTCATGGCATCCAATGTTTATTTATCACGGTTTCCGTTATGTTGAAATCTCTGGCCTGTGCGAGGCGCCCAATTTGAACGACTTCGAAGGCTGGGTCATCTATGATGAGATGCCTGTCACGGGTTCGTTTGAGACCTCCAACGAAATCATAAATGCGGTGTATCACAATGCCTATTGGGGCATTCGCAGTAACTACCGCTCGATGCCCACCGACTGCCCGCAACGCGATGAACGCTTAGGTTGGACGGGCGACCGCACTACAGGTAATTACGGCGAGTCGTATATCTTTGATAACCATCAGCTCTATGCCAAGTGGATCACTGATGGCGACGACAGCCAACAGGAGAACGGCTCCTTGGCCAATGTCATCCCGCCCTATTGGCGCGGCTATACCGACAACATGACCTGGCCAGGCGCTATGGTCACCGTTACGGATATGCTCTACACCCGTTTCGGCGATGTGGAGCCCATCCGCCAACACTATGCGGCTTGGAAGAAATGGATGCTGCACATGAAGAATGACTACATGCGGGCAGGCCTCATGCCCCGCGACACCTACGGCGACTGGTGCATGCCCCCCGAGTCGCTCGAGCTCATCCACTCCAACGACGCGACCCGCATCACCGATGCGACGGTCATCTCCACGCCGTTCTACTGCTACCTCTGTGGCAAGATGGCCAAGTTCGCCGAGATTTTAGGTTTCGACGAAGATGCGACCTTTTTCCAAAAAGAAATCACCACTTCCACCATCGCCTTTAACGACAAGTACTTCAACCGCGTGACGGGCGTCTACGCCAACAATACGGTCACGGCCAACATCTTGCCGTTGTGGTTTGGAATGGTGCCCAAGGGCTTGGAAGACAAGGTGATGAATAGCATCGTGGACAAGACCATGAACGAATGTGGCGGCCATGTGTCGACGGGCGTCATCGGCATCCAGCAGCTGATGCGTTGCCTGACGGAATACGGTCACGGCGACCTCGCGCTCAAGATTGCCTCCAACGACACCTATCCAAGTTGGGGCTATATGTATCGTAATGGTGCCACCACCATCTGGGAACTTTGGAATGGCAATACTGCCGATCCTGCCATGAACTCGGGCAACCATGTCATGCTCCTTGGCGACCTCATCCTTTGGAAATACGAATACCTAGGCGGCATTCGTGCCTTGGAACCTGGTTATAGCAAAATCCAACTCAAGCCTTATCCTATTGAAGGATTGGACTTTGTGAACTGCTCATATAATTCTGTTTCGGGTCGCATCGAAAGCCATTGGAAGCGTGAGGGCAATCATTTTGAATGGGACATCGTCATTCCGGCCAACACTACGGCCGAGGTCTGTCTGCCTACGGCAAACGGCTACGAAGTGAAAACTTACGGCAGTGGTAAATATCATCTGTCGTCAGAACTTTAATAGAAATCGCCTTTCTATGTCATTCCTGCGCTGGATAAGTGCGTTGGCTTGGAATCTATAGAAAGGCAATTTTTTGGATTATCATTTCTTTATCCTATCGGGATTTTCAGCAATAAACTTGCTCCAGTCGGGCTTGCGGTGCGCCTTGGCTTTCTCTGTGGTGTGCTTGGTATAATTCACATCTTTACCCTTTGAGATGGAGTGGCACACTGCCGCCGCCACGGCATCAGTGGCATCGAAGAATTTTGGGTCTTCGTCGGTCTTGAGGATGAAATGCACCATCTTGGCCACCTGCTCCTTTGAGGCATTTCCGTTGCCTGTGATGTTCTGCTTGATGGTCTTGGGCGAGTACTCGAAGATGGGGATGTCGCGATAGAGCGCGGCGGCCATAGCTACACCTTGGGCGCGTCCTAGCTTCAGCATCGACTGCACATTCTTTCCAAAGAACGGTGCCTCAATAGCCAACTCATCAGGATGGTATTCGTTGATGATTTCCAATACGCGCTCAAAGATCTTCTTCAGCTTAAGCGCTTGGTTTTCAAGTTTCTTTAGGTTGATGACACCCATTGTGATGAGTTCCATCTGCTTGCCTTGCTCGCGTATAACGCCATAACCCATCACCATCGTTCCGGGGTCGATGCCCAATATGATCTTTTCCGAGTCCATTCTTGATTTTTTGCAAAGATAGGCAAAACTTGGGGAATGAAATTAACAGGAAGAAATTCTTTACATATCAAGCCTCATCTTCAGGCGTCAAGCTGTCGTGCTTTCGAGCCTTGTCAAAAAGGTCCTTCATTGTAGGGTTTTTGTAAGTAAGCTTTCGGATTGTCAAATCCTCAGTGTCCTGATTGGCAAGACGTAGATAGTTTTCAGACTGTTCAAAACTCTTTTTGATGTCCTGGAGTTTCTTGATGGTATCATCAATTTTTTTGATAGCATCTTCAAACTTTCCAGCGGCTCTTGTATAATGGTCTCCAAACTTGTTACGGAACTCATTGATTTTGTTTTCAAAGTTGGTGACATCCACCTCTCTGCTTTGGACCAAGATAAGCTGCTTTTGATATTCCAGACTTTTCTTTGCGGCATTCACCAGCAGCGTAATCATTGCCTTGAAAAACTGTGGACGGATGACATACATTTTTGGATAGCGGTAAGACACGTCTACGATACCCCCATTATAAAGTTCGCTTTCGGGCTCCAACAATGACACCAACACTGCATATTCGCAACCTTTAGCAGTGCGGTCTGCATCGAGCTTCTTGAAGAAATCCTCGTTCTTATGCTTGGTTGCTGTTTCATCCATCTCATTCTTCATCTCGAACATGATGGAAATATATTCAATACCATCCTCCTTGTCACGGAAAATAAAGTCGCCTTTGCTGCCTTCAGAGGCGTCATTGTCCTTTTCGAAATAAGCATTTGGGAACAATGGGCGCATCTCAGCGTTGAAGATGGTACTACAATGGGTTTCAAGACTCTCGCCGACCATTTTGGTGGACAAGCGTGCCTTAAAGTCCTTGAGACGTTCCACTTCTTCATTTGCCAAACGTAGACGAGTATCAGCTTCAGTTTTAACTGCCTGTAGCTTGTTCTCATATTCATTCTGCAGGCTTTTTTCGCGAAGCTCGGCCTCTGACGCGGCTAGCTTAGCCTGTGAACGAAGTTCGGCTATTTCTTTGTCTTTAGCTTGAGCGGCCTCACTAGCCTGCTGGCGTTCCTTTAGCACAGCTATCTGCAATGCTTGGGCATCTTGACCGATAGTTGCCTTTAAATCAGCAATCTGCCTGTCTTTATCTGACACAGCAGTTTCCACAGCCAGCTTTTGACGATCAATCATGGCGGAGAGTTGATCTTTCAGTCTTGCAATCTCTCCGTCTTTTTCACTGATAGTCTGGTCTTTTTTGGAGAGCTCGCTCTGATGAACCTGTTCTTTCGTGGCGGCACGAGCCAGTTCTTCGGCTTTCTGTTGGCGGTAAAAGTCTTCAATGCGTTTTTCGATTTCGGCATCAAACTCGGTAGTTCTGACTTGGTTAACGATAAAAGCATAATCGGCCTCATCTACTTGGAATACGTTCCCACAATTTGGGCATTTCAACTCTTTCATGTTGTGTCGTTTTTTGGTTTGACGTTGTCGTTTTGATTTTCGATGCAAAAATAGAAATAGTTTGTGAATAGAGTCGAGTCCATTGCCGTTTGGAACAATTTTTGCTACTTTTGTTGCCAGAAAGTCAAACCATTAAACAATTAGAAAGATGAAAGCATTAAGAATTTTAATCATGGCCATAGCCATCATGATGGCATCGGGCGCAATGGCGCAGACGGTCTATAACAGCAGCGGGTCGAGCTGCGGTTCAATCAGCTCTGACGGTACCGTGTACAGCAAAGGCGGTTCCAGCATCGGCAGGATCTACAGCGACGGCACCGTGTACGACAAGAGCGGTTCCAGCATGGGAAAGATTGACCGCGATGGTACCTTCTGGAACAAAAGCGGTTCCCGAATCGGTAAGCTCGACAGCGACGGTACGGTACGCAACGCCTCTGGCTCTAGCATCGGCAAGGTCGAAAGCGACGGCACGGTGCGCAACGGCTCAGGTTCCAGCATCGGCAGAGTGCAGAACGTTCCACGAGAATGGGTGGCGGCCTACTTCTTCTTTTTCTTCGATTAGCTTCACCTTTAAACTCATATAACCATGAAAATATTACGCGTTTTAATTCTGGCTGCCAGCCTCGTGATGGCATCGGGTGCAATGGCGCAGACCGTCTACAACAGCAGCGGTTCGAGTTGCGGAAAGATTGAGAGCAACGGCACCATCCGCAACAGCAGTGGCTCCAGCGTCGGCAGGTTCGACAGCGACGGCACCATCCGCAATAGTAGCGGTTCCAGCATTGGCAAGATCGATAGGGACGGTACCTTCCGCAATAGTTCGGGCTCGAGCATCGGCAGGCTTGACAGTGATGGTACGGTGCGCAACAGCAGTGGCGCCAGCATTGGTAAAGTGGAGAGCGACGGCACAGTGCGCAACAGCTCTGGATCATACTCGGGCAAGGCTCCAGGCATCCCACGCGAATGGGTGGCCGCCTATTTCTTCTTCTTCCCGTTCTACTAACGGTGTAAAGAAATGCAAAAATGAAACGCCTGCCAATGGTTTCGTGGCGGGCGTTTTTTCTTTGCTATAGGTTTTCGTAAGATTTGACTCCGTCGAACGCAGAGCGTTTGCTTCCCTTATCCAAACAACTCCGCCCCCAACTCATACACCGAAGTCACAGGCACAATCTGAATCTTAAACCGCTTGGTATCCAAGCCTTTGGCGTTATATTTTGAGACAAAAATCTTCTCAAAGCCCAGTTTGTCGGCTTCGGCGATGCGGGCTTCAATACGAGTGACAGCGCGGATTTCGCCTGAGAGTCCTACTTCAGCGGCAAAGGCATAACGCGAAGGGATGGGAATGTCGGCATTCGAGGAAAGCACTGCGGCGATGACGGCCAAATCGATGGCAGGGTCATCCACGTGGAGACCACCGGCGATGTTCAGGAACACGTCTTTAACCGAGAGTCGGAATCCAGCACGTTTCTCCAACACAGCCAAGAGCATATTCATCCTTCGGATGTCAAAGCCTGTGGCGGATCGCTGGGGCGTGCCGTATGCTGCGCTGCTCACCAAGGCTTGCGTCTCGATGAGCATGGGGCGTTGGCCTTCCATGGTGGCGGCGATGGCGATGCCGCTCACTTCCTCGTCGCGTTGCGAGAGCAGGATTTCGCTGGGGTTGGTCACCTCGCGGAGGCCGGTGGCGTTCATCTCGAAGATGCCCAACTCCGAGGCTGAGCCGAAGCGGTTCTTGATGGTGCGTAGGATGCGGAAACCATAGTGGCGGTCGCCCTCAAACTGCAACACTGTGTCGACGATATGCTCCAAAATCTTCGGTCCGGCGATGCTGCCGTCCTTGGTGATATGGCCGATGAGGAACACCGGCACCTGATATGCCTTGGCGATTTTGTTCATCTCGGCGGCAGTCTCACGGATTTGCGAGAGGCTACCCGCCGTGGCGTCCACGTAAGGCGATTCCAGCGTCTGTATGGAGTCGACGATTACAATGTCGGGCTGTACGTTCTTGAAGTGCTTCAAGATCTCTTGCGTGTTGGTCTCGGTGAGGATGAGGCAGTCGGTATTGTGGATACCGATGCGCTCGGCCCGCATCTTGATTTGGGTTTGGCTTTCCTCGCCGGAGATATATAGTATCTTTCTGCCCGCCAGTTGCAAGGCCGTTTGCAAGAGCAAGGTCGACTTGCCGATGCCAGGTTCGCCGCCCACGAGGGTCAGGGAACCAAGCACCAAGCCACCGCCGAGTACGCGGTTGAGCTCCTCGTAGGGCAGGATGATGCGTTGTTCCTTGGCATTGCCGATCTCATTGATAGGTGTGGGCAAGCCTTTGTCCATCTCCAGTCCGACGCTTTTCTTCACCGATTTGCTGTCTTTTCCCGTGACGACGGTCTCTTCCACGCAGGTGTTCCATGCGCCGCAGGCGGGACATTTCCCGAACCATTTCGGCGACTCATTGCCACATTCCTTGCAGAAAAAGGCGGTTTTCTCTTTTGCCATAGTGTTTGTCCGTTTATGCAGCAAAAATAATAAAAAACAGCAACCCTTTTGTTTTTTTAATACCTTTGTCGCCAATTAGGAATTAAATCAGGAGGTTGGATGAAAAGACGTCTACTCACCTTTATCGTATGGCTCTTCTCCATGGCGGCATTCGCCCAGCAGGGCGACGTGATGCTGTGTGAGGGTTTCTACACCCCTTGGCTCGAAGAGGGCTGGGATGCAAAGGGCGACGACTGGGTGGTGTGGTATGTCTCCAACACCACTTTCGCGGGTGGCAAGTCTCACGAGATGCAGATGTATCCCGACTTCAACTTCGAAGGTACCACCCGTCTCGTGACGCCTATCGTGGATCTGAACAAATACGATTTCATCAACTTCCAGTTCAACCATGCCCTCGAAGCCACACAAGGCAAGATCGATGCCCGCATTGGCATCGGCATCTCGCAAAACGGTGAGGATTGGGAGAGCATCTGGGAGGACACCATCGTGGGAAGCATCGCTCAGAGCCAGTATCTGCTTACCTTCGACATGGAAGAATGGGCAACCAAGGAGCCGCAGTTCTGCCTGTATTTCACGGGCCACGGGGCATACGTCAACAGTTGGTATATCGACAACATTTTCATCTTCGCCTCGAAGAAGAACAAGTATGGCGGCATCGACGACACTGACGAAAATGGCTTTATCGCCTCCGCGTCGCACGTCACGACCCTGAAGGGCCCCTCGGCGGGAACGATAACCCATTTTTCGAAGATGCGGAAGTCGCGTAACCGCTATGCAAGAGTGGTAGAGGGCCGACAGAAGCGATGGTGGCAGTTCTGGAAATAACTATAAGATGATGAGCATGGTAAATTAAACTTCTAACACAAAACTTAGAGACCATGACCATTGACCATGACCATGACCAATCTCACTTTGGTGATTTGTCAAGGTCTTGGTCAGGGTCAGCGGTCAGGGTCAAAACAACAAAAACTATCTTGAACTAATCATGAAGAATAGCCTTATAGCCATAATATTTGTTTTTCTGTCAATGGCGGTCACTGCCCAGACCTTCACCGACAGCAACTTGCCTATCGTGGTCATTGAGACGGATGGCGGTGCCAGCATTCCTGAAGAGCCAAAAATCCCGGCCACGATGAAAATCATTTGGCATCAGGATGGTTCACGCAACTACATGAGCGACATCGACAACCCCGAATTTCTCAACTACGACGGGCGCATCGGCATTGAGCGACGTGGCTACTCCTCGCAGATGGTTTCGGACAAGAAGCCTTACGGCCTGACGACACTCCAAGACGACAATGTCTCCAACAACAATGTCAGCCTCTTTGGGATGCCTGCCGAAAACGACTGGATTCTCAACCCTTTGGCGTACGACCAAACCGGGATGCGCGACGTGTTGGCCTACGAGCTGTCGAATCAAATCGGCCAATATGCCTCGCGAAGCCAGTATTGCGAGGTGGTCCTCAACGGCAATTATCGTGGCCTCTATGTCTTCATGGAGAAAATCAAGGTGGATAAAAACCGTGTCAACATTGAGAAGATGGACGAGACCTGTAACCAACCGCCCGAAGTGACCGGTGGCTACATCGTGCAGGCCAACCGTTCCGATAACGACCCCTTGGCTTGGAGCATGCAGACTTATCTTTTCAGTTGGTGGGGTCCTGTATATACGGAGTTTATCCACCATTACCCCAAACACGAAAACATCACCAACACACAAAACGACTATATCCATGGCGTGTTCCTCGACCTTGAGTCTGTAGCTCACAGCTATAATACCGACATCACAACAGGTATCCCATCGGTCATCGACATCCCTTCTTTCGTCGATTTCATGATCATGTCCGAGTTCACTTCCAATGTCGACGTGTATCACCTCAGCACCTTCTTCCATAAGGACCGTTGCGGCAAGCTCCGCGCCGGTCCCATCTGGGACTATAACCTTGCCTTCGGCTATGATGCCTTTGGCAACCGCAGTGGTTACGATGTGTGGCAATTCGATAACCAAGACAACACGGGACCACGTTTTTGGAAAGACCTGTTCGACACGGATGAGTTTCGCTGCTATTATGCCAAACGCTGGTTTGAGTTGACGGAGGAAGGCATGCCCTTGGATTACGACCGCATCTGCAACCGTATCGATGAGATTGACGCTGTCATCGCCGAGGCCATCGGTCGCGACAACCAACGTTGGAACCAGATGTCGCAGCATGCACAGTATGTGAACAACATGAAGAACTGGCTGCAGCAGCGCATCAACTGGCTGAACAGCCATATCGGCTCCTCCCAAGGCTGTTCCGATGTCGACCTGCCGCCCTTGGTCATTTCTAAAATCCATTATCATCCCCAAGACTGGTGGAGCATCGACGGCGACCACCTCGAGTTCATCGAAATCACCAATAACGGCGATGCAGAGGTGGACTTGACGGGCATCTATTTCCGCGAGTTGGGTCTCACTTACCAATTTCCCGATGGTGCGCATCTTGCTGGTCGACAAGCCGTTGTGATTTGTTCCGATTCTTTGTTGTTTAGCGAATACTATCACGTAACGCCTTTTGGACAGTACATGAGGAAGCTTGACAACAAGTCGGAAAACCTAGTGCTGGCCGACGCTTGGGGTAACGTCATCGACCAGGTGCATTACTACGATAGCGAGCCTTGGCCCACGGAAGCCGACGGCAATGGGCCTTTCCTCCAACTCAAGGATTTGGACAGCGACAATAGTTTGGCTGAGAATTGGACAATCAGCTATGATTTAACGGGCATTGAAGAAGAGTCTCAGGTTCTGACACACCTCTATCCCAATCCTACTTCGGGAATGATACACATTACTTTGGAGGAGAACGCTATTCATTGTCAAATTCTGGACCTGATGGGTAACACTTTGCTGGAATCATCGCCTTCAAATTCCACTTTTGACTTGGATTTGAATGGATGGTCCTCTGGGGTGTACCTAATAAAAATACAAATGGCCGACGGAACGACGGCCTACGAAAAGGTGGTAAAACGCTGATTATTAAATTACAATTCGTTGCCGAACTTAATGTCCTTCACATTAAGCTGTAGGTTGGTCTTGCCCTGCCAGGTGTTGTATTCCAGATGATAGCAGATGCTGAAAGGCTCGCCGCTGTGGATGCGGTCGAAGAGGTCGCCCTTTTGGAAGGCGATGCCCGAGAAGGGTGCCACGCCTTGTTCGGCGTCACCTACTTGCGACACGTTGAGTTTCAGGTGACGGTGGCCGCCCACGGGACGTGAGCCGCCTGCATCAATGACGTTGTCGGTCCAAAACACGGGCGCCATGTTACCGGGGCCGAAGGGCGCAAACTGGTTGAGGATGCGCATGAACTTGGGTGTGATGTCGCCGAATTTGATCTTCAGGTCGACCTCGAGCTCAGGCACAAAGTCTTCATCGATAAGATGTTCGCTGACGTAAGCCTCGAAACGGCGGCGGAACTCGGGCAGGTTTTCGGGCTTCATCGACAAGCCTGCGGCATATTTGTGGCCACCGAAGTGTTCGAGCAGGTCGGAGCAGTGGTCGATGGCGTCGTAGATGTCGAAGCTCTTGATGGAGCGTGCCGAGCCAGTGACCAGGCCGTTGGCACGGGTTAGGACGATGGTGGGACGGTAATAGTAATCGGTAAGACGTGAAGCCACGATGCCGATGACGCCACGGTGCCAACGTTCGTTGAAGACCACGGTGCTCTTGGCGTCTTTTAGTTCTTGATCGGCGTCGATCATGCCGAGGGCTTCCTCGGTGATGCGGTTGTCGAATTCGCGGCGTTCGTCATTGAGGTCGTTGATGGAGGCTGCCAGTTTCTCGGCGTGTTCCTTCTTGTCGGCGATGAGCAGGCGCACCGAGTCGGAGGCCTTGGCGATGCGCCCCGCGGCGTTGATGCGCGGTCCGATGAGGAAGACCAAGTCGCTGATGGTCAGCTCTCTGGTGAGCACGTTTTCGTCTTCGTCGAGTTGGTCTTCGTCGCGACGGTAGATGTTGGCGTGTTGAAGGATGGCCTCGATGCCCGGACGGGGTTTCTTGTTGAGTTGTTTCAAGCCAAAGTAGGCCAGCACACGGTTCTCGCCAGTGATGGGCACGATGTCGGCTGCGATGCTCACGGCCAGGAAGTCGAGCAGTTCATACACTTGCTCTATGGTGCCCAGACCTTTCATTGATAAGGCGGTGACCAACTTAAAACCTACGCCGCAGCCTGAGAGCTCGTCGTAAGGATAGTTGCAGTCGGGGCGTTTGGCATCGAGCACGGCCACAGCGTTGGGGATGACGTCGCCGGCACGGTGGTGGTCGCAGATGATGAAGTCGACACCTTTGGCGTTGGCGTATTCGATGCGCTCCACGGCCTTGATGCCGCAGTCGAGGGCGATGACCAACTTGAAGCCGTTGTCAGCCGCATAGTCGATACCTTTGTAGGAGATGCCATAGCCTTCCTCGTAGCGGTCGGGGATGTAGAACTCGATCTTTTTCTTCTTGAAGAAGGGCTTTAAGTAGGTGTAGACCACCGCTACGGCTGTGGTGCCATCCACGTCGTAGTCGCCGTAGATCAGCACTTTCTCACCGTTGTTAATGGCGCTAATCACTCTTTCTACCGCCTTGTCCATATCCTTCATAAGGAAGGGATCATGGAGTTGGGAGAGGGAGGGACGGAAGAAAGTTTTGGCCTCTTCGTAGTTGGTAATTCCGCGTTGGACAAGCAAAGTGGCAAGGTTCTCGTCGATATTGAGCACCTTGACAATCTCGGCAACCTGCTGGTTGTCAACCGATTCATGTAAAATCCACTTTGTTTCCATCCAAGTAGTTTTGAATCGGTAAAAATAATAAGAAAAACAATACGGAAAACGGGAATTTGTAGTTTATACTCAACTTTTCTTTTATAATATTCATTTTCAGCAGATTATTTTTTTGCCTTTTTGTTCTATTCTACATAACATTTCGTTTTTCAAAAGGTCGGGAATTGTTGAAAAATATGTTCAAAAAAAATGCTTTTGGCTCTTGCGCGGTGTGCATATTTTTGATATTCTTGCAGTTTAAAATCACCTAAACTTTCTACCCTTGAAAAAGATTAAAACTGCTTTAATATCAGTATTTTATAAAACGGGCATCGACACCATCGTCGACTTGTTGAAGCAAAATGGCGTACAGATATACTCCACGGGAGGCACGTACGATTTCATCAAGCCGCTCGACCCTTCAGTGAAGACCGTCGAGTCGCTCACAGGCTATCCGTCAATCTTGGGCGGTCGCGTGAAGACTTTGCACCCCAAGGTATTTGGTGGCATCCTGGGCCGCACCCAGCTTGAATCAGACCAGAAGGAGATGCATGAATATGACATCCCGCCGTTCGACCTCGTTATCGTCGACCTCTATCCTTTTGAGGAGACTGTGGCGAAGACTGCAGACGCCGCCGCCATTATCGAGAAGATCGACATCGGAGGCATCTCGCTCATTCGCGCAGGTGCAAAGAACTTCAACGACGTGCTCATCGTGCCCTCTCAGAAATACTATGGAGAACTTATCCAGCTGCTCAAAGACCAGCAAGGTGAGACCTCCATCGACGACCGCCGTCGTTTTGCCGCCTACGCCTTTGGCGTGAGCTCGCACTACGACAGCGCCATCATGAATTGGTTTGTGAAAGATGACGACAACAAGCCGCTGCGTATCACCGAAGAAGAAGGCACCACTTTGCGTTACGGCGAGAACCCGCACCAGAAAGGCACCTTCTATGGCGACTTGGATGCCATGTTCGAGAAACTGCACGGCAAAGAGTTGTCGTACAACAACTTGCTTGACCTCGATGCGGGTCTCAACCTCATCCGTGAGTTTGACGAGCCCACTTTCGCTATCCTCAAGCACAACAACCCCTGCGGTTTGGCCTGTCGCCCGACCGTCAAGGAGGCATACGTCGACGCATTGGCTGGCGACCCAGTGTCGGCCTTCGGCGGCGTGCTGGTGTGTAACCGTCCCATCGACCTCGAAGCTGCCGAGGAGATCAACAAGCTCTTCATCGAAGTCATCGTGGCACCCAAGTATGAAGACGGCGTGCTCGACCTGCTCTTCTCGAAGAAGAATCGCGTCGTGTTGCGCCTGAAAGCCGACCAATACAGACCCCAGACGGTGAAGACCGCCCTGCACGGCTACCTCGTGCAGGATCGCGACCTCCACACGGAGAGCGCCGCTGACTTCAAGGTCATCACCGAGAAGGCACCTACGGCTGCCGAGGTTGAAGACATGGTCTTTGCCAACAAGATCGTGAAGCACAGCCGCAGCAACGCCATCGTCCTCGCCAAAGGCAAGCAACTCTTTGCCTCGGGCATTGGGCAGACCTCGCGCGTCGATGCCCTGCGCCAAGCCATCGAGAAGGCCCGTTCGTTCGACTTCGACCTCAAAGGTGCTGTCTTGGCTTCCGATGCCTTCTTCCCCTTCAAGGACTGCGTTGAGCTGGCCCACGAGGCCGGCATCAGCGCCATCGTGCAACCTGGCGGCTCCGTCCGCGACCAGGAATCCATCGACTGCTGCAACGAACATGGCATCAGTATGGTGTTTACCGGATTTAGACATTTTAGACATTAACGAATGGTGGTACAGACGGTGCATGCACCGTCTCTACAAAGGAACAATTAACTGACAATTGAACAACTGACAACTAACAACTGAAAAAATGGGAGCATTTTCATTCCTCAACAAAGAAATCGCTATTGACCTTGGTACGGCCAACACGATCATCATATATAACGACAAGGTAGTCGTTGACGAGCCCTCCATCGTGGCCCTGCAGCGCGACACGAAGAAAATCATCGCCGTCGGCAAGCGCGCCATGATGATGCACGGCAAGACCCACGAGAACATCAAGACCATCCGCCCGCTGCGCGACGGCGTCATCGCCGACTTCCAAGCCGCAGAATACATGATGCGCGAGATGATCAAGATGATCAATTTCAAGAACACCCTGTTCCCGCCCAGCCTGAAGATGGTTATCTGCATCCCTTCAGGTATCACTGAGGTGGAGGAGCGCGCCGTGAAGGACTCCGCTGAGCAGGCTGGCGCAAAAGAAGTGCGTCTGATCCACGAGCCTATGGCTGCCGCCATCGGTATCGGCATCGACGTGCTTGAGCCGACGGGTAACATGATTATCGACATCGGTGGCGGTACCTCCGAAATCGCCGTCATCGCCTTGGGTGGTATCGTCAACAACAAGTCCATCCGTATCGCTGGTGACGACTTCACCGCCGACATCGAAGAGTATATGCGCAAGCAGCACAACATCATCGTGGGTGAGCGCACCGCCGAACGCATCAAGATCGAAGTGGGTGCCGCCATCCCGCAACTCGACAATCCGCCTGATGACTATGCCGTGCAAGGTCGTGACATGCTGACGGGTATCCCGAAGGAGATTCGCGTCAATTATGCCGAGATCGCCCATTGCCTCGACAAGAGCATCATGAAGATTGAGACCGCTGTGCTGAATGCCTTGGAGCAGACCCCGCCCGAGCTGTCGGCTGATATCTACCGCACGGGTATCTACCTCACTGGTGGTGGCGCCTTGCTGCGCGGCCTCGACAAACGTCTCAACGCCAAGACCAAGCTGCCCATCCACGTGGCCGAAGACCCGTTGCGCGCCGTTGCCCGTGGCACTGGCATTGCCCTGAAGAACTTCGACAGATTCACCTTCTTGATCAAATAAATGCTGAATGATGAATGCGGAATGCTGAATGCTGAATGGTGTTGTATCACGACATTGACTTCGTCGAATCATCGATTTCTGCATTCCACATTCCGCATTCCGAATTAAAGAAATGAACAATCTTCGGCGTTTCATTCTGAAATATCACTTCGTCATCTTGTTCATCCTGCTCGAGGTGATTTCCATCTTGTTGCTCGCCAACAGCCAACGCTTTCACCGCAACCGCTTGGTGAACACCACCAACGATGCCGTGGGCAAGGTCTATGAGTGGAGCAGCGAGGTGAGTAACTATTTCCGTCTCAACAATGCCAACAAGCAACTGGCCGAAGAGAACGCCATGCTCCGCCAACAGCTATCGGTGGTTTACGACACTACAACCTGCACCTACGACATCACCAAAGGCGACACCTTATTTAAATATATCCCTGCCCAGGTTGTCAACAACAGTACCAACCAGGTCAACAACTACATCATCATCAACAAGGGTTCGCTTGATGGCATTGAGCGCGACATGAGCGTCATCTCCACTGATGGCATCGTGGGCGTGGTCACCGACGTGAGCCGCCATTATGCCTCCATCATGAGCTTGCTCCACAGCAAGTGTGTCGTGGGCGTGCGCATCAAGCAGAGCCAGGAGTTGGCCAGCTTGAAGTGGGAGACCAACAACTACCGCTACGGCATGGTGGAGGATATCCCCACGCACATCCTCTTGGAGAAGGGTGACACCATCTTGACCAGTTCCCATTCCTATATCTTCCCTGAAGACCTGATGGTGGGTACGGTGGAGGAGTTCTATCCCACCGCCGTCGACGCCTTGAACAAGGCCAAGGTCAGGTTTGCAACCGACTTTGCCACGTTGAGGCACGTCTATGTGATTAAAGATTTGCACAAACCCGAGCTCGATTCGCTCAAAGCCAGACTCCAATGATATGAACAAGACCGTGCTACAAATCATCCGTTTCGTTGTGCTCGTGCTCCTGCAGGTGCTGGTCATCAACCATATCCGCCTTGGAGGGTATGTGCATCCTTATATTTATTTGGTTTTCGTCATGCTGTTGCCCTTTAGCACTCCAAAATGGCAATTGTTGGTTTTGGGTTTTGCCATAGGGCTGACTGTAGATTTGTTTACGGGAACACCAGGTCTTCACGCTGGCGCCACCACTTTGATGGCGTTTAGTCGTCCGTCCATCATCAAGTTGATTTCGGGCAACCAAAAATTCGAAAACATCACCGAGCCCAATATTGGTCAGTTGGGCGGACTTTGGTTCTTCCGTTATACGCTGTTCTTGGTGCTCATCCACCATTTTGCGTTGTTTTTCCTTGAGTCGTTTAGCTTCAGGCTTTTCGGACAGGTCTTATTGCGCATCCTGCTCAGCGTCCCCGTTTCCATCTTCCTTATCATGATGATCATGTTCATCTTCAAATCGGAAAAGAAAAGAGAATAAACATAAACAACTGAATCACAATGAAAAAACACTTGTTTTTCCTGCTTGCACTCGCGTTTGGCTTGACCGCCTGCAACGAGAGTGCCAATAGCTTTAAGGTCAATGTCAGCTTGGCCAATGCCAATGCTAAAACCGTTTACTTGCAGAAGTTTGTCAACAACGAGCCTGTTACCATCGACTCTGCTGTCGTCAACAACGACCAAGCCGTGTTGACAGCACCCATCGACGACCCGCAGATTCTTTATGCCTTGAAGGTGAAAGGCAGAAAAGGCGCGATGCCGTTTTTTGCCGACAACAAGGACGTTGCGTTTGTGGGTGACATGGACAACCCACAAGCCGTCGAGATTATGGCTTCGGAAACCCAAGCCGAGCTGGATGCCTATAACAAGCAGGTGGATCAGTATGATGAGCAAATCACGAAGCTCTATATCCTTATGCAACAAGCCATTAACAATGAGGATGATTCCAAAACAATGGACTCGCTGAATAAGGTGGGCACGGCATTGATGGAGCAGCAGGACAATTTCCGAGATGAATACATCAAGGCCCACCCCGAGAGCTTCGTTTCGCATTACATCCTCGATGGCGTGAAGCAGGACTATCCTGTCGATCAGCTGAAGGAAATGGTGGGTGCTTTCACCACAGAATCCATCTATCGTGACCACCTCAATGAATACATCGCCTCACAAGAACGCTTGGAGATCGGTCAGCCTTTCATCGACTTCACCTTGTCGACCAAGGCCGGCGAGAAAGTCAGTCTTGCTGAGGTCATTGCCAAAAACAAGGTCACGATGGTTGACTTTTGGGCTTCGTGGTGCGGTCCTTGCCGTCATGAAAACCCCGTTGTGAAAGCCGCATACGAGAAATTCCATGAGCTTGGCTTCGATGTCCTCAGCGTCAGTGTTGATCAGGACGAAGCCGCTTGGCTGAAAGCCGTCGAGGAAGACGAACTGCCTTGGACGCAGGTGCGCGACAGCGAAAACAAAGCCAGCCAAGACTATATGATTTATTATATTCCTGCCAATTTCCTCTATGACCAGACCGGCACCATGGTGGCGAAAGGCTTGAGAGGCGAGGACTTGGAAGCTAAATTGTCTGAACTATTGAAATAAAAAAGGGACAAAAGACCTTCAGCCTTAGTCGTCATAGCGGGCTTGACCCGCTATCTCCTGAAGAAAAGGGGTCCCCTCTCCTTTTTCAGGAGATGGCGGATGTGCCTCCGCCATGACGACTAAAGAAAAGGTTATAGTACCATATAAAATTGATTAACAACACACTTATGAAAACTAAGTATTTTCTATTAGGTTTGGTTTGTGTCGGGCTCTTCGCCTGCACTTCTACCCCTAAGACAGAGACCTTCAAGGTCAACGTAAACCTCGCCAATGCCGACGGCAAGTTGGTCTATCTGCAAAAAGACGGGCAGACGCTGGATTCGGCAGTGATTGCCAATTGGGATGCCGTGTTTGAGACTCCAAAATGTGAAGACAACGAGATGTATGGCATCATGCTGCAAGGCTGGCGTCGTCCTTTCCCGTTCTTCACTGACAATGTGGACGTGACTCTTGAAGGCGACGCGCAAAATCCTAATGCCATTTTGGTTAAAGGTTCAAAGTCGCAAGACCGACTCAATGCCTTCACTCAAAGTTATAACGAGCTTGAAGAGAAATTGGAGGCCGACAGCACGATGGCCCAAGCCGATAAGGACGAGGTCCTGAAGATGCAATGTTTCGACTATGTGTGGGAAAACCCCACCGATCCCGTGGCGCATTATGTGCTCTATCGTTACAAGTGGGCCTTTGGTCCTTGCGAGTTGCGCACGATGATCGACAACATCCACCATGCCGACAGCACGCTCAGTACCGCCAATCTGAAGCTGGCAGAGGAATATGTGGAGAAGCAAGAGCGCGTGCAAGCGGGTCAACCCATCATCGACTTCACCCAAAACGATGCTGATGGCAATCCTGTGACACTGTCGCAGTTGGCCGAAGGTAAACTCCTGCTGGTCGACTTCTGGGCTTCGTGGTGCCCCGACTGCCGCAAGGAGAACCCCAATGTGGTGGCTGCCTATCAGAAGTTCCACGACCAAGGCTTTGATGTCCTCGGCGTTTCCTTCGATACGGAAAAGGAAAAATGGCTTGCCGCCATCGAGAAGGATGGCCTCACCTGGACTCATGTCTCCGACCTGCAAGGCTGGAGCAATGCTGCCGGTGCCTTGTATGCCATCGCTTTCATCCCTCAAAATGCCCTCATCAAGGACGGCATGATTGTCGCCCGCAACCTGGAAGGGGAGGAGCTGATGGAGGAGATTGGAAGGCAGTTGGCTAACTAATCTTTATTGGTTTTCACTTTAGGATATCCTAGCCCACGCCACAAACGGCGGGTTAGGATATTCTTTTTTGCTGTATTCCAATGGTTGTCCGTCGCTGATGCGAAGTATCTTGCCTCCAGCGGCTCGGAGGATGGCATCGGCAGCGGCGGTGTCCCATTCCTTGGTCTTGCTGTAACAGACATAGACATCGGCACTGCCTTCGGCCAGACGGGCAAACTTCAGGCTGCTGCCTTGGGTGTCGATGACGAGGTCAGGATGGGCGGGGCGCAATACCTTATTAATATATGCATCTACGTCGGGCGTGCGGTGCGAACGGCTGACCAATACCGTGTAGGGACGCACGGCGTGCGTTCGCTGGGTTACAGGCGGACACACGCAGTGTGTCCCTACAGCGTACCACAATTGATTGGTCACTGGCGCATAGATTACACCCAATACAGGTTGTTTGTCGTCAATCAATGCGATATTCACCGTAAATTCGCCGTTGCGGTTCACGAATTCCACCGTTCCATCCAATGGGTCGACGAGCCAATACCGCTTAAATTGGGAACGGTCGGGAGGCAGGTCTTCCTCGCTGACAAAAGGCAAGCCCGTGGGTTTCAAGATTTCCTTGATGATATTGCTGGCGCGGAGGTCGGCCTGGGTGACGGGCGAATCATCGTCCTTGGTATAGACCTCGAAAGGCTGTGCATACACTTCCATGATGGCCTTTCCGGCTTCGAGAGCGGCGTGTTTGGCTAATTCTAGTAGTTGTTCCATGGTGCAAAGATAGTTTTTTATTGCTTTTGGCCACTGGCTACTGGCAGAATTCCCTTGGCTTTAGGAGATTGCGGATCGAGTCCGCAATGACGCCTTGGGGAAGGGATTGCCAGAAGCCAGTGGCCACAAGCCAGAAGCATATTTATAATACTGAAAGCCAATGATATAATAAAAAATTTTCAAAAAAGTTGGCTTTATCATCTTTTATTCCACTAATTTTGCACGCGAAAATTTTGGGGTTGCAGCTGTACCCTTTAGCGTAAAAATGAGACTATGGCAAAGAATTTAGTTATCGTGGAGTCACCGGCCAAGGCCAAGACCATCGAAGGGTTTTTGGGCAAAGAATACACGGTGAAGTCGAGTTATGGACATGTGCGCGACTTGAACAAGAATACCTTAAGTGTCGATATCGAAAAGGATTTTGAACCCGAATACGAGATTTCGGACGACAAGAAAGCCTTGGTGGCCGAGTTGCGAAAACTCTCGAAAGCCGCCGACACGGTGTGGCTGGCATCCGATGAGGACCGCGAGGGAGAATCCATCTCATGGCATCTCTATGAGGCCCTCGACCTGAAGAAGAAAGACACCAAGCGTATCGTCTTCCACGAAATCACCAAGACAGCCATCCTCGATGCCATCGAGAACCCGCGCGACATCGACATGGGTCTCGTGGCCGCCCAGCAGGCTCGCCGCGTGCTCGACCGCCTTGTCGGTTATGAGTTGTCGCCCCTGCTGTGGAAGAAGGTGAAGCCCTCGCTGTCGGCAGGCCGTGTGCAGTCGGTGGCCGTGCGCCTCATCGTCGAACGCGAGGAAGAGATCAAGAACTTTGTTCAGACAAGCGCCTATCGCATCACGGCACAATTCACTTTCATGAGAGACGGACAGGAGTACAACCTCACCGCTGAGTTGCCCCATCGCTTCGACACGGAAGAAGAGACCCGCAAGTTCTTGGAATTGTGCGTCAACGCTGGCTATAAGGTGGATTCCATTGAGAAGAAACCCGCCACGCGCTATCCCGCACCGCCTTTCACCACTTCCACTTTGCAACAGGAAGCCGCTAGGAAACTCGGTTTCTCGGTCGCCAACACGATGCGCATCGCCCAACAGCTCTACGAATCAGGTAAGATCACCTATATGCGTACTGACTCCGTCAACCTCTCGAAGCTCGCCCTCGGCATGGCCAAGAAAGAAATCACGGAGAACTATGGCGCTGAATACGTAAAGACCCGCCAATACCAAACCAAGACCAAGGGCGCACAAGAGGCCCACGAAGCCATCCGCCCGACCTACTTGGACCAACATACCATCAAAGGCACTGCCGACGAGCGCAAGCTCTATGAGTTGATTTGGAAGCGCACCATCGCCTCGCAAATGGCTGACGCACAGATGGAACGCACCAACGTGAACATCGGCATCTCAACTAGCGACAAACAGTTTGTAGCCACAGGTGAGGTCATCCTCTTCGACGGTTTCCTGAAGGTCTACATGGAGAGCTACGATGACGACCGCGCTGAAGACACTGCCGCCATCCTGCCGCCCATCGAGAAAGGCACCGTGCTCGACATGGAGAAGATGGAAGCCCAGCAACGCTATACGCGTCACCCGTTGCGCTACACCGAGGCCAGCCTCGTGAAGAAGATGGAAGAACTTGGCATTGGCCGTCCTTCCACCTACGCCCCGACTATCTCCACCATCCAAAAGCGCGAGTATGTCACCAAGGGCGATGTGAAAGGAGAACCCCAGTCGTTTAAGATCATCACGCTGAAAAACGGCAAGATTACCGAAAAGATGGGCAAAGAAAACTACGGTGCCGAGAAGGGCAAGCTGTTGCCCACCGACATCGGTGTCTTGGTCAACAAATTCCTGATCCAATACTTCGAGAGCATCATCGACTACAACTTCACCGCCAACGTGGAGAAGGAATTCGACAAGATTGCCGAAGGCAAACGCAAGTGGAACGCCATGATCAAAGACTTCTACAAAGGCTTCCACAAGCAGATTGTGTCCACCACGGAGCATTCAGGCAAGTTCAGCGGCGAGAAGATGCTCGGCATCGACCCCGCCTCGGGCAAGAAAGTCTACGTGAAGGTCGGTCGTTTCGGTCCAGTGGCCCAGATTGGAGACACCGAATCGGAAGAGAAGCCGCGTTTCGCTGGCTTGAAGAAGGACATGAGCATCGAGAGTGTGACTTTGGAAGAAGTGCTGAAGCTTTTCGACTTCCCGCGCAGTCTCGGCGAGTATGAAGGCAAGGAGATTACAGTGGCCGTGGGTCGTTTTGGCCCGTATGTGAAGCACGACAACAAGTTCTACAGCCTCGCCAAGACCGATAACCCCGCCTTGGTGGACTGCGACCGCGCCGTGGAAATCATTAACGAGAAACGTCAAAAGGACCTGAACAACATCATTCGTTCCTTCGACCAAGACCCCGACATGCAGGTGTTGAACGGCCGCTTCGGACCTTACATCGCTTACAAGAAGAGCAACTACAAGATCCCGAAAGGCACCGAGCCCTCCACCTTGACCTACGAACAGTGCAAAGCCATCGTGGAAGACCCGAAGAACGCACCGAAGAAGAAGGTGGTGAAGAAGAAATAAACAAAAGAGAGCGGCGGAGTCAATTCTGCCGCTTTTTCTTTGTTTTTTTCATGCAATCCAAATAAATTCCTATTTTTGCAATCCTTAAATTTTGAATTTTAAATCTTAAATCTGAAATACAATGGAGAAAAAAGACTTACTGAAAGACGTTGTCGAACATATCGACATTAAGAAGTACGACTCGACCGAACTCATCAACGCCATGCGCAAGATGTCGTTCACCTCGCGCGACACCGCTCGTGCTGCCGACATCCTCTGCCAGATGATCGCGGAGAAGGACTGCACCAACATCCTCACCATCGCCGGTTCCACCTCGGCCGCCGGTTGCATGCAGGTGTATGTGGAGATGGTCAGAAACAAGATGGTTGACGCCGTGGTCAGCACGGGTGCCAGCATCATCGACATGGACCTCTTCGAAGCCCTCGGCTACAAGCACTACATCGGCACGAAGGAGAATGTCATCCCCGACACCAAACTGCGTGAACTCTACATCGACCGTATCTACGATACCTTCATCGACGAAGAAGAACTGCAGGCCTGCGACCAAGCCACCTGCGACGTGGCCGACACCCTGGAGTGCCGTCCCTACAGCAGCCGCGAGTTCCTCTATGAGGTCGGCAAATGGCTGGCCAACGGTCACGGCGTGAAGAAAGAGAGCCTCATCCAGACCTGCTACGAATGCGGCGTGCCGATTTTCTGCCCCGCCTTCAGCGATAGCTCGGCTGGCTTCGGCATCGGTAAGCACCAGTGGCTCCGCAAGAAAGCCGGCAAGCCTTACGTGAGCATCGACTCGGTGGCCGACTTCCTCGAACTCACCGAAATCAAGATGAACAGTCCTCAATCGGGCCTCTTCATGGTCGGTGGCGGCACACCCAAGAACTTCGCACAGGACACCGTCGTCTGCGCCGAAATCTTGGGTCACGAAGTGCCTATGCACAAATATGCCATCCAGATCACCGTGGCCGACGTGCGCGACGGCGCCTGCTCGTCATCGACGCTGCTCGAGGCCGGTTCATGGGGCAAGGTGAGCGAGGAATTGCAACAGATGGTCTATGCCGAAGGCACCACCGTTATCCCCGCCATCGTCAGCTACGCCTACCACAACGCACCGTGGCGTGAGCGTGAGTATAAGAACTGGCAGAAACTTTATAAATAATGCTGAATTAGGAATTATGAATGCTGAATGGGAGCAAAGCCCAGAGCGCATTGCACCATTCAGCATTCTTCATTCAGCATTCCACATTCATCATTCAGCATTAATAAATGGACATCAGCATCTTCCTTGAACCCGTCGCTGAGAAGTGTTTCAGCACGGTCTATCGTCCAGGAAAGAAGACCTTGGGCGAGAGTATCGACATCTATCGCAACGAGGAGACATTTCCTGACCTCGAAGGCGTGGATTTGGCCATCATCGGCGTCAAGGAGGAACGCGGTGCGGTCGACAACAAAGGCTGCGCCGACGGTGTGGACTACATCAGAAAAGCCCTCTATCCGCTTTTCAACCATTGGCCCCAACTTCATATCATCGACTTGGGCGACATCAAGATCGGGAAAGAACTCAACGACACCCATTATGCCGTTAATCAGGTGCTTACCGAACTGATGAAGAACAAGATTGTGCCTATCGTCATTGGTGCGGGACAGGACCTCACCTATACGATGTATCAGGTGTATGAACCTACGGGCAAACTCATCAACATCGCCGCCGTCGACCCCATGTTCGACATCGGCAACGACAAGGAAGCCCTCAACTCACATTCCTATCTCAGCCATATCATCCTGCATCAGCCCAATTTCCTGTTCAACTTCACCAATATCGGCTATCAGTCGTATTATGTTGACACAGAGAATATTGAACTGATGAAACAACTGCTCTTTGATGCCTATCGTTTGGGCAGCATCAAGCAAAACATCGAACAAACCGAGCCGCTCATCCGCAACGCCAACCTTTTGAGTTTCGACATCTCTGCTATTCGTGCTGCCGACGCACCGGGTGTAAAGAACGCTTCGCCCAACGGCTTCAATGGCGAAGAGGCTTGCCGCATGACACGCTATGCCGGACTGAGCTATAAGCTCTCGTCCATCGGTTTCTTCGAATACAACCCACATTACGACATCAACTCGCGCACGGCCAACCTCATCGCCGAGATGATCTGGTATTTCATCGAAGGCTTCTCCAGCCGTCAGGACGACATCCCCACCTTGGAAAGCAACGATTTCAAGCGATACATCGTACAAATCAGTGACAATCAAAACGATATAGTCTTTTTGTGCCATAAGATCACAGGCAAGTGGTGGATGGACATGTCGTTCCTGCAAAACGACGATCAGCGTTACGAGCGCCATCATTTCATTCCCTGCTCGAAGGAAGACTACGACCAGGCCATGCGCAATGAGCTGCCCGACAAGTGGTGGCAATTCTATCAAAAGTTGATGTGATTTCTTGGGATTCACTTCGCGAAGAAATACGCAGTAAGATTGTGATTTGATTTTTGAAAGATTTCTTGCCGTAGGCAATCCCAAATTAGTATCTTTGCCGCAAATTTTCTAACAATGAAAAAAGCATTATCTATTTTTACTCTTTTATTCTTGATGGCTGCTACTATGCAGGCTCAAGACAATAAGAAACCCGATTGGATGAGATGGCACTATCTCTCCGAAGCAGAGATGTACGACACCTCGCGTGGCATGAACTTCGTCGAGACCGACCCGCCGACGGGCACGCCGCGTTTCGTGGCCGAGTTTGAGCCCATGCAAGGCGTGATGATTCGTTATCCCTTGGGCATCCCTACGAGCCTTGTGGCGCAACTTTCCAACAACTGCATGGTGTATTGCATCGTCAGCACTTCGCAGCAAAACCAAGCCCAAAACAGCTTCCAAAGCGCAGGCGTCAACATGAGCAATGTGACCTTCGTCAACGCTCCGACCGACTCCTATTGGGTGCGTGACTATGGCCCGTGGTATATCTTTGAGGACCGCGAACCTGCCATCGTCGACAATGTCTACAACCGCCCACGCCCCAACGACGATAACATCTCGGGTGTGTTTGCCAACTTCTGGCAGATCCCCATGTACGGTATGAACCTCCAGCATACTGGTGGCAACATGATGGAAGACGGTCGTGGCCATGGCGTGAGCGATGACCTTGTGCTGAATGAAAACAACCACAACGAAACCAACGTCCGCAACAAGATGCGCGACTACCTCGGTATCGACCCGTATCATATCACCATCGACCCGCAAGGCGACTACATCGCCCACGTCGACTGCTGGGGCAAGTACCTCGCTCCCGACAAGATCTTGATTGCGCAACTGCCGCAAAGTAATCCCCGCTACCAGTATTACGAACAAGTGGCCGAATACTTTGAAACCACCAACTGCTGCTGGGGCTATCCTTACCATGTATATCGCGTACAGGAACCTGGTGGCTACACTTTAGCCCCCTACACCAACAGCCTCATCCTCAACAAGACCGTCTATGTGCCGATGGGCAGTAACAGTACTTACAACAATGACGCCATCGCTGTTTATCAAGAGGCCATGCCTGGCTATACCATTGTCGGCGTGAATGGCGGCTCGGCCGGTTGGGAGAACACCGACGCCCTGCACTGCCGCACCCGTGGCGTGATGGACTTTGATATGCTCTTCGTCGACCACCGCAACGTGCTCTTCGGCGAGCAGGAATGGCAAGACTCCATCCCCGTCGTGAGCAAGTTCATCGCCTACAGCGGTGCTAACTTGAAGCAAGACTCCCTCCTCGTTTATTATAGCATCGACAATGGTGCTTATCAGGTAGCTCACATGACCGCCACAGGCAACCCTGACGAGTATGTTGGTTATATGAAAGGCTACCAAGGCGAATCGGAGATTGACTACTATGTGTTTGGTGCCGACGAATCGGGACATCGCTACACGCAGCCCGTCTTTGCCGATCTCGACCCGCACCATTTCACAATGGCAGCACATGAACCTCCTACCCCGCAGGGCGAACTGGTGATTACGCCGGATACGCTGTGGTTCACTCAAATGGGACAGGAAAGACAGTTTAATATCATCAACGAAACAAACGAAGCAGTCACTATCATTGATGTGGTGCCCGAAGCACCTAGTTTCAATCTTTGGGACAACACCTTCCCGTACACTCTGCAACCTGGGGAAACGCTGACGGTTACCATAAATTTCCAATCCGCTCCTGGTAAAGACACCTACATTCCCTACGAGATTCTGGTTCAGACCACATTGGGCGACCGGATTGTGATGGGAATGGTGCTGAACACATCCCTTGACAGTGGTTTTGTGATTGTGGGTGCGCCCGTTTTGGAATTCAACGACCCAGGCGACAGTCCTCAACAAGCGTGCATGCAAAATCGTTTCTTTGGTAGCCAGATTCCCGTCAAAGTGCTGTCTGTTACCGAAAACGGCACGGACTATTTGAGCTTTGAGCCTCATGGTACCTTGCCTTACACTGTGGAACCTGCAGATTATTTCTACCTTGATGTGTATGTCAATGCCATGGTAAAAGGCTATGAAGTCACCACCTTTACGGTTCAGACCGATCAAAATGACTGCACTTATAGTGTCGCTATCAACGAAAACCTCTTGAACGTCACCGAACTCCCCGCCGAGACCAAGCTCTACCCCAACCCGACCACGGGCCAATTCACCGTGGAAGGTGCCAATGTGGCCAAGGTGGAGGTCTATAACCTCGTAGGACAAAAGGTGCACGAAGCCGAAGGCCAAGTGGTCAGCATTGACGCTGCCAATTGGAACAAGGGCATCTATTTAGTCAATATCATTGAACAGAATGGTGCCGTGGTAGCCAAGAAATTGGTGGTGAAATAATAAAATGTAGAGACGTGCCATGGCGCGTCTCTACAAACCAACCCATACAAATAAATGAAAAAGCTGCTGTTCATTGTAATGTTCCTTTCGTTTGTGGTAGGCGCCCATGCACAACACGACGCTATCGAGGATGAAATCGAACTTTTCTATGACAATGGAGAGTTAGCCACATTTATGGGTGCAGGTTGTTATATCAATTGGGCCGTCATGTTTCCCACAGAGATGCTTCAAGAAAGGGGGGTGTTCTTTCTAAACAAGATCGCCATGTTTGAAGACAGCCAAAACACCCATGATCTGAAACTAAAGATTCGTCTTGGTGGTGATACCGCTCCGGGAGAGACGGTTTGTTCGGTAGTATTCACTCCGTCAGGAGAGACTGGCTTTCAGTTTCAAGAGATGGAATCGCCAATTCTCATCGACGGAACCCAAAATCTATGGATAGTGTTTGAACAATTAGGATTTGAGGGACCAAACGACATGTATCCCGCGTCAGCAAGCAATGATGTCAGTGGCGATCCTAACGGCCGGTGGACTTCATGTGATAATAATAATTGGATTGATTTGGCCGAAGCAGGAATGCCTGGCTACACATGGATGATTCGGGCCTACGGGATAAACCTTGTGGGCGTGGAGGAGTCTTTGGCCTACGAAGCCTTGAGCCTTTACCCCAACCCGACCACAGGCCAATTCATCGTAGAGGGAGCCAATGTGGAACGTGTTGAGGTCTATAACCTCGTCGGACAGAAGGTGCACGAGGCCGAAGGCCATGTGGTGAATATCGACGCTGCCAACTGGAACAAGGGCATCTATCTGGTCAATATCATTGAACAGAATGGTGCCGTCGTGACTAAGAAATTGGTGGTGAGATAAACCTTGTAGGGACACGATTAATCGCGTCTTATTGAAAAACCAAAGAATCCCTGAATCCATTTCGGGGATTCTTATTATTTTTGCCCCAAGAAGTAAGAAACTACAGATTGAACAGATGAAACAGATTATTGACATCGTAATTTGTGGGGCATAAATGCCCAATTAGTACAGATTCTTACTAGCGTTAGTCATCTGTATAAATAGGACGCTTGCGTCCTCGAAATTTTATCTTTCTATCTGTGACATCTGTCAAATCTGTAGTTAAACAAGATCGAATCTATTAGTATCAACGATGAAAAAAGTATTTCCAATTCTTATCTGTTGTATGTTAGCCTTGGCTTCCTGCCAGAAGAAAAACGCCCCGCTGTTTCGCGGCGACTACAGCTTCAAGACCTCTGGCAGCGTCACCTTAAATGAAATCGATGCCGAAGACGAACCAGCCTCCTTCACCGTTAGCCTACCCAACGAGATCGGACAGCTGGAAATCAGTGCCTTGGACAACGGCAAGGACAGCGTACTCGTGGTGATGAACACCATGGGCGGCGAGGTCGTGGTCACCCATGCCTTCTGCAAGGACAATGAAATCTTCCTCCGCGACTTCAAGAAGAACACGTTGCTCTTCACAGGTGACTCGCTTACGCTGAAGAACGACTTGCATGTGCATGCCTCGGGACAGATGTACGAGGACAACACGCTCATCCTCAACATGGTTTACGAAGGTGAAGCCGAGACTAATGACCGCAGTTTCAAAATTTATGGCGATGACATCCGCATGGCGGCCACAAGAAACAATTAGTGTATGAATAAACTAAGGGACTATGGCTTCTGACTATGACTATGACCACTTCACCCTAGGCACGAAATGGTCATAGTCATGGTCATTGGCCATAGTCGGGAAAAGAACAATAAACCGAAAAATGAAGATTAAACACATATTTTGGCTCCTTCCCCTCTTGTTAGTTGGCTGCGGCGAAACCGACCCGAGCCAACTCAAGGAGAAGCTCATCGGTGGTCCTGTCGAGGAACGCGTCATCACCGTGGGTGTGCAGCGTATCGACACCGTGGGCGGCTTGGTGCGCAACAGCTACCCAGGCTACCTTGAAGAAGGCAACACCGTCGACATCAGCTTCAAATATGGCGGCACCTTGCAGTCGCTCAACGTGAAAGAAGGCAGTACGGTGCGCAAAGGACAAGTGCTGGCACGTGTGTCCTCCCCACAAATGGAGAGCACACAACGCTCGGCACAAGCCACCCTTGAACAGGCCCAAGATGCCTACGATCGGTTGAAAAAGGTACATGACAACGGCAGTCTCCCCGAAATCAAATGGCGCGAGATGGTGGCCAACCTTGAAAAAGCCCAAGCCGCCCTCGACTTGGCCAACGCGATGCTTGCCGACAATACCGTCACGGCACCCTTCGACGGCACCGTCACCAACCTGAGCGCCGTAAAAGGTGAGAGCATCACGCCGCTGAAACCCATCATGCGCATCATCAGCACCGAGGGCTTGGTGGTGAAAATCAGCGTGCCGGAGAATGAAATCGCCAAGGTGCAAATTGGTGACGAGGCACAAATCCTTATCCCCGCCCTTGACAACCGCCGCTGCAAAGGCCATATCCTCGAAAAGAACATGACTTCATCGTTGCTCACGCATAGCTACCCCGTCAAAGTGCTCATTGATGAAAGAGACGAGGCTTTCACCCCAGGCATGATTGCCAAGGTGGTGTTGAGTGCGGATGTCGATAATGGCATCGTTGTCCCAGCCAACGCGGTCTTGATTAACAACGACGGCAAGTTTGTGTGGGTAGCGAAAGATGGCCGCGCAACGAGACAAAACATCACCATCTCAGGTTATTCCGGTACAGGAGTCGTAGTAAGTGAAGGCTTGCATAGTGGCGACATCGTTATCGTGGAAGGATATCAGAAGGTTAGTGAAGGGATGAAAGTGAATGTGGAATGATGAATGATGAATGATGAATGTCGCGATGCGACGTGGGGCTTCGCCCTCATTGACTGCGTCGAATCTTCGATTTCAGCATTCAGCATTCATAATTCAGCATTAAAAGAAAAACTTAATGAATAAGTTAAAACGAAATACGGGTATCATCAGCGGCAGCATACGACGCCAGAAGATTGTCTGGGCGGTCGTGGCGGTCATTGTGGCCTTTGGTATATATGCCCTCGTCGACATGAAGAAGGACGAGTTTCCGGCCTATACCATCCGCTTGGGCATCGTGGCAGGCGTGTATCCAGGTGCCAACTCCGAGGAGGTGGAAGCCCAGCTTACCAAGCCCTTGGAACAGCTGCTGTTTGAAATGCCCGAGGTGGACCGCAAGAACACCTATTCCGTCACCAAAGAGGGGATGTGCTATATCTACACCAGCCTCGACGAGTCGGTGAAAGACAAGGACATTGCGTGGTCGAAGATTCGGCATAAAATCAACGAGTCCAAGGCTTTGAATTTTCCTGCGGGCGTATTGGCCATCGCTGTCATCGATGACTTCGGCAACACCTCTTCGCTGCTCATCGCCATGGAGTCGGCCGACAAGACCTACCGCGAGATGCACGACTACACCGACGACCTCACCCACCGTCTGCGCGCCATCCCCGAGATGGGCAATGTGCGCGTGATGGGCGAGCAAAACGAGGAGATTGCCGTCATCATCGATAAGGAAAAGCTTTCGTTCTACGGCATCAGTCCCAACACACTGATGTTGCAATACGCCTCTCAAGGCCTGCTGACCACCGCGGGTACCATGCAGGGCGACGATTTCGATCAACCACTGCACATCGAAAACCCCATGGTCAGCGAGCAGGAACTCGAAGAGCAAATCATCTATTCCGACGCGGTGGGCAACACCATCCGACTGCGCGATGTGGCCACCGTCGAACGCCGTATGGCCGAGTCGTCCAAAGTGGTCAATTTCAACGGCAACGACGCCTTGATCATCAGCGTGGAGATGCGCAAGGGTTACAACATTGTGGCCTTCGGAAGGGAAGTGGAGAAGGTGCTTTCCGAGTTTAAGGCCACCCTGCCCGACAGCGTGAAACTCTATCGCATCACCGACCAACCCAAAGTGGTGCAGAAGTCGGTAAGTTCGTTCCTCCGCGACCTGCTCATCTCCATGATTGTCGTCATCGTGGTCATGTTGTTGCTGTTCCCCTTCCGCACGGCCCTCATCGCCAGTTCGGGACTGCCCATCTGTACGGCATTCAGCATCGGGATGATGTATCTCTTTGGCATTGAGTTGAATACCGTTACTTTGGCGGCACTCATTGTCGTGCTCGGTATGATTGTGGACGACTCCATCATCAACATCGACGGCTATATCGACAAGTTGAGCCAAGGCTATAAGCCCTTCGATGCAGCCGTGAGCAGTGCAAAGGAACTCTTCATGCCCATGTTCATCGCTACGGCCGCCATCGCCTGCATGTTCTTCCCGATGACTCGCATCATCACGGGGCCTCTGGGCGAGTTCGTGCAGCTCTTCCCTTGGACCGTGGCCTTTTCGCTGATGGCTTCTTTGGCTTACGCCATGCTCGTCATCCCTGGATTGGAGATCATGTTCATCAAGCCGGAAGACAAGCCGCGGCACAATGGCTTCGTGCGGGCGCAGATGCGGTTTTTCGGTTTCCTGCAACGCATCTACGACAAGATGCAGAGCCATTGTTTCAAGCACCCGTTGTTTACCATCGGTATGGGTATCGGCTCTATCGTCCTAGGCGTGCTGATGTTCTTGGCCTTGCATGTGCAGATGATGCCTATGGCCGAGCGTGACTGCTTCGCCGTCGAAATCCGTCTGCCCGAAGGCAGCAGTCTTGAAGCCACCACGAAGGTCAGCGACTCGTTGCAGCATTTGATGCTGGCCGACAAGCGCGTCACCTCCGTGACGGCCTTCATCGGCGAGAGCGCACCGCGTTTCCATGTGACCTACTCACCCAGCATACCCGCGTCCAACCTCTCGCAGCTGGTCGTCAACACCACCTCGAAGAAAACCACTGAAGCCCTACTGAAAGAATGGGATGACAAATATTCCTATTACTTCCCTGAAGCATACGTGCGTTTCCGCCAACTGGACTATCAAGCCGTTTCAACGCCTGTCGAGGTTTATGTCTATGGCGATGACTACAG
The DNA here is from genome assembly GCA_902801815.1 of uncultured Bacteroidia bacterium. Taxonomy (GTDB): domain Bacteria; phylum Bacteroidota; class Bacteroidia; order Bacteroidales; family F082; genus Limimorpha. Next base: position 447,888 of record CADCJT010000001.1, read on the forward strand.
CAAGACCGCTCCCGTAGCGCAGCAAATCAAGGACTATATGCTCACGCTCGACAAGGAGTTGCGTTGGGTGCATACCGATTACGACGAGCAGCTGTCGTCGGTGAAAGTGACCATGAAACCCGAGGAATGTGCCCGCTTGGGACTCACCAAAGGCTTCCTTTCCTTGGATTTGGCCAGCAGCCTCAACGGTCAGCCCTTGACTACCATTTGGGAAGGCAGTCGTGGCATCCCCGTGCGGTTGTATTCGCAGCAGAACTATGACCCCAACAACTACGAGTCCGTCCAAAATCAACTGATTCCGACTATGGTGCCCGGCACCATTGTACCGCTCCGTCAGGTGGCCGACATCAGTCCCGAGTGGCATCCCGCGCAGTTGGTGCACCGCAACGGCAAGAACGCCATCACCGTGGCCGCCGACATGAAGTTCTGGAAGCCACAGACCGTGAGTATGAAGAAGATACAGCAGTACATCAATACGGAAATCACACCCAACCTGCCCGAAGGTGTGAGCATCGAATACGGTGGTCTTTCATCGCTCAACACCAGTGTCATCCCACAGCTGCTGAAAAGCCTGATTGCCGCCATTTTGGTGCTTTTGGTGTTCTTGGTGGCCTATTTCAAAAAGTTGAATCTAGCCATCCTCACTTTGGGTTCCAGTGCTTTATGCATGTTCGGCGCCTTCTTCGGCGAGTGGCTCTTCGGCCTCGACTTTGGTATGACTTCTTTGTTGGGTATCGTCAGCTTGATTGGTATCATCATGAGGAACGGCATCGTCATGTACGAATATGCCGAGACACTTCGCACCGAGGAAGGCATGCCCACCAAGGAAGCCGCCATGAAAGCCGGTAGTCGCCGCATGAGGCCCATCTTCCTCACCTCGGCCACCACTGCCTTGGGCGTGCTCCCGATGATTATCTCGCGCAATCCACTTTGGATGCCCATGGGCGTAGTCATTTGCTTTGGTGTGGTGCTTTCGATGGTCATCATCCTCGCCGTGATGCCGGTGATGTATTGGCAAATCTTTAAAAAGAGCAAGTCATGAAGAAGTGTATCATCATATTGAGTCTTTTGTTGACTATATCAGCCTTTGCCCAGGAACCGCATCGCCTCTCCATTCAGGACTGCATCGAGATGGCCTTGGAGAACAACATTGAACTGAAAAACAGCCAGTTGGAAATCGATAAGGCGAGGGCAACGAAAAACGAAGCCCGAGCCGAATATTTCCCCACCGTGTCGGCACAAGCCGTGGCTTTCGATGCCTTGAACCCGATGCTTACCTTCGGTATCGAGGACATCGACAATGCACAGTTGAGGCAGCTTCTTTATACCCTTTATGCCGAATATGGTGCCAATATGGGCATTGACAAGGAGTATTCCTTCGTGCAAAACGGCGTGATGCTCAATGCGATGGCGACAGAACCCATTTATGCTGGAGGTCGTATCCGCAATGGAAACAAACTCGCTAAGTTGGGTATCGATGCCGCTGAGACCCAAGCAAAAGTGAAGGAAGACGAAGTGTGCCTACAAACCGAGACGCTCTATTGGCAAATTGTGGCTTTGCAAGAGAAACTGGCCACCTTGGACCAACTCGACCGACTCTTGGATACCTTGGACAAAGACCTGTCGGGAGCCATTGAGGCGGGCTTGGCCATGCCCACCGACCAGTTCAAGCTGAAGGTGAAACAGAATGAAAGCCAGCTCAACCGCAAGAAGCTGACCGATGGCATCACCCTGCTTAAGATGGCCTTGGCACAAACCATCGGCACCGACTGGCAAACGATGACGCTCACCGATACCTTGGGCTTGGAAACCGAACCAACAGCCTATTATCGGCAACCTAATGAGGCGGTGTCGCTGCGCAACGAAAGCCATCTCCTCGACCTCTCGCTGCAAGCCGAAAAATTGAAGAAAAAAATGACCCTCGGCGAGGCTTTACCCTCATTGTTGGTTGGTGGCAGTGCAAGTTACCATACTGTTCTGGAAAACTCCAAACCTAACGCGATGGTCTTCGCCGTGCTGCAGGTGCCCATCACCGATTGGCACAAGACCTCCATCAAACTGAAGAAACATGCTCTCGACACAGAGATGGCCGAAAACACGCGTCGCGACCTCACCGAGAAGATGGAGATGCAGACCAACCAAGCCTGGTTCAACCTTGAGCAAAGCTGGCTGCGCATCACCATGGCACAAACTGCTTTGAGTGACACCGAAGCCAATTTGAAAATCACGCAAGACTATTATGAAGCAGGGCTGGTGGCTTTGTCTGACCTGTTGGAAGCCCAAACCCTACTCAAGCAAAGCCGCGACGAGCTCACAGACAGCCGCGTGGAGTATAGGATTAATCTGGTGACCTACAGGCAGCTTGCCAAGGATTAAAGCACTATATCTTTGGGTTTTGCACGATTTTTGTATTTTTGTCGCCTGATTCAAAACTCAATCCAATGAAGAAACTCCTTTTTTTAGTCCTTTTCATGGCCACGGCCATCCTCGGACAGGCCCAAGTCAGCAAGATGATTGGCCAATGGAACACATACGACGACAAGACGGGTGATCTGCGCTCCACCGTTAAAATCTATGAAGAGAAAGGCACATACGAAGCCGTGATTACCACGCTTTACGAAAAAGATGCCAACGGTAAATACCAAGTGATGAAAGCCCCTTACGCCAAAGAATACGAAGGCGTGGTCGGCACACACCTCTTCAAGGAGATGAAGGCTGACGGCGACCAACTGAGAGGTAAGATCTACGACCCTGAAAGCACCAAGACTTACAACGCCAAGGTGACTTACAAAGAGAAGACCGACGAACTCAATGTGCGCGGCTCTTTGGACAGGGCCGGACTGTTAGGTCGTTCGCAAGTCTGGAAACGCAAGAAATAAACACGGAATTTGTTGAACACGGATCGCACGGATTTACACGGAATTCCATCTGTGAAAATCCGTGTCATCCGTGTTCTTTTATACGTCAAATTTGAATTCGGCATCAAACCAGCCAGTGTCTTCCTTTAAAAGGTCATATTCTTCGCCCGTGAGGTGGTCAACCACATGCACGGTGCCTTTGATGTCGTCGTAGGTGAATGTAAACTGTGAGTTTACGTCGTCGGCTTTAGGTACGTCCATTTTAGATGTTATCTATGTTTTGCGGGTGCAAAGATACTAATTAATTCTGAATGCTGAATGATGAATGCTGAATGACGCGAAGCGACGCTGATCGCATTCCACATTCAGCATTCCACATTCAGCATTTAAAGATTCAGCCGTTTATTCAGCGCAGCCGTCTGTTCCTCAAAACCTTTCTTGCCGAGCAAAGCAAACATATTCTTCTTGTAAGCTTCCACGCCAGGTTGGTCGAAGGGGTTCACATCGAGCATGTAGCCGCTGACGGCGCAGGCCATCTCGAAGAAATAGATCAACTCGCCGAGCACCTTCTCCGACACCTCGGGGATGACGATGCGGAGGTTCGGCACGCCGCCGTCCTCATGGGCCAACACGGTGCCTAGTTCAGCCTTGTGGTTTACTTCACTGATGCGCTTGCCGGCGATGTAGTTGAGTTGGTCGAGGTCTTCGTTCTCCATCGGGATGCGGAGTTCGTGGTTCGAGTTCTCGACCGAGATCACCGTTTCGAAGAGGTTGCGTAGACCGTCTTGGATGTATTGTCCCATCGAGTGAAGGTCAGTGCTGAAGGTGACCGAAGCGGGGAAGATGCCCTTGTGCTGTTTGCCGTGGCTCTCGCCGTAGAGTTGCTTCCACCATTCACTGAAATACACCAAACGCGGCTCATAGTTCACCATGATCTCGTTGGTCAGACCTTGGGCGTAGAGGGCTTGGCGCACCACGGCATATTGCGTGACGGGGTTGTCAAGGGTGGGGCATGCCTTGCATTGTTTTTCCATCTCGACGGCACCCTTCACCAAAGCGCGGATGTCGATGCCCGCCATGGCGATGGGCAGCAGACCCACGGGGGTGAGCACCGAGAAACGGCCGCCCACGTCGTCGGGGACGATATAGGTCTTGTAGCCCTTCACGTTGGCGAGCTGCTTGAGGGCGCCACGGGCCTTGTCGGTGATGGCGATGATGCGCGAGGCGGCTTCCTGTTCGCCGTATTTGTTGATGATGTGTTGCTTGAGGATGCGGAAGGCGATGGCGGGCTCCGTCGTCGTGCCCGACTTGGAGATGACGGCCAACGAGTAGTCTTTCTTGTCGAGGATGGCCATGAGGTCGTGGAGATAGTCCTCGCTCATGTTGTGGCCAGCGTAGACGATGAGTGGCTTCTCGCCGGTGAGCGGGGCGAAGTGGTTCTGCAAGGCTTCGATGACGGCACGGGCGCCGAGATAGGAGCCGCCGATGCCGATGACGACAAAGATTTCCGACTTCTTACGCAGGTCGGCAGCGGTCTTCTCGATGTCGGCCAGCAGGCTCTCATCGATTTCCGAAGGGAGGTTCACCCAGCCGAGGAAGTCGTTGCCCGCACCAGTCTTATTGAAGATGGTTTCATAAACTTCTGAAACTCTTGATTCTAAATTGCTTTTTAGATTTTTGTCCAAAAAGGGTTGGACGTGAGTAAGGTCGATTTTCATAATTTCTAAGTGTTAAGATGCTGCGAAGATAAGACAAAATCTTTAAGAATGTGATGGTTATATCAAAAAAAACACTATCTTTGCGCAACATTTTTGGGCTCTTGCCCGTTACACGAGCAGTATTTATTTAAATTGTTTTTTAGGAGTTAATCTTATATGTCACGTTTAAAGATTTTATTGGCCGAAGACGATCGTGGATTAGGTATGATTGTCAAGGCTTTCCTTGATGCACAGGGATACCCCACCACCTTATGTTCAAATGGAGAAGAGGCGTGGAACAGCCTGCGCGATGTCCAATTTGACTTATGTATCACCGATGTGATGATGCCTGTGATGGATGGCTTCACTTTGCTGAAGCAGATCAAGGCCGTGCAGCCTATGATGCCCGTCATCGTCCTGACGGCCAAGAAGGAGCAGGACGATATTTTGGAGGGCTTCAGCTTGGGTGCTGACGATTATATCACCAAACCCTTCAGCATGGACGAGCTGTTGGCCCGCATCAAGGTGTGGGAGCGTTGGTTGACCTATTCGCCGGCCGACACCCCAGCCTGCGAGTTCCGCATGGGTGGTTTCACCTTCAACGTGCCGCATCTCACTTTGACCGACGCCAAAGGCGAGGTGCGCAAGCTGACCTCCAAGGAGATGGAGCTGTTGTACATGCTCTGTGAGCACACGGGCGAGACTTTGGAACGCCGCCATGTGCTGCAAACCATCTGGGAGGAGGAGAACCGCACCAACGCCCGCTCGATGGACGTCTACATCACCAAGCTCCGCAAGTATTTCAAGGACGACCCCAACGTCGACATCGTGAATGTGCATGGCGTGGGATTCAAGCTGGTGGTGAAGTAAGGCCATAGGCGAAATTGCAAGAAAGAGGGACGCAAAGAATCTCGAAAGGGATTGTTGCGTCTTTTTTTATACCTTTGCAGGCATGAAACGCAACGTTTGGATAGGATTATTGGTTTTGCTGGCTTTGTCGGCTTGCGACAGCACCACGCGCGAGGCGCGGCGCATGGTGAAGCGTGCCGAGCAGTTGGCCGACACCCTGCCCGACAGCACCGTGTGCCTGATTGACAGCGTGCTGCGCATGCCCGCGAGCTTCAGCGAGCGGGAGCGTATGGACATGGCCCTGTTGCAGGCTGAGGCCTTGTTCGGTTGTAGAGACGTTTCCCGAAACGTCTCGAAAAACAACGATGATGACACGTTGGGAGACGTTTCAGGAAACGTCTCTACCATTTCGCCCATCATGGACGATGATTTCTTCGACAACCATGCCACACTCTCCACCAGCCCCGAGCTGGAGCGCGCCGCCGCCTATTTTGCCGGTAAAAAACAATACGCCAAGGCCGCCCATGCGGCCCTCTACAGCGGTTTCGTGCAGCAGCACTACGATGAGAAGGAATCCGCCATGCGGTCGTTCAAGGAGGCGGAGCAATACGGCAAACTGGCTGTTGACAGCCTCACCATAGCGCAGGCGGAGTATTGGATGGGGAAGATGTTTCTTGACAATGGAATGGAACAAGAAGCCTTAAATTCATTTTTGTCTTCCGATAGTTTTATAAGAAACCATTATACCAGCCGCGCCATTATTGAAAACAGTAAAGCTGTAGCCTATATTTTGATGAAACAAAATGATAACGCAGAGCTTTGCCTCCAACAAAGTTTTTTATATGCTGAAAAAGGGAACTCTGACAGAATAAAACATATAGTATATAACAATTATTCTGTTCTTTACCGCATACAAGGAAAAAACGACCAAGCCATTAAAACCCTACAGCAAATGATGGATGATCCATGCCTTAACGATACTGAAAAGATAGTGTTATTCTTAAATATAGGCAAGGTGTATTTCAAGATGAAAGAAATGGATTCAGTTGCAAAGTACTTACAACAAATGGAGGCAATGTTGCCAACCGTCAACGTAAAAAAGGAAACAAACGCATCAATATACGAACTATTATCACAATATGCCGAAAGCCTAAATGATGATTCTTTGGCTTTGCAATACCGTGAAAAGCATGAAAGGTTATTGTATGACATAATGATTCAGCGGCAAGAGCAGACCATATACAGGATTCAGCAGCAATATGATTATGAGAATCTGCAAAATATTATGAACCAAAAACTAATACATAAGCAACGTCTCATTACCATTATTGGCATCTTTGCCATCATTGGTTTGACAGCATTGGCGATTTCACAGATTCGACTGGCAAAAACGCGAAAACAAGAAGCAGAAACAAAAGCCAACTTGTTCCATTTCATGCAACAGAACAAGGAATTGGCGCAAAGAAGTGAGGAGCAAAAGCAAAACCAAATCTATCTGGCACAGAAACACAAGGAAAGCGAACAAGCTTACGAGGATTTGCTCAAAGAAAAACAGAGGTATGAGCAAGCTGCTTCCGAATACGGCGAAAAACTTTCCCTTGCGCTAAAGAAAGAGGAGTCTGTCATGCTTCGCCTGCACTTGTTTTTGGAAAACCAAGGAGATGAAGAATTGTTGAGAAAACTGGAAAAGTCGGTTTTCGGTAAACAAGCACACTTGGATGCAATGATGGAAACCGTGGATTGCCTCTATCCCCAGCTACGGGAAATTGTCAGACAAGAGAATTTGGGGCTGGACAAGAACGAGCAGTTGGATGTCATCTTGTCCTATTTCAACATTTCAAGGCAAGACGAGGCCTTGCTGTTCCACAAGACCACCGACATGGTGGACAAGATTAGGAACCGCAGCAGAAAAAAGATACAATCTGCATCTGAAGGCAAGAATTGGCCTAGAATTAAGTAGTTTTTGGCATCTTTATTCTTCATTTCTTTTCCGAAAAGCATTCAAAAGTTCGGAATGGGGTTTTGAATAGGACATGTTTATTCCTTTCATTATCAATAATCTGTATATTTTTTTAAATTTAATATTCGGAACAAGGTTCGGAATCCGTATCTGTTATTCTATTTTCGTCTCGTGAATTCACAAAATCTAAAAATGTCAAACAACAAAACAAATTACTCAACTATGAAGAACAGATTATTATTCCTCGTGAGCCTATTTGCTTTAAGTCTCTGTACATGGGAAGTTCATGCTTTGAACACCGTACCTGTATCAACACCTAGTCAAAAAAATGATATTGAAGAACCACCTCCAGGGTACGAGAAAATCAACTTGTTAGGTGATTTGTTGTACAACATTGGCCCCAACGCCATCGTAGCCGGGGCCAACGACGATGCCGTCTACATCGGCTTCAACCAAAGCTTCGGCAATGTGAACATCTCTATCTATAACGGTATGGGTGGCCTTGTCTACAGCACAGTGATGAACACCGACGTGCAGCAGGTGTACATCATTCCTTTTACCACGGCTTCAAGCGACACCTTCACTGTGGAACTCAGCAATGCCAACGGCTACGCCGACGGCCATTTCGACCGTATGCATTAAAACCACCTATTTACCTAATTTAATTATTAACTATTAAAAATTGAACATTATGAAAAACACAAAATTAATTTTTGCCATTATCGTTTTGGCAATCTTGACCACAGCAGTGGCTGTCGTATCCTGCAACAAAGAAAAGCAGGAACAGAAAGCGGAAAGTGCTTTATTCACCTCGCAACTTAGTGATATGGATAAAGCTATGATGGACTTCGGAGAAAGACTGAAATCTTCCGAAAGTTTTGACGAAACTATGCCTTTAGACGAGGCAATACGCACCTTCTCCAATTACGAGAATTTCTTGTTGTGTAACATTAGCTACAATGCACCCGAAAAGATTTGTGACACCTTTGAGATAGATCTTCCTGTAAATAACGGAATGGTGAGGCTCGGTGACTTAAACCAGCTCCTTTCCTCTAATAAAGACAAGATTTTTGCCCGTTTTAATATGCTCGACAATGACGAAAAAGAGCTTTTCTGTATTGACAGCAAAGTTGTAAAAGAAAAATCGACGGTAGAATCTGCCCGTATTCAAACTGTGGTTTATATGCAAAACGGTCCTGTCAGATTCGACCCCTATCCGGTTCTTTTCGACAGCACTGATTATTGGTATGATTTCGGATTACTTGGAAAGTGTGATGCATATGCAGGGCAATGTGTCGGACAAGATGCCATCACAAAATTGCAATCCAAACTCCGCGAATGGTTGCCAGAAGTAAAATGCGAATATGGAATGTATTTATCCGACCCTGAACAGGTTACATTGCTTTCAATTGCTTTTCCTGATGCAACAAGTCCAAATGGCTATTATGCCATGCCATACAATCCGAATATAAACTATCCTATGTGCATCAGTCCAGAAGAAATGAGATGGTACTATGAATCCATAAAGTCAATGTATGAAGATGTTGAAGATGCCGATATCCTTGGACGGAGAATCATAAGCCTGTCTTTTAATGAGACATCTGGAGGAGGAACTACGAAGCTATGCGCTCTCAATTTAAATCTTTATAAGGTGAACTGCACAGGAGGGGATATAGAAAGGGGCGAATGACGATGAATCGTAAAGCTTTTACACTATTAGTGCTTGCCATGCTTGTCATGGCAAACACCAGCAGTTTTGGTCAAACCACCTTCGAGCGGATGATACCAATGGAAGGGGGAGATGTGACACTTCCCGGTCCTGAATGCCATAAGGCAGAAGATGGAGGTTATTTAGTGAACGTGCCTCTTGGAGAATGGTTGTTGGGTACACTATATAATAACAAGATATTAAAGCTTTCTGAAAGTGGCGATATCGTTGATGAACTTGACTACATTATTGAGGGAGAAAATGCTGTACGTTACTGGCAAATCATCAGACTTCCATTTGGAAATGACGGCAACCTTCAAAACCATTACCTAGCCGTGGCTGGTCTCTATAACCCATACGATAATGTCAACAATGTCACGCTCACAGAAATGCTCTTCCTTATATTCAACGAGGAACTGGAAGTGGAGTACGAACGGATTGAGGATGTCTCATCAATCGTTGAGCATTATTCGACTTGGGGTAGGCCGCATATTGTATTTGACAAAGACGGCAATCTTGTCATCGCCACTATTGCCAGAGTCAACGGTGGCGAGCTTAAACGTCTATACACACATATCGAATTGGACAAGGCAAACTGGATTGGTGGGATAACCCACTTTGTCAGGGATAGTCCAGAAGGTGCCGGATGGATTTGGGATTTCTTTCCTCTCGGCGATGGTACCTATAGGCAGGTAGAGACAATAAACGGCCCAGGTGGAATCGGATACCGCATAAGTACTGAGTATGAAGCGGAAAAAATCTTGGAATTCAGAGACCTTCGATTTCATAGAGGGAATATGACCATCACCCCAAATCTCCTTGATTGCGGTGGCTGTGCCATGCTTGATGACAGCACGCTGTTTCTTCCTGCCATGATGCACAGTTCAACAGATGGCATAGGAACGATGGAGATGGACGTCAACTTTGACACAATCAAAGCTGTTTTTCAAGATTTTGCGGATTACGACACCATAGAACGTATATTTAGTAGGCATCCTGTTATACTCAGAGGAAATGACCTTTACCTGTGCTACACCAGGGATATGCACACTTGGCATCCGAGTCAAGCCCCTTATACCATACTCTGTAAGTACGACACCGAACTCAACCTCATTTGGAAAAGGTGGTATCGCGATGCAGAGCGACAGTTCTGTTATTATGCTACCGACATGATTGCAACCAACGACGACGGCCTCCTTATCACTGGCTATTGTTGCAAACGAGAGAACTACGGCAAGATGGTTCTCTACTTGCTGAAGGTGGACACTGACGGCCTCCTTTCATTGCCTGAAACCAAAGTTCAGATACGCCCCTACGCATTCTATCCCAATCCCGCGAAGGAACAGCTGCATATGGAGTTCTCGCCAGACGTGAAGCTCGCCCAAGTGGAGCTTTACGACCTGCAAGGGCGCCTGGTGCGCACGCAAAGCAAGGCCTTCGAGAGCATAGAATTGGGCCAGCTGCCCGCAGGCACTTACACGATGCGCGTCATTTTGGAGGACGGGAAGAGTTATACGGACAAGGTGGTGAAGGAGTGATACAATAACTTATCTATGACTATGACCGCTTAAACGAAGCCAAGAAACTTCTACATTGAATAAAAGCGGTCATAGTCAATGGTCATAGTGGAAATAGCCCCGTGTCAAAAAGATATAGCACTTAAATCTTGAACAATTATTTTACAACAAAGACTCAGGTATGGATTTCTCTGTTTATTTGTCTTTATTCAGGTAACGCTTCCGCCTCAGGCAGCTGCACCGTAGTGTCGCAGATGAACTCCCACAGCGGTTCGGGCGGGAAGTTAAAGGTGGTGTTGGTCAGGACGGCCAAAAACCGGTTCTTATGTGCGTCGCGAATGACAGCGCTGCGGTAGCCTTTCCACCAGCCGTAATGGAAAAACATGTCGGGGTGCTCCTTGCTCATGCGCCAGCCAAAACCGTAGTTCTCGTCGTTTTTCCACGCCAGAGAGCCGGGTTTGAAGGCCTCGGCCTGCAAGCTGTCGGGCAACAACACATGGTTGTCCAAGGCTTGGTTGAAGATCCAAAGGTCCTCCACGTTCGAGAACATGATCTTGTCGCCCATCACGCCGTTGAGGTAGTTGTTGGGCGTCTTTTCCGGTCCTTTTCTATAGAGGTCGTGGCCGTGTGCTTCGACGGGCAGAGTGGGTGGAACGGTGGTCTCGCCACGCATCGAGTAGATGAAGCTGTGTGTCATCCCCAATGGCTCGAAGATGCGCTCGCGCATGAAGTCCTCGAAGTGCTGTCCGCTGGCCCGCTCCACCACCGAGGCCAACAGGGCATAGTTGATGTTGTTGTAGAAATAACCCGCATCGGGCGTTCCATACACCTCGGGTCGCTTCTCGGCCAGCATCTTGATCAGGGCTTCGTTGGAGAAAGGTTTCTTGCGGTCGGGCCAATGCTCGTCGGCCATCGAGTCGTAGCGCGGCAAGCCCGAACGGTGGGTGAGCAGCATCCTTATCGTGATGCCCTCGTAAGGCAGCTCGGGGATGTATTTGCGCACGTCGTCGTCGTAGTCGAGCTTGCCCTCCGCTTTCAAGAGCATGACGGCTTCGGCGGTGAACATCTTCGAGTCGGACGAGAGCTGGAAAACATCTTCAACGCGTAACGAGTCCTTTTGGCGTTTGCTTAAATCGCGCCATCCGAAGGCTTTCTCATAAACCACCTGTCCCCGTTCGGCATAGAGCACCACGCCATTCATGCCTGCCTGGTTCAAGTTGCTGAACAACCTGTCGGCCTGCTGGGCACGCTTGGTCACGATTTCGTCGTTCAGGTTGACAAAGAGGCTGTCGACATTGATGACGGGCACATCGTGCTTGCACCGTCTCTCACAGAAGAAGACCGTGAACGCCACGATGAGCAGCAGCAACAGCACAAAAAAGGTTCTCCGTTTCATTTCCAAGAGGCAAATGTACGCAAAAAAAGGCTTCAAACGGCTTTTTTTCGGCAAAAATATAGGCTGATGCGGCTTAATTTGTTAATTATTACTACTTTTGCAGCCTCATTTAAACACCTTAATTTTATTTCATGTCACAATTTACAGATTTTGGATTGAATCCCGCTCTGCTGAGGGCTATTAAGGAGCTGGGGTTCGAGAATCCTATGCCCATCCAGGAAAAGACCATTCCTGTGCTCCTGGAGAAAGATGTTGACTTCGTGGGCCTTGCACAGACGGGAACGGGTAAGACTGCCGCATTCGGCTTGCCCCTGTTGAACAAAATCGACGCCGAGCAACGTTGCGTCCAAGCGTTGATCCTTTGTCCGACACGTGAGCTTTGTATGCAGATCACCCGCGACTTGCGCAATTATGCCAAGTACATTCCAGAAATCCTGATTGTGCCCGTCTATGGCGGCGCCAGCATCGAACTTCAGTTCAAAGACTTAGCCAAGAAACCGCAGATTATCGTGGCCACGCCCGGTCGTCTGCGCGATATGATCCGCCGCAACCGCGTCGACTTCAGCAACGTGAAGACGATGATCCTCGACGAGGCCGACGAGATGCTGAACATGGGCTTCCAAGAGGAAGTCGACGACATCCTCGAATACATGCCCAAGGAAGGTCGCCACACCATGCTCTTCTCGGCCACCATGCCGAAGGAGGTGGAGGCCATCCTCAACAAGTACATGACCGACCCCGTGAAGGTGGCCGTGGGCGAACGCAACAGCGGCACCGCCAACGTCGACCATATCTATTACATGATGGCCGCCAAGGACCGCTATTCAGTGCTGAAACGCATCATCGACTACACACCGTCCATCTATGGCATCATCTTCTGCCGCACCAAGCTGGAGACCCAAGAGATTGCCGACAACCTCATCCAAGACGGCTACAACGCCGCCGCATTGCATGGCGACCTCTCGCAAGGCATGCGCGACAACGTCATGGACCACTTCCGCAAACGCAGCCTGCAATTACTGGTGGCTACCGACGTGGCCGCCCGTGGCATCGACGTGAAGGAGCTGACCCATATCATCAACTACAACTTGCCCGACGACATTGAGACCTACGTGCACCGCAGTGGCCGTACAGGTCGTGCCGACAAGCGCGGTCTCTGCCTCAGCCTCATCAACTTGCGTGAAAAGAGCAAGATCAAGAGGATTGAGAAGATTGTGGGCCGTCCTTTCGAAAAGGCCATGATCCCGACGGGTAAGGAAGTGTGCGAGAAGCAACTCTTCAACCACATCGACCGCATTGAGCATGTTGACATCAACCGCGAGGAGATTGACGACTACCTGCCTGTGGTCTTCCGCAAGCTCGACTGGATGAGCCGCGAGGAACTCATCACCCGCATGGTGGCACTCAACTTTAACCGCTTCTTGGATTACTACAAAGACGCTGTCGACCTCAATGTCAACGAAAAAGATGAGAAGAAAGACCGCAAGGAACTCAAGAAGGAACGTGAGCACCGCGACGAGACCATGATGCGCCTTTACTTCGGCATGGGCAAGAACGACCACATCCTGCCGCAGAAGATCATCGGCAAGATCAACGATGTCACCCATTCGAAGAACATCCCGATTGGTCGTATCGACCTCTATGGCGACTATTCCTACGTCGACGTGGAAGAGAGCTTCGTCCCGCTGATTCTCGACTGCTTCGCCGACCCGCACAACAACCCACGCGGCATCGTGGTGGAGGTGGCCAAAGACCAGCCCGAACGCAAGAAGAGTAGCGAGAAGAAAGACTTCGGCGAGAAAAAAGAACGCAAGGAACGCCGCGACCGCGACGAGTTCCGTGAGAGCCGCAAGGAGCGTGACGACTTCCGCGAGAAGCGCGACCGTCATGACGACGACTTCTTCGAAAAGAAGTCGAAAAAGAAAAAGAAGGACTTCGACGACGACAGGACTTACTACAAGTCGGAGCGTTCGCGCGATGGTCGCGAGTGGCTCGACCCTGACTGGAAAGACCACTTGGACGACATTGAGGTCTTCATCGACGATGACGACCGTCCGAGCCGCAAGCAGCGTAACGCTGAGCGTGGCTTCGGTGCCAAGAAGAGCGGCGGTGCTTCGAAGAGCAGCTCGTCGAGAGGTGGTAGCTCAAGAGGAGGTTCTTCGAGAGGCGGCTCCTCGCGCAGCGGTTCTTCTTCAAGGGAATCGAACCGTGGTCGCCGTGGCGCCAGCCGTTATGACGACAACGATTACTATTCGCCTCGCCGTCGTGGCGGAGGCCGTCGGAGATGATGTTTTATGGGATACACTTCGTGTAGAAATCTATCAAAAATCATATTAAAAATCCATTGAAAATCAAGAAAGTATTTTTTGAAGATTTTTAAATAGATTTTTAAACGGTTTCTTGCCGAAGGCAATACCACATTAGTATGGCAAAGTTTAAGACATGGATAAAAGCAGCCCGTCCGAGGACGGTGCTGCTCTCTTTTTCTGGGGTGTTGTTGGGCGGATTTTTGGCATATAAAACCGGCCCTTCGACAGGCTCAGGGACCTGGCTTTGTATCTTTTTTGCTGCCCTCACCGCCATCCTGCTCCAAATCCTCTCTAACCTCGCCAATGACTACGGCGACTTCAAGAAAGGCACTGACAACATGAAGCGTGTCGGACCGCAACGTGAGATGCAGAGTGGTGCCATTACCGAAAAAGAGATGAAACGAGGCTTGGCTTTTACGGCTATGTTATGCCTGATTTCAGGTGCTCTGCTGATTTTCGTTTTCTCGGGTTTGACATGGCAAGAATTAGCGGTTTTTGCCGTTTTGGGGTTAGGGGCAGTGTTGGCAGCATTACTGTATACCTTGGGCAAACGGCCTTACGGTTATCGTGGACTAGGCGATTTGTTCTGCTTCCTCTTCTTTGGTTGGGCAGCCGTGGCAGGTACCTATTATTTGTCTGCTCCTTGGTTCGATTTCAGCGTCTTTCTTCCGGCAACGGCCATGGGTTTCCTTTCCAATGCTGTGCTCAACATTAACAACATGCGTGACTATGAGAACGACAAGGCCTCGGGCAAGAACAGCCTTGTGGTGAAATTGGGGTTGAGAAAGGCTTTTATTTATCATTGCCTGCTCATCGGTGGGGCTTTCGTCTGCCTTACCATTTATCTCGTTTTGCACCATGCGGCATGGTATTCCTACCTGTTCTTATTGCTTGCCATCCTATTCATCAAAGACTTGATCGCCATCAAGAAGACAAAGCCCGAGCTGCTTGACCCGTTTTTGGGCCGACAGGTCAAGCACAGTTTCTTGTTAGTGGTGGTATATGGGATATTGCTGATGTTATAAAAACACGAAAGGAGCCTCGATTGAGGCTCCTTTCATTATTAATATCATCGGACTATTAGTCGCCCAGCGTGGCCACCATGACGGCCTTGATGGTGTGCATGCGGTTCTCAGCCTCGTCGAAGACGATGCTGTTCTCGCTTTCGAATACGTCCTCGGTGACCTCGATGCCGTTCAAGCCGAATTTCTCATAAACGTCGCGGCCGGCCTTGGTCTCCAGATTGTGATACGAAGGAAGGCAGTGCATAAACTTGCACTTGGGGTTGCCTGTCTTTTTCATCAGCTCTGCGTTGACCTGATAGGGCATCAGCATATTGATGCGCTCTTTCCACACGCTGTCGGGCTCGCCCATCGATACCCAAATGTCGGTGTAGATGAAGTCAAGACCCTTCACGCCCTTCTCCACGTCGTCGGTGACGGTGAGCTTGGCACCGGTTTCCTTGGCGATTTCCTGGCACTTTTTGACAAGATCTTTGGCCGGCTGCAGTTTCTTGGGGGCGATGATGCGGATGTCCATACCCATCTTCACACCACCGACCATCAGGCTGTTGCCCATATTGTAGCGGGCATCGCCGATATAAGCGAACTTCACCTGGTTGAGGGGCTTATCGGTATGCTCCTGAATGGTGAGGAAGTCAGCCAGAATTTGAGTGGGGTGAGCTTCGGCGGTAAGACCGTTCCACACGGGGACGCCAGCATATTTGGCCAGTTCCTCGACAGTGGCTTGGTCGAAGCCACGGTACTCGATGCCGTCGAACATACGACCCAGCACGCGGGCGGTGTCAGCCATCGATTCCTTGATGCCGATCTGTGAGCCAGTAGGGCCGAGATAGGTGACGTGGGCACCTTGGTCCTTGGCGCCAACCTCGAAGGCGCAGCGGGTGCGGGTCGAGGTCTTTTCGAAGATGAGGGCAATGTTCTTGCCCGTCAGTTTGGGTTGTTCGGTGCCTGCATACTTGGCGGCCTTGAGGTCGGCAGCAAGTTTCAGTAAGAACTTAATCTCTTCCGGAGTGAAGTCCAACAACTTCAGGAAGTTTCTGTTTCTGAGGTTAAATGCCATTACTTTATGATTTAAAGATTTAAAAATTTAAAATTTCAAGATTCTTTTGTCGCTTCGCGTCATTGCGAGGCACGAAGCAATCCAGATTCAAATTTCGCTGCAAAATTACTCATTTTCTTATCTCATCCAACCTTCAACACGATAAATCTTTTCCAACAGTTTGGTTTCGTCTCCAGTCCTCGCATTTTTGTGCCAGACTTCAATACGGGCAGCATAGTAATCTTCCCAATCTCCCTCATAAATCTTAAAACCCTTCTTATACACAAGTTGATGGAATATACCGGTTTTCCCGATTCTGACTTTGCTCTGTTCCGATATGGTTTCTTCAGACAAAGGAATGTTTTTGGTTACCTCGAAGCAGCGGAGAAATATCTCGCCTTGAGGCAATGGTCCATAATAGAAACTGTATTTGTACGTCCCTCCTTGGATATCATTCCAAATCTGAAGATATGTATCAGGATTTAGGCTGTCTATTTCAGCAATATCAGGCGTGTCACCAGGGAAATTGAACAGGTCTTTGCGCCCGTTCTCATCGGTATAACCCAAAGGGAGATGATATTCCAAACCTTCGGGTATTTTATGCTTTTTGCCGAAACCGTCATGGTATGGTCCATGCATGGCTCCAATTACGAGTGGAAACCAAAGGAGGCATACCACCATGATAGAACCCGTTATGGATGTAAGACATTGCCGCCATTTCTTGTTAATGAGCAAGATTACCCACGAAACGACAAGAGCAATGATTGTTACCATAAGCAAAATAGCGACGATGTCTTCAAGAACAGGAAGCCAGGTGGTAAATAACGCTGCCAGCGAAAACATAAAGACACCTAACGCCATGGGAAAAATCCACCAGTATTTTAAAAAGAAGTGTTTCATGATTCTCTATTTTTTCTTGTACCAATCAATCTTTTGTGTCGCAAACATGGCAATTCCCAAAATAATGAAGAGGCCGACACTTCCCACCAGCAGGGCGTAACTTTCCAATTGTAGCAAAACATAGACAAAAGCGTAGAGTACAGCCAGCAAAAGGCCGATACCCAAGGCGGTTTTTTTGTCCTTCGTAATCGAGGCCATAAAAACCACAATCATTGCGATGGTCATCACACAGGCAATGAGATAGGAAAGCCCGAAATTCATGTGCTCGGAGAACGACAGCAGCAAGGTGTAGAACACAATGAGCGCGATGCCGATGAGCAGGTATTGTACGGGATGGATAGGCTTGGCCTTGCGCATCTCTACGAAAAAGACCGCAGCAAAGGTAAGCAGGATAATGAGGAAGGCATACTTGATGGCGCGGTCGGTTTGGAGGTATTGTTCTACGGGTACTTTCAATTCCACACCGAAAGTCGAATTTTCGAATTCCGACCTGCTAAACTCATAACTCGCAAAAAAAGAATCGTTGAGAACTTGTGGATAATCACGGTTGATGGCCAACACTTTCCATTCGGCTTGGAAGCCCGTGTCGGTCACCTGACGTTCGTCGGGCAAGTAATAGCCTGTGAAACTCGGCGTCGTGCAATCCGAAGTCAAACTGACCGTCGTAGTCTGTCCGAAAGGCGCAAACATAAGATCTCCTGCCCCTTTGAAAGGTAAAACCAACGAAAAATCAACGGCTTCGCCTTCCAAAACCCGCGAAAGGTCAACCTCACAGGACAATCCCTTCAAATTACCCGTTTCAGCCACCATGTCGTAGGTCATTCCACCAAAATTGAGTGTCACATTGTCGCTCAAACCGCGCAGTTGGGGCAAACCAATAACGATTTTGGCTTTCTCGAAATACCATTCATGTCCATCCAGCATTTTCTCGAAGTCCTTGGGTAACTTGAACTGCCCCGTAAGGTCAAGAGCGGTTTCGTATACGGTGAAGTCGTAGATGCCGCGTTTCAAATGTTTGGTCTTCACGTCGCCTTTTACATCCAATTGCTCGGGCAACACAATCTTGGTGTGGGTTTCTTTTTTGTTGTCTTTCTCTTCAGAATAATAGACCTTGATTACTGGTCCCGCGACCGTTTGCGGTCCAGCCCATTTCTCGAAGACCTCGTTTTCGGCGAGGCTTTCCGTGCTT
The DNA here is from genome assembly GCA_902801815.1 of uncultured Bacteroidia bacterium. Classification (GTDB taxonomy): domain Bacteria; phylum Bacteroidota; class Bacteroidia; order Bacteroidales; family F082; genus Limimorpha. Next base: position 466,332 of record CADCJT010000001.1, read on the forward strand.
TTGCGCTCCGAAACCAGATTCTTCAAAAGGAGTTGTGGGATGAGAAACGCGACGCACATGCCTGCGATGAGCAAAAGTTTCAAACCCGGACGGGCTTTCTTTTCGTTTTGTCTCTTGTTCTGGGTTTCCTCTTTTTGGGCTCCCAAAACTTCCATGTTTTCTTCTGTTGTCATGATGTTAAGTTTTAATGGTTTGTTTATCTTATAAAGTACTTTGAATTTCAAAGTTAATATATCAAAAAAAATAGAGTCTGTTATTGTTGGCTATTGACAAATGAGGCAAGTGCTTGAATATGTGCAGAAAACGCAGCCCTTCCCAAATCTGTGATGGCATAACTCGTGTTGGGTTTGCGTCCGATGAATTTCTTCTCGCAGCGGATGTAGCCCAACTCTTCGAGGCTGCGGGCATGGCTGGCCAGGTTGCCGTCGGTGAGTTCGAGCAGCGACTTCATCGTGGTGAAATCTACCGACTCGTTGGCCATCAGCACCGACATGATACCGAGCCTGATCTTGCTCTCAAAGGCCTTGTTCAAACCGTCCAAATTGGCAATCATGGCTCACTTGCTCCTTTCATATTTCAGCATGAAGACGATTCCAAAAACGATGTGCAGCACCCCGAAACCGATGAACCAAGTTAGCAAGGCGTAATCGACCAAGAAGCAATCGATGAGGCCTAAAGCCAACTCGGCATAACCCAAATAGCGCAAGTCAGGATAACTGAAATGGCTGGCGCTGATGAGTGCCAAGCCATAGAATATCAGCGTTATCGACGAGACGAGGCCATAGTGTTGCTGCAGCAACAAGGCCATACAAAGCAAACCACCGGCAAGCATCGGCACGAAGAAATTGACCAGCAGGCGACGCATAGTCGCGTCCATGGTGAAGCGAAGCTGATGACGCTTGGCCTTCAAATAGGCCATGAGGAACACCGTCAAGAAGGCCACAACCAAAAGTACAAGAGCTACAATAATAGTGGTGCGCCACTTGGAAGGGGTATTGATGTGATAATCGCCCAAGAAGAAATAGATGTAGGCCGACACCAGTGAGGCCAGAATCCCTACAATGACGATTGATAATCCACTGATAGCCTTGAATTTGGATGAACGCTCCATCATATCCTTGATGTCGTTCAGCGTATTGAGAGCTTCCTTGTTTTCCATGGTTTTTAAAGTACTTTGCGCTGCAAAGTTACAACTTTTGTTTTACATGGCAAGTGTTTTTAGAAAAAAATTAATTTTGCAGCATGATTATCCTCGACAATGTAGTCGTCACCGACGAATTCCTGAACGCCCAATTTTGTTGCTGCCTGCCCCGCTGCAAAGGCTGGTGCTGTGTGGCTGGCGATGCCGGAGCACCTCTCGAAGCCTCTGAAATAGAGCTGATTGAAGACAACCTCGAAGCCATCAAGCCGTATATGCGCCCTGAAGGCATCAAAGTGATTGAAGAAAACGATGTCTACGATTACGACGAGACAGGTGAACTCGTCACGCCCTTGGTGAACGGCGAGGAATGCGCCTTCGTCTACTTTCATGAGAACGGCACGGCCCTCTGCGCCATCGAAAAAGCCTATCTTGAGGGCAAATGCGACTTCTGGAAACCGATTTCATGCCATCTCTATCCCATTCGCTTGGTCGAGAAAAATGGCTTCACGCACATCCTTTACCACGAATGGAGCGTCTGCGTGCCCGCTAAACGCAAGGGAGAGCACGAGGGCATTCCGTTGTGGAAGTTCCTCAAAGGGCCGATGGTGCGCAAGTTTGGAGAGGACTGGTATAATCGGTTGGAGAAGTTGATACAGAAGTAAGTCAATAGTACGTCCCAAGATTCCCCTGCGGGGAATGGAGTACCTTGTATATTCATAATGCGGTGGCCAGTAGAATTCCATGTTGTTATGGATTTCGCTGGCCACCGCTTTATTAGATTATGGCATACTCCATTCCCGCGCAGCGGGAAGCTCTTCCTTAGAACTGGAAATAAATGAACGCCTGCAAGTCGGCAGTGATGAACTGGTAGATGACGAACACCACGGCGACGCATACCAATACCATCACAGCGATGGGCATTTTGGCGAACCAAACACGGTAGCGGCGCTTAAAGTTCTCAGGCAACCAGTGGATGATCATACCTATCACAATCAGGATGAATACGTTGCGATAGTGCCAAACGATGTCGGGCACCTTGCTCCAATCCCAATGGCTGCCCATCTGGTTGACCATGTTCTTGGCGGTGTTCCAAGCGGTTTCGTTGGCTACGGCAGGGTCGAGGTTGGAGCCGCTGCGGAAGAAGAGTCGGGTAAAGGTGATAAAGGTGAAGGTCTGGAAGACGGCCCAAGCGTCTTGTAACCACTGCCAGGCTTTCTTTCCGCCGAACATGTTATAGAGCATCCTGATGACATTGCCTGCCAACACGATCATGCACCATATAAAGAGCACATTGAACACGGGTTGCGGCACATAGACACATAAAACGCGCAGCAGGAAGCAGGTTGCCATTATAAATAAGGTGCGTCCGTACACGCTCCAGTCTTTCCAGAAGTGGTAGAAAATCATGCCAATGCCGTTCAGTCCACCCCAAATCATGAAGTTCCATGAGGCACCGTGCCAGAGACCGCCCAGCAGCATGGTGTCCATTCGGTTGATCTCGGTGGTGATTTTCTTGCGTTTATCGGGCTTGAAGATGGCCACCAAGGTGAGGATGAGCGCCAACACGCCTACACCCAGTCCGACCCACCAGCTACCCGACAGGAAGACGGCGATGGCGGCAATCATGATGATGATGCAGAAAGTGCCGAAGGTGGCGTTGCGGTTGCCACCCAAAGGGATGTAGAGATAATCCTGCAGCCAACGCGAAAGCGAGATGTGCCAGCGCTTCCAGAACTCACCCGGATTCTTGGCTTTGTATGGTGAGTTGAAGTTCTTAGGTAGATAGAAGCCCATCAGCATGGCCACGCCGATGGCGATGTCGGTGTAGCCTGAGAAGTCGGCATAGACCTGTAAGGAATAGCCGAACAGGGCCATCAGGTTCTCGAAGCCTGTATACAGCAAGGGTTGGTCGAAGACGCGGTCGATGAAGTTGACGGCGATATAATCACTCAGCACGATCTTCTTCACCAAGCCATTCATGATCCAGAACACGGCAATGCCAAACTGTTTGCGGCTGAGGAAGTATTTCTTGTGCAGCTGAGGGATGAACTCGTTGGCCCTCACGATGGGACCTGCCACCAGCTGTGGGAAGAAGCTGACGTAGAAGCCGAAGTCGAAGATGTTGCGGACGGGCTTGATACGCTTGCGGTAAACATCCATGATGTAGCTGATGGCTTGGAAGGTATAGAACGAGATACCCACAGGCAGCACGATGACGTCGACGCTAAAGCGGTTGTCGCCCGTAATTTGGTTGCCTACCCATGAGAAGACGTCGAAAACACGAAACTCAAGCCCCGTCAAGTTGTTGACGACATCGGTGATGAAATAGGCGTATTTGAAATAAAAGAGGATGGACAGGTTGACGATGACGCTGAGCCCTAGGATGGCATTGCGGCTGCCGTCTTTCTTTCGCGAGTTAAGCCACCGTCCTGCGAAATAGTTGTATAAAGTGATAAAGACCAGGATGAGGACGAAGAGTCCGCTGGTCTTGAAGTAGAAGAATAAACTGACGAAGAACAGGAAGAGATTGCGCAGCAGGCATTTGTTTTTCACCAGACAGAACACGGCAAACACCAAGGCAAAGAACGCCCAGAAATAGAATTGGGTGAACAACAGGGGATGGGCCTTGTCGAACGAGAACAGATTGCTCAGGAAATCCAATGCTATGTCGGTGAAACTCGTCGTCATGTCACGGTTGTTTTGCTGTGGCTTTAACGTGGTCTATATAACGGCTGATCAAGGCATTGTAGAGTAGATCGCCGATGAGTTTGTAGCCGTCGCTGGTGAAGTGGACCTTGTCTTTTTGTGCCAATCCAGCGTTCTCCCAATTTCGCATGGAATACAGTCCGCCCATCACGTCGAATTGGTCCCACACGGCAGCGTTATGTTTCTTTCCCAACTCCAAAAATGCTTTTTCGACGAGGTAGCCGTTGGTGTTCACTTCATAATGGCCTTTCTTTTTCCTGACTCTCACATATTTGTAACTGTCGTTATTGGTCACGAAGAGCAAGGCACAGTCGGGGTTGACGTGCTTGATGATACGGATGAGTCCGTCGTAGTTTCTTTTGAAGTTTTCAACGTCGAAGTCTTTTCCTGCTGCGTCATTGATGCCGATGCCGAAGATGACGAGGTCGGGACGGATGAGTTTGAGGTCGCGCTCGAAGTCGTCGCAGCGCAAGTAGGAAGGCACGGCAGCTCCGTTGACGCCCACGCCGTGTACGCTGATGCCCGGCATTCCGTTTTCCAACAACACGCCCGTGAGGGTGAACTCACCTGGCATAGCTTCAAAGAAAATGTTGATGGAGTCGGTGAGGGCGGGCAATTGGAAGGTGTAGGTGTCTTGGCTGTCGTCGCGTATGCCTTTGAGGGTTGTGCCTTTGTAACCAAGCACGGGAGTCACGTTTTCGGTCTCCGAGTAACCGATGAGTGTCACCTTGTTGAATTCAAACTTGGGGCTGGTGGCGGTGAGTCGGCGCTCGCGGCTGACGATGCTCACCGAGGCGTTGGCATCGCTGGTGGTGATGGCTGAACCAGCCAGTCCCATGCGTTTGTCGGTGTCTTTGCGCACGGCATTGCGGCAGTAAGCCCAACCGCCAGTATAACTCACGCGGTAGTGCGAGGGGTTGTTGGTGCCGCCTGCGGCAAAGGGGAAGACAAAGTATTGTCCGCCAATCAGGTCGGGAGCGATGCCGAGCAGGTCGTTGCGAAACTGCTGGGTGAACGTGCCGGCTTGCACGTGCGAGCCACCGATGTGCATGATGCTGACGTTGCCTCGACCGAGGAAGAGTGCCGAGTCCATCTTGGAGAAGAAACGCTCCATGTCGAGACTGTCGCCTGGGTAGAGCAGCTGGTTGCGGTCAAAGTTGGCAAACACCAAGTCGTCGACAGGCTTCAGCAACGATTGGATTTGGGCAAAGGCGGGCACAGAAGCCAACAACAATCCTATGACAATCAGTAGTTTCTTCATCTCCTCTTAATGCCATAGGGGTTATAACTCGGCAATTTGATACGTCCTGCGGTTCGGATGGAGTCTTCTTTCTGGTCGAGGTTGACGAACTCGATGACCTTCTCGCTGGGCACGTGTTGGCGCAGCTTGTAGAAGTCGTAATACGTGGTGAACGAACGGGCAAGGTCGGAGCCAATCTCTTGAGCACCAGTGAAGGTGAAGTGGATGTAGTCGGGACCGGCCAAAGCGGGTTTGTGTTTCACCCATTGGGCCATCGAGCCTTCGCCGCCCATCACGTGGAACATGTCCCAATAGGCCACCTTGTTGCGTAAGGCCATGGCACGGAGCGAGTCGTTGAGCTCGGGCAGACCATGCCAGGTGCCCATCTTGCCGCCGTAGCTGCGACCCATGTCGGCAGGACCGATGAAGAGCAGGGTGGCTTTCGGAGCCACGCGTTTTATATAGTTGATTTGATTCTCCAGTTCAGCCATATAAGGTGTGATGCTCTTCGATGTGGTGATGCCTGGCATGCGGTTGCCACCAAACTGGAGGATGATCAGCTTGGTGTCCAAAAGCTTGAACGACTGACGGGCGATGGATTCGTTGATTCGGGTGAAGATGGTGCCCGAGCAACCGCGTAGTGCCACATTGTCGATGGCCACACCGGGGTCGCCGTCAAGCAGAATGCCGTAGATTTCGGCATTGCCCTTGAAGCTGATGGTGCCTCTCTGGATGTCTTCGGGTAGGATCCAGGTGATGAGGGAGACGCTGTCGTTAGCAGGCAGCACTTTGGGCTCGGTGGCGATGTCGCCGCATTTCAGCGTGGCGGTGAAGTTTTGGCTGTTTCTACCCAACAGCACCGAGACGGTTGAAATCTTCTTGACATTGTCTAAAGCTTGGGAATGGTTGCTTCTGATAAACGTCATGGAGCCACCGCCAACAACTTGGCTGAATTGTGCCATCACGCCATAGCGGTTGTGGTTGGCACGTTGGTTGGAGGCGTCGCCATACACAGCGTAACGGTTGAGTCCAGAGGCTTGTTGCGACACAGAGATGGTGGCCACAGGTTGTACGGCAGGAATCATGTTGGGACCCGAGCCGCCAAAGAGTTCTTGCAGCTTTTGGCGCAGCACCGACGAGATGCGGTCCATCTCGATTTGCGAGTCGCCATAGTACATCACACGGTAGGTCTTGCCTAACTCTTGGGCTTTTTCAAACTGGTTGAACAGCGGGTCAAAATAGGTGTAGTCGTCGTTGGGCAGATAGATACGGTTGGGGTTTTCCTTGAGGTATTGGCGGAAGAAACGCATGCTGTCCAAGAGGTTGTCGGAGCAACTCATCTCGAAGCTCTTCGTCACCTTGTTTAAGACGGCGTCGACGTCGACTTCCTCTTCTTTGGGTTTGCTGTCTTCGGCCAACGACGGGAAGCGCAGCGTGTAGTCGCCAATGGTGATGCCCTCGGCGGGGAAGAAGAACCAGCCCGCGCCTAAAATGAGTATTATCGTTAAGATAAATGCTAGTGTTCGAATCGATTTCATTTCTTGATGATCAATGTTTGGCCTTCACGGATTTTGTCGCTTTTCAGTTTGTTCCATTTCTTCAAGTCAGAGACTGTGACATGGTATTTCGAAGCGATTTTAGTCAGCGTGTCGCCTTTTTTGATTTTGTATTTCTGGGTTTTCTGAGTGTTACTGGTCCCTGAGCCTGTCGAAGGGCCAGCTTTTTTACTGTCTTTTTTTGCTACATTGTTTGTGGATGGTCCTTCGACAAGCTCAGTAGCTTGTTTTTGGACAGACTCAGCCACCTTGGCAGGCTTTTGAGTTGGTGTCGTCGGAAGCTTCTTGACTTCAGGTTCGGGCATCGCGACGAACTTGAGTTGACCCTCATGGCCCAAGTAGACACAGGCGATAAAGTCACCGATTACTTGGGTGTTGGGCAAGAGGTTGCGGTCACGGAAGTCCCACAATTGAGGCGTGCTGCCGTGGCGAGTCAAGGCATGTTGCAAGGCGATGGGACTGTTGGTGTAGGCCAAGATGCTGTACCACCAGTCGCCATATTGTTGGTAAAGTTCGTTCAAGCAATCCAAGGCAGCGCGGGTGGAGGCTTCCACGTTGAGTCGCTCGTCTTGATTGTCGTCGATGGTGAGGCCGTAATGCAAGGCCGTCAAGGTGGGCAGCTGCCAAACGCCGCATCGGTCGCCTTGACAATAGTTGCGTCGCATCCCGCTGAGGGCCAAGGGCAAATACTTCAGCTCCAAAGGCATGTTGCGATGCATCAAGGCGGTGTCGATCATGGCGGAATAGGTCGCGAAATTGTCGGAAAGGGACTTGTTGGCAAAGAGGTTGATCGTCTTTTCCAGACCGTCATGATAGGGCAGGGGAATGGTTTTTTCCCATTTTTTCAGCCCTTCGACGACCTTGTCGCTGTCCGAAGACACGCAACAATTGTTCACCGCGAGGCAGAAAATGCTAGTCCATATTATGAATAAAACCTTGAATTTCATATAGTTATCTAACTCTTTTGCCTCGTAGGACCCCATTTGAAGACCTTAAGGCATAGAAGCGGCAAAAATACGGAAATTGTTTGGATTGGACACGTGTTTTTTTGCTACTTTTGCACGCTCAAATCGAAGATTGGCTTGCCAAATCTGAGATTCAACGTAGTTAAATCGAAACAGGATGCCACAGATTGACAGAACACGGGAATTGGAGACCTTGAAAATCAGCCGTCTGTTGTGGATGTACGCTTTGCCCAGCATCGTCAGTCACATCATCGCCTCGATTTACAACATCGTCGACCGTGTCTTTTTGGGACAATATGTGGGCGCGCTTGCCATCGCTGGTTTGGCCATCACCATGCCCATCATGAATATCATCCACGCTTTCGGCTCGCTCGTGGGTGCAGGTTCGGCTGCGCGCATGTCCATCATCCTTGGCAAGAAGGATTACAAATGGGCTGAGGACATCTTGGGCAATAGTCTTTTGCTCACTTTCTTCTTCGGCTTTCTCTTCGTCACGGGTGGCTATCTCTTCATGGACCGCATCTTGACGGCTTTCGGTGCTTCTGACGACACCATCGCATACGCCCGCGAATACATGAATATCGTGTTGCCTGGCATGTTTATGACCACGCTGTCATTCAACCTCACCGGACTGATGCGCGCCACAGGCTACCCGAAGAAATCGATGTGGATCATGGCGGGCGGTGCGGTCCTCAACATCTTCTTGGATGCGCTGTTCATCTATGTCTTGGACTGGGGTATAGCCGGCGCTGCCTGGGCCACCACTATCTCAATGACTGGCACGGGCATCCTCGCAGTTTGGCACTTCCTGCAAAAGAGTTCCTTCATCCGTTTCCGTCGACATGCCTGGAAGCCCAAACTCTATATTTTCCGCAACATTTTGCTCATAGGTATGAGCCCTTTCTCAATGAACCTCGCGGCGTCGGCAGTGGTGGCCTTGCTCAACAACCAGCTCATCCGCTATGGCGGCGACTTGGCTGTGGGAGCCTATGGTTTGGTCAACACTTTCGCCAGTCTTAGCGTAATGCTCATCTTGGGCTTGTGTCAAGGCATGCAGCCTATTGCGGGCTACAACTATGGCGCAGGTCATCCTGACCGGTTGAAGTCGGTTTATACTTTGACGTTAAAGATCAACGTGTTGATTGGCTTTGTCGGGGCTGGGCTCGCCTTGACGATTCCCCATGCCATGTTGCGCCTCTTCACTAAGGAGGAGGACCTCATGCAGATTGGCATCCCTGCGATGCGGTTCATCATGGTGATGTTCCCCTTGGTGGGCTTCACCATCACCAACTCCAACTTCTTCCAAAGCATCGACAAGCCTTGGATTGCCATCGTCACCAGTCTCTCACGCCAGGTGTTGTTCCTCGCCCCGATGATTTACCTCATTCCGCCCATTTTCATCAACGCAGGCGGTGCGGGTCTCACGGGTGTGTGGGCCTCAATGACCATCTCCGACGTGTTGGGCGCGGCCTTGGCTTTCGCCTTGATGCTTACCCAGCGCCATGTTTTCAGGACTGTCGAACAACCCAGGCCTAAAAGGATCAAGGCCAAAGGTCCGAAAACGAATTGAGCATGGATCTCTCCAAAGCAAAAACGGCACCCGAAGGTACCCACATCGTGGACTCCTGCCTCGTCACGAGCAAGCAGGCCATGCGTGACTATCTGAGTCAGTTGCGTGAGGCCGTCTCTCCAGAGATGGCAGTCTGCCAGCGAGATATCGAGTCGCAGGTACATGAGTGGCGGGCGCACAACTTTTTCTATAAACTCCACGTGTTTCGCAGTCGCACCCGCGACGTCGACCTCGAACTGAAACAAAAATGGTATCGTGAGCTGTTTTGCCGCGTGGTGAGTTTCTTTTATTTTTGGGATAGGAAATAAAGCGGAAATCCCTATCTTTGCGCCATCAATCTCTATTATTATGAAATGTAAGAATTTACTAGTGACCCTTTTGGTCCTTTTCCCGGCCTTCCTCTTCGCAGGCGAAGGCATGTGGATCCCCATGCTTCTGCAATACAACGAAAAAGAGATGCAGGAGATGGGCATGAAAATCACCGCTGATGACATTTACAGCATCAATCACAGTAGCCTGAAAGATGCCATCGTGCTCTTTGGTGGCGGCTGCACGGGCGAGATCGTCAGCGACCAAGGCCTGCTGCTCACCAACCACCACTGCGGCTACGACTACATCCAGAAACACAGCTCGGTGGAGCACGACTATCTTACCAACGGCTTCTGGGCCATGAACCGTGGCGAGGAGCTGCCTTGCCCAGGCCTTAGTGTCATCTTCCTCCGCGAGATGCGTGACGTGACTGAGAAGGTGCTGTTTGGGGTCACGAACGAGATGAAGGAAGAAGAGCGTGAAGCCAAAGTCAATGAGAACATGAAGAAGCTCATCGCCCAAATTGAGAAGGAGACCCCATATAAGGTCAGCATCAAGCCCTTCTTCTTGGGTAACGAATACTATATGCTTCTCAACGAGGTCTACACCGACGTGCGTCTCGTAGGCTGCCCGCCGAGCAACATCGGCAAGTTTGGCGGTGACACCGACAACTGGGTTTGGCCTCGCCACACGGGTGACTTCAGCATCTTCCGCGTCTATGCTGACAAGGACGGTCACCCGGCTGTTTACGATAAGGACAACGTACCCTATAAGCCCGCTAAGCACCTCGACATTTCATTGAAAGGTGCCGAGGAAGGCGACTTCGCCTTCGTGTTTGGTTATCCTGCCCGCACCAACGAATACCTGCCTGCCGTGGCCGTCGACCAAGAGGCCAACCTCATCGACCCCATCACCGTTGATCTGCGTGGTAAGGTGCTCGACATCTACAACAAATACCAGGAACAAGATCCCAAGGTGCGCATCCAATATGCCTCCAAGCATGCCGGTCTGGGCAACGGCTGGAAGAAATGGATGGGTGTGACCGAAGGTATCAACCACTTCCACGGTGTAGAGAAGAAAGAAGCCTTTGAAAAGGACTTCCAAGAGTGGGCTTTGGGTGCACGCAACCGTTACATGTACATCGACCTGCTGAAAGACTTCAAGAAAAACTATAGGGATTTGGAGCCTTATCAATTGGCCTACACCTACATGGCTGAAGCAGGTATGCGTATCGAGTTGGTTACTTTTGCGGGTCGTTTTGCTAAACTCTCCGAGGTGACCAAGGAAACACCACAAGAAGACATCGACCGCATGTTGCACCAGTTGAAAGGCACTGCCACCAATTTCTTCAAAGACTATTATGAGCCCATCGATAAAGAAGTGGCTGTTATGGCACTCAACGAGTACCTGAAGGCTCAGCCCGCCGACTTCCGCCCTTCGTTCCTTAACGACATCAAGGATGTGAACCAATTTGTAGACAAACTCTTCGCCAAGTCGATGTTTACCGATCAAGCCAAGGTGGATGAAATCTTGAACGACTTCAAGCCAAACAAAGCCAAGAAACTGGCTAAAGACCCTGCTTTGCAGGTTTACCAGAACTTGATTGGTTTTTATCGCGACAATGTCTACGAACACATCTCGAGCATCACCAAGGACAACGACCGCTTGCGCCGTATCTACATGAAAGGCCAGATGGAAATGCAAACGGAAAAGCGTCTCTTCCCCGATGCCAACTTCACGCTGCGTGTCACTTACGGCAAGGTGGAAGGCTTCAAGCCGCAAGACGGCAAGACCTACCGCCACTTCACCACGCTTGAGGGTATCATGCAGAAGGAAAACCCCGACATCTACGACTATGTGGTGGAGCCGCGCTTGAAGGAGTTGTACAACAAGAAAGACTACGGCCGTTATGCCGACAAGGACGGCACCATGCATGTGGCTTTCACGGCGAGTGTACACACCACGGGTGGCAACTCGGGTAGCCCGATTTTGAACGCCGAAGGCCAACTTCTCGGTCTCAACTTCGACCGTTGCTGGGAAGGCACGATGAGCGACCTCATCTATGACCCCGACATCTGCCGCAACATCAGTGTCGACATCCGTTACGTGCTCTTCATTATCGACAAGTTCGCCGGTGCCGGGCACTTGATTGATGAGATGACAATTGTTGAATGAATGAAAAAAGGCGGCTTAGCCGCCTTTTTTATTTGTCTTTTACCACGACACGCTTTGTCGTCGTTCCTTTGTCGGTTTGGATTCTTACCAAATAGACCCCTGATCCATGCGGACCGAAATCATATTCAAAACGGCTGCCCGTTGTCGAAGCTTCGTAGATTTTTTCACCCAACAGGTTGAAGATGCCGATGGCTTCGATGTTTTCGGCTTCAATACAAAGTGTTCCATTGGTCGGATTGGGATATACAGAGGCCATCTGTTCATCAAGTTCCGGTACTTTGCTGCAATCGTCAACGATTGTGGTGAAATAGTCGTGCCATTCTGAGTTTTCGTATGAAGAAACGCAACCGCATGGAACAGTGAGCTTTGTGCAGGTGAACCCTGCAAACACATCTTCAAATGTAAACACGGGTGGTACCGTGGCCAAGGAAACGACTTCGGTAAATCCGCTGCAATTGATGAAGGCTGCTCCACCAATGCTTTCCACGGTATTTCCAAGCGTTAAGGTGCCTGTAAACCCTCTACAATTGTTAAAGGCATTAGGTTCGATGCTTTTCACGGAATTGGGGATGGTCAGAGAACCAGCTAGACTTGAGCACCCATAGAATGCGGAAGTGCCGATGGAAGTCACGCCACTGCCGATAGTCAAACTGGTAAAACCAGAACATTTGTAGAATGCGGCATCCTCGATGCGTGCCAAGGAGTTGCCGATAGTCAGTGAACCGGTGAATCCCGAGCATCCATAGAATGCAGCATAATAGATGTACCTCACCGAATTGGGTAGGGTCAGCGAACCGGTGAAGCCCTTGCAACCGTAGAAAGCAGCGGGTCCGATGGTGTCGAGGGAGGTGCCGAGGTCCAATGAGGTCAATCCGCTACAACCTAAGAAGGCATTTTCACCAATGGAGATGATGGTATTCGGTATGGTCAAATGACCCGTAAGCCTGCTGCATGAAATGAAAGAGTTTTTCCCAATCACAGTAACAGTATAGTCTTTTTCGTTGTAAGTGATGGTCGTCGGAATGCATAATTCACCATTCACTTCTGTGCCATTGACAGGGCCTATCAGTGTTGCAGAAACTCCGTCAGGGTTGATTTGATAATACAAATCTTCGATGATGAAATAATCCTGTGCCTTCAGTGGTGTCATTCCCATGATGCCGAACACCAAAAGGGATAAGACAACAAATGCTGCTTTTTTGTGGGGTGAGAAAAACTCTTTCATGATGATCTAGTTTTCGTTAAGTCTTCCATTGCCGTTTTGCAATGAAAGAAAGGGTTTTAAAACTACTTTCCGAGGATGCTCCCTAGGCCGCCCAGGATGCTGCCCAAGCCGCCCATGCTACTATTGCCGCTCGACGACATGCCGCCTAAGATCATGCCTAGCATGCTCTCCAGTCCAGCCGCATTGGTACCGCTGCTCTTTTGGCCTTTGCCCAACAGGGCGAGCAGACTCGGGGCAATGGAGGCCAGGATGCTGCCCACGGCGTTGGAGCCCACGCCAGTCGACTTGGAGATGCCGCCCAGTACGGATGACAGCTTGCCGCCAAAGATATGGCTCAGGATTTTGTTGCCGTCGGTGAGGTCGGCGGTTTTCAGGTTGTTGACGATGTTGCCTGCGTTGCCGGCATGGTAGCCTAAGGCGTCGGCCAACGAGGTCGCTCCGGCTTGTGAGGAAGCGTTCTGCTGCATGGCACCCAAAAGATACGGCAAAGCAGCGTTGACGACCGACGACACTTGACGTTGGTCGATTTTGAGGTTTTGGGAGACGGCGTTGATGGCATCGTTGCCCGTCAAAGCGCCCAAGATGTTCGTTAAGTCCATAATCAATCAGTTATTAGTTGATGTTGTTATCAACTGCAAAAATAGCAAAGGAAATCGAAATAATGAAAAAAAAGTGTATTTTTGCCAACGCAAACAAAACCAGACAAAATGAAAAAGATAGCCATTCTCGTCATTCTTGCAGCGATGACGATCGGCACCACGGCGCAAGACTGCTGCTCAAAGGCAAAGAACGAATCGAAAAAAGACTGCTGTTCCAAGTCAAACGAAACCAAACAGTGCAAAAACATGAAAACTTTAGTGACTTACTTCTCGGCCTCGGGCGTGACCCGCAGCGCCGCTAAAGAACTGGCCAGCATCATCGGTGCCGACCTCTTCGAAATCACCCCTGAAAAGCTTTACACCGATGCCGACCTCAACTGGCGCGACAAGAAATCACGCTCGACCATCGAGATGAACGACAAGACCTCGCGTCCGGCCATCAAAGACGGTGGCAAGGTGAAGAACCTCGCCCAGTATGAGGTGGTCTATGTGGGCTTCCCCATCTGGTGGTACACTGCCCCGACCATCATCAATACCTTCCTCGAGGCCAACGACTTCGCGGGTAAGATCATCGTGCCTTTCGCCACCTCAGGCGGTAGCAGCATCGACCAGGCCTGCAAGGACCTCAAGGCTGCCTATCCGAAATACAAGTTCGGTGAAGGCAAGCTCTTGAACCGCATCGACAAGGCCGACGTCGAGAAATGGGCTGCAGCGGTGAAATGATTTGATTTTTTTTGAATCCTTGTAGGGCTGTCGTATTACGGCAGCCGCTGTGGATTGAACCAGCGGCTGCCACAATGTGACAGCCCTACATGTTTTTATTCCGACAACGGCAAGGCATACCACAACGTGTCCACAGTGCGTCCACCCACAATGCCATACCCCCCCTTCACATTGGTATAGGTCTGGATGGGCTCGGCAAAGAACGTGATGATGTCTTCGCCCTGATCGCAGGTGTTCAGGTAATTGTAGTATTCTTTCGTGAGGTGTTGCAAACTGATGGGCAATTGGAAGAAGTCGGGGTCGTAATCATTCTCGTATAGGGAAATAGGGAGGTGCAACTTGAATCTAAGCTGGTATGAACGGCCATCGAAAAGCACATCGGTAAACACGCCCTCGGGTCGGGTGTCGAGGTCGCTGAAATCAACGATATCATTGTCGGGCATTGCCGATCCGAAGACGGGGTCGTCGTAATCAAAACTACAATCAAAGGAATTTACCGCTACGCCTCCTTCGCCATTTGAAATAAGGACCCTGAAGAAGTCGGTTTGCCCGGGATTGGGGTCGGTGATGTTGAGGGTCAGATTGACATACGCACTGATAAACAACAAGCTGTCCAGTACTATCGTATCATTATAAATGTAATTATACGAAGAGCTCCATTTCGTCACCTCCGAATTAAGCTGCACATTCAAATCATTGGGGATGGGGCTGGTGGTGGCCTCCACATCATCAAAGCCATTGGCCGAAGCGGTGATTTTAATGACGTCGCCTGCAACGGGACAATAGTCATGGGTGTAAACTTTTTGTACACGCCCCATGTTTGGTTCGTTGGGATTCCAAATATCATAACTGACCACGGTGTCGTAGCTCAACGTCATCTCGCCAAGAGACTCGCCGTTCACGTAAAGCATGGCTACCAGGTCGTTGGGGGCTTCTGTGTCGGCTTCGTTGTCGAGGAAGAAGAAACTCTTGCTGATATTGGCCTTGATGGGCTGTCCAGGCTCTATTAGACTGTTGATAACCAGCTTCGGGTCGGTCTGTGAGCCGTTGAATTCGATTTCCTTCTCGCAGGAGGAAAGGAGTATTGCAGCTGAAATTGTAATCAAGGTTAGAATGATGTTTTTCATTGTTGAATTGGGTTTTTACTATGGCTTATGGCCTATGACCATGGCCGTTTCACTATGGGTTAAAGCGGCCATGGTCATCAGCCATCGGCCATGGTCAGATTTAGAATTTATAACTATAACTCACCGAAGGAATGATGGGGAAAAGACTCGCCTGCATCAGCACTTTCTTCTCTGTATGCGTAGCATCGTCCCATCTGTAATCGGTGTAGACTAGGAAAGGATTGTTGTGGTTGTAGGCGTTGTAGACGCTGATATTCCAAGTGCGGACGCCGTATTTTTTCTGTTTGTGGAAGTTCATGCCCACGTCCAAGCGGTGGTAGCTGCCCATGCGGAAGTTGTTGCGTTCAAGCGCATTGATGGCGGGCAAATTACCATAGTCATCGATTAGGCCTTCATAAACCTGAGTGCCGAGTGTTCCGCAGTTGCCGCTGCTGAAAACCCAAGTGCCGCTGAGGTCGAAACGCTCGCTAAATTTGTGTTGCACCGTGATACTGAGGTCGTGACGGCGGTCGTATTTGGCTGGAAACACCTTGCCTTGGTTGATGACTTGGCCCTCGCGGTCGAACTGTCGTTTGGCATGTGCCCAGGTGTAGCCCACCCAGCCCGTGGTCTTGCCGAAGCTACGCTGCACGAGGAACTCCACACCGTATGACCAGCCTTTGCCTATGCAGACTTTCTGGTCCCAACGCTCTGAGGAGCCGAAGAAAGAGGCTCCGTCTTTGTATTCCAATAGGTTGTCCATCGATTTGTAGTAACCCTCCACAGAAATGTCGAACAAGCGCGGCAACTCATAGAACGCGCCCAACGACACTTGATGGGCATTCATTGGGACGATGTTGGCCGTGACTGGCACCCAGAGGTCGGTGGGCAAGCTGAGGCTGCTGTTGGAGAGCAGGTGGACGTATTGTGTCATGTAGGCATAACCCGCTTTGAGCGAGAGGTTGGAGGCCAGCATCACACTGGTACTGAGGCGGGGCTGCACACTCTGATAGGTCTTGCCCTCCACGGTGAATGTTGAATAATGCACTCCTGCGTTCACGCGGAAGATGTCGCCGAAGGTCATGTTGTCCTCGGCATATAGGGCGGTCTCATGGGCAAATACTTTGGGCGCGCCTGCCGTGGTGTCCATTTCTGTCTGGTTGCCATTGACTATCTTCATGGATTGTACTTCGGGTCTAAACTGATGGTAGGTATAGTTGCCTCCGAAACGGATTTCGTGGTTGGGTAGGGGCGTATAGTCGAAGTCGACTTTGGCGGTCAGGTCGTTGATGCCCGACTTGTAGGCCAGACTATACTCGTTTTTGTAGGAGACGTCTTGGCCATGATAATGATCCACGATATCCTCCTCCGTGATGCCCATGCCGAGGTCGTGGCGGTATTGGGTGTAGTTGACCGAGGCGTCCATGAAAAGTTGTTGCGACATGACATGGTTCCAACGCAAGGCCGACACTTTGTTGCCCCATTTCCAATCCATGTTGATGTGGTTCTGGTAGGTGACTTCGCCCATAGTATAGTCCCTGTTTTTCACTCCAAAGTAGATGGCGTCGTCGCCCGAGTAGAAACTCAAATAGAGGCGGTCTTTGTCGGAGATTTTCCAATTGAGTTTGCCATTGAAGTCGTAGAAATAATAACCGGCTTTCAGCTTGTTGATTTCCTCTAGTTGCGACTTGGCAATCCAAAGGGCGGGCTTCATCAGCAGATCGCTGTAGGTGCGGCGGAAGGAGAGGTTGAACGAGAGTTTGTCCTTCACGATAGGGCCTTCCAGGTTGACTTTCGATGAAATCAAGCCAACGCTGACATTGCCATGATATTTTTGCATGTCGCCTTCTTTCATGCGGATGTCGACCACCGACGAAAGTCGTCCACCGAAATGTGCCGGGAAGCTGCCCTTATATAGGGTGACGTTCTTCAATGCATCGGGGTTGAAGACGGAGAAAAAGCCCATCGCATGGTTGACGTTATATACGGGCACGCCATCAAGCAAGAGCAGGTTCTCGTCGGGACCACCACCGCGAACGTACATGCCCGCCGAGCCTTCCGATCCGTTTTGCACGCCTGGCAGCAACTGGATGGCTTTCAGCACGTCGGCCTCGCCAAATAAGGTCGGGATGCTTTTGATTTGCTGCACGGGCAACTCCACCACACTCATCTGCGGACTGCGCGCGCTCACCGTGGCGCGGGCACCTTCAACTACTACCTCTTCCAAGGTCGTGTTGGTCTCAAGCAAGAAGTTAAGGCTGAGGTTCTCCTTCAAGTCGAGGGAACGGTTTTGTTGGGTGTAGCCCACATAAGAGACTTGCAGCTCCACTTGGCCTTGGTCCAAGGTTAGAGTGTAGAAGCCATAACTATTTGTGGCACAGCCTTTCCCCGAGTTTTTGTCGACGACGGTTGCTCCAATGAGGGTCTCCTTGCTGGCGGCATCCATCACGTAGCCGCTGAGGGTGCGCTTTTGGGCAAAGGTGGGCAAACAGGCCAATAAAAAGCCGATGGCGATCAACCATCGGCTCAAGTAGTGTTGTTTCATTATACTGCGTTTATGATGGTTTGTTCAACCGTTTAACGTAGTGCTAACAGAATTATTGCATAATCCAGTCCGCAGCCGTCTCAATCACATTGTCGAGGCCTAGGGCTGTGGCAACAGGATCGAGGATGACGCGCACATCGGGCGGCACGCCGTTCTCGTAGTTTTGTCCGTCGGGGGCTATGGTGCGGCTTGTGCTGAAACGATAGGTCCAGCCGTTGGGCAAGGTGCCGCCGTTGGGCAGACCCATGCCGCCTCCGGTGTAGTCGCCAAAGAGTTTGATGTTGTCGTAGCCTTGCGTGCAGACCGAGAAGAACGAAGTAGCGCTATACGAACCACGGTCGATGAGCACTGCCACAGGCTTGGTGTAGGCGTTGTTCTTTCCCAAGATGCTGCTGTCGGCGGCATACACCTCTTGATAGTCGGTGAATTCGTCGTGGCCAGGACCTTTCTTCACTTGGGTCTTGTAAAGCAGTTGTTTGTGGTTGTCGAAGATGCTGAGCAGGTTGGCCACGTTGGCAATGGAGCCACCGCCGTTTTGGCGCATGTCGATGATCATGCCTTTGCAGTCCTTGTAACGATCCACTAAATATTTCAGGGTTGCCTGGTCAATGTCGTTCGAGAATGAAGTATAGCGGAGATAGGCCACCTTGCCGTCTCGGATGGCGTTGTGAGAGAAACTGCCCGTGGAGTGGTAGTTCACCGTCAGGTAGTTAAGGACGACAACTTCCGTGTTGATGTTCTTCTCAGCGTACATTTTGTAATAAACGGAATCGTTCTTCGACTGGTCGAAGTCGGAGAATAGGTTGGTGTGGCCGTCGCGGAGCGTGTTGAGCATAGCTGCACATACTTGGAACAACTCTTCATTGCTCATGTTGTCGTTCACCATCGGGCGATACACTTCGCGGACTGAGTCCCAATTAATGCCTTTCACATCGAAAAAGCTGTAGTTTTGGTCCACTTGGTTCCAGAGGTAGTCAAAAACGTTGACGGGGTTTGAGGGTTCGTCGTTTTCCATAAGGGCGCGTTCGCACGAAGCGAAGGCGAAGACCGAAGCCAAAAGGCTAAGGATGAGGATATGATGTTTTTTCATGGTTATAATCAATTGATTCTGAACATAAAGGAGAGGTTAAATGAATGGATGGCATTGTCGTAGCGATAGGTGCCTTTCTTGCCCGTGGTGAGATAGTCCCAGCGGTAGGTGAGGCCAATGCGGTTGCCGTTGCGAAGGTTGAGGTAAAGGCCTAAGTCCGTATTGAGGCCTGGGATGAATTTGCCAAAGGTTTCTTTAGAGCCAAACAATGCTTCAGTAATTTCCTGGTTGATGGTAGGGTTGCCTAGATAGGCAAAACTCGGACGGTTGGCCAAACCATACAAAGGCACGTTCAGTTTAAAATAGGTGGTCAGCCAAGGGTGGGTCTTGGTGCTGTTGAAAGCAAAATCATATTGCAACAAGCCTGTCGCACCAAAGTTTCCAAAGATAGAAAGGCAGGTGGAGGCATTCTGCAAAGATGGTATGTTCTTAACGTCGATAAAACCATCCAATGTGGCACCCGCCCAAAGGTGCAGGCGGTTGCTCTTGTTGTCATAGACACGGTAGAGGAACTCTGTTGAAAAATCAAAATCCTGTGCGACACCATCAGGATTTTTCAAAGTGTTGTTGAATGTGCGCATTGCCGGACGCAAATGGCATTTGCCCCATTCGATGTCAACGCCCATGTCAATGTTGTTGCCACCTCCCATGTACTTAAAAGGCACAGTGCCAACATCATAACAATCAGCGTAATTGGCTCCGACCGAAAGGTCAAGCCAAATAGGTACTCTAGCCTGTTGAGGGCTGTAGGTCAACGGGACCATCGGTTTGTCGCCGTTGTTTGAGGGTGTCTGGGCCATGCCTTGGGTGGCCAACAATAATGCACCCACGAAAAGTAAAGATTTGAATTTCATAAAATTAAAACGATTTGAAATTGGGTTTGATTCGTCGGCAAAGATATGATTAATTTGGATGTGTTTTCCCGCATTGCAAAATGTTTTGTATTTTTGCACCCGTTTTTCAAATCAACTACACTATGGAATCAACGAACAAACACTTCAAACGTTACACAGTAACTACGGCCTTGCCTTATGCCAATGGCCCCGTCCACATCGGTCACCTTGCCGGCGTTTACATCCCCGCCGACACTTACGTTCGCTATCTGCGAATGCGTGGCGAGGACGTCCTGTTTGTCGGTGGTTCCGACGAGCACGGCGTGCCGATTACCATCAAGGCTGAGAAGGAGGGCTGCACGCCTCAAGACATCGTGGACCGCTATCACGAGATCATCAAGAAGTCGTTTGAGGAGCTGGGAATCAGCTACGACATCTACTCGCGCACCTCTTCGAAAATGCACCGTGCCACGGCCCAAGAGTTCTTCAAGAAGCTTTATGACGAAGGAAAGTTCATCGAGAAAGAGACGGAGCAATACTTCGATCCTGAACGTCAGAAGTTCCTTTCCGACAGATATATCGTGGGTACTTGCCCGAAATGCGGTGCCGATGGCGCCTATGGCGACCAATGCGAGAAATGCGGCTCTTCCTTGAGCCCTGACGAACTCATCAACCCGCACTCGCAACTCAGCGGCGCGGCCTTGGTGAAGAAGCCGACCAAGCACTGGTACCTGCCTCTCGACCAATATGAGGGCTGGCTCCGTGAATGGATTCTCGAAGGCCACAAAGAGTGGAAGAGCAACGTCTACGGCCAGGTGAAGAGCTGGCTCGATGGCGGTTTGCAACCTCGTGCCGTCACCCGCGACCTCGACTGGGGCGTCCCCGTCCCGATTGAGGGTGCCGAAGGCAAGGTGCTGTATGTGTGGTTCGATGCGCCTATTGGCTACATCTCCAACACCAAGGAGATTTGTGAACAACGTGGAGAAGATTGGGAGAAATGGTGGAAAGACCCCGAGACCAAGTTGGTGCATTTCATCGGCAAGGACAACATCGTGTTCCACTGCATCATTTTCCCCTGCATGATGAAGGCCTACGGTGACTATATCATGCCCGACAACGTCCCCGCTAACGAGTTCCTCAACCTCGAGAACGACAAGATCTCGACCTCGCGCAACTGGGCCGTGTGGCTGCACGAATACCTGCAGGAGTTCCCTGGCAAGCAGGATGTGCTGCGTTATGTGCTTACCGCCAATGCTCCCGAGACCAAGGACAACAACTTCACTTGGAAGGATTATCAGGACCGCAACAACAACGAGTTGTTGGCCATCTTTGGCAATTTCGTCAACCGCACCTTGGTGCTGACGCACAAATATTATGAAGGCGCCGTGCCCGCCTTGGGCAACCTCAATGACACCGACAATGCCGTCATCGAAGAGATGAATGCCTATCCTTCAAAGATCGGCCACCTGCTCGATACTTACAAATTTCGTGAAGCCCTCTCCGAGCTGATGAACCTGGCCCGTCTCGGTAATAAATACCTCACCGACAACGAGCCTTGGAAGCAGATCAAGACCGACCTGGAACGTGTCAAGACCGTGATGGCCGTCAGCTTGCAGATCGTGGCACACCTCGCCATCTTGAGCGAGCCCTTCCTGCCGTTCAGTGCCAATAAGCTCCAGCAGATGATTGGCCTCACCGTGAAGGGGTGGAATGATGCATGTGAGACCGTTTTGCTGCCCGAGGGCCATGTCATCGGCCAGCCCGAGTTGCTGTTCGAGAAGGTCGAGGACAGCGTGGTGGCCGCCCAATTGCAGAAGTTGGAGGACACCAAGAAAGCCAACCAATTGAACGCATGGAAGCCTGCCGAGGTTAAGCCTGTGGTCAGCTTCGATGACTACATGAAGGTCGACATTCGCGTGGGTACCATTCTCGAGTGTCAGAAGGTGCCGAAGGCCGACAAGCTGTTGCGGTTCCTCATCGACGACGGCATGGAGAAGCGTACCATCGTCAGCGGTATTGCCAAGTACTACACCGAACCCGAGAAGCTGGTGGGGAAGCAGGTCTGTTTCATCGCCAACTTCGAGCCGCGCAAGCTTAAGGGTGTGGTCAGCGAGGGCATGATTCTTTCCGCCGAGGACAAGGACGGTCGTCTCGTGCTGCTGACGCCAAGCGACTTGGTAGCGCCGGGTTGCAGCGTTGGCTAAACCTTTTTCTGGATTTTATAGGATATTCAATCGGTTGGCATCCTGTTTCACGAAGATGGCCAACATCATGGTGAATGCCAGCATGCTCGAGCCACCATAGCTCAAGAAAGGCAAAGGAATACCGATGACGGGCACCAAACCGATGGCCATGCCTATGTTGATGGCCACGTGGACAAAGAGGATGCCCGCGATGCTATAGCCGTACACTCGGCTAAAGGTAGATCGTTGCCGTTCAGCCAAGATGATGATTCGTATCAGCAGCGAAATATAGAGTAGCACCACTACGGCTGTACCCAAAAAACCGCCTTCTTCTCCTACGGTGCAGAAGATGAAATCGGTGTGTTGCTCAGGAACAAAATCATACTTGGTTTGCGTGCCTTGGAGGAAGCCTTTGCCCGTGAAACCACCCGATCCGATGGCAATCTTCGACTGGTGCACGTTGTAACCCACACCTTGCGGGTCGTCGAGTTGGCCAAGGAGAACCAAGATGCGGTTGCGCTGGTGTTCCTGGAGTACTTTATTGAAGGCATAGTCGACCGAGAAGACGAAGGCAAACATCACGGCAAAAACTGCCAGCATCTTGACTATACCTTTCTTCTTGGTAATCAAATAGTAAGTCAAGGTAAGTGCGAGAAGACTGCCCAAGATGATGTACATGACGGTTTGGTTCCACACCAAAGTGAGGACAAACAAGAGTATGGCTGCCACTCCGCCAACCATTACTAAACCTGTACCTGGGAAGCCTTCGCGGTAGAGCACAAAGATGAACGATACAAAGACGATAGCCGATCCGGTGTCGTTTTGCAGCAAAACGAGGGCCATGGGCGCAAGCACGAGGAGTGCAGCAACGATTTGGTTCTTACGCTTTTGCAGATCCACATCCAATCGACCGAGATAACCCGCCAGCGCCAAAGCGGTACCCATCTTGGCGAACTCAGACGGCTGGAACTTGACGCCCGCACCGAGGTCGATCCATGAAGTGGCGCCTTTGGTGGCTTTGCCATAGACCAGCACGACGAACAGGCTGGCGAGGAAGAAGAAATAGATCCACAGCGAGAAGGCGTTGAAAAACTTGGCGTCAATCAAGAGGATGATGAACCCTATCAAGAGGGAGGCTCCAATCCAGATGAGCTGCTTGCCGTAGACTTGCGAAAGGTCAAAAATGCTGGGGTGCATCTCATCGTATTTTGCCGAGAAGATGCTAAACCAGCCAATGATGACCAAAGCCAAATAAAGGAAAATGGTCAGCCAGTCGATTTTTCCTATGATGCTGTTCCTTTCGTTCATCGTTCGTTCTTATATGAGATTCTGCCTTCCATCATGCGTTTCTCCAGGTCCTCGCGTACGGTGTAGCCGCGAATGTATTTCTCTATCATCAGGCTGGCAATGGGTGCAGCCCATGTGGCGCCGTAGCCGCCGTTCTCGATAATGACGGCGAGGGCAATCTTGGGGTTGTCGACGGGAGCGAAAGCGATGAAGTTGGAGTGGTAGTTGCCGTGCGGGTTTTGCGCGGTGCCGGTCTTGCCGCATTGGGGGATGTCCTTCAACTCGTAGCGGCGTGCCGTACCCGCCGGTCCGCTAAACACGGTGCGCAGGCCATTCTTCATCGTACGGACGTATTTCGGGTCGATGCCAGGGTCCACTTTGGTAGTCATCACCTCGGGGATGGCGGTGCTGTCGCCGAAGCACTTGATGAGATGGGGTGGGTAGTAATAGCCTTCGTTGGCGATCAAGGCGGCGATGTTGCAGAGCTGCAAGGGCGTCACCAGCACTTCGCCCTGTCCGATGCCTAACGAACGGATAGTCACCGAGTTCCATTGCCCGTTGTACATCTTGTCGTAGTATTCACGATCGGGGATGTTGCCTTTTCTTTCGTAAGGGATGTCGGTGTCGAACTTGCGTCCGAGTCCCATCTTGTAGGTCATTTCCTTCCAATACTGGTAGCCTTCCTTGATGCCTCCGAACTTCGGGTTGTTGATGGTGGCCTTGAACGACTCATAGAAGTAAGGGTTGCATGAGTTCATGATGGCGTTGGCGAAGTCGGGGCTTGAGCCGTGCGAGTGGGTGCATTTGATGGGTAACGATCCAGTGCCGCTGCAGTGGAAACAGGTGGCGGGCGTGATGCTGCCGCTCTGCATGGCGATGAGACCCACGACAGTCTTGAAGGTGGAGCCGGGAGGATAGGTGCCACTGATGGCACGGTTGATGAGGGGCTTCATCGGGTCGGCCTGCAACTCCTTATAATGTTGTCCGCGTTCGCGGCCCACCAACAGGTTAGGGTCGTAGGTGGGGCTGGTGACGAAGGCAAGAATCTGTCCCGTGGAAGGCTCGACGGCCACGATAGAGCCAATCTTGCCTACCATCAGCTTCTCGCCGTAGGCTTGGAGCTCGGAGTCCAAGCCGAGGTATATGTCTTTTCCAGCTACGGGTTCCTTGTCGAGTTCGCCATCCATGAAGCTGCCCATCTCGCGGTTGTGCACGTCAACCATCATCACTTTTAGGCCTTTCACACCACGAAGTTCTTTCTCGTACGACTTCTCGATACCCGACTTGCCGATGTAGTCGCCTTGCCGGTAATAGTTTTCCTCCTCCTTGTCTTTCTCCAGCTCCTTGGCGCTGATCTCACCGATGTCGCCTAAGGTGTGGGCGGCAATGGCGTTGGGATAGTGGCGCACGGTACGGGTCTGGAAATAGAAGCCTGGAAAGCGGTAGAGCACCTCAGCGATGTGGGCATAGTTCTCTTTCGAGACCTGGGTCATAAAAGGCGAGGGCTTGAGGTACGACTCTTTCTTGGCCTTGTTCATCCGTTCGATGAACGAAGCCTTGTCGATTTCCAGGAGGTGACAAAACACCACCGTGTCGAAGGGATTCAACGTGTCCTTTTTCATGGCCTGCTTGGGGATGACCATGAGGTCGTAGACGGCCTCGTTGAACACCAAGAGGTTGCCGTTGCGGTCGTACACCTTGCCTCGGGCGGGATATTGTGTCACAAATCGTAGCGCATTGTTGTCGGCCAATTGCTTGTAGTGCTTGTCGAGCACTTGGAGCGAAAACAACCTGATAAGATATATCACCCCCACGGCGATGAAGACCCCCATCACCAATAACTTCCTGTTTGACAGACTGTTGTTGCTCGTTCTCATCATGATTTTATGATTTACAAAAGTATAAGTTTTTCTTGAAGGTGGAAAGGGTGAGGAATTGTTTTTTTCAAAAAAAATGCAAATCATTCAAAAAGCAAGGCAAATATTGCTGGAATGTCTTTTTTTTGCATATATTTGCACGGTTTTTTATGCATAGAAAATGAAAGGATATCGTATTTTGGCTTTGGCTTTGCTCATGTGCTTTCTCGGGTGTGGGCAAAAATCAAACAACAAGGAACTCATGCAACGCAGTTTCTATGAAACTATTTGGGAACGTTTTGATTACGTAACAAAAGACGTTGAAATCGCCAAGCCTACTACTTACAATCTAAGCTTGAGAATGAGCTTCACTGACGATTATCCTTACAATGACATTTCATTGATTTTCACGGTTTTCGATGAGAACCAAAATCCCTATCGTGCCAAGGGTTACAAGTTTAACCTGAAGGACGCAGAGGGCCATTGGAACGTGGAAAAGGTGGATGGATGTTACACTTTCAACCTACCCATCAACAAGCAACTGACGATCACCGACCCTGGCAAATACCAGTTCAGACTTGAACAGAAGATGCCTATCACCCCTGTTGTGGGCGTCAAGGAGATGGTCATGACCAACAATTAAGCAACCGAAAAACAAATAATACAATGAAATACATGAACAGATTTTTGAAGATTGGCTTGGTGGCGATGCTTTTCACCGTGGCCTTTGCTTCCTGCGTCCCGCAGAAGAAGATGTTGTATTTGAAGGAAGCCCAGATGGCTGCCGAGAACATTTCAAAGGAGTATGTCAACGACCGCACCATCGACTATAAGTTGCAACCGGGCGACAACCTTTACATCCGTTTCCTCAACACTATCGACCAGACCAGCGCCGCTTCGCTGTCAGGTGAAACTGGAGTGAGAAGCGGTAACTACATGTCGTCGGACGCTAGCATCTACCTGCAATCCTATACATTGGATGAGGAAGGCTTCATCGAGTTGCCTCTGACGGGCAAGATCAATCTGAAGAACTTGACGGTCGACCAGGCCAAGGAAAAGCTGCAGGAAGAGGTTTCGAAGTACGTCAACCAAACCACGCTCATCGTGAAATTGTCGAACTTCAACCTGACCGTTTTGGGTGAGGTGACCCGTCCCGGCATGTACAAAGTCTACCAGTCGCAAATCAACCTCTTCGAAGCAGTCGCCATGGCGGGCAATATGACCAACTTCGCCAAGAACAACGAGGTGAAGATTATCCGTCAGACGGATCATGGATCGGAGATCGTCACTGTCGACATGGGACAAGCCGACATCCTTTCGTCGCCTTATTATTATTTGAAACCCAACGACATTCTCTACGTGGAGCCGCTCAAGATCAAGCAGTGGGGCTTCACCTCATTCCCCTATTCAACGGTTATCTCTGTTGTTTCATTAGCGGTCACATTGATTACGCTTTATACGAGATTGAAACCAGATTAAATTAGAACAAAATCAAAAACCAAGGTAGAGTTGTTTAACAAAGAAAGATAACGTTATGGCAAACGAAAAGCAAGCATACATTCCCCAACAGGAAAAAGAAGAACAGAATGTTGATATCAAGCAGTTGATTTTTACTGCGCTGCATCATTGGTATCTGTTCGTCATTTTTGTCGTGGTAGCACTGGTGGTGGGATTCATCATCAACCGTTATTCTACGAAAGTGTACCAAACTTCGGGTACGGTGCTCATCAAGGAAGGTCGTAACAATTATGATGCTACGGCCATCATGACCACGATGAACTTCGGCAACATGCAGAATGTCGACAACGAAATTGCCATTTTGAAGTCGTATTCGCTTACCGACCGTGTCGTCAAGAAGATGGGCATCGAAGTGACGTATATGGAAAAAGGCCGTGTAGCCACTACCGAGATGTACAAGAGCGCCCCGTTCCACGTCGAGTTTGAACGCAGTGTGCCGCAGGCTGTTGGATTGAATTATGAGATAGCCTTCGACGACAATGGTAACTTCAAACTTCACACTGTAGGCGAAGGCCTTTCGAAGTATGACTTTATCCTTTGTCAGTCGTTGGAGAGCAATCCTTATGCAAAGATTGACACCGTCGGTGAATATAAGCAGGGTGAATGGATTGACAATGGATACAACCGTATCCGCGTCACCTTGAACGAAGGCGTGGATCCCGCTTCGCTCAAAAGCCGCAAGATGTCCTTCTGGATCAATAGCTATCCGGCCCTGGTCAAGCAGATGAGCACCTTCACGGTTAGCTCCATCAGTAAACAGGCTTCCGTGGCTTCGGTCGTGATGAATGGCACCGACAAGAAAAAGATTGTGGATTTCGTCAACATGTTGATGAATGAATATGTTACTCGTGGATTGGAGAAGAAGAATCTTGTCTCGGAGAACACTATTGAGTTTATCGACAATGAATTGAGTGGCATCCAAGAGTCGTTGAGCCAGGCCGAGACCCAGCTGAAAGACTTCCGTCAGCAAAATGACCTGATGAACCTCGACTTGCAGGCCAGCCAAGTGTATACCAACCTTCGCACCTTGGAGAAAGAACGTGCTGAGATGGCCGTTAACCTCAAGATCTACAAGCGTATGCAAGACTATATCAAGGTGCAGATCGACGACCCCGAGAACCTCGCTTCGCCGAGTACGATGGGCATCAACGACCCCTTGCTTAACCAATTGGCTCGTGACCTGGTGACGCTGTCGCAGGTCAAGGCCACCAAGCTGCTCACCCAGACTGAGCAACACCCCGAGATCATGAAGCTCAACGAGCAGATCATCACCACTAAGAAAGCTTTGCTTGAAACCATCAACAACCTCGTCGACAATGCCCAATTGAGCATCAACGAAATCGACCGCCGTATCGGCTCGTTGGAGGTGGAGTCGCGCCAGTTGCCTGGCAAGCAACAGCAACTCATCAACTACCAGCGTAACTTCGACTTTACAGACGATACTTATAAATACTTGATGCAGCGTCGTGCCGAGGCTCAGATCTTGCGTGCCTCCAACACGCCCGACAACGAGATCCTTGACGAGGCCCGTTTGGAGCGTACGGTGAAGATTGCACCGCGCACCTCGATGAACTACCTCATCGCTATCATCATCGGCTTGTTGATTCCGGCTTTGTACCTGTTCCTGAAGAATTTCTTCAACACCACCATCAGCGACCGCAAGGATGTGGAGAAGTTGACCCAATATCCTATCATCGGTCAGGTGGCCCAAACCAAGGACAAAGACCCGCTGCTGGTCGTCAACAATCCCAAGTCGCCTGTGGCGGAGTCGTTCCGCTCCATCCGCACCAACATCGAGTTCATCACACAAAGCAAGACGCCTTGCACCGTGATGGTCACAGGTGATGTGCAGGCCATCGGAAAGACCTTCAACAGCATCAACGTCGCTTCCATCTATGCCCTCTATGGCAAGAAGACCGTGCTGCTGGGCTTCGATATGCGTAAACCCAAGCTGTTCCAAGAGTTTGGACTGAGCAACAATATTGGTTTGAGTAGTTTCTTGAGCAACAAGGAGCCTTTGGATGCCATCATCCAACCCTCGGGCAAGATACCGACCCTTGATATTATCACCAGTGGTCCCATCCCGCCCAACCCGTCAGAGTTGATTGCCTCGACGAAGTGCGACGAGTTGTTTGCCCAGCTGAAAGAACGTTACGATTACATCGTCATCGACACGCCGCCTATCGGCCTCGTCACCGATGCTTTGCTGCTCATGCGCCATTCCGACGCCAACCTCTTCATCGTGCGTCAGGGTGTGACCAACAAGAATGCCTTCGCTAGCATCATCAAGGACCTCGACGACCGCGGCATGAAGTTCTGCATCGTGGTCAACGGCCTCCAAGCTGAGAAGGGCTATGGATATCGCTACGGCGGAAAGAAGTATGGCTATGGTTACGGTTACGGTTATGGCTATGGCTACGGCTACGGTTATGGGAGCGATTATTACGGCGAGAGCGAAAACGGAGAGAAGAAGAAGCACCACTCCCATCGCAAGGAATGAGAATCATAAGGTATGGAAGTACCTGATGCCATAAACAGTCACGACGAGAGGCATTGGCACGCCCTCTACGTCAGGTCGCGGTCGGAGAAGAAAGTCCTGTCGCAGTTGGAAGACCATGGTTACAAGGCCTATCTGCCATTGGTCACTCAGATGAAGCAGTGGAGCGACCGTAAGAAGAAAGTGGAAGAGCCGTTGTTCAAATCGTATGTGTTTGTCTTTTCTAACGACAAGGAGTATATACCCATCTTGAACTTATATGGTGTGATCAAGTTTGTCTGTTTTGAGAAGCAAGCTGTCATCGTCCCCGAAAACCAGATTCTGGCCATCAAGAAGTTTGTCAGCGAATACGAGAGAGGCGATGAATTCAAGATGCTGAATAATGAGGAACTGAAGGTTGGACAGATGGTGAGGATTATCAACGGACCGCTTAAGGGTCTCATTGGTAGGCTGGAGACCATCCGCAACAAGCGCCACTTGATCGTCTATATCGACGTGGTGGGGCAGAGCATCCCCGTCCACATCCCAAGGGCAAAAGTGGAACCTTGCGGTAATGTGAACTAAAAAAATGTTGGTTTTGAGGATTATTTATATTTTTGCAACATAAAACTACGAATCGAAACAAAACAAATAAGTCATGGATTCAGAAAATAGGAAAAAGACAAACCAACCCTTATGGCTCTATGCCCTTTTGGGTTTGTTGGCTATCGCCTTGGTTTTCTTCATCGTGCGTAATTCATCGCTGAGAACCGATAAGGAAGCCCTCGAAGCCGAAAAGGAAATGCAGCGCCTTGACTTTCAGGCCGAAGTGGACAGCCTGATGAAGGTGCACAACGATTTGAAGGAAAGCTATGGCGAGTTGAGCCAGGAGCTGGCCGAAAAAGACAGCATCATCCAAGCCGATGCCGTCGAGATCAAGAAACTCTTGGATTCGCAATGGGACTACAACCGCATCAAGAAGAAAATGACGCAGTTGCAGGAGATCTCGCAGCGCTATGTGCGCCAGATGGACTCGCTCTATACCGTCAACCGTGAACTGGTGGCTGAAAACGAGCGCATCCGCGAGGAATACCAGAACGAACGCCGTCAGAACACCAACCTCACCCGTCAGAAGGAAGAGTTGACCAACAAGGTGAACCAAGCCGCGACGATGAGAATCTCCAACTACAGTGCCCAAGCCGTACGTTTCAAGGGTAGCGGTAAGGAGAGCGTCACCGACAGGGCTAGCCGCGCCGAACGCATCAGAATCGACTTCACCGTGGCCGCCAACGAGCTCATCAAGCCCGGAACGAAGTTGTTCTATGTGCGCATCGCCGACCCCAAGCGTGCCATTATCAGCAAGGGCTCGGGCGACGAGTATTCCTTCAAGGCCAACGGCGAGACTTTGCAGTTCACCGAGAAGGTGAGGGTTAACTACGACGGCAAGGAGACTGCCGTGCGCGCCTACTATACCAAGCCTGATGCGTACGAGTTGATGCCTGGCACCTATTTCATCGACGTTTACGAAGAAGGTGGCAAGGTCATCGGACAAACCACTGTAGATTTGAAATAAAGGCAAAACATTTCGTGAAATATTTGTAGAGACGCAAAATCTTGCGTCTCTACTTTTTTTATTCCAAAACCGTTTTCAGCACTTCGTGTGAATGGAAATCGTTCATCACAGGAGCATGGAGCCGCATGAACACGATGAGCCCGTCGAGTAGGGAACGGCGTTGGCTCACATGTAAAGGGATTCGGCAAGTTTCGTCTATGCCAGTGTTGAGCAGTTGCGAAAGTAGCTGTGCGTCCTCTGCATCGAAATAGTAAGGATGCAAGGGGTAGTCATGGCTAAAGGAGCCTTCCATCATGTCAAAGCAATAGCCCGACTCGTGGTTAGCTTTAGGATAAAAGCCAAGATGACGTGTTAATTCTAAGGTGAAGAAAAGAGGGAAGTTGGCATAGTCTTGATGGACCAAGTCGAGCCAGAGCATTGACCTTTCAATGAAGTCGTAAAGTGGCTCATTTTGCTCCTGCTCCGTGATGGTTTTTGAAAGCAACTCGCTGATGTACATCAAGATGGCGCTTTTGTTCATCACAAAAGGGATGCTTTGGTAGACTGTGGCGAGCTGCACGTCTTTCATATAACCCAAGCTGCTTTTGTTGGGCTTGCCTGCTTCCACATAATTAATAAGGTGTAGGTTTTGAAACAAGGCGGCGCGGCTCTTCGAGTTGCGGTTGAAGGCGCCTTTCACCATATAGGAACGCAAGCCAAGGCTTCGGGTGAACACTTTTACGATGAGGCTGGTGTCGCCGTAGCGGATGGATTGCAGGACTATGCCTTGGATTGTGTCGTCCATTAGTTCATGATCAGGATCTTGGTGGCAAACTTGTCAGTGCCTTGCTTGGTGCTGACGAAGATGAGGTAGACGCCAGGTTCCACCTTCTCGCCGTTGATGGTGGTGCAATCCCACACGGCTTGACCGCCTTCCGAAATCAATTGGGTGACGAAAGTGCCGTCGACGGTGGTGATTCTCACTAATGAATTGGAAACCAAACCCTTGATACCGACAAAGCCATTATATCCAGGTCTCACTGGGTTAGGATAGGCGACCACGTCGGTGATGATGGGATCGGGAGTGGCATACTCGCCGCGATAGGAGATGACACCACTGGCCGTGCCGAAAAACACTTCGCCGCTCTTGTCGACTGCCATGGTGGTGACGGCGTTGTCAAGCAAAGGACTGTTGTCGGTGTTGAAATAATGGATTTGCTTAGGTTGGCCGTCAAACGACATGAGATAGACGCCTGATTCGAGACCGAACCAAATTTGGTCGGCGCCTTCCATGGCAGCCATGGAGAGTACACTGGATTCGGCAAACAAGTAATCGAATTGTTGGGTACCGTCGTTGCGAGGCACGCGTACCTGCGTGGCATCGAAGTTGGAGCCATTGAAGATCTTTCTTGAATCTTCAAACAGGCAAGGGCCTTTGTCGGTGCCTGCCCAAACATAGCCTTTGTTGTCGACGGCGAGGCAGCTGACCGAGCCGAGCAGTTTGCCGCTTCCCGTTGCCGAATTAAGGTTGACCGCCTGGTCGTCGGCAGGGTTGTCGAGGGTGCCATTGTCGTTGAAGACAATAACTTCGCCATTACGGCGTGTGAGCCATTTGTAGTCGTTATGGTCAATGAGCAAAGTACCGATGTCGATGGCACTGAGGCTACCGCCCAAGTTGTAGGAATGCCAAGTGCCGTTGGGCTCCATCACGGAGAGTAGGTTGGGGGCACCGGTATTCGCCACCCAGAGGTTGCCTTTGCTGTCGAAGGCCAAACCGCTGATGTTGATGAGGTTCGGGTCGCTAGCCCAAGGTTCAAGTGAGCTGTTATCGGCGTTATAAACCTCCACCAGTTCGTTGTCCTTGAACTTCAATATGCCGCTGCCCCAGGTGCCCACGTATGTGACCGAAGGGTCGTTGGGGTTGGTGGCGGTGCACACGTAATCGGTGTAGTTGGTGAGGTCAGGAAGGGTGTTTTGGTTGAGGATGGTCCACAAGCCGTCGAAGCGTGCCACGCCTTCGCGCATGTAGCGTTTGCCCCAGTTGGAGGCATGGCCTCCCGTGGCAATCCAAACCTGGTCGCCACAGGCCTTAAGCTCGAAGACGTTTTTCGAAGCCGTGCCGTTGGGTTTCACATCCATGTTGTTCCAACCATCAGAGGTCTTGATGAGACCACGTTTGTTGTCGCCAATCCAATAGTTGCCGTTGTTGTCCAAACCCACGGCCCAGGGCTCGATGTTGCCACCAGGCGAGTGGATGGAATGCTGCTGGTTGAGGTTGAGGTCAAACACCGAGACGTTATAACGGTTGGTGAGCAGGAAGCGGTCGCTGTAAGCACGCATCTGTCTCTTTTCGCTGACGTTCTCTTTATCGAGATAACCCCAATGGTTGCCATCGAAGACAAAGAGGGTGTCGGCATTGAAGCCGCCGTTGTAATTAAGTATCAGCTTGCCGCCAAACACCTCCATCTCGGTATAGGCTAGATGGGGATGTATGAGGCTGTTGTCGAAATGCCATGCGGCATAGTTAGCCAGGTTTTGTGCGTCAAGTGAGGCATAGTACATGCCGTTGTCGGTGCAGGCGTAGAGGCGGCCGTTGTATTTGGCCACATCGGTTACATTGACCATATCGCCTTGGCTTCCAATATAATAGGTGTCTTTAACTTCTTCCTTTTTCAAGTCGAAGACCACGATGCCGAAACCGCAGGCTACGTAGGCCAAGTCGCCATCGAAAAACACATGGTTGATGCTCTTGTTGCCTACGATGTTCTTGTCCTTGATGTCGCTCATGTTGTGGATGTTGCCATCATGGTCGATGAGGTCGACGTTGGCATTGGTATAGGCCACGAAGAGCTTACGTTGGCTTTCGTTGTATCCGATGGTGCTGATGCCGATGTCCGACAAGCCGTTGATTTTGTTGAGGATATTGATGGAATTGTCATGCGTGTCGTAGTAAAACAGCTCATACTGCGTGGCGGCATAGATCTTGTTGCCTATGGGTTCCACGCCAATCACTTTCTGATAGGGTAGGTGGGTGCGCCAATTGCCGATGGAGACGCCGCCTTGGGCCATGGCGAAGGTGGAGATAAGCCATGCGGCTATGAAGAGGGTAGATTTCAGTTTGTTCATAGAGGTAAAATTTGGCTGTAAAATTACGAATTTATAGGGAGATAACGCGATTTTCGGCGAAATGTTTTATAACTTTGCACGGAAAAACCGAACAAAATGAAGAAATCATTATTATCCTTATTTGCCATCGTATTGACATTCAATTTGATGGCTACCAATGTTTGGGACGGCTCTTCTGAGCCTTGGACCCAAGGTAACGGCACGATGAACAATCCTTACCTTATCGAGACGGCGGCTAACTTGGCCTATCTTGCCGAGAAAGTCAACGAGGGCTATCAATCTTCGGGACAAGGTGTTTTTGAGGACGAGTATTTCCTGCTTACCGACGACCTCGACCTGAACAACCTCGATTGGACACCCATTGGCAATGTGAATTATAGCATGAACGGCTTCTATTTTGCAGGCCGTTTCGATGGTTGTTATCATCAGATTGAGAATTTGCGAATCCAGTCCAATGCCGATTTGACGGGTTTGTTTGCCGCTGTTGGTGGCGAAGACCATTATGTCATGAATCTTTCGGTGAGCGGCACGGTCATCTCCACGGGAATGGGTGCTGCAGGCGTGGTAGGCGGCATTGCTGGCGATGCTTTGGTCTACCGATGCAGCTTCTCGGGCTCGGTCAGCGTGAACAACAGTGGCTCGTTTTGTGGTGCTGCCGGCGTGGTGGCAGGTGTACAAAACGGTCGTGTGGTGCAATGTTCGTCATCGGCAACCGTGACGGTGACCAACAGCAACTTCATGGGTGCCGCTGCGGCTGGTGGTGTGGTGTGTTTTGCGCGTGAAAATGCTTCCATACAAAGGTGTTACAACACGGGCACAGTGAATGCCAATGCCGTGCTGATGGGCATCTCGGGAGGTATCTTGGCCGCCACGGTGGAATCGGCGGAAGTGTCTATCTATTCTTGCTACAATGTCGGTCAAGTCAGCGGTGGCACTTCGGGAGGCATCTTCGGCATGGTCAGTCCCATCGACCCGACTAAGGGCGAAAATGCAATCAATGTCAGCAATTGTTTCTTTTTGACCTCTGCTGGCGGCAACAACGGCTATGGCGCGGGCATGCCTGCCGACGAGATGAAGACTGAGCAATTCAAGAACCAACTCGACCAAAGTTCGCACTCTTTCGTAATGGATAATGGCACCAACAATGGCTATCCCATCCATGGCTTGGCGAGTTTCATCCTTTATGAAGCCTCCGACATTACCCTTCACTCAGCCAAGCTGTCGGCATGGATTCATCAGGGCAACGACCATTTTGCCAGGGCCTATTTCAAGTACCTGAAATGGGATGAAACCGAATGGATAGAGGTGGATGTACCGACCGACGGCTATGTGGAAGCTGTGCTTGAAGGTTTGGAGGAAGACACCTATTATGAGTATATGTTTGCTTGTGAGTTTGACGATGGCAGTTGGATTGAATCGGGACAACCGAGGGCGTTCCAAACGGGATATGATGCGATCGAAGAAGACGGCCCTTTGATGGGCTCAGGGACCTTAATGGTTTATCCGAATCCTGTATCGGAAGTGCTTTACATCCAAGGTTTTGAATCTGCTGAGGTACAGGTTTTCAATGCTTTGGGTCAGTGGGTGAGGACCATCAAAAACGAAAACCAAATCAACGTCAGCGGTTGGGCAGAAGGCGTATATATGTTGCGCATCGCTACTGCTGACGGGAAGACTTTTGAGCGGAAAGTGACTGTGAAACGATAGTGATCGGTAATGAAATAAAAAGCCTTGCCTTTCATGAAAGGCAAGGCTTTTTTGTACCCCTACTAGGACTCGAACCTAGATTTAAAGTTTAGGAAACTTCCGTTCTATCCCTTGAACTATAAGGGCATGGATGTTTTTCCGCTGCAAAGGTACAACTTTTTCCGAAAAGGAGGCAAGTGTTTTTGAAAATCATGCCAAATCGAGCATGATGGGGCAATGGTCGGAATGCATCACCTCGGGCAGGATGCCTACACCAGCGATGCGGTCCTTCAGGTTGTCGGTCACCATGTGGTAGTCGATGCGCCAGCCGAGGTTCTTGGCACGGGCACCAGCGCGGAAGCTCCACCAGCTGTATTGGTTGGGTTCTTTTACCAGTTGTCGGAAACTGTCAATGTAGCCGTCGCTGAGGAAATCGGTCATCCATTGGCGTTCCTCAGGCAGGAAGCCAGATGAGGTGTCGTGCTTTCGTGGATTGTTGATGTCGATGTCCTCGTGGCAGATGTTGTAGTCGCCGGAGAGCACCAATTGCGGTCTTTTTTTCCTCAATGCGTTGACATACTTGCGGAAGAAGTCGAGCCACACCATCTTAAAGGCTTGGCGCTCGTCGCCCGTGGTGCCCGAGGGGTGGTAGACACTCACCACCGAGAGGTCGCCGAAGTCGGCACGGAGGAAGCGACCTTCGTTGTCGTACAAAGGTTCATTCATGCCATAGACCACGTTGTCGGGCTCTTGTTTTGTGATGAGGCCTACGCCGCTGTAGCCTTTCTTCTGGGCGGGGAACCAATAGTGGTGGTAGCCCATCATCTCGAAGTCCATCAAGGGAATCTGGTCGGGCGTGGCTTTCAGCTCTTGGAAACAGAGCACATCGGGTTGGTAGTCGTTGATCCATTGCAGCAGGCCTTTGTTGATGGCCGCGCGGATGCCGTTCACGTTGTAGCTGACGATTTTCATGCTGCTTAAGTTATGGGATACACTTCGTGTAGAAATCAGTCAAAAATCATTTTTAAAATCGTTTAAAAACAAATGTCGTAATCTGGTACGGAAAAGATGATTTTTGGCAGATTTTTATTCTCTATTTTTGACAGATTTCTTGCGAAGCAATCACTATTCACGGTGCGAAAATAGTGAAAAAGACGTTTCTTTTTTATTCGCTTGTTACTTTTTCCTATTTTAGCGGCCGAAAAAAGTAAGACAGTGGGTAAAGCCAAAGACAAAATCAACGGATGGATTGACCGCTTCAACGTATGGCGGACGACGCACATGACCGACCGCCGTTTCATGCTGATACTCAGCATCCCGGCGGGTTTCTTCGCTGGTGCTGCCGCTGTCGTCATCAAGAAACTGGCCCACGGCATCCGTGATTTGGTGTATAACCATGTCATCAACGCGTCGTTTTCCTACTCCCATCTGCTGTATTTCGTTTGTCCCGCCATTGGTATCCTGCTGACCATACTGTTTTGTAAGTTCATCTTGAAGAAGGATGTCGGCCATGGCATCCCAGGTATCCTGTATGCCATCAGGAAGAACAAAGGCAAGGTGAGCCGCAGCAGCACCTGGTCGAGCATCGTCACCAGCGCGCTGACGGTCGGCTTCGGTGGCTCGGTGGGATTGGAAGGTCCCAGTGTGTCGACAGGCGGTAGCATAGGCTCCAACATCGCTCAAATCCTGAAACTTGACTACAAGCACACCATACAGCTCATCGGCATGGGTGGTGCGGCGGCCTTGGCAGCCATCTTCCAAGCGCCTATCACGGGCATTGTCTTCGCCCTTGAGGTGTTTATGATCGATTTGTCACTCAATGCCTTGGTGCCCATCATCTGTTCATCGTTTGTTGCTATTCTAACGGCCTATTGGTTCCTTGGTCAGACGGTGGAGTATCCTGCGGTCATCGCCGAGGGCTTCATTCCGAGCAATGCCTTGTTTTATGTCGGCTTGGGCCTCTTCGCGGGATTGGTTTCGGCCTATTTTCTCAAAGTGACTTTCAGCGTAGAAAAGAGGTTCAAGAAGGTGCAGTCGCCTTGGGTGCGTTTCATCGTTGGAGGCACGCTGTTGGGTGTCCTTATCTTCTTGTTCCCTGCCCTCTACGGCGAAGGCTATGAGGCCATCAACTCGGCTTTGCGTGGCGACTACAGTGCAGTTTTCGGCAACCCGTGGTTTGCCCGCTTCAAGGACTTCGATTTGGTGGTCATTATCCTCTTTGCGGGCATGATTCTGCTGAAAGCCTTTGCCACAGCCTTCACCTTTGGTGCAGGTGGTGTGGGTGGCACCTTTGCTCCGGCTTTGTTCATAGGGGCGTTTACGGGACTGTTCTTTGCAACCTTGGTCAACTATTTGGGTATCGGTAACTTGGATCCTGCCAAATTTGCCCTTGTGGGTATGAGTGGTTTGGTGGCAGGCATGCTTCATGCGCCCTTGACGGGCATCTTCCTCATCGCCGAAATCACCAATGGCTACGCGCTCATCGTACCCTTGATGATTGTGTCAGCCTTAGCATACGCCATCAACAGGTTGTTTTTCAGCCATTCCATTTATACCAATGCCGTGGCAGAGAAAGGTGTTGAGGTGACGCACAATAAGGATAAGAGTATTCTCAATATGTTGGCTATCAATCAATTGATTGAGACCAATTTCAGTCCTATTGATCCCAATAGCACTTTTGGTGACCTATTGCCTTTGGTGTCGTCATCAAAGCGCAACATCTTCCCCGTGGTCGACAAAGACGGTTTCTTCTGTGGCCATGTGTTGTTTGATGACGTGCGTGCCATCCTCTTCGATTCAAGTCATTACAACCAATCTATACAGAATTATGCGGTGCTTCCTGACTATGTCATCCATCCAGAGGAGCCTATGGAAGAGATTGTGCATAAGTTTCAGAAATCGGGCAAATACAACATTCCTGTGATTCAGGAAGGAAAGTATTTGGGCTACGTCTCGCGTGCCAATGTGTTTTCGGCTTACCGCGCCATGGTGAGTGAGATTTCGGAGGATTAAATTGAAGAGCCGCAATATTGCGGCTCTTCTTTATATATAAATGGTTGTATTGGTTTCGTTAGTTGTTTGCTTTTATCATGCTGAAGCTGGCAATAGCAATAATATGAGATATCATTGCTCAGCGGCACGCACTGGGCGGACTGGGATGCCTAAATGCCTGAGAGAGGAACTTGTCTTGATGTCTTCGGACGAGAAGACGAGGGTATTGGCTTTTCTGGGATTTTCATTGTCGAGCATGTTCGACCAGTAGTAGCCTTGGTTGCCCAGGTCGAGCACTTCCTCGTCGCGGATGCGGTCGGAGGCGGGCAGGAACATGGTGTTGCCGTTGGTTGCAGTGAAGAGATAGCCGTTCACTTCGTTTTGGGTTGTCCAAGTATAAGTGGTGTTTTGGAGTAATTCGTCCCATTGCTCTTTGGTAGGCATACACCATTCGTTGCCCAAAAGGGCGATGGCTGCGTCATCACCCGATTCAAGGATGGTCAGGTTGTCGATGTAACCTTCGTTACCAAATTCCGGGTTGTTGCAATACTTGGTCAATTGGTTGCCTGACTCGTTACAGTACTTGTAGGTGTCCCATTTGTACATTTCTTTCTTTTCGATCTCGGCCCATGAATAGTAATTGCCATATCCCTCAGGTACGGTAGCGCCTATGTTGCAATTGGCCCAAAGCGTGCCGCTCGGCAAGCCGAGGTCAACGTATTCGAGGTTGTCATTCGTTTCGTTTCCGTTGTTCGGGTCGTTTGGGTTGACGTCCTTTTTGCATCCTGTGGTGGAGATGATTAGGAGCATTAAGGCTGCTGCGGCCTGTGTCAAGAAAAATTTTTTCATTGTGTTTTGTTTTAAAGTTTGTTGTTCATTTAATCCTAAGCTATCTTTTCTTCTTGAAGAATTCCGTCAACAGCGCCAGACACTCGTCGTGCATCACCCCCGTGTCGGTCTTTGTCTTCGGGTGCAGCATATTGCCAAAACGCGAAAAGCCGTTTTTCGGGTCGTCGGCGGCCCAGACCACCTTGCCGATATGGGCATGGCTGAGGGCTCCGGCGCACATGGGGCAGGGCTCCAAGGTGACGTAGAGCGTGCATTCGTCCAAATATTTGGCGCCCAAAGCATTGGCTGCTGCGGTGATGGCTAGCATTTCGGCATGGGCGGTCACGTCGTTGAGGGTCTCGGTCTGGTTGTGAGCGCGGGCGATGACCTTGTTGTTGCACACCACCACGGCACCGATGGGAATCTCGTCGGCCTCAAGAGCTTGCCGCGCCTCTTGGTAGGCCTGTTTCATGTAATATTCGTCGGAGAAAACGGAAAGCATGGTATTTATTTTGGAACAAAACATACAAAACCAATAAAACCTTTTTTAGGTTGGGGAAAGCTGCCAACTGGCGGCTTTCCGGCGGCAACACGGTTGTGTAGCCGCCACACACTTTTTCTTGAGGTTTCGCAAGTTTTGTAGGTTTTGTGATATTTATGTGTTAATGATGAATTCATCCCAATCCGGTCCCAAAGGGAATTTCTGTCTAAACCGTTGCAGCTTCTCGTAATCCAAGGTGCAATGCAGCACGGCCTCTTGGTAGGGCTCTGCTTTGGAAATGACCTCTCCCCGAGCGTTGATCACTTGCGACTCGCCACTGTAATGCAAGCCATTGGCATCTTCGCCGACACGATTCACGCCAATCCAGTAGGCTTGGTTTTCGATGGCACGGGCCATGAGGAGCGTGTTCCACACCACCATCCTCGAATCGGGGAAGTTGGCGAGATAGAAAGCCAGATCGTATTCATATTGGCCGTCAGTATAACGGTTTCTTGCCCACACTGGGAAGCGGATGTCGTAGCACACCATCGGCCTGATGCGCCATCCATCCAACTCCACAATCAGCTGTTTGTCACCGCGTTCCACCAACTTATCTTCGCCACCCATGGTGAAGGTGTGCCGCTTGAAATACAGCTCATGGCTGCCATCAGGGCGCATCCAGACGAGGCTGTTGTAGTAGTGACCGTCAATGTCCAAGGGAAAAGTAGTGGCGATGACCGCGTGCTTTGTTTTGGCTTGTTCGCGTAGCCATTGCATCGTGAGACCGTCTTCCTTTTCTGCAAATTGCTTCGGGTCGACAGGAAAAGCCGTGGTGAAGGTCTCGGGCATGAGGATGAGGTCGGTGTTAGGTTGCACCTGTTTCAGCAAATCGCCGAAACGTTGCAAATTAGCCGCCTTGTCTTCCCATTTGAGGTCGGCTTGGATATAAGCGATGTTGAGGTTTTTCATAATAAATCGGCCCTTCGACTGGCTTCAGGGCCTTAAACTGATGCAAAGATAGAAAATTAATCCTATCTTTGCCGAAAAATAGGTTATCATGAGTTTTACTTACAATTATCCGCGTCCTTGTGTTACAACTGATTGTCTGATTTTCAGAAAGATAGATTCTATATGGAGCTTGCTGCTTATTGAGAGGGGCAACGAACCGTTCAAAGGTTGCTGGGCCTTGCCAGGTGGCTTTTTGGAGATGGAGGAGGACTTGGAAACCTGTGCGGCACGAGAATTGCAGGAAGAGACTGGACTGACAGGCATCAGTTTGCATCAGCTCTGTGCCTTTGGTGAGCCTCACCGCGACCCGCGTCACCGCACCATCAGCATCGCCTTTTGGGGCTTTGACGACACACAACGGCAAGCCATTGGCAGCGACGATGCAGCCCAAGCCAAGTGGTTCGCCCTCGATGCGTTGCCCAGCTTGGCCTTCGACCATGAGCTGATCATTCAAAAAGCCTTGTCAAACAATGAAATAAGAGAAGAATTGAATAAGTAAACAAGCAATGAACCGATGAAAAAGCTACTCCATATCTTTCTTTTTTTGGTCATTGTATTGGGCCTTGCTGCTTGCCACAAACCGGCGGAAATCAGTTTCGATCCGTCATTGCTCTATGGCAAATGGCAAGAAGGCTCGGTCTACGAGCGTTATTATGCCTCTGCGATTGAACGTGTGCTGCCCAATGGCGACACGGTGCAGGTGAACGGCACCACTTGGGATGTGAGCGACGACGTGACGGAAGAAGAGGCCCAACTCTTCAACTGGACGCTGACAGGCGCCACACTCAAGCATGAGCATGTGGGCACCTTCGTGACAGTCCCGAAAGTGTATACCATTATCATGCTCGGCTCCAATAATTTGGTGTATAAGGATGAATATGGAGTCACTCACCATTATTCAAAGGTGAATTGATATGAAAAAGGCACTAAAGATAACCG
Source organism: uncultured Bacteroidia bacterium (assembly GCA_902801815.1). Lineage (GTDB taxonomy): Bacteria > Bacteroidota > Bacteroidia > Bacteroidales > F082 > Limimorpha. Next base: position 508,046 of record CADCJT010000001.1, read on the forward strand.
GCATCGTCTTGGCTTCCCTCGTGGGCGTGGTGCTCATCGTGGCGGGCATCGCTTCCGCTTTGATTACCTCGTCGGGATGGCTCACCAAGCAGGTGAAGAAATATGCGCCTGAGTTCGTCACCTGCCAAACGGAGCTGGGCAAAGCAGACCTTACCTTGTTTAAAACTTTCCCCAACGTGGGCATCGATATCGAGAACGTGGCGCTCATCAATCCGATGGTGGGTTCACCTTCTGATACTTTGGCTAACATCGACGACTTGACGGTGGTGCTCGACCTCAAAAAACTGTTGAAAGAGAAAGAGATCGTCATCAGGAAGTGCATACTCGAAGACGCTTTCGTCAACTTGTATACCGATTCGATTGGCAACAACAATTTCGATGTCTTCAAGACGAAAGAGGACAACGATACCACCAAGACTACCTTCGATTATCTGGTGGATATCGAGGAGGTGAAACTGAAAAACACAGACCTGATCTATACCGACAACCGCAATGAGATGACGGCACATTCCCGTGGACTCAATTTGGACCTGAAAGGCAAAATGCAGGACAAGGACATTGATGCCGATCTGAGCTTGAATGCTGAAGATTTAATCTTGAAAACGAAGGCTATCCAGCTGGCATTAAAGACTTTGGATCTTGGCTTTGACGGCAAGGTGGCACAATATGACCAAATCGACGGCACGCTGAAACTGACTACCCCCGACATCTGTCTCAATCTGAATGAACCTTACCTTAAGCATGACACGCTTAGTTTGAACCTGCCTGTGTTGTTCAGCCTGAACGACATGAAGGGACATCTTGAGAAGGCTCAAATAGGCTTGAACCGCTATATTATAGATGTGGACGGTGATGTGGCTGTTGCGGAAAACAACGATGTCAACCTTGATTTGGCATTGAATACCAATACGTTGGTTGTCGAAGATGTGTTGACCTACCTGCCTGAGAAGGTGCAACAAAAGCTGAGTGGTATCGAGTATACGGGCAAGGCGACCCTCTCCGATGTCGAGGTGAAAGGCACTTTCAATGACAGCCTCATGCCTTTGATCAAGGCTAAGGTGTTGACCGACAATCTGAAAGTCAACGTGAAGCAACTGCCTTATCCTTTTTCCGAAGTCAACTTGGATGGAGATTTGGACCTGGACCTCAACTCCGATGCCAACAGCTTGACCGTCAATAGTATTAATGCCAAATTCAATCGTAGCAGCTTCACGGCCGATGGCGTGGTGGATGATTTGTTGGGCGACATCGGGCTGAAACTCAAGGTGAAGGGTGATGTGCCGCTGACGGACATCAAGAGCTTCCTGCCCAAAAATGTCAAACTCAACGGACGCACCAACCTCGATTTGACCACCAACTTCACTGTGGAGAATCTGATGAAGTCGCTCAAAGACTACAACCTAAATCGTCTCTCGGCCAAGGCCAACCTGAAAGTCAACAACTTCACCTTCGACATGGACACCATCCACGCCTCGGCGCCTATGCTCAACGTGGGTCTGACTTTGCCCGCCTCGGCCAAGCAAAAAGGGCAGAAGGGTGCATATATTACGCTTGCTACCAGTAAGATAGATGCTACGGTCGGTAAGGGTATCACGGCTGATTTAAGAAACCCCGACATCAAGTTGGCTGTCGATAACTTCAAAGGTGGCCTTGAAAAGATGTTGTTGAATGCTGACCTTAAATTCAGCCATCTGGATGTGAACTATGACGACGTCACCGCCAAGATCGATGCACCGGCACTCACATTCGTGACTACACCAGAAAAGAATGCCAAAGGCTTGAAAGCACGGGTCACCTTGGACGGCAAAAATGTAGTGGCCAATATGGGCAAGGAGTATGCCGTCAACTCCAATTCGTTGAAAGTCAATGCTTCGGTTAGTGAAAATAAAGTCAAGACAGACTTCCTCAACCATTGGAATCCTTCTGCCGACTTCGTTTTGGGTACTGCCTTGTTGAAAGTGGACGGTATCGACGAACTCATCCGCATCAGCAATATCGACTTCCTGTTCAACTCGCATGAGCTCGATTTCAAGAGGAGTACCTTCCGCATCGGGCAGTCCGACATGAGCATGCAAGGTAGCGTGGTGGGCATCAAGGAGTGGATCGAAGACCATAAAAACTTGATGAAAGGCGAATTACAGGTCTCTTCCGAGTTTTTGGACATCAATGAGATTATGGATTTGACTAGCGGTTTGGGTAGGACTGATGAAAGCGGCGCTTCGACGGGCTCAGCGACCGAATCTCAACCTGAAAATAAGGAAGACAATCCTTTCATGGTGCCTGAAGGCATTGACTTCAACTTCGTTCTCAACACCCAGCGGGCCTTGTACGACAACTTTGACATGAACAACCTCAAAGGCACCATGACCGTGAAGGATGGCACACTGCTCCTGCGAGAAATCGGCTTTACCAACAAGGCCGCTGAGATGCAGTTGACGGCCATGTATCAGTCGCCGCGCAAGAACAACCTTTTCCTTGCCATGGATTTCCACCTGCTCAGGGTGCAGATCAACGACCTGTTGACGATGATTCCCTATATTGATACCTTGGTGCCCATGCTGAAAACCTTCGATGGACAGGCCGAGTTCCACATTGGAGCCGAGACCAACCTGAAGTCGAACTACGAGCCCAAGATTTCTACCTTGCGTGCTGCTGCCGATATTGAGGGTAAGAACCTCACTGTGAACGACAAGTTCACCTTCACGAAGATCACCGACATGCTCGACATCAGCACCAATGGCTCCTATCGTGTCGACAGCCTCGACGTGCAGCTCACTGCCTTCAAGAACGAAATCGACTTGTGGCCTTCGCAAATCGCCATCGGAAAATACAAGGTAACGGTGGATGGTCGCATGACCCTCGACAGGAACGGCGAATACCATCTGTCCGTGACGCAGTCGCCGCTGCCGGTGCGCTTGGGTCTGAAGATTTCGGGACCGTTCAACAAGCTGGAATACAAGCTCGAAGACTGTAAATACCCCAATCTTTATAAGCCCAACAAGCGTAACGACACCGAACAGATGTACTACGAATTGAAGAAGAAAATCGCCGACCGCCTGAAATCCAACGTGAGGTAAAACGACCTTTTTTCAGCAAGCTTGCTTGGAGCAATGGGTTTTTTCCTATTTTTGAAGTCTCAAACAAATCTAATACGTTATGAAAAAACTGTACAACTTTAGAAAAAGCATGGTCGCTGGAGTCCTGCTCGCCGCCATGTTGACCAGCGCATTGACCGCCAATGCCCAAAAGAAAGAGAAGGTTATCCTCGACACCGACATGGTCGAGGTGTTTGACGACGGCATCGCCATGATGATGCTCGCCACGGCGCCCAACATCGACTTGATTGGTGTCACCACCGTCATCGGCAACACTTGGGTGCCCGAAGGCATCGCCTACGGCATTCGTCAGTTGGAGGCCATCAACCGCACCGACATCCCCGTGGTGCCGGGTATTCGTCAACCCATGTATCCCAACCGTTTCGAGACCATCAAGAACGAGCGCATCCTGTTCGGTATCGGTGATGCCTACGTGGGCGCCGCCGGTTATCCTGAGCCCAAGTCATGGGAGTCGGTCTATCTCCAGCATTACGGCAAGGAGCCTACCGTGAAGCCGCTTGACGTGAAGGCCGTCAACTTCATCATAGACCAGGTGAAGGCCCATCCTGGCGAGATCACCATCATCGCCATCGGCACCTGTGTCAACATTGCCACGGCGGTGCGTATTGCTCCCGAGATTGTGCCATTGGTGAAGCGTATCGTCTACATGGGCGGTTCCTTCTTCCAGCCAGGTAATACCACGCCTACCGCCGAGTTCAACTGGTGGTTGGACCCCGATGCCGCCAAGATGGCTGTCCGCTCGCCTTTCAAGGAGCAGATTATCGTGGGCTTGGACGTCTGCGAGACCATGCCTTTCCGCAAGGACCGCTATGATCACATCAAGTCCGTTACCAAGAACCCCATCATCCAGAACATGTTGCAACGCAACTTCCTGAATCAGCTCTTCATTGACGATGCCAACTACACCCATTACATCTGGGACGTCATCGCCGCTTGCATCGTCATCGACCCGACCTTGATCAAAGACGAGGTGACCCGTTATGTCGACGTCAACTCGCAGTTCGGATTCTCGTATGGTCAGGCTGTGGCTTTCGACAAGAACCAACCCGTAGGTTCGCAGCAAGCCCGTATCCTGCTGAAGGTCGACGGCGAGCGCCTTTGGAACATGGTGGAAGACTATTTGAAGAGATTCTAATAAAACAGTAAACGGAAATATACTAAGGGGCTGCCTGGTAGGCAACCCCTTAGTGTTTTTAATGCAATTGTTATTGTCTTTGAATGGCTGTTTCAATCAGCTCGGTGTCAACTACACTGTTGCCCCATGCGGGATGCAGCTTGATTTTCAGCCAACCCAATCGCGATTTGCCATTTTGGGTCAACTTAAAGCCGATGTATTTTTCTTCATCGGTCGGGAAGTTCCAACAGTCGTAAATGTGATGGACGTGAGAGCCAGTAACGATTTGTTCCTCTTCATTAGGTTCATCCATTAAGGTATATTTTATATCCTCTCTGAATAAGAAGGTTGAGTTTTTGAATTGGAAATTGTCCTCTAAACAGAGATGTTCGTTGAAATCATTGGCGGTGATCTCAAAGACATTGGAGGTGCTGGTTGGGTCGTTTTCGTCTATTTTGCCACAAGTGGAATAAGTGTAGTTAGATACTATTTGTGTCCATCCGTTATAGTTTGTTATTGTGGTGTCGCGATGGCTGTAGCTTTCTTTTTCAACCGTTTGGCCGTGAATTTGAGCATTTATGCAATGCAAGGTGAGCTCCTGGAACTGTCCTATTGCCAAGGGACCATCGTAATAGGTTTCGATTCGAATGTCGTTAGTCCCATTGCCGTCGAGGTCTAACAGAATAGGAATCCAAGACTCGTAATACTCCATGACGGTGTTGTAGGGATTGACAATCATTCCCGTTGTATCGCCAAAACGGATGCCATCAATCACTACGGGTATGGTGTCGTTCCCGTTAGGAATAGTATCATTTCCAATCGGAATAGTGTCGTTTCCAATGGGAATAGTATCATTCCCGATAGGAATGGTGTCAGAAGGTTGCTCGTTGTTCTGTTCGTTGTTGTTCGGGATAGGGTCTTTTTTGCAAGACGTGATGATGCCAATGGCCAATACGGCCAGAGCCATCATAATGGAAAGTTGCTTTTTCATATTACAATGATTTTGTTGGTTTTTCATTTAAATGATTTTATTCTCAAATTGAATTGTCTTTTATAATCTGTTTGCCCCAAGGGCAATTTCCTAGATTTCGTTGATTATCTCTTCAAAACTCCGTTCGTCTTCCAGCCCGTTCATCTTCTCCTGCTTGATGCGTGATTTACGGCGGGCGTAGCTGTTGGTCTGCAGGTTCATCATGATGGAGATGACTTGGTTGCTGAAGCCCTGCTTGGTGAGGCAGCAGATCTGTATGTCACTCTTGGTGAGGGTCGGATACTGGGCCATCAGCCGCTTGGTGAAGTCGCCATAGACCTTGTCGATTAGCTCCACGAAGTCGTCCCATTCGGTTTCTTTTAAGTCGAAGTCGAGGGTCGAGGCTGTGATTTGCTCGGTGAGGGCGAGGGCGGTGACGTAAACCTTGTTTTTCTTCAGCTCCAACTCCAGTTGGTTCTTCATCTCTTCAGCTTTTAGCTTGGCACTCAGTGTTTTCTGTCGCAAGAGCAGCAAGGTGATGGCCAAAACGACCAACAAGACACCGAGGATGAGATAAAAGTAAAGGTTCTTCAGTTTTTGCTCCGATTGCAGTTGGCTTTTCTGCATCTGAAGGTCGTATTCCGCCTTGATGCGCTGTACCTGCTCACTGCGGTGCGTGCTGTCGGCCTGCATCATGTTCTCGTTGAACAGCTCGTGACATTCTAAGGCCTTTTGGTAGTCCTCTTCAATCTGATGGATGAAATAGAGGCTTTGGTAGGCCGACATACGCACACCGGCCATCTCGTTTTTGGTGGCTTCGGTGAGGTGGGCGATGGCGAGGCTGTCTTGTTCCAGATAGTAGTAGGCGAGGCCCAAGGTCAGTTGGCTGTCGCCTTCGGCACCGGCGGCGCGAGCTTGGCTCACTAGTTTGATCACTTGCTCGAAGTCCTCTTGGGGCAAAAGCACATCGCGGCTCAGCTCCAGCAGGATGTCGTTCTCCATTGTCTTGTCGTTCAAGGCTTTGGCAAGGATTAGAGCTTCCCCGTAGGAAGCTTTGGCACCATCGAGGTTGCCTAACGAGGCTTCGGCGCGACCGCAGTTGCGCAGGGCATTCATTAGTAAGGTGGAGTCGTTGAGTTCGCGAGCCAACGTGGCGGCATCTTTGTGCAGCGGCAGGGCATCTGCAAACAGCTCGTGTTTCCAGTAGCAGAAGCCTAGGTTGTCCTCGATTTGGCCTTTCAGGCGTTGCACCTCGGCTTGGTTTTGGTCGCAACGTTCGATAGCCAGTAGTGCCTGGCTGAGGCTTTCGGCAGCGGCTTCCGTTTGTTTGGCAGCGCGTTGCTCCACGCCTTGCTGGATGAGTGTCTCCGCCTCTTTTAGGCTTGCGCCTTGTCGACAGGCTGTGAGGCCCACTACCACAAAGATGATTGCCAATATCAAATATCGTGTTTTCATTGTCATTATTATTTCCTGTTTTGTTTTGTAGGGCTGTCGTACCACGACAGCCGCACGCTAATACACGACACAGCGGCTGCCACGGTGTGACAGCCCTACAATACCTATATCATTGCACAACAAATTTTTGCGTCGTGTTGCCCACGCTGATGAAATACATGCCCGCTGGCAGTTTTTCGATATTGATTTGCTGGGTTTCGTTCGTGATGTGGCCTTGCAGCAGGGTTTGGCCTATGAGGTTGGCGATGCGGTATTGTTGTTCCGCCTGTAGAGACGTTGCGCGCAACGTCTGTACAAACAAAACACCATTGGCTGGATTTGGATACACTGCAAAGGCTCCTAAATCTGAAGAAGGACTGTCTTCTTTAATATTATGCAATTCATTATAAATCGCATCGCAATCCTCGTTGCCAATCTTAAACACAAGTTCATCCTCTACCCAGTAGCAGCGTAGGCCTTCAACGCGGAAGCCTTTGTTTCGATTCATTAGTTTTTCTGGGAAGAAACTGGTGAGGTGGCCGATGCCGCAAACGATATCGCCACTAAAGAGGTTTTCGGCATCGCTCACGTGGAGCTTCCAATAAATGTTACCTTCATACTCATAGTCTTCTATAGTGTCCACATGCATGGTGAGGCTTTCATTTCCGACATTGATTTCCCATTCGTCACCCACATTGGCGACAAGGTTGTAGAGTGTGGTGAACTCCTGGAGTTCCCGGTTCCACCAGTATATGATACCGTTTTCTTCATAGACATATTCATGCGTTACCTCAATGATAGTATCACGGTCGTAGTGTGTGTTGCTGCGCACGATGACTTTTGGGCGTTTGCCTGCTCGGTCAAACAGCGTGTCGCCGACACATTCCAGATGCTGGTAGGTGATGCTGCCATCGTCCCATTCAATTTCGTAGTACCATTCGGAAGCAAAAGGAAGAGTGTTTTCACCAGCAGGAATCGTTGCCGACTTGTATACTATGCCGTTTTCAGAAACCATATAGAAAGTCGCATCCACGCCATCAATGTCGTAAATGTCTTTGCATTGTATAGTGCCTTGGTACTCACAATGAGGGAGTCCATAATTGACAAGTACTAAATTCTCCCAACCATTTTCCATAATGTATGCATCCCAAATTGTTGAACCTTTCATCAAAGTACTTCCGTCAATAATACAGCCATAATTGTCGGAAGTGAATTTGGCATGAGTCACATTACCAAGATAGAATCCTTCGGTTCTATAGTCAACGTTCTCAAAACCATCTTCAGTTACAAGTATTATCCTGGGCAATTCGTTGTTGAAATTGCTGAGTATTTCGATATGGTTCTTGTCATAAAAATGTGTAATAACTGAATAACCATCGGTATTAATAAAGTACTTTTGATTCCATGTTTCCCCCGCATCAGTTGTTTTTAGGACGAAAAGACCTCTTTGGTCCCAACCCGAAGCACCAACTCCAACAAGGTATCCTATTTCATCTTCAAAGTAAAACTCACACTGATAAAAGTGTCCCATATTAGAATTGGTGTAAGTGAAACTTTGTCCTCCGTCTGAGGTCTTCAAAATCAAACCATTAAAACCATTAGTATAAATAAAGAAGGTTTCTGCATCAACAACATACAAATCACTGTTGTGTTCAGGATCAGGATAATCAAAATCAAAGAAAAATCCAGTGTTGGGAAGCTCTTGCCAAGTTTGGCCACCATCGGTGGTCTTCACTATGATGCCCTGTATCGCGTATGAAGAGTCACCGCAGGCATAGCCCACTTGTTCGTCGGCAAAAGCTATATGTATCATGTCGTAGCCTTCTTTTTCAAACTTGACCGACCACGAATTGCCGCCGTCGATGGTCTTTAGGATTTTACCGTTTTCGCCACAAACAACTATCTCATCTTTGCTTAAACAGGCCATACCATAAAGGTTCTCGGTGACACCTGTCGTGATTTCCCGCCAACCTTTATTGAAATACCAACCTGCGTTAATAATTTGGTTGGCATTGAAAACGCTTTTCCAATATTGTCCATTGCCAAAAAAGTACAAATGATTGTCAAGGCCTTTTGTGAGGAAACCGTCTTCACCACCAGGTGCAGGTTCTGATAGAGGTAACCTTTCTCCTATTTCAGTAAAATGCTCGCCATGATTAAGGGAATAGGCCAAAACCGCAGTGTTGTTTTCAGCTTCATTCCATTTGTATACGATGCCACTATTGGCAATGCCGATGCTATTGCCCCAGAAGGCATAAAACCCAGGTATGTTCTCGAAGCCCGAGAATTGTCCTCCAAAAGAAACACCGCAAATCACATTGCCTTCAGGGTCGAATTCCATATCCTTGACCCCAATATTTTCAAAAGCCACAAGTTCCCAGTTACGCATATCGGAAAGGAAGGAGTGATAAATGCCGATGTTGGGCCCATTATAGTACCAAATGCTAACATAGACATCGCCTTCCTTGTTGACGAGGAGGTCACTGATTTCTTGATGGTCTTCCATAAAGGCGATACGGGTTGAGTCCCACGTGACACCGCCGTCAAGTGTCCATGTTAGATAGGGTGTTGAGTATCCGACAAGTGTGTCGTTTGAGGGCGAGTACATTTCCAAACTATTGAAAGGACAAGCGTTTGTGCCTTGTTGCCAGGTGTCACCGCTGTCGTCGGAGTAATTAATGATACCGTCGCAGATTAGGAACATTCTGCCTTTGTTTCCAACAATGCAACTCCCAAAATTACCAGTGAACACGGTTTCCCAAGTTTCACCTTCGTCTTGCGAACGTTGCAGACTAGGAGGATAGTTGTCGCCATTTCGGCAGAAAAGGTCACCTTGAGCATTTACTCCTATGAGGTTGGGGAATTGCATCTCGATAGGCTTCCAAATGTTTTGCGCCTCAAGAATACCGAAGCATCCGAAGGCAATGGCTAAGATGATAAATATCTTTTTCATAGTATTAGGTTTTTGTTTTGTTATTTCACCACAAATTTCACCGTCTGTCCGTCAAAGTTAATGAAATACATACCGGCGGGCAGGTTGTTAATGTCAATCTGCTGGTTTTCAATGTTAATTGATCCTTGCAGGAGAGTTTGGCCTATGAGGTTGGTGATGCGGTATTCGGTTTGTCCCGTTGTAGGGCAGTCACATTGTGGTAGCTGTACAAACAAAAAGCCGTTGGCGGGATTCGGATAAACTGTTAAGGTCCCGGAGTCTGTCGAAGGGTCGTCTTCCTCAATACCGTTGTGCAGTTGTTGATATACCTCATCACAATCCTTTTCACCTTGTTTGTACGCCAGGACGCCATTCCTCCAGTAACAGCGTAAACCATCCACACGGTATCTTTTGCCTTGCGTCATCAGTTTCTCAGGGAAGAAACTTGTCAGATGGCCCATGCCGCAAATGATAGTGCCGCTGAAAACGTTGTTTGCGTCGGTAATATACAATGCCCTGTAATTCATGTTGTTGTATTCGTAGTTTTCGTCTATGGCATCTACATGGACAGTGATGTTTTCGTTCCCTACCTTGATGTCCCACTCGTCACCTGCGTTAGCCCAGAAGTCGTATAGTGTGGTGAATTCTTCAGTGGTTTTGTTCCACCAATACACTTTGCCGTCTTCCTCGTAGACGTATTCATGGGTGACTTCGGTGGTTGAGTTGCGGTCGTAGTGCGTATTGCTGCGCACGATGACCTTTGGGCGTTTGCCTGCTCGGTCGAATAGCGTATCACCGACATATTCCAGATGTTGGTAAGAGATGTTGCCGTCGTCGTTGAGGATTTCGTAATACCAGTCAGAAAACAAAGTGAAAATGCTTGGAATGTCATTGGCACAGGGAATACTTCTCCAAAATTGCCCATCGCCTACAAAATACAAGTGATTGTTTCCAATGGCGAGGTTGGTAGGAAGGAGTTCTGAGACGGGAAGTTCTTCAAAGGTGTTGTAGAAGTGCTCGCCATGGTCAAAAGAATAGGCCAGAACCGCCGTGTTTGCATTCGAAATACTAGGTTTGTATAAGATGCCATTGTCGGAGACATCAATCTTGCTGGCCCAAAAGGCATAATACCCAGGCACATGTTCAAAGCCTGAAAAGGTGCCGTCGAAATCAACACCGCAAAGCAAATTGCCTTCAGGATCGAAATCCATGTCTTTAATGCCAAGGCCTTCAAAGGCAACGAGTTCCCAGTTGCGCATATCGGAAAGGGTGGTGTGATACACGCCGATGTTGGGTCCAATGTGGCGCCAAATGCTGGCATATACGTCTCCGTTTTCTTTGACGAGAAGACTTGAGATGACTTGGTCATCTTCCATGAAGGCGATGTGTGTCGAGTCCCAAGTGATACCGCCATCAAATGTCCAAATAAGATAGGGAGATTCCCAACCAACGAGTGTGTCATTCGCAGGGGAACACATTCTCATACTGCTGAAATGGTTATAGCCCGTGCCTTCATTAATAGGAGATGTCTGCTGCCAAGTGTCGCCATTATCATCTGAGTAATTGACGATACGGTCGTTTATAAGGAAAAGCCTGCCTTTGTCTCCATGGATGCAATTACCGATATTGCCAGTGAACACGGTTTCCCAAGTTTCACCATTGTCTTGCGAGCGTAGTAGATTTCGAGGATGGGTGTACTGGATGCAGAACATATCACCTTGCTTGTTCACAGCCCTGAGCGAACCTGGAAGATTAAGGGGCTCCCAGATGTTTTGCGCTTCAAGGATGCTAATGCAGCTATGGAAGAGGATTAAAAATGCAAATATCTTTTTCATGGTATTAGGTTTTTGTTTATTTCACTACAAATTTTTGTATCATGTCGCTCACGCTGATGAAATACATTCCCGCTGGTAGGGATGCTATATTAATCTGCTGGATTTCAGCGTTAATCGAACCTTGCAAGAGGGTTTGTCCCATGATGTTGGTGATGCGGTAGGTTTGGTCTGGTAGAGACGGTGCATGCACTGTCTCAACGAACAGGATGTCGTTGGCAGGGTTGGGATAGACCGTGAAATCACTCGCTTTGGTTTTTTCTTCTTTTTCGTCGATGCCTTCATACAGGGTTTGCCAAACTATTGTGGTGTTCGTGAAGCTATGATGAGTTGCCCTGATCAGATTGTCTTCAGTGCTGAGCGATTCATCCCAAAAAATGCGTTCATTGTTTCCGCCAACCCCATTCACTCCTGCCATTCCATACACCCAACTATCTCCTGACCACACCAATCCAACCAACCCTATGCACAGTCCGTTTTCATATTGGTATTCCACCCTTTTGCTGTTGGTGAATAGGCTATCGTTCCACACTTCGTATGTGATACTGTGCATGGTGTCGTCTTCATCCACTTCCCATCGGGTTCGTTGTGCGTTTTGCCATTCGTTATCAACCCATATTTGCGCAAGCTCTTCTGTCCTAATCCCTATATCATTGTATTGGAAAATAAAACTTGAATCGTTGACCCAGCAACTGTCGGCAACAACCCATTTTTGCCGTGTTTTGGTTTGGCAAAGTCCGTTTTCGTATCCATAGGCTATAGTATAACCCGCCCATAAATAGTCATAACCGTTATAGCCTTCATTTAGGAAGTATATGATATGGTCGTTTAGGTCATAGTGGGAGGTTTTGCGGTAATAGACTTTCCCATTACGAATCTGAGTTTCAGTCTTTATCTTTTCCGCCCCTGTTTCATCATAAGCGATCTCGGTAACTATACTTGGAGAAGAAGGCCAATGCAAATCATCAGGGTTTCTGCCGTATTGCTCTTTTCGCTTTAGAGTACCGTTGTCATAATAATAGTAAGCTACGCTATCGGTATAGTACCATCCTCCCCATTTGTTGACATAAAGCTTTTTGGAATAAGACAGCAAGTCGTTATCGTATACATAGTAGACGCTGTCGTCGCCAATTATACCGCCACCATCATACCCGCTAAATGAATATTTGATAATATGCGAGTCGTTGTCATACCAGTAATTCTTTCTGTAATACTCGTTGCCATAGCTGCCGTATTGTATTGAGCATTCATAAGATGAGACCAAATCATGGATGTTGTAATGAAAAGTCCCTTCTAGTGTCATTTCTTCTGTAATGGTATCGTTGTTAAAGATATCGGCATAGGTGTAGCGTTTATAAACCCGTTCTGGCTTTTGAATGGATTGAGCCTCAAGAAAGCTGAAGCAGCCGAGGGCAATGATTAAGGTAATGATTGTCTTTTTCATGGTATTGGTTGTTAAGTTGTTTAGTTATCGCTTCATATCGCAAAGGTAAATAAGTTTTTAAATGGCTGAATATTCTATATGTTTATTCCTTCACCACCTTCCGCACGCACTTGCGCCCTTCATCGTCAGTGACGTTGAAGAAGTAGACGCCTGCGGGCAGTGCAGCCATGTCGATGCGGAGCTCGTTGCCCTCGCCCTGCACGCTGAGCATTTGCTGCCCGAGCATGTTGAGCACTTCGGCTTGCCTGAGGTTCTCGCCTGCGATGGTGACGAGGCCTGTGGTGGGGTTGGGGTGGACGCTGGCGAAGGTGTTGGAATAGTCGTTTTCTTTTATGGCCAATAGTTCGGTTTGTCCCCACACCAAAGGATAGTTTGGAACGGTGCAATAGACATATTTGTCGAAACAAACATGACAAATAAACGGATTAAATGTCACATAGTTGTATGCCTCAAACCAAGTAAATACGTAATTGTTTCCGATTTGTTTTCGCGCGGCAAAACGACTTTGGCCTTCATCATCTAACCATAGATAAGAGTGTCCCCAATGGTCAATGTTAGGTATGGTGTCAGTATCGTCATCATCCAACCAAGTTATCTCCCACTCAACTGAGGAGTTGATTTCTGGCCAATAACCTGTACTTGTATAATCCATTTTTAGACAAATATCTCCATTGCCATCATTGTCAAAATCAACCCAAAGTCTAGTATATTGGTCTGTGATACACGAATCAGGTTCAAAATCAACTATAATAATTTCATTTTGCTGGGCTTTCATGGCAAAAGCGGACAACAATAAAACGGTTAAAGTGATTAGTTTTGTTTTCATGGTAAGTTTGTTTTTGTTATTGTTTCCATTTTTTATATCAGTGCTGCAAAAGTAGAACAACAAAAAGCGCTTGTCAAGCCCTTCGGAGGGCTTGTCTATCATTTCGCAAATGTACAAAAAATTAAACGGTTGAATTTCAATTTGTTGAAAAATCGAAATCCAACCGTTGTCTATGGGGTTGTCTATGTAGAAACGGTGTGCACACCGTTTCTACAAGGTGTTTTTGGCGTTTCTACCAGTCCGAATCCCAGTCGGTACTGCCGCTGTCCCACGAATCGCTACCGCTGTCCCAATCACTGTCGCTGTCCCAGTCATCATAGTCGTCGCTGCTGCTGCCCGAGTCGTACCACGAGGTTGACTCAAAGTCCTTGCCGTAATGCTGGTCGGTCTGGAAATCCTTGGCGTTTTTCTTGTCGATGTCGATCTCCTCGGTGGACGGGAACCAATCGTCTTTCTCCTTGTCGTAGTAGTACCACGACGAGCCTTGGTGATAGTATTGGGCACCGTTATAATGGTAGTATCCATTAGGCGGTGTTTTGTCGAAGATGGCGCCCAAGATGCCTATGACGCATAAGATGATGATGGCAATCAGGCAGCCTTTTTTCTTCTTTTTCTTTTTGGTGTTGTCCACCACGGGCTGTTGGCTGCCCGGACGGTTGCCCTTCTGGTCGGCGATTTCGGCCTTCAGACGTTGATATAGCTCATTGACGGCATACTGCTCGTCGGCACCTTTGTAGCGGATGGCGCGCTCGCCAGTCGACTTGTTCTTGTAGACCACGAAGTCGCCGTTGTCGTCACGGTAGATGCCGAAGGCCTTCGGCTCGGTGATATTCTTGTCGATGAAGAACCTCGTGATCTCCTCGGGTGGCAGATGATGCGCCACATACCATTCCTGCAGCTCCGCGATGGTCTTGGGCTGCTCCTTGGCCGTACGGTGAGAACCAGAAAGCGGCGCGCCGCATTTCGGACAAGTCTCGCTCGTCTCTTCAATCAGCGCGCCGCAGTAGTTGCATTTAACCTGCATTTACCTCTTTTATTAATAGTCAAAAACGGTGACGATCTTCTGCCAAAGCTCAGGCAGCTGGTCGGCGGTTTCGGTGGAGCACAGGACCTTACCATCAGGATCCGACAAGGTGTATTTGTGCTCTACGTTGTTGTTGGCATATTCTTCAGGAGCCATGATGACGCGGAGTTCTTCCTGCATTTCCTTCTTGTCTCCGTTAAAGAGGCTGCGGCTGATGTAATACTCGACAGCCGAGTTGCTGCCACCTTCGATGAAGCTTTTGGTCTGGGGTTCAAGCATGGCGTTTTGCAGGGAGGAGCCGTCGACGAGGACGTACTTCTGGTCGTTTTCGTTCCACACCAACAGGCTGTTGGCAGTGCGAGGCACGCCAGGTCCGATGTAGATGTCGGTGAGGCCGTCGAAGTTGGCATCAAGGAAACGCACAATGGGATCGTCAGAGGCCAATTCGTCAGAAGTAACGGTTTGGATTTCCTTGCCATCGTAGCTGATGGTGGCCGTGGTGAAGTCCTCGGAGACCTTCACAGCAAGATGGGGGTCGGTTTCCGGGAAATCCTCCAGGAAGATGAAACCTGACTCGTTAGCTGCCACTTGAGGTGCGGTCATGACCAGCTTAGCAGGTGCTTCAGGAGTCTCAGGTTTTTTGTTGCTGTTGTCACAGGCCGTGAAGAGGCCCATAGCGATACATAAAGCTATTGTACCAAGGAATAAAGACTTTGCTTTCATTGTCTTAGTTTGTTTAAGTTATTGAATGATAGGATTATTTCTTTGGTTTTAATTCGTCGAAGATCATGTTACGGAGGTTCTCAATCGGAACGCGCACCTGGGCCATCGTGTCGCGGTCGCGCACGGTGACGGTGTTGTCCACCAAGGTGTCGTTGTCGACGGTGACGCACATCGGCGTTCCGATGGCATCTTGTCTTCTGTAGCGCTTGCCGATAGAGTCTTTCTCCTCGTATTGGCACATGAAGTCGGCCTTCAGCGAGTCGATGATCTCGCGGGCTTTCTCCGGCAGACCGTCTTTTTTGACCAGCGGCAGCACTGCAACTTTGTAAGGTGCCAGGATGGCCGGCAGCTTCAACACCACGCGCTCCGAGCCGTCTTCCAGCTTCTCCTCGGTGAAGGCGTTGCTGAACATGGCGAGGAACATGCGGTCGAGGCCGATGGAGGTCTCGATGACGTAAGGCGTGTAGCTCTCGTTGGTGTCGGGGTCGAAGTATTGGAGCTTCTTGCCCGAATATTTGGCGTGGGCCGAGAGGTCGAAGTCCGTGCGGCTGTGGATGCCTTCCAGCTCCTTGAAGCCGAAGGGGAAGTCGAACTCGATGTCGGTGGCGGCGTTGGCGTAGTGGGCCAGCTTCTCGTGGTCGTGGAAGCGGTATTTCTCGGCGGGCAGACCCAACGAGAGGTGCCAGTTGAGGCGTTCCTGCTTCCAATGTTGGAACCACTCGAGCTCAGTGCCAGGACGTACGAAGAACTGCATCTCCATCTGCTCGAACTCACGCATACGGAAGATGAACTGACGGGCCACAATCTCGTTACGGAAGGCCTTACCGGTCTGGGCAATGCCGAACGGGATCTTCATGCGGCCGGTCTTCTGCACGTTGAGGTAGTTGACGAAGATGCCTTGTGCCGTTTCGGGACGCAGGTAGATGGTGTCGGAGCCGTCGGCCACGCTGCCCATCTTGGTGGCAAACATCAGGTTGAACTGACGCACGTCGGTCCAGTTGCGGGTGCCGCTGATGGGGCAGACAATCTCCAGGTCAAGGATGAGTTGCTTGATGGCGTCGAGGTCGTTACGCTCCATGGCGCCATAGAGGCGGTGGCTGATCTCTTCGATCTTGGCCTTGTGTTCCAAGACGCGCGGGTTGGTGGTCACAAACTGTTCCTCGTTGAAGGCGTCACCGAAGCGCTTGCGGGCTTTCTCCACCTCTTTATTAATCTTCTCCTCAATCTTGGCCATATAGTCCTCGACGAGCACATCGGCGCGGTAGCGTTTCTTGCTGTCGCGGTTGTCGATGAGCGGGTCGTTGAAGGCGTCGACGTGGCCCGAGGCCTTCCAAGTGGTGGGATGCATGAAGATGGCGGCGTCGATGCCGACAATGTTCTCGTGCATCTGCACCATGGCCTTCCACCAGTATTCGCGGATGTTCTTCTTCAACTCCACGCCGTTCTGGCCGTAGTCGTAAACAGCTGACAGTCCGTCATAAATCTCGCTCGAAGGGAAAATGAAACCATATTCCTTCGCATGAGCGGTTATTTTCTTGAAAAAATCTTCTTGGTTCATTATTGGTAATTATTTAAGATTCAAAGATTTAAGATTCACAATTGGCTTTCAGCATTTAGTAATCAGCATTCAGCCAGCAAAACTGAGCTGATAGCTGACTGCTGATGGCTGATAGCTAAATGATTAACATCGCATCACCGTATGTGAAGAACCGATACTTCTCAGCGATAGCTTCCTTATAAGCCTTCATAAGCAGATCATAACCCGCGAAAGCGGCCACTTCCATCATCATAGGTGACTTGGGCAGGTGGAAGTTGGTAATCATGGCATTGGCCACCGAGAAGGTGTAAGGCGGGAAGATGAATTTGTTTGTCCAGCCTTTGAACGGTTTGATCTTGCCGCTGATGGTCTGGGCAGTCTCCAAGGCTTTCAGCGAGGTGGTGCCCACGGCAAAGACGGTGTTGTGGCGTTGGTTGGCCTCGTTGACCAAGGTGCAGCACTCTTCGTCGATGTACATCTCCTCCGAGTCGGGCTTGTGTTTGGTGAGGTCTTCCACTTCGATGTCGCGGAAGTTGCCCATGCCGGGGTGCAGGGTTAGCTCGGCGAAGGAAGCGCCCACGATTTCAAGTCGTTTCATCAGGATCTTGCTGAAGTGCATGCCAGCGGTGGGCGCCGAAACGGCGCCTTCCACCTTGGCGTAGATGGTCTGGAAGTCTTCGGCGTCTTCTGGGCGTTCCTCACGGTTGAGTTCCTTCGGGATGGGCGTGTGGCCAAGCCCTGAGAGGGTCTTCTTGAACTCGTCGTAGGTGCCGTCGTAGAGGAAACGCAGCGTGCGGCCGCGCGAGGTGGTGTTGTCGATGACCTCGGCCACCAGCTCGTCGCCTTCGCCGAAATAGAGTTTGTTGCCGATGCGGATCTTACGAGCAGGGTCGACGAGCACGTCCCACAGACGGCTCTCATGGTCCAGTTCGCGGAGCAGCAGCACTTCGATCTTGGCACCGGTCTTCTCCTTTTCACCATAAAGCTTGGCGGGGAACACCTTAGTATTATTAATGACGAACACGTCGCCGTCTTTCACGTAGTCCACCAAGTCCTTGAAAATGCGGTGCTCGATTGTGCCTGTCTTGCGGTCGACGACCATCAGACGAGCCTCGTCGCGGTTCTGTGTAGGTTGCAGCGCGATGAGCTCACTCGGCAAGTTAAATTTGAATTGTGAGAGTTTCATTGTATGTAGAGTTTGATATTCTATTACTTAGAAAAGCGTGCAAAGATAATGCAGGACAAAAGTTTTGTCAAGTTTTTTTCTTAAAGTGCTGATTATCAGTTTTGTTTTTGCTGTTTTTCTTCTTGCTCCTTCTTCCAAGCCTTAAACTCATCACCTGTGTCAACAATATGTTGTCTCAGCTTTTCCAAAGGCCATGCATCCTCCACGCGGAAATCACCGATACGGGTGCGGCGCAGCGAGGTGAGGCAGGCGCCGTTGCCCAAGGCTTTGCCGAAGTCGTTGGCGAGGCTGCGGATGTAGGTGCCTTTGCTGCAAGTGACCTCGAAATCGAGCTCGGGGAAACGGTCGAGGTTGAGTTTGAAGTCATCGATGCGGACATCGCGGGCTTTCAGCTCGATTTCCTCGTCGGAGCGAGCATAGTCGAAGGCGCGTTTCCCTTTGATCTTGATGGCGGAGTACTTGGGTGGATATTGCTTGAGGTCGCCAATGAACTGCACTCGCGCAGCCTCGATTTGCTCTGGTGTAATGTTATCGGTAGGGAAGAAGGCATTAGGCTCGCTTTCCAGGTCGAAGGTGGGAGTGGTCTTGCCTAGCAGGATGGTGCCCGTGTAGGTCTTCACCTGCGCCTGGTAGTTGTCGATCTGTTTGGTCATCTTGCCCGTGCAGAGGATGAGCAGCCCCGTCGCCAAAGGGTCAAGCGTACCCGCATGGCCCACCTTCAGCTTGCGGATGCCGTAGCAGCGGTTGAGTAGGCTGCGGATGAAGTTGACCGTGTCGAACGACGTCCAGTCCAGCGGTTTGTCGATGAGGATGACCTCGCCTTCTTCGAAATTAAACATTTTCATGGTTCAGGTCCCTGAGCCTGTCGAAGGGCCGTTTTAAAGGACATAGGGTAATACAATAGCCAAAATACCCACAATGGCGCAATAGATGGCAAACCAAATCAGCTTGCCTTTCTTCACGATGCTGATCATCCACTTGCAGGCGATGCAGCCAAAGATGAAGGATGCCAAGAAGCCGACGATGGCCGCCACGGGCGAGATGCCACTCATGGCCTCGCTGAAGCCGACTTCAAACATATCCTTGACGTCGAGTAGGGCTTCACCCAAGATGGGTGGGATGACCATCAAGAAGGAGAACTGTGCCAGCTTTTCCTTTTTGTTGCCCAGCAGCAAACCCGTCGCGATGGTACTACCCGAACGTGAAAGACCTGGCATCACGGCGCAAGCCTGTGCGATACCGATGATGAAGGCGTGCCAGCCACTGATGTTTTCCTTCTGTCGCGGTTTGGCGAAATAGGAGAAGGCCAACAGTGTCGCAGTGATGAGGAGGCAGATGCCCACGATGAGCAAGCCCGAGCCGAAGACTTCTTCCACTTTGTCCTTGAAAAACAGTCCGACGATCATCACAGGAATCATGGAGATGAGGATGTTGAAAACGTATTTCGTGCCATCGTTTAGGTTGCAGTATTTGCGCCACGACTGTTTGGCAAACAGGTCCTTGAAGATCCACACGATTTCTTTCCATAGGATGACCAAGGTGCTGAGCACGGTGGCCACGTGGAGCAAGACCGTGAAGGCGAGGTTCGATTCGCCGTCTTCAAGGCCGAAGAGGGCTTGACCGATGGCCAAATGGCCGCTGCTGCTGACGGGCAGGTATTCCGTCAGGCCTTGGATGATACCAAGAATTAATGCTTGTAACCAATCCATAATGATTTGTTTTGTCACAAAACTCCCAAAACCTTCAAAACATCATTATTTTGTGTCCGCGGCACCCAACCGGGTTGCCGCAGGAAAGCGTGCCAGTTGGCCGCTTTCCTAAACAATCCAAATTAGGTTTTGTGATTTTGCAGGTTTTGTGATTATTCTTTTTTATTTTTTCCCTTTCCAAAAGATTGCAACGATTTCCACGACAAAGCCTGCCAATACCAATATGGGCGCCAGGGTGAGTCGTCTGAAATTAAACATTTCCTCGTTGAACACGTCGGGATTCGACGAGCCGCCGCCAATCATGAGGATGAATCCCAGGGCAATGAGGGCTATGCCGACGATGACGAGGATGTAGTTCATTCTGCCGAAGGGCATGACCTTTTGGTTGTCAGCCGCATCGGTGGTTTTTGCTTGTGGTTTTTTTATGTCTTTTGCCATATTGTGTTGATTTAATATTCAAGATTTAATAATCAAAATTCGGGCTCAGGAGCCCTTGGTTTTATGCGTATAGTTTGTCGACATCGGCGTTGAGGTATTTGCGTAGGGCGAAGCGGGTGGAGAGTCCACCAAGCAGGATGCCAAGGACGATGATGCCACCAAAGATGCATATAATGATGGTATAGTCTTGTACTAGAGTCAATTCGGGCAAGCGTTGGTAGAGGCCGTAAAGCAGCAAGGCCAAGAAAGCATCGGCAATCAAAGCCCCGAAGAAGCCCTGCGTGATGCCGCTCCTGATGAAAGGTCGGCGGATATAGGCCGGCGTGGCGCCTACGAGTTGCATACTGCGCACGAGGAAACGCTTGGAGTAGATGCTGAGTCGTATGGTGTTGCGTATCAGTGTGATGGCGATGATGAGCAGCACCAAGCTGGCAATCATCAGTCCGAGACCAATGCGGTTCATGTTCTGGTTGATAAGGTTGACCAACGACTTATGGTAGTAGATTTCCTTGATGTCTTTGTTTTTCAGTAGCTGGGCTTGGATGAGGTTGAGGCTGTCATTGTTGGCGTAGTCTGCCTTGAAACGCACGTCGATGGAGGGCAGTAAAGGGTTGTCCTCGTTGCCAAGCCATTGCAGGAAGTCTTCGCCGAGGTCCTCGCTCAGTCGGCGGATGGCTTCGTCCTTGGTGATGTAGGTCGTCGACTTCACGGCGGGCATGGCGTCGAGTTCCTTTTGCAGCTTGAGGATGTTGTCTTCCTTCACATTGCTGTTCATCACCACTTCGAAGCCGATGTTTTCCTTGAGATGGTTGGAGAGTTTCTGCGCATGTAGCATGAGCAGGGCAAACACGCCAAGAAGGAAGAGTACCAGCGCGATACTCATCAGCGACATGAAATAGGACCCAGCCATGCGGCGTTTATTTGAACTTCTCTCAGACATCTTCAGTGGTGTTGTCGTTGTTTCTGACGAAAAAATGTTCTATTCCGAACAGGCGTTTCAGTAGCACTAAGGAGAGGACCAAACCAAGCACGATACTTCCAACCAGCAGCAAGAGGTGCTTCCAAATGTGGCTTTTCACGTCTTCGGAAGGCACCAGCTCTTGGGAATAAACGTTGAAATTGTCGAAATATGGTGCAAAGATGAATTGATACACCGCATTGTTGACGATTTGTGCGGAATCAAAACCTTGTTTTGCGACATTGTCATAGAAAACCCTGTAGTTTTCGAGTATGCCATCACATGCTTCTTTTCTGTAAGAATACACGTTTTTGGCATAATAAGAGTCACGCAGTTCCAAGGTGATGGAGTCTTGGAGTGAAGGGGTGTTTTGCCAGTGTGTGGTGATATGGAACAGCTTCTTGTTGCGATGCGAGAGCAGGCGCAGGCCGAACAGGATGGAGGCGTTGTTTTTGCAAATCCGCGTATGCGATTCTTTGCCGAAGATAGAACCGAGATAGTACTGATTGTCGCACAGGAAGTTGACTGAGTTGCTCATGGCCTCGGTAAAAGGGCCACGTTCTCTGGAATAGTAGGCACCCACCGAGTCGACAACGGTTTTCTGATCCAAATATTGGTCGGGGTCGGTGTATTCCAGCAGGTCGTAAAATACGTAGCCGCAGGTGTCGACATACTGCACAAACTTTGGGTAGATGGCTTCTGTCATTTGGTAGCGGGCCAGTTTCTGGGTCTCGCGGGCGTTTTTCGTGTTGATGTCGTCTTGGATGGTGATGCCAATCCAAAGGGAGAACAGCCCCACGATCGCCGTCGAGAAGATGGACCAGAAATGGATCTTGTTTTCGGGTGTGATGTTGATTCTATGTCGGGTGCGATTACTTGACATAGAGCAATTCTCCATCGATTTCAATCATAAAACGATACCCCTCCTTGTCCGATGTAAGCAGCTCGTAGCGTCCATCGTTGATTTTGACGAAGACCTTTTTGTCGAACGACTCGATCAGCAGGCCAGTCTCGTACCAGTCGCCTTTTGCGTCATAGATGTTGACATTGTATGAGGCAGCGGTGCCGGTTCCTATTACTCCTGGTTTGGTACTTGAACAGCCAAACATGCAGAATAGCGACAGCAAAATGAAGAGTTTTTTCATTTTCCATTGAATTGGTTAGAAACTGCAAAGATATGAAAAATCCAAATATGGGGTGTGTTCTTAAAAAATTCCCTATTTTTGTCGTTTCAAACTCACTCTTATGCAAGTACTGAAATCCAACATACGCACCGACTCCGAGGAGTTCAAGCAGAACGAGAAGAACTTTCTTGCCTTGATGTCGCAATACCGCGAGGCGATGTCGGCCTCCATGCAGGGTGGTGGTGAGGCGGCCGTGGCCAAACACAAGAAACGCCACAAACTCCTCGCTCGTGAGCGCATCGACCTGCTCATCGACCCCAACACGCCTTTCTTGGAACTCTCGCCAATGGCGGCATACGGCACCTACAACAACGACTTTCCCTCGGCAGGCATCATCACCGGCATCGGCGTGATTCAAGGTAGAGAAGCTGTCATCGTGGCCAACGATGCCACGGTGAAAGGTGGCACCTACATGCAGTACACGGTGAAGAAACATCTTCGCGCCCAAGAGATTGCCATGGAGAACCATCTGCCCTGTGTCTATATGGTCGACAGCGGCGGCGCCTTCCTGCCTGAGCAGGACACGGTCTTCCCCGACCGCGACCATTTCGGGCGTTTCTTCTACAACCAGGCGCGTATGTCGGCCATGGGTATCCCGCAGATTGCCATCGTGATGGGCATGTGTACCGCTGGTGGCGCCTATGTACCTGCCATGAGTGATGAGACCATCATCGTGCGCAACCAAGGCACCATCTATCTCGGCGGACCGCCGTTGGTGAAGGCTGCCACTGGCGAGGTGGTCACAGCAGAGGAACTGGGTGGTGGCGAGATGCACACCTCAGTGTCGGGTGTGGCCGACCATCTGGCCGAGAACGACCAACACGCCTTGCAGATCTGCCGCAACATCTTCAAGACCTTGGAGAAGTCGCACCGACAGAAGTTAGACATGCTGCCCGTGGAGGCTCCTTTATATGACCCGCACGACCTCTATGGTCTTGCCCCCATCGACTTCCATAAGCTGGTTGACCCCCGTGAGATTATCGCAAGAATCGTCGACGGCAGTCGTTTTCAGGAGTTCAAGTCGAGGTATGCCACCACCATCGTATGCGGCTTCGCCCATCTCATGGGCTTCCCCGTGGGCATCATCGCCAACTTCGGTGTGCTGTTCTCGGAGTCGGCACTGAAAGCCACCCACTTCATCGAGTTGTGCTGCCAGCGCAACATCCCCTTGGTGTTCTTGCAGAACATCACGGGCTTCATGGTGGGCAAGCAATACGAGCAGGGCGGCATCGCCAAAGATGGCGCCAAGATGGTGCATGCCGTGAGTAATGCCAACGTGCCTAAGTTCACGGTCATCTTCGGCGGCTCGTTTGGTGCCGGTAACTACGGCATGGCGGGTCGCGCCTACAGCCCGCGACTGCTCTTCATGTGGCCCAATGCCAAAATCTCTGTCATGGGTGGCGAGCAGGCAGCCAGTGTGTTGGCTACGGTGAAGGAAGATCAATACAAGTACAAAGGTTTGGAGGTGCCGACCGACGAAATCGCCCAGCTGAAAAAGGACATTTTGGCCAAGTACGACTATGAAGGCTCGGCTTTTTACAGCACCGCCCGCCTTTGGGACGATGGCATCATCGACCCCATGGATACAAGAAAAATATTGGCCTTAGGCATCGCCGCATCCTTGAACCAACCCTTCCCGCCACAACAGTTTGGTGTGTTCAGAATGTAGTTTTTTTGTGAGTAATGGGAAAATAGTGTATTTTTGCGCGCTTTTGTAACGAAGAAACGCTCCTGATGGTGGAAGAAAAGAAGACTAGAAAAATCGGAATGTGGACGGCCTCTGCCTTCGTCATTGCTAACATGATAGGCACGGGCGTGTTCACCTCGCTTGGTTTTCAATTGTTGGGAACGCATCAGTTGGGCGCCGTCATGATGCTTTGGCTGTTTGGCGGCGTGGTGGCACTTTGTGGTGCGCTCACATACGCGGAATTGGGCTCGGCCATGCCCCGTTCGGGCGGCGAGTACCATTATCTCGGCGAGATATATCATCCTTCGGTAGGTTTTGTTTCGGGTTGGATTTCGTTGATTGTGGGCTTTGCGGCTCCTGTGGCACTCACTTGCATGGCTTTGTCGTCGTACGTTTGTCGCATCTTTCCCGTCTTGGATCCCAAGTGGATTGCTTTGGGCGTCCTTACCTTGATCACCTTGATGCACACCCGTGATTTGAAGTTCAGCGGATCGTTCCAGAATATCTTCACGGTGTTGAAGATCATCATGATAGTCATTTTCATCGTCTGCGGGTTTATCCTTCCCGAAAACGTCCAAGACTATAGCACCCAGCATCTCGAATCCAAAGACATCTTCAATCCTGGTTTCGCCATCTCCTTGATTTGGGTCTATTATGCCTATTCAGGGTGGAATGCTTCGACCTATATGGCGAGCGAGATTGAAAACCCAAGGAAGAACCTGCCATTGTCGCTCATCCTTTCCACCCTCATCGTGACGTTGCTCTACCTGTTGTTGAACTATGTCTTCCTGCGTTCCACCCCCATGGCCGATTTGGAAGGACAAATCGAGGTGGGACTTATCAGTGCCCATAACATCTTTGGCAACAACATCGGTAATATGATGGGTCTGATCATTTCGCTCTTGCTGCTTTCGAGCATCAGCGCCATGGTCTTCATGGGGCCGCGCGTCGCACAGGTGATGGGTGAGGACCATAGGATCCTTCGCTTTTTGTCGTACAAGAATAAGAGGGGCGTGCCTATGGCAGCCATTCTCTTCCAATATGTCATCAGTTTTCTGCTCATCATCACCAATTCGTTTGAGATGATCACCAAATATACGGGCATCCTGCTGTCGATGTGCTCGTTACTCACTGTGTTGGGCATCTTCAGGCATCGCCGCAAGTTCCCCAACATTGAGCGCAAATACAAGACCCTGGGTTATCCCGTGACGCCCATCATTTTCTGTTTGCTCATCCTTTGGAGTATCGTGTATCTGGTGTATGAGGACTATATCAAGTTTGCCAACGGTGAGCAACCCGTGATGTGGATGACCCTCATGAGCGCCTTTACCCTTGTTTCTGGAATCATCGTTTATTTCATCAATAGAATAATTACTAAAAAACAAATGCAATGAGAAATGTTACTTTTCGCATAGTGGTTATCGCTGCTTTGTCGTTCGTGTTGGCTGGATGCGACGGCTTCAATTCTCGCGGTGCTTCCCAAAACCCGCAAACCGATACCATCGCCGTCGTCGATACCATGCCTGTTGAGAAAGAAGTCGTCAAACTTGTGGGCGATCCTCTTCTCAATTCCCTGGCCCGCATTTTGGCTGGAATTCCTTTGCAGGAAGGCGACACGCTGTATGCCATGACTCAGACAGAAGAATGGAAGAACCATTCGGCTGAATTGAATCGTATGTGGGCCAACAGCCAGGAGACGCTTAACAAGGTGGAAGCCATCCGTACAAACGATTTGGGTGATATCACCGCACGTGCCAAAAACGTCTTCTATTCCTTCAGCGGTCCCGATTTTCCGTTTATGGCGACGTTTTTCCCCAAGGCCGAGACCTATTACATGATGGGCTTGGAGCGTGCAGGTTCGCCGATTACGGCCAAGGAGTTTGGCAAAAAAACCTACGAAAAGTATCAAAAGGCCCTTCTCGATTTGTTGCGTCGCAGCTATTTTATCACGAGTTACATGAGTTCGGACCTTCACAATAGCGAGATTGACGGCACCGTCCCGATTTTCATGGTGCTTATGGCAAGGATGGGCTATGAGATTATCTCCATTGACTTCCAGACCCTTAACAAAGAGGGCGAATGGGTTGCGACCGAAAAACGCAGTCCCTTTGTGGCCATCCGCTTCTTCCATCCCGAGGAGAACAAGGAGAAGACCTTGTATTATCTCTGTACCAATCTGTTGGACAAAGAGTTTGACCCGAATGTTCAGGCCATGATTGACAAGATCAATCCGGATTCAACGGTCTCTTTCGTCAAGTCGTGCTCTTATTGCCTGCACTATGGTACATTCTCACAAATCAGAGAGGATATCCTCAAACATTCGTTTGCCGTTGTACAAGATGACACAGGCATTACCTACAGGACCTATGTTGATAGGGGATGGCAGACCATTTTGTATGGCACCTACACCCATCCTATTGATTTGTTCTCGAGCAGTGTGTACCAGAAGGCGTTGAACGATGCCTACACCACCCGTAAGGACATCCGTCCCCTGGGCTTCCGCTTCGGTTACAACTATAAGGGCTCTTCGCTGATTGTGGCTTTGAGGCCTGAAACAAAGTCAGAGTAAGTTTTTGGTAGACAGCAACCCACACGCGGCATCGATGTCTTGCCCGCGTGAGGCACGTATGGTGGCGATGATGCCCTTGTCATTCAAGGCATCGCGGAACCATGTCATCGTGGCGGCATCGGGACTCTTCAACGGGATGCCTGGCACGGCATGATACCTTATTAAATTAAGGCGACAACGGGTGCTACCCAACAAACGTGCGATTTCTTTGACGTGGTCCTTGCTGTGGTTGAGGTCCTTGAAGATGATGTACTCAAACGAGAGCCGGCGTTGTCCATGCCAGTCGTGTTGCTTCACGGTATGAATCACCTCCTTGATAGGATAGCTTTTTTCGACGGGCATCAGTTTGAGGCGCTCATCGTGGAAGGGGCTGTGCATGCTGATGGCCAGATTGCATTTTGATTCCTCAAGGAAACGCTTGAGGTTGGGAATCAGGCCACTAGTCGACACGGTGATGCGGGTGGGGCTCCAGCCGAGGGCCCATTCCTGCGTGAGGATGTCGAGCGAGCGCATCAGGTTGTCGTAGTTGGCCAAAGGCTCGCCCATACCCATGAAGACGATGTTGCTCAGCGTGTCGAACTCGGGCAGGCTGAGGATTTGGTTCATGATCTCGGCCACGGAGAGGTTTTTCTGGAAACCTTGTTTGCCCGTGGCGCAGAAGAGGCAGTCCATCTGGCAGCCCACCTGTGTGGAGACACAGAGTGTGGCGCGATCGCGGTCGGGGATGTAAGCCGCTTCGATGAAATGCGCGCCGGCAGGGAAGAGGTATTTCTTCGTGCCGTCGGTCGACACCTGTTCCTTGACGGGAGCTTTCAGTCCGGTTTCATAGTGTTCGGCCAACAGTGCCCTTGTGCTCTTGCTGAGGTTGGTCATGTCCTCAAACGTGGCGCAACGTTTCATGTAGATCCAGTCCACCAATTGCTTGCCCGTGAACTTCGGCAGCCCCAGTTGCTCGACGACCTCCTGAATCTCGGCAGGGGTCATGCCTAAGAGTATCTGTTTTTCTTCCATTTGCTTCGTTTCTCGTGATGACGTGGCAAAATTACGAATCTTTTTCTTATTTTTGTGCTTTCTATTACGACAAACCCTAATCTGAAACATGATGAGAAAACTTCTATCACTTATCGTATTGGCAGTTGTTTTTGCCATACCGTCTTATGCCGATGGACCTGTCAAGCTGCAAAGCCCCGACGGCCAACTGGAACTGAAATTTGAAGTCGTCAACGGCATACCGCAGTATTCCCTCGACCGCGCCGGGAAACCTATCGTGCTGCCCTCCAAGATGGGCTTCACCCTCGAATGGCGCGACGACCTCGCTCATGCTTTTGTGCTGAAAGACACGAAATACAGCACCTTCGACGAGACTTGGGAACCCGTCTGGGGCGAAGAGGCGCAAATCCGCAACCACTACAATGAGATGCTCGTCACTTTGGAGCAACCCGTTGGCTCTGTGGAGAGTATGGACCATTCCACGGAGAAGCGGGCCACGGTGATGCAAATTCGTTTCCGCCTCTACGACGACGGTCTCGGCTTCCGCTATGAGTTCCCCATCGAGAACGCCTTGGTGTGCTTCTGGATTAAGGAGGAATTGACTGAGTTTGCCATGGCGGGCGACCACAAGGCATGGTGGATTCCGGGCGACCTCGACACGCAGGAATACAACTATACCGAGTCGCGGCTGTCTGAGATCCGTGGTTTGTGGGAAGCAGGCCATAAAGACGGCGGCTGGCCTTGGACGGCATTCTCGCCCACAGGCGTTCAGACCGCTCTTCAAATGAAGACCGACGATGGCCTCTACCTCAACATCCACGAGGCCGCCACGCTCGACTTCCCCACGATGCATCTCGACCTCGACGATAAAAATATGGTGTTCCGCGCTTTCCTTTGTCCCGATGCCACGGGCTATAAAGGCCGCATCCAAGCCCCTTGCGTTACACCTTGGCGCACGGTGATGGTTTGCACCTCGGCTACCGATGCCTTAGCGTCACGTCTCATCCTCAACCTCAACGAGCCTTGCGCTTTGGAGGATGTGTCGTGGATTCACCCTGTGAAGTACATGGGCGTTTGGTGGGAGATGATCTCGGGCAAGAGCACTTGGGCCTACACCAACGACTTCCCCTCGGTGAAACTCGGCCAAACCGACTACGAACACGCCAAGCCCAACGGCACGCATGGTGCCAATAATGCCAACGTGCGCCGCTACATCGACTTCGCCGCTGCCAACGGCTTCGATGGGCTGCTCATCGAAGGCTGGAACATCGGCTGGGAGGATTGGTACGGCAAGCAGAAGGAATTTGTCTTCGACTTCCTCACACCTTATCCCGATTTTGACCTGCCTGCGCTGAACAAATACGCTCACGAAAAGGGTATCCGCCTCATCATGCACCACGAAAGCTCCGCATCTACGGTGAATTACGAGCGTTGGATGGAAAAGGCTTACACCTTGATGAACCAATACGGTTACGATGCCGTGAAAGGTGGCTATGTGGGCACCATCATTCCTTTCGGTGAAGGCCACTATAGCCAGCCCATCAATAACCACTACCACTATGCCATCGTGGAGGCGGCCAAGCACCACATCATGGTGAATTCGCATGAGGCGGTAAGACCTACTGGTCTTTGCCGCACTTGGCCCAACATGATTGGCAATGAGAGTGCGATGGGCACCGAGTTCCGTGAGCGCATCAAACCTGGACACACTACCATCCTGCCTTTCACACGTCTGCAAGGTGGCCCGATGGACTACACACCTGGCATCTTCGAGCCTGACATGGGCAAGATTGTGTCGTGGGGTGGCAAGATGCGTCACACCATCTGCAACCAACTGGGGTTGTATGTGACCTTCTATTCGCCTTTGCAGATGGCTGCCGACTTCCCTGAGCACTACGAGCCCTATATGGATGCCTTCCAGTTTATCAAGGACGTGGCTGTTGACTGGGACAAGAGCTTGTATCTCATGGCTGAGCCTGGCGATTATATCGTCACCGCTCGTCATCCCAAATTGTCGTCTTTGAATAAGGCTGCCGAAGGCGTGGGAACGTTGTCAGACGGCAAGAAAGGCGTTATCTCCAATGCCACCCGGTTTGTTTACAATATTCCCGACAATGTAGAGACGTTTCAGGAAACGTCTCTACCAGAGCCGCACGATGTATGGTACGTTGGTGGCATTACCGACGAGAACGCCCGTGAGGTCACGGTGAAATTGGATTTCCTCAAACCTGGCGTGAAATACGAGGCGACCATCTATGCTGATGCCAAAGACGCCAGCGGCATCCCCGATGAAAACTATAATCCGCAGGCCTACACCATCACGAAGAAAACCGTTACCTCAAAATCGACGCTGAAGCTGAAGATGGCACCTTGCGGTGGCTTCGCAGTTTCGTTAAGGTCGTTGTGATTACAAATTTAGAATAAACCAAAAGATGAAGAATACAATGTTATTAATGTATGTGTTGGCGGCATTGTTTGCCCTGCCGTCGTGTGGCTCTTCAGAGAGTCAAGTTACTGAGCAAGAGAATAAAAACACTATTGAAACGGTGACTGATACCGTTACAACTATTCCTGCCGATTCGGCGACGTTTTATTCCGAAGTCGTCAACAAGAAAAACTGCTTCATTGTCATCTCGAAGCCTGAATATAGACTGTATGTCTGCGAGGTGGTGAACGGCGATACGCTCAAGCGTGTGCATTATCCCGTTTGCGTGGGCAAAAACAAAGGCCAGAAACAGAAGCCAGGCGACATGAAGACACCGGAATGTACGGTAGCCAAACCATTTTCCATCACGGAGATTGTGGATGCTTCGAAATGGACCCACGACTTTGGTGACGGTCGTGGTGACATATTGGCCTACGGCGATTGGTTCATGCGTTTGAAGACACCAGGCCATACGGGCATCGGCATCCATGGCAGCACCAACAACGAGAGTTCGGTGCCGGGACGTGGCAGCGAAGGATGCATCCGATTGCGCAACGACGACTTGAACGAGTTGAAAGCCAAATATGCTTTTGTTGGAATGCGAGTGGTCATCCTCGCTGACGAATAAACAAAAAAAGGTTCCGATGCTTCGGAACCTTTTTTTCGTCTTCAGGTTGCTGAATTATTTCATAGCCTGTTCCACGGCGACGGCCACGGCGACGGTGGCGCCCACCATCGGGTTGTTGCCCATGCCGAGGTAACCCATCATCTCGACGTGAGCCGGGACGGATGAGGAACCTGCAAACTGGGCGTCGCTGTGCATACGGCCCATGGTGTCGGTCATGCCATAGCTGGCCGGACCAGCAGCCATGTTGTCGGGGTGCAGGGTGCGGCCCGTGCCACCGCCAGAGGCGACGGAGAAGTAGGGCTTGCCTGCCAATAGGCGCTCTTTCTTATAGGTGCCTGCCACAGGGTGTTGGAAACGGGTCGGGTTGGTCGAGTTGCCCGTGATGGACACGTCGACGTTTTCCAGCCACAGGATGGCAACGCCTTCGCGGACGTCGTCGGCACCGTAGCAGTTCACCTTCGAGCGGAGACCCGTCGAATAGGGGATGCGCTCCACGACGGTCACCTTGCCGGTGTAGTAGTCAAACTCGGTGCGGCAGTAGGTGAAGCCGTTGATGCGGCTGATGATCTTGGCTGCGTCTTTACCGAGGCCGTTGAGGATGACGCGCAGGGGCTTTTGGCGCACCTTGTTGGCCATCTCAGCAATCTTGATGGCGCCTTCGGCGGCGGCGAAGCTCTCGTGGCCGGCCAGGAAGGCGAAGCACTCGGTCTCCTCGCGGAGCAGACGGGCGGCGAGGTTGCCGTGGCCGATACCGACCTTACGGTCGTCGGCGACGGAACCGTCGATGCAGAACGACTGTAGGCCTTCGCCGATGGCTTCAGCGGCATCGGCAGCGTTCTTGCAGCCCTTCTTGATGGCAATGGCGGCACCACAGGTGTAAGCCCACTTCACGTTCTCAAAGCAGATGGGTTGGGTCTCCTCAGCCATCTTGTAGGGGTCGATGCCCTTGGCTTCGCAGATCTCGTCGGCTTCCTCGATGCTCTTGATGCCGTATTGGTTCAAAACTTTCAGGACATTGGCCATGCGGCGTTCCTGACTCTCGAATTTTACTTCTCTTCTTGCCATAGTCTAGTCCTCCTTATTCTTTACGTGGGTCAATGTATTTGGCTGCATCGGCGAAACGGCCGTAAGTGCCGGTGGCTTTCTTCAAGGCCTCGTTGGCATCGTCGCCCTTCTTGATGAAGTCCATCATCTTGCCGAGGCTGACGAATTCGTAACCGATGATTTCGCTGTTCTCGTCCAAGGCGATGCGGGTGCAGTAGCCTTCGGTCATCTCGAGGTAACGGGGACCTTTTTCCAAGGTGCCGAACATCGTGCCGATTTGGCTGCGCAGGCCTTTGCCGAGGTCCTCAAGCGAGGCGCCGACGAGCAATCCGCCTTCGGAGAAGGCCGACTGGGAGCGACCGTAGACAATCTGAAGGAAGATCTCGCGCATGGCGGTGTTGATGGCGTCGCACACGAGGTCGGTGTTGAGGGCTTCGAGAACGGTCTTGCCAGGCAAGATCTCAGAAGCCATGGCGGCTGAGTGGGTCATGCCAGAGCAACCGATGGTCTCCACCAAGGCCTCTTGGATGATGCCGTCCTTCACGTTGAGGGTCAGCTTGCAGGCACCCTGTTGGGGGGCGCACCAGCCGATGCCGTGAGTGAAACCACTGATGTCTTTCACATCTTTGACGCGCACCCACTTGCCTTCCTCCGGAATCGGAGCGCAAGGATGGTTGGCGCCTTTCTTCACGCAACATTGGTGTTGCACTTCTTGTGTGTAAATCATTATTTCGCTGTTTAAGTTGATTCTAAAAATAGGCCTGCAAAGATACGGATAATTCCTTTTCCTTGCATGATTATTAATGGGCCAGGTCCCAAACTTCCTCCAAGTCAATGTCCCAGCCGGCTTTGAGGTCGAGCGGGTCTTTGTAGTCGAGGATGGTTTCGGGTAGGGTGTGACGGTGATAGTTGCCCGTGCTCCATTTGCCGTTGCCATCGGCATCTAGAAGGGCGCGGAGCTTGTATTTGGCAGGCAAGAGGTGGTCGAACATTACCTCTTGTTTCTTGGTGATGGCCTCTTCTTTCAACACCTTGCCGCTTTCGTTGGTGAGTTGCACCACGATCTGGTTCATGCCTTCGGGCGGAACGACGGTGATGTAGATGTTGCCGTATTCGTCGTCCTTCAGCACGTGGAAATCTGTCTTAATGACGTCGTTGGTGCGGCCACGGATGCCCCAAAACACCGAGTCGGGTATTTCGAAGCTGTAGCTTGAGTCGGCCGAGAAAGGCGTGGTGAGGCGATATTTCATACCATATTCATCGGCAGGCTCAAAGGCGAGTCGGTCGTAATAGGTCGCTGAGTCGCATTTGAATATGGCCGTATCACGCATCTGGTAGCTGATGATAGGTTCGGAGAACTTCAGTATGAGGTCTTGACCAGGGATGAGTCCGCCGCGGCCGAGTAGGTTGTTGTTGACAGTCAGTTTTTTAGGTTCTGCCTTGCGTCTTCTGTTGCCGCCCGCTTCCTTGAATTTCAAGCTGTAACGCGACGAGTCGTTGATGACGGTGTCGTATTTCACCTGCACCCACAGGCTGTCTTTGACGTTGGGTGTGAAATACCACCAAACGGTGTCATATTCCGCGGAATGCATGGTCACCAGGTTGAAAGAGTCGGGCAGCATCTCATGCGTCATGACGACGGCTTCCTTGGCGGGATGGCGAAACACGAAGCGCAACAAGCCTTCCTCAACGAGTTTCTTCTCCAAAAGCACCTGCGTGGAGTCTACTTCGGTGAACATATACAACGTGAGGTCTAAGGCGTTTGGGTGGTACATTGTCGCCGATGTTGTGTCGAAGGCGATGGTGTCCAGCGGTTTTGCAATCGTGTCAAAAGCAAGCGAATCCATCTGCATGGCCAAGCTGTCCTTCGCTATTGAATCCACCACAGGCGGGGCGGGCTTTTTCAGACATGAAGCCTGAACCAGCGTATCCAAGAAGGCAACATCTTCGTTGGGTAGGTCGAAATAGAGGTTGGCGTTGGCGTCCTTCAAGGCGAAGACGAGGTATTTCTTGTCGGCCAGGCCGTTGAGGCTGAACTTACCCTCCTTGTCGGTCTTGGTGATGTAGTCGGGAATCGTGGTCATCGGCAACGAGTCCACGTTCTCGCGGTCTGCGGCATACAAGGAGACATAAACCCCATCAACGGGTTTCTTGTCACTGGCGTTCAATACTTTACCAGCAATGCCGAGCGTGTCGATGTGGTCGCCCGTCGAAAAACTATAAACGTAATCCTTAAATTGATTGCCTTCATGCAGGTCCTTGATGGCTGCACCGAAGTTAATGGTGTAAGTGGTATTTGCCACCAAGTCTTCCTTGAACTTGATGACCACGGTCTTGTTTTTCAGTTTGATGTCGGGCTTCTCGCTCAGCGGTGGCGAAATCATCACGTTTTGGTTGGCGTTCTCGAGGGTGATGTATTCGTCGAAGGTGATTTCAATCTTTTTTCCGAGGAAGTTGATGCTATGGTTTTCGGGCACGGCTTCAACCACCACGGGAGGTCGCTCGTCCCTCGGTCCGCCAGTAGGTGCCACGGCATTGGCGCAACGTTGGGCAAAGAAGGCCATGAGCAACAGGCTGGCCGCAATGAGAATATGTTTCACTTTCCGAATCACGGGGCAAAGATACAATTTTTGGTATGCCCTAAAGGGCAGAAATCTTTCAAAAATGGGCGAAAAATCGTTCTAAAATCATAAAATATTGATATTCAATGATTTTAATATATTTTTCTTAGATTTCTTGCGAAGCAATCCAAAAAAAAGAAATGGTTTTGCTATTTTTGCAAGTTTTAATCTTTGAATTTTGAATTTTAAATCTTTAAATCTCGAAATATGTACAGAACACATACTTGTGGCGAACTTCGTCTTGCCGACGCTGGCAAGGAAGTGACATTAGCTGGCTGGGTGCAGCGCACCCGCGACAAAGGCTCCCTCGTTTGGATTGACCTCCGCGACCGTTATGGCATCACCCAGCTTTTCTTGGATGGCAGCAGCGACCCGAAACTCATCGAACAGGCCCGTACCTTCGGCCGCGAATACGTAATTCAGGCCAAAGGCACTGTCATCGAGCGCGAGTCGAAGAATCCTAACATGCCAACGGGCGAAATCGAGCTGAAGGTGAGTGAGTTCAAACTGCTCAACAGCAGCAAGACCCCGCCCTTCACCATCGAAGATGTCAGCGACGGTGGCGACGACCTCCGCATGAAATATCGTTACTTGGACATCCGCCGTAACCCTGTGCGTCAGAACCTCGAGCTGCGCCACCGCATGGCGATGTTGGTGCGCAACTATTTGAGCAACCTCAACTTCCTCGAAATTGAGACCCCGATGCTCATCAAGAGCACGCCCGAAGGCGCCCGCGACTTCGTGGTGCCGAGCCGTATGAACCCTGGTGAGTTCTACGCCCTGCCGCAAAGCCCGCAGCAATACAAACAGCTGCTGATGGTGGCTGGCATGGATCGTTACTTCCAAATCGTGCGTTGCTTCCGCGATGAAGACCTCCGCGCCGACCGTCAGCCCGAGTTCACGCAAATCGATTGTGAGATGTCGTTTGTGGAACAAGAGGATGTGCTCAACACCTTCGAAGGTTTGGCCAAGCACCTCTTTAAGGAGATGAAAGGCCTCGAATTTGGCCAATTCCCACGCATGACCTGGCACGATGCCATGAAATACTATGGTTCCGACAAGCCCGACATCCGTTTTGGGATGAAGTTCGTGGAACTCAACGATGTGGTGAAAGGCAAGGGCTTCGGCCTCTTCGACAACGCCGATCTCGTGGTAGGTATCTGCGCCGAGGGCTGCTCGGAATACACCCGCAAGCAACTTGATGCCCTCACCGAGTTTGTGAAGCGTCCGCAGGTGGGTGCTGGCGGCATGGTCTACATCAAATACAACACCGATGGCACCTTCAAGTCGTCCGTCGATAAGTTCTACACGCCCGAAGACCTGAAGGTTATCGCCGACAAATTCGGTGCCAAGCCTGGCGACCTGATGCTCATCCTCTGCGGCGAGGCCATGAAGACCCGTGTGCAACTCAACGCCTTGCGTCTCGAGATGGGTAACCAACTCGGACTGCGCAAGCCTGATGAATATGCACCGCTGTGGGTCATCGACTTCCCGCTGCTGGAATGGGACGAGGAGACGCAACGCTACTATGCCATGCACCATCCCTTCACCGCTCCTAAGCCCGAGGACGAGGCCTTGCTCGACGACCCGACGAAGTGGGGCGACATCCGCGCCAACGCCTACGACATCGTGATGAACGGTGTGGAGGTCGGAGGCGGCTCCATCCGTATCCACGACCGCACCTTGCAGAACAAGATGTTCCACACCCTCGGCTTCACCGACGAGAAGGCACAGGAGCAGTTCGGCTTCCTGATGGGTGCCTTCGAGTATGGCGCTCCGCCTCACGCTGGTCTGGCCTTCGGCTTCGACCGTCTCTGCTCGCTCTTCGGTGGCGCCGACAGCATCCGCGACTTCATCGCCTTCCCGAAGAACAATGCCGGCCGCGACGTGATGAGCGGCTCACCCGCCCCGATTGCCCAAGAGCAATTGGATGAATTGCAGATTGCGCTGAATTTGAAATAGAATTGTAACCGTTTGTAGAGACGTGCCATGGCGCGTCTCTACAAATTCAATAATGGACCTTCAAAAAATAATAATATGAAAATGAGATATTTGAAATCCATTGTAACGGTAGCATTTCTGTCGATGGTTGCCTTGTTTGTAATGGGGTCATGTTCAACAAGTAAAAAGACAACCACCCGAAAAGGTGATGCAAGCATTGCCACAAATGCTCCCGATTATAAGAGGATAAAGAAAGAAATCAACACTAAAGGAAGCGAATTCTATTATCCTGAGTTGTTGAGACGCTTCCAAGCTGCGGATACTACATTGAACCTTGATCAATTACGACATTTTTATTATGGGACCGCCACTCGTTCGGAGTATGACCCCTATAAAATGGCCAAAATCGATGCTTTGCGCGAAGCTTTTGAAAAGGATACCCCCAGTAAGGAAGACTGGGAAAAAGCGGCGCTAGAAATTGATAAGGAGTTGGAAACAGACCCGACGAATATCAGGTTTCACCTGTATAAACACATTATCTATAGTAACTTGTATGGTCCAGAGGCAAAAAAGACCTCCGATGCCCATAATCAGGTGGTTATGCTCCTTTCGGCTGTAACATCAACAGGTGACGGTAGCTCAAAGGAATCCGCCTATCATGTGATAAACGTCTCTGATGAGTATGGTATCATGGAGATCTTTGGCTTTTCGCCCACGATGCAATCGTTGGTGGAGGACAAAGGCCAATCTTACGATGTGATGGAACTGAAGGAGAATAAATATGGGTTGAAATCCATGTACTTCAATATTACTGTTAGCATGCAAGCAATGAACAAGATGTTCGGTTTTTGAGATTTTAAATAATAACACTTTAAATATGAAAAGACTATTAGTCCTAACCGGTGGCGGCGATTGTCCAGGCTTGAATGCCGTGATTCGCGCCATCGTCAAGAGAGCCGCCCAGGAGAAAGATTGGGAAGTGCTCGGTAGCATACAAGCCTACAACGGCATCCTGTGGGAACCCACCGAAGTCGTCAGACTGACACCAGAATCGGTGCGCGGCATCCACTTCCGTGGCGGCACCATCATCGAGACCACCAACAAGGGCGGCCCGTTCAACTGGCCTGTCAAGAACGCTGACGGCACTTGGACCACCGTGGACCGCTCGGACGAAATGCTTCGCAAACTGCAATATATGGGTATTGATGCCGTCATCAGTATCGGCGGCGACGGCTCGCAGCGCATCTCGCAGAAACTCTTCGAGAAAGGCTTGAACATCATTGGCGTGCCCAAGACTATCGACAACGACCTTTCTTCAACGGAATGCACCTTCGGTTTCCAGACCGCTGTGCAGATTGCCACCGAGGCCGTCGACAAACTCGTTACCACGGCCGCTTCGCACAACCGTGTCTTCGTCCTCGAAGTGATGGGTCGCGATGCAGGCTGGATTGCCTTGCATTCTGCTATCGCAGGTGGTGCAGAGGTATGTCTGTTGCCTGAGTTCCCTTACGACATCAACATCGTGAAGGAGCGTTTGGAGCATCGCTTCAACCATGACCGTGGCTTCGCCGTGGTGGTGGCCTCCGAAGGCGCTCGTCCCAAAGATGGTCAACAAGTGTACGAAATCAGTACCGAGGTCGGTTACGAGAACAAGAAATTGGGCGGCATTGGCCGTCGTTTCATCGAGGAGATGAAGGCAGCGGGCTTCACCCACGACATGCGTGAGACCACCTTGGGTCACTTGCAGCGCGGTGGTGTGCCGATTGCCTACGACCGTGTGCTGTCAGCCGAGTTTGGCGTGAAGGCCTTTGAGATGGTGTTGAACGGTCAGTTCGGCCAGATGGTGGCTTACCATCATCCTGATGTGGTGGCTGTCTCGCTCAAGGAAGCCATCTCCAAGCCCAACCTCGTCACCATCGACAGCGATTTGGTGAATACCGCGCGAGGATTAAACATCTCGCTCGGTATATGAGAAAAGAGTTGTATTTTTTAGTCGTTTTGTGTGCGTTGGTCTCCTGCCAAAAGCCGGAAACCCCACAAGGCGGCGAGCCACAAGGACCCCATCAGCATACTTACGAGATCGGGGAGTATTACCATAATGACACCTTGGAAGGGATTGTGTTTTGGAATTATGGCGACCATAACGGCTTGATGGTCAGCCTTGACGAGGTTTGTGTGTCATGGTGTGTGCCTGGTAATATCAATTGCTTGACGGGTGCCACCAATCCCTACGAAGGGTGGAATAATACCAACATCTTGATGGATGTGTACGACATGAGCCGTTATCCGGCCATTCAATGGAGTTACCTCAAAAACACCTGGCATCTGGTGAATTATCCCCATAGGAAAATCATCAACAAGCAGTGGTACGTTCCTTCGACGACGGAGATGCGCTACCTCTTGCAAAACCAAGAGGCTGTGAACGCCACCTTAGCCGCGATGGGGTATCCGACTTTGGAAGGCAAGACCTATTGGTCGAGCACCGAGACGGGCACACGCGGTGCAGCAGCCGTAAGGTTGCAAAATGGGGAAGTCGTCATCGGCGACTCGTTGAAGACGCTGGAGTTTTACGTGCGGGCGATTCGAAACTTCTGAAACTATTTCTTCGCCACTGGGTCGCAAGTCAGGCCGATACCTAGTTTCTTGAAGATCTTTTGGTCCACTTCGCTGAGCATCACCGTGCTATGCACTTGACAACCCTTAAGTTGAGGCAGGCATTCCAAGGCTTTCTTGCAGTTCTCGTCCCAGAGGCTGAGCATTGATAGGGCCACAAGCACTTCGTCGGTATGCAGGCGTGGGTTGTTGCCGTGCAGATAGTTCACCTTGGTGGTCTGGATGGGCTCAATCATGGCTTGCGGGATGAGTTTCACCTCATGAGGTATGCCAGCGATATGTTTTGTGGCATTCAGGATCAATGCGGCGCTGGGGCCGAGCAGGTCGCTGGTGTGGGCTGTGATAAGGGTGCCGTCTTCCAACTCGATGGCGGCCGAGGCCACACCTTCCTTTTCCTTCCTCTCCTTGGCAGCGATGGTGGTCTTGCGCAAGGCGGTGGTGATCTTGGCCTGTTTCATCAGCAGGGCAATCTTGTTCACCTCGCTCTCGGTGCCTTTACCTTTGGCCAGGTTGCACAAGGCAGTATAGTAACGACGGATGATCTCCTGCTTGGAGGCTTCACAGCACACCTCGTCGTCGCTCAGACAGTAACCCACCATGTTGACGCCCATGTCGGTGGGCGACTTGTAGGGATTCTCTCCATAGATGCTTTCGAAGATGGCATTCAGCACAGGGAAGATTTCGATGTCGCGGTTGTAGTTGACGGCGGTATTGCCATAGGCTTCCAGATGGAAGGGGTCGATCATGTTGACGTCGCTGAGGTCGGCGGTAGCGGCTTCATAGGCTACGTTGACGGGGTGCTTCAGCGGCAGGTTCCACACGGGGAAGGTCTCAAACTTGGCATAACCCGCCTTGATGCCGCGCTTGTTCTCGTGATAGAGCTGGCTGAGGCAGACGGCCATCTTACCGCTGCCAGGTCCCGGGGCGGTGACCACCACCAACGGGCGTGTGGTCTCCACATAATCGTTGCGGCCGAAGCCTTCCTCCGAGTCGATGAGGGCAACATTGTTTGGGTAGCCTTCAATAATGCGGTGGTAATATACTTTGATGCCCATACGCTCCAAACGTTTGCGATAGGCGTCGGTGCTGGCCTGTCCATTGTAGTGGGTGACCACCACTGAACTTACCATGAAACCACGGTTCATGAATTCCTCGCGCAGGCGAAGCACATCCACATCGTAGGTAATGCCCAAGTCGCCGCGCACCTTGTTCTTCTCGATGTCGACAGCGCTGATGACGATAATGATCTCAGCCACGTCAATCAGTTGGGAGAGCATTTTCAGCTTACTGTCGGGCTGGAAGCCAGGCAGCACGCGGCTGGCATGGAAGTCGTCAAAGAGTTTTCCGCCAAATTCGAGATACAATTTATCGCCGAATTTCGCAATGCGTTCCTTGATGTGTTCTGACTGGATTTTAAGGTATTTTTCGTTGTCGAACCCGTATTTTTTAGTGGTTTTCATGGTTATTGAGCTTATCGAAATATGGTGCCTAGGAATTAAAAATACGGGATGCAAAGATAGGAGTTTTTGGAACATCAGAGACAATCTGGAACAAAAAAAGTCGCCCCATTGGAGCGACTTTTTGACGTTTTCTTGTCTTTGCTGGGTTTACCAAGCGAAGAGCGGATAATCCTTCATCATCTTGTTGACCTCGGCGCGGACGGCGTTGATCTTGGCCTCCGAAGCGGTCTTGGTCTCAGGATTGATGTCGCTGATGACGTCGTCAATCAATTCGACGATGACGGCCATCTTGTCTTGCTTCAGGCCACGGGTGGTGATGGCGGGCGTACCGACGCGCAGACCAGAGGTCAGGAAAGGCGAGCGGGTGTCGAAGGGCACCATGTTCTTGTTGACGGTGATGTCGGCAAGGACGAGGGTGTTCTCCACCATCTTACCGGTGATCTCCGGGAACTTGCCGCGGAGGTCGATGAGCATGGAGTGGTTGTCGGTGCCACCGCTGATGACATCATAGCCCTTATCCATGAAGGCTCTGGCCATGAAGGCGGCGTTCTTTCTCACCTGTTGGATGTACTCCATGTACTCGTCGCTGAGGGCTTCGCCGAAAGCAACGGCCTTGGAGGCGATGACGTGCTCCAGAGGACCACCTTGGATGCCCGGGAACACGGCGCTGTTGATCAAAGCAGACATCATCTTCGTCTCGCCCTTCGGGGTCTTGCGGCCACGCGGGTCTTCGAAGTCATGACGGATGAGGATCATGCCGCCACGGGGACCGCGGAGGGTCTTGTGGGTCGTGGTGGTGATGATGTGGCAGTACTCCAACGGGTCATTGAGCAGGCCCTTGGCGATGAGGCCAGCGGGGTGGCTGACGTCGGCCATGAGGACGGCGCCCACCTTGTCGGCGATTTCACGCATGCGCTTGTAGTCCCAGTCACGGCTGTAAGCAGAAGCACCAGCGATGATGAGTTTCGGATGGCACTCGAGGGCGATCTTCTCCATCTCGTCGTAGTCGACGCGGCCCGTTTCCTTGGCCACGTGGTAGGCGACGGGCTTGTAGAGCATACCCGAAGCGTTGACCGGGCTGCCGTGTGAGAGGTGACCACCATGCGAGAGGTCGAGACCCATGAAGGTGTCGCCGGGTTCAAGCAAAGCTTGCATCACAGCCATGTTGGCCTGTGCGCCCGAGTGGGGCTGCACGTTGGCGAAGGTGGCGTTGAACAGCTGGCAGGCGCGGTCGATGGCGATTTGCTCGCTCTGGTCGACGATTTGGCAGCCGCCGTAGTAACGCTTGCCAGGGTAACCCTCGGCGTATTTGTTGGTCATGACAGAACCCATGGCTTCCAGCACTTGCTCGCTGACAAAGTTTTCAGAAGCGATGAGCTCGATTCCGTGCATCTGACGCTCTTTCTCTTGGCGAATCAGATCAAAGATTTTTTCGTCTCTTTTCATTTGTTGATTATTGTTGATTTGATTGTTGTTCTTTTGACATTGGACTGCCAGAGGCTAATTCCGCTGCAAAGTTGCGAAAATTA
This sequence comes from uncultured Bacteroidia bacterium, assembly GCA_902801815.1. Taxonomy (GTDB): domain Bacteria; phylum Bacteroidota; class Bacteroidia; order Bacteroidales; family F082; genus Limimorpha. The sequence continues at coordinate 549,980 of CADCJT010000001.1, forward strand.
ATTGAGTCTTCGACAAAAAATCTAACTTTTACTACCTTTGTCGCCCGAAAAATGGTTTACGATATGAAAAACCTTCGTTTATTCGCCTTGTGTTTGGCCGTTTTGGCCTCATTCTTCGTGTCTTGTTCGGAGAAAAAAACGACAGAAGCCGTCATTGTTTCCATTGACTATTCCGATACCGCATATTGGTACAGCTGCGGCGACACCACCCGTGCCGCCGATGTGTTTTATATCTATCCTACTGTATCGACCATCTCCTTTGTCGATAACGACTCCTCGTGGTTTGCCGACATCACCGTGCCCGAAGTAAGGGAAGAGGCCAACGGCAACCAAAGGTTCAACAAGATGCTTTATGGCGAGTACAATTTCTACGCGCCATATTATCGTCAGATGATTTTCGAAGCGTATAGCCAGCCTTCACCTGTGTTGGACTCGTTGGCACAAATTGCGGCGAATGATGTCACCGATGCCTTTCAATATTATATGACGCATTACAACCACGGTCGTCCTTTCTTCCTGATGGGTCACAGCCAAGGCTCGCAGATGCTCATCGAATTGCTGAAAAAGGGCATGACCGAAGAGCAACGCCAACGTATGGTGGCCGCCTATTGCATTGGATATCACGTCAGTGCAGAAGAACTGGCTGCCTATCCAGAAGCTCTGCAACCTGCCACTGACAGCACGATGCAAGGTTTGGTCGTCTTCAATTCCGTGACCGATACAACGGCCATCGGCCTGGTCTCGCGCGGCGATGTGGTCGGTGTCAACCCTACGACTTGGACGATGGCTGCGGACACCGTTCCTGCAGAGTTCCATTTGGGCATGGCCAAGTACAACGAGACTCGCGACAGCGTTCTCATTGTGCCCTGCCCGACAAGGACTTATCTCTACAAACATAACACGGTCTGTCCCGACCTCGATCCAGAGATGGTCTTCATCCCGGCTTACGAGAAGATGTTTCCAAAAGGAAATCTCCACTTCGCTGACTCCTGGTTGTTCGGAGGCAACGTAGTGGAGAATATGAGATGTAGGTTGGAGGCATTTTACCTCATCCAACCCTCAACGCGATAGACCTTTTCCAACAGCTTGGTCTCTACCCCAGTGCGGGCATCCTTGTGCCACACCTCGATGCGGGCGGCATAATAGTCATCCCAGTCGCCTTCGTAGATGGAGAATTGCTGCTTGTCAGCAACCAAACCGAAGGCAGTATGGTTTTTAACTTCCACTGATGAAGCTCCGCGAAGGCGTGAAGCTGACAATTCGATGTTTTCCGTGGCCTCGAAGCAACGCAGGTATACTTCGCCGTCAGTCAATGCGGGATAATACAGGCTGTAATTGTAGACTCCGCCTTGAACGCCATTCCAGAGTTGCAGGTAGCTGTCGTCCGACAGGGTGTCGACGGCAGGTGCCGGTGCGTTTTCCTCCATGGGGATTTCGTAGGCCATACCTTGGGGTATGGGATGGTCTTTGCCGAACGAGTCGTTTGAAGGACCACAAGAGGTCAGGACTCCAGTTGAAGCAAAACAAACAGCGACGCATACGATGAGAAGCGCCCGTCCATGTTTTGCAAAAAAGCTATTCTTCTTCATATTAATAATTGTTCTTGGTGTTAAACATGCTAAGATTTCCGAGCATCTTCCGACGAATGATGCTCGGAAATCGGTCGGATGAGGTTAGGCAACTTTACTTGCTTTTAGGTGTGAAGCCTTTACCGTTAAAGGAGAAGCCGTTGCCGTTCCATGTGAGTTTTTTCTTCGAACCGTTAGCGTAGGTCACTTCGATGTCCTTGCCCGTGCGAGGCAGGCTGAAGGTGACCATTCCATGGGTCTCTTCACCCAAGCCGAGCAAATCCTGATCAAACATATAGAGCTTCTGGGTGGCATTGTCGTAGACATAGATGTAAAGGCCAGAGAACTCGGTGAAAACGGGCTTGTCGTTTATGGTGATGCCAACGTTTTCGGCAAACAGTTTGTGGAGGCCGTCGGCGCAGTTCCAATAGCAGTACTCCACGTATGATTTTTCGTTCGTTTTCTTATCGACCCGGTCGTAGCGCACAAAACCGTTGTTCTTGTCCACGGTGAAGGTGACACCTTTGCTCAGTTTCTCGTTCTTCAGATATTTTTGCCATTCGGGGGCGATGCTGCCTCTCAACTCGTCGTCGGGGTTACTCAGATAAACAGTGACGAAATCAACGATGTCGGGCACCCTGAAAGTGGCGACGGCAGGGTTCTTTTTCAAGTCCTTGAAAGGATCCTGGGCATTTGCGACATTGGTGACGAATAACATCAAAACCATGGTTGCAGCGGTCAATAGAAGCTTGTTTGTTTTCATTTTGTTGAGTTTTAAAGATTTATAAATGTGTGTTGTTTCCTTTGCAATGAAGACATCATAAGTATATAAGTGCAAAAATAGTGCAAATTTTGAATTTAATAGAAAACCTCAATTATTTTCAGTGAATAAGTCCTCTTTTTGGTGAAAAAACTCAGCAAATAAGCCTTTAATCTTCTGAAAAGCCCAAAATCTTTGTATTTTTGCGCCCAAATTGTTTCGACAAGCGCAATAACCTTAACTAACGATGAAGAATTTTGTTGAAGAACTCCGCTGGCGCGGAATGCTGGCACAGATCATGCCAGGCACGGAAGAACTCCTCCAGAAAGAAATGGTAACGGCCTACCTCGGCACCGACCCGACCGCCGACTCCTTACATATCGGACACCTTTGCGGCATCATGATGCTGCGTCACCTGCAACACTGCGGCCACAAGCCCATCATCCTGGTGGGTGGTGCCACGGGTATGATTGGCGACCCTTCGGGCAAGAGCCAAGAGCGTAACCTGCTCAACGAAGAGACTTTGCGCCACAACCAAGAGTGCATCAAGGCACAAGTGGCCAAGTTCCTCGACTTCGAATCGAAGGAACCGAATGCCGCTGAGATGGTGAACAACTACGACTGGATGAAGGACTTCACCTTCCTCGACTTCGCCCGCGAGGTGGGCAAGCACATCACCGTGAACTATATGATGGCCAAGGACAGCGTGCAGCAACGCCTCAACGGCACCGCCCGCGACGGCCTCAGCTTCACCGAGTTCACCTACCAACTCCTGCAAGGCTACGACTTTCTCTGGCTCTACCAGCACAAGAACTGCAAACTGCAACTCGGTGGCAACGACCAATGGGGCAACATCACCACGGGCACGGAGTTGATTCGCCGTACCTTGGGCTTCGAAAACGAAGCCTTTGCCCTGACTTGTCCGCTCATCACCAAGGCCGACGGCAAGAAATTCGGCAAGACCGAGAGCGGCAACATTTGGCTCGACCCGAAGCGCACCACGCCTTACAAGTTCTACCAGTTCTGGCTCAACGTCAGCGATGAGGATGCCGAGAAATACATCAAGATTTTCACCTCCCTGGACAAAGAAACCATCGATGCTCTGATTGAGGAGCACAAGAAAGACCCGGGCATGCGCGTGCTGCAAAAGCGTTTGGCTCAGGAAGTCACCGTGTTGGTGCACTCGCAAGAAGCCTTGGATGCCGCCATCGAGGCGTCCAACATCCTCTTCGGCAAGTCGACCAAGGAAGGCTTGGAGAAGCTCGACGAAGCCACCTTCTTGGACATCTTCGACGGCGTGCCGCAGGAGCACATCGCCCGCACCGACCTCGAAGCTGGCATCCCGATTGTCGACTTCATGGCCGTCAACACGCAGATCTTCCCCTCGAAGGGCGAGGCCCGCAAGATGACCCAAGCCAACGGCGTGAGCGTCAACAAGGAAAAGGTCACTTTGGACAAGGTGATGACCACCGACGACCTCATCGACGGCAAGTACATCCTTATGCAGAAGGGCAAGAAGAACTATTACCTCGTGGTGGTGGGGTAATCGTGGAAAACACGGATAAGCTACACGGCCTTTGGTTTTTATGCTTTGCGACCATGAAACGCTTGTTTTTCATAGGGCTTTTGCTTTTTGTCGTGTTGGTGGCCGCCTGCTCCAAGCACGTAACGCCTCCTCCGCCCGAGGAGGACATGCTTTATCGCGTAGAATGCTTCTGCCCAAACAATCCTGACAGCGCTCTGCAAATCCTTGACACGATGAACCTTTCGGTGCTATCAGAGAAGGAACGGGCACATTATTGCTTGGTGCGGATGTGGGTGAAAGAATTGAAGAATCAATATGACTCGGAAGTCGATTCTTTATTGCAAGTGGCTGAGGATTACTTTGTTGGAAGTCGTGACAAGTATTATGAGACCATGACTTTGCTGTCGCTTGCCAGACTGAACCTATTTAAAGGTGGAACCCGACAAACCGTTCTCGACTATAGGCAAAAAGCCATGCAAAGCATAGAACTCTGCCAGCATGTTGATGAGCGTTTGTTGCGCTACTCGGAGCCGCCGATTGGTGAACAAGAGAAAATCGACAAGGTTAAATATGCCATCCATCAGAAACTGGGCATGTCATACGGGAGCACCGGCTATCACAAGGAATCCATTGAGCATTTGAAAGCGGCGCAAAACTATTATGCTGAAACTCAGAATCATAAGGAATATATGGTGTGCACGTTTCCTTTAGGCATGTCTTATCTTGCTTTGGAGGAATACGACAGCTGCCTTGTGTATTTTCAAAACGGTTTGCACGATGCCCAAATCTATGGTAGCATCAACGACTGTGTCTTTTATTATAGTTGTCTTTCCATTTATTGTATGCAACGGGTTGAGAAACAAGCTTTTTCAAACGAAGAAGAACGCGAAGGCCTGTTGCGTCGAATGATAGCGGAAAGTCGCAAGGGATTGGCGCTTTTGGGTGATACCATCGAAAGCAATTATAAAAAGGGGCTGGTTGAAAACTTGGCCGAAGCCTATTACGAACTCCATCAATACGATTCGTGTATCTATTTTGGGACACAAGCCTATGAAATGCCCGACCTCCACGAACAAGGTGGTTTGCTGTACAAATGGCTGTTCTACTCCTACAGGGCATTGGGCGACAACGAAAAAGCCAGTTTTTTTGCGGAAAAACTGATTGTGGCACAGCAAGAAGAGATTGAAAACAAACAATCTGTCGCCGAGGTGAAAAGTGAGTACGAGAAGCAAATGGAAATCAACAAAGTGCAAGCCGAACAGCAAATTAGGCGGTATAGGCTTTACCTATGGATAGCTTTGTTGCTGGCTGTCCTGCTTGCGGTGATCGTTTTGGTGCTTCGCTATCGGAAAGCCAAGGAGTTGGAAGTCCTGAGGTCGCGCGAGGCACAGCAAAAACTGCAATTGGAGTTGGATCATGCCGCACAGCATTCCATGCAATTGTTGCAGCAACGAGCATTGGCCATTTACCAATCTGACCAAGACGACAAACTGAAACGTATTCTCGATGCATTCGATTCCGCCTATCCGCAAGCCGTGGAGAACCTGAAAAAAGACCATCCCGACCTGAGCGAGACGGAACGCCAACTTGCCCTGCTCAATCTCCTCCGTTTCCGCTCGAAGGAAGAGGCCGACTTGCTAGGCCTAAGCGAAAACACCGTCCGTAAATACCGCTCCAACCTCAGGAAAAAGTTGGATTCCGATGCGTTTTCCACCTTTGGTGGGTAGGAAAAATGTGTATTTTTGTTTTTTCTATTTTGTTGAATATCAATTTATTGTAATTCCAACAAAAGTGTATTTTGTGTATTCCCATGCCTCGTTAAGGGTGATGGCTGGTTTTTCATTTAATTTTGCGTAAACCAATTTCAAAATGTTTTTGCAATGAAAAAAGTACAGTTTTACACCCTGCTTGCGCTCCTGCTGATGGCGGGAGGGGTGACGATGCAAGCGCAGGAGATTCCTAGTGACCTCACGACGATATACGAATCGGATTCCGTTTGGCTCAATACCATAAGGAACTATAACGAAAAGACTTTTTTAGCTTTCGGTGGTAACCAAGAGGAAAAATGTAAGGTGTTGAGAATGAATTACGAAGGTGTTGTACTCAACGAAGCCCCTATCCCGAGCCATAGGATGAGCCAGTGGAGACACGGCGGGTTTTATGACGGTAAGTTCCGCTATGCGTCGTTCCGTATGGATGATAACGACACGTTGCCCATGCTTTGTGTGATTGAGTTGGATCCCGAGGACTTGTCGTGGACCTATTATCCTTGTCAATGGGAAGGCCTCGACTTCAACCATCCTGACAATGCTTTTCTTTACTCCGAAATGATTCATTCCGTGTTCTCAAAGGACGGCAGCTTGTTGATTTCCTATCCTGTTGACAGCGCTTGGCACCTCAATGGAACGGAAGCCATGCATTTGTTCAAGTTTGACAGCCAAGGCAACCAGGTGAGCGAGCGGATTTTTGATTCCATACCCTTTTCCCTCTCAAACCAGTTCTTCTCCGCTCCCGATTCGTTGGGATGCCGCATCATTTTGCGTAACCCCGTGCAGTATGCATTTGATTGCCATACCCTTGATGACGAGTTCAACACGGTCGCCGTCGTGGAAGATGCGGGGAAGGTCTACGAGTCTCATCCTTACATCAGCGGTTGGATAGGAAATTTCGAGTGTCCTCACTTTGTTCGGCTTAATCCTTACAACGGGTTGACGTATTCAATTGGATGTGAAGGCCCTTTGAGCAAAGATGATGCAAAGGCGGACAACAAGTCAAGAAGCGATTTGGATGTCTTCATGAGGGTTTTCGACGAGGAGTTTGCCGTGTTGAATTGGGATTGGGGCATCATCAACCCTAGGATGAACGACGAAGGTTATGGCATGGCTTTCAGTCCCGAAGGCACCGTGTATATGATGGGTTGGATGGACGTCAGCTTTGCTGGCAGTAATATCAATGATAATTTGTATGTGGCCCAAACGGATGAGTTCCTGAACAAACAGCATGAGATTTATTTCAACCCCACGGGTTATCATGTTATCCCCCATACTATCGATTTTTGTCCCGATGGAGGTTGCCTCGTTTACGCAACTCGTAGGAATACCGTCACGGGCTATCAGGACTATTGTATCTACAAAATCACGCCAGAGGATTTCGTGAGTGTCGAGGAAGCCCATTTGCATGGACTGGCCGTTGCCACAGCTTATCCCACCCCAGGTGGCAGCACGCTCAATATTCGCACCACAATGCCAAACGCTCGCATGGAAGTGTACGACATGAACGGCAGACTCGTCCACAGCCAAACCCTAACGGAGAATGTGACGACAATTGATGCTGGGGATTGGGCTGAGGGTGTTTATGTTTGGAAGGTTTATACTTTGGATGGCGGCCCTTCGATGCTTCGGCTGAGCTCAGCAACCTCAGGCTCAGGGACCTTGGTGGAGACGGGAAAATGGATAAAACAATAATACTATGAAGGCAACAAGAATTTACACCTTGCTTGCGCTCCTGCTGATGGCAGGAGGGGTGACGATGCAAGGCCAGAAACAATGCAACACGGATAGGCCAACTAGTCTGTTTGCGTGTCAAAAGGCTCCAGATGCCATTCCTTTCAAACAGCCCACTGTCGTTTCTGTACAAGATGCTTGGCTCCATTATGGCAGCGAAGTGTATGGTAGCAACCTTGCATATAGTCCCCAAGAGATTCCTTTCTCATGGGCGGTGTCGTTTCCACCTTCTGTCCTGCAATCCTACGACGGGTTCACCCTGACCCGAGTGGCCATATATGAAAACTATTATATCATGGGAAACCTTCTTATGGGAGTTTACTATGGCAACGAATTTATGCCTCTTACCTTGCTTGACGAGCAGGTCTTTGCTCCGACAGGCAATGAAGGCTTTACCGATATTGTTTTGGACAACCCCGTTGAACTTGATGTCACGAAGCATCTTTGGATTGTCTTTTCCGAGACTGACATGACAGAGACCTTTTCGGCTGCAGTTTGTTACGACGACAACCCCGACCCCAATGCCCGTTGGGTACAAATGGAGGAAAACAAATGGGCTGATGTCGCCAGTTATGGGCCGTGGGAACGACTTCAGTTCATGATTTGGGCATATATCACCGACGACCCATGGGGCGTGGAAGAATCATTATTACAGAATACCTCAAGTGTCTATCCCACCCCAGGCGGCAACACGCTTAACATCCGCACGGCCTTGCAGAATGCCCGCGTGGAAGTGTATGACATGAACGGCAGGCTTGTCCACAGCCAAGCCCTAACGGAGCATGTGACGGCGATTGATGCTGGGGATTGGGCTGAAGGCGTTTATGTTTGGAAGGTGTATGTGGGCGGCCCTTCGACGGGCTCAGGGACCGCTGTCTCAGGGACCTTGGTGGAGAAGGGGAAGTGGGTGAAAGAATAAAAGCCGAAATGCTGATTTTACCGTGCGAAACAAGCCAAGAATATCGCATTTTGATGGTTTCTTAAACCAAAAAAACATGGACAAACCCAAAAACCGATTTTTCATAAACATTTGAACGTCAATATATTGAAAATTTCAAAATCGAAATAGATAGGGACAAAACCGATTTAGGGCTTGACAGATGGCTTTTTTGGTGTTTTTTTGAATAATTTTGCGTGCATAACGCAGAAAAACACTTTGAAATGAAAGCAACAAGAGTTTTCACCCTGCTTGCGCTCCTACTGATGGCGGGAGGGGTGACGATGCAGGCGCAAGTGCGCCATGAGGTTTATGAACTACTTCCTGATGCACGCAGTATTAAGGTCGGCGATGTCAACAATGACGGATTTGCCGATGTGGTCGTTAGTCGACTCAACATCATGTACAGCGAGGTGATTTTCTCCATCTATCTCAACGATGGGACAGGGCACCTCGATTGTTCCCAAAACATCAGCAGCCCCAAACCCGACATGCACATAGGTTATGACCTGTTGTCTTTCCTTTTGGAGGATTTCGACAAGGACGGCAGCCTCGACATTGCCTCGTATGCCTACGTATTCAACGGAGGTGCGGATTATGACACATGTTTCATAAGAATCGATTACAACGACGGAAACGGCAGTTTCGAACGTTTTGCCGAGACCCCTTTGATTCAGCCGGAATGGGTTTGGTATAATGGCTATCAGTTTGAGTTGGATAATCCGTATTATTTGATGATGGCGTCAGGTGATTTTAACGGCGATTCGTTCCCCGACATAGCGGTAGCAAACGATTATCATGCCAACACTGAATCTGGTTTGGGTTATGTTTGTAATGATGGCTCGGGCAACTTTAATACAGAAGCAATTTTTTCAGTGGGTTCTCTTTACAAGCCGGCAGTGTGCGACATGGATCACGATGGGAAGGACGATATTGTTGACGCCCCGCTCATTCTCTATACGACGGACACCCTGATTCCTCGCGAGGGATATGTCCATCCGTATGTATATGACGGCTACAATACTAACGGTCTGGTGGTTTTTGATATCGATGGTGACGGGTGGGACGATGTGGTGGAAGGCCGATCGACCAGTGATTCACACCTTTGGGTCTATAGGAACCTCGGCAATGAAGAATTCCAAAAGATGGATTCGATTTGGTTTCCAAGCAGTATAACTTGGACTGATAAAGGGCTTGATAACATAAAGCTAGTAAACTACAACGGCGATGAACACCTCGATATTATTGTGCAAATGAGTGATTTCCAATTGGGACCCACAGGTTATTATATATTTGAGGGCAACGGAGCATTTGGGTTTGGCAATCCTGTGTTTTTCCCTGTGGAAAAATATGAATACGAGTTTGTCCGTAATTTCAATGTCGTCGATTTGAACAACGACGGTTTCGACGATTTACTCGTTTTGCACGCACCGTTTGAGAGGGAATCATGGCTTGAAGTGTTTATGAACGATGGCACAGGGTTCGATGCCATAGAAGAAAATGATAGCGATTCTGCTGTAACCTGTTCACCCAATCCCGCAAATGACTTTGTCCGTATTTATGGCGTTGAAGCTGCTGAAGTACACTTTTACAATGCCCTTGGTCAACTAGTGAAGACGGTGCGAGGGATGAACGAGATTGATATTGAGGGTTTTGCGGAAGGAGTGTATTTGTTACGCATTACGGATGCCGACGGGAGAAGCCATGCGGCGCGTGTGGCAGTGAAGGAATAGAGATTCCTAAAGGGGATTTAATAGAATAACAAATTAAAAATCAGTAAAATATGAAAAATAAGGTATTAATTCTGTTGATTGTGTTCTACACTTGTGTCTCATTCGCCCAAATGCCGACAATCAAGCAAGGCCCTTTGGCCAAAGGTGTGAAACTCACCAATCAGGCCTTGTATATAGGAGAGGATGAGTCCTGTTATTATTTCTTTGACTGTTCCATTAAGACAACCATCCTTGGTTTTAGCAAGACCGACTTGTCGCTGAAAGTGGAGAAGGAATACAAGTCCAAACTGTCGGTGCGTTTCCCCATTTACGGAGGTGTGTTTGGCGAGAACATCGAGCTGGTTACCGCAAAGAGCGAGCCGGAGGGCTATCGCCTCGAAAAATTCACGATAAAGAAGTCGGACATGACGTTGGCCTCGACCGAGGACATCGGATTCTCGCCTTTCGAAGACGGGAAAAAGCATGTCATCAACATGGATCCCGTCAAGTTGAGCAAGGCGATCACGGTTTCCAGCAAACTATCTCCTGACCAATCCCATCGAGCGCTTGTGCGGCTTGACCAGTGCAAGAATGGCGCACCCAGCGTGTGGAAGATCGTGATGTTGGACAACAAGACAGGTGCGACCTTATGGAGCAGGGATACGGATTTTCATTTTGCCGATTTTGTGCCTACTGACGACGGCAAGGTCATCTTGGCAGGCTATTATCTTGCCGACACCGAAGACAAGGCAATAGCGGCGCTCGTGGTCATGTCGAACGAAGGAGAAGAACAAATGGCATTCCCTTTGCCCGCCAATATCGGTAGTGCGGAACTGGTTTTGAATGGCGACCGTCTTTTCGTTACAGGCTCGCTGAAAGGCAAAGACTATGGCGAAAGGATGTTTTTGTTCAATAGAAACGCCGCCCTTTGCGGGATGTATGTTACCGTATTCGACATGAAAGAGCAAACTGTTGGCACTTCCGATACGTATTCTTTCACAAAAGAAGATGTAGATGTTTACCTTAACGCCAAGGAAGGCAAGAGCAAAGACAATGAGGTCCATTGGATTGATTTTCATCCCTATCTCATGAACGATGGTCGCGTATGTGTGACAGGCGTTTACAATTATGATGAGGTCATTAGCACTCATACGGGTGCGTATTACCAGTTCGGAAAACTTGGAGGCATTCTAAACATGTTCGATGCTGACGGAAAACTGTTGTGGAGGAAGCCTTACAGGAATGGAATTGTTGGCCCCAAAGAAGTTGTCACCGATGAATTGTTTGACATAAACGGTAACCTTTGCTATTACTCGATGGTCTGCTCCAAGTATAAATATCCATCGGATGTGGCCGCCACACAAGACCCGCGACTGTTGCAGACCAAGCTCCGCGAGATCATCTTGGATAATGACGGAAACGAGACCGTGAATATCATCGACGGCAAGGGCGTTGTCGGCATCGCTGCCCAAAGCTATAATTCAGACAAGACGAAGCGGGTGTTTCTGCTGATGGAGCAAGGCTTGATCAAAAGCGATGTGCGGTTGGTGGTGGTAGATTGATATTTAGATAAAGCCATCGAAAGCCTAGCCATTCCCATCGGCGACATGGAGACGGTTTAAGGCCTTTGGTGGCTTTTTATATAATTTGTTGGATTTTGAGTATTTTTGCCGCGTGAAATGCTATTTGCACATACTGAGCTATTTCCTAGGAACCAAGAAATACTATCTAGCGATACGATGATTGCATTTTTCGCAAAAAGAATCTGAGAGTATTACAAAAATAGGTATATTTGCAACGGATTTTTGGAAAAATTGCCATAAATCCGTAATGAAAACGATTGTAATAATAATTAAATAATTGATTATTATGCAGATAGAACGACCTATTTATTTACAGCAACTCATTGACTCCAAAGACAATGGGCTTATAAAGATTGTCACAGGATTGCGCCGTGTAGGCAAATCATATCTGCTGAAAACACTGTTCAAAAAACACCTTTTGAGCGAGGGAATCAATAAAGACCATATTCTGATTATCGATCTGGAAGACAGGAAATACAAGGATTTCCGTAATCCTGATTATCTTTTGGATTGGGTTGACAAACAGATGATTGATGATGAGCAATATTACATCATCATTGACGAGGTGCAACGTGTGGATGAGTTCGTGGATATGCTTGGTTCATTGGTGGTCAAGGATAATGCCGACGTTTATGTCACAGGCTCAAACTCGCATTTCCTTTCGAGCGACATTGCCACTGAGTTTCGAGGACGCGGAGATGAAATCCACGTGTGGCCGCTTTCTTTCAAGGAGTTTATGACTGCCTATGAAGGCGATGTCGTTGAGGGTTGGCAGGAATATTACACATACGGGGGATTGCCGAAGATTCTTTCCATTAAAGGTGATGACAAAAAAACCACCTATCTAAGAAACCTTTATAGGACGGTTTATCTGAAAGACATCTACGAGCGTCATGACATAGAGAACAAGGCGGAATTTGAAGAGCTGGTGAGGATTCTTGCATCAAGCGTGGGAAGTCCCATCAATCCTACCAACCTCGCCAACACCTTCAAAAGCGTGAAACGTTTGAATCATATTACTGACAAGACTATCGAGACCTACATCGGCTATCTGGCAGATGCTTTCATGATAGAAAAAGCTGAGCGTTACGACATCAAAGGCAAGAAATATATCGGCACAACACCTAAATATTATTTCAAAGATTTGGGGATTAGGAATGCCGTCCTTGCGTTCCGCCAAACCGAAGAGAATCACTTGATGGAAAATGTCATTTACAACGAAATGCGTCACCGAGGCTTCCTTGTTGATGTGGGCAATGTATATATTCGCGTAAAAACTGATGATGACAAATATCAGCGTGTGACTCTTGAAGTTGATTTCATTTGCAACCTCGGCTCTCGCCGCTATTACCTCCAGTCAGCTTTCCGTATGCCCGATGAGGGAAAAATGGAGCAGGAAAAGCGCTCATTGAAGCAGATAGGCGACGCTTTCAAGAAGATGGTGATCGTTGGAGAACGCATGAAGTTGCGTCGCGATGATTTTGGCATTGTCATGACTGGAATCTATGACTTTTTGTTTGACCCCAAGATTTTGGATGCTTAGATGGATTTTGAGTATTTTTGCCGCGTGAAACGGTGTTTGCACATAGTGAGCTTTTTGGTTGGGCTGGCCATGCTGGTGGCTTGCTCCAAACCGGTTAAAGTTGAGGTCCCTGAGCCTGTCGAAGGGCCGACCAAAGAGTTGGCGACCATCGACAGTTTGATGTGGCAGCGGACTGACAGTGCATTGATGGTTTTGATGGAATACGAAGGCGATTCCAATGTGTTCAACGGCCATTATGCCCAATTGCTGACCTCGGAATTGCTGTTCAAGAACGATTACGCCCAAACCAGCCGCACGGAATTATTGCAGGCCGTGACGTATTTCGACAGCCTAACCTTCACCCTGAACGACATTCCTCACGCTTCTAGGCGTCATTGCGGACTTGATCCGCAATCTCCCAACCAAAACGACAACATTGTTTTCCTATCCGCTCGCGCCCATTATATGAATGGTGTGGGATATTATGAACACGACAGCGTGGTGGCGGCTTGCGGGGAGTATCTGAAGGCGCTGGAGATGGTGGAGACGCATTTCCCGAATGTAGAGACGGTGTGCACACCGTCTCTACCAATAGCCCACCTGCCTCGGTTTATGGCGTTGACATACGGGCGGCTTGGTGATTTGTTTTCGAAACAATATATGCAGGAACCCGCCATTATTTGTTACAAGAAAGCCCTCATTTTCAATAGTATAGAGCCAACCTCTCCTAATGGCACGGCCAAAACGTGGAGTCTCCTTACAAAACAATACTACAAAATAAACCAATTGGATAGTGCCAAGTATTGTCTCGACGAGTCCTTGAGGCTGTTGTACGATACAAACAATATGATTTACAGGGATTTGATTTCGTTATCAGCCGTTGTTTATTTTGATGAAAACAGAGGCGGCGAAGAACCTGTAAATGATTTGAAACGTATGGCGGTTCAATCACCTACTGAAGACGAAAAGTTGACGCGATATAATACCATTGCAAACATTTATTATTTAACCAATCAATATGATTCTGCATTGGTCTACTTTACTCAAGTATTTGAAAACAAAGGTGATGCTGCAATGAAAAGATCTGCCGCCAGATTTTTACACGACATTTACCAAAGCCGAGGTGATACACTAATGGCTACCCAATATGCTGTATATCAAGTGGAAAATGCAGTTTCTCAAGCGGAAAGCAACGCACAAGTCTCACAACTCAACGAGCTGTTTAAGCAGCATTTGCAGTGGGAGCAAGAGCGAGCCGAGGCCGAGAGACAGCAGGCGGCGCGGCTGCGGAGGAACAGGATGATCGTTGTGGTGAGCGTTCTGGTTGCGGTGGCGGCGCTGTTGGCTTGGTTGCTGATTAGGCGCAAGATGAAGCAGCAGCGCGACGCGGCGAGCCAACAGATGGAAGCCGTGCAAGAGGCGCACCGCTTGGAGAAAGCCTCAATTTCGGGAAGGCTGAAACGGAGCAATCAGGAACTGCGCGAGCTGAAGGACCAGATGCGGCAACAGGCGGGCAATGGTGTGCCGAAACAGGAGGCGCAAGCGGTGTCGTTCACCGATGAGCCTATCTGTCGCCTCATTATGGAGCGGGTGAATGAAGGACAGTTCAAGGCGCAGATGGACTGCAAGCTATACCAGGACTATGCCTTGGGCAAGGAGCAGGTGATGGCCTTGCGCGAGGCTGCCGACCGCCACTTCAACCAGTTCACCATTCGTTTGGCCAAGGCCTATCCCAACCTCACTAAGGGCGATCTTGACTATTGCTGCCTTTATCTGCTCGGGCTTTCGGATGCCGACATCTCCGCCCTGATGCAGCGCGCCTACAACACCGTGAGCGAGCGTAGCCGCAAACTGAAAGCCATTTTCGGCAGCGAGGAACCGCTTTCCGCAACGCTTCGAAGTTTTTCCAACAAATCTGCATCTAATTGATTTTAGGGACGATAGCCAAAAATCCGCACAAATCCGCACATTGTTTTTTGAGGTTTTGGAAATAATGTGTATTTTTGCACAAATGAAAAACGATGAAGTGCTTTCAAGACCTATATGAGGCAATTGCTAATGACGGCTTCACACAATCAACACTTCATATCATCGATGAACTTGTAAACCAGATAGAAGATGGATCCACAGACCTTCCTCGATTTAATCTTCGAGAGCATTCAGGAGTCTGCAAGGCAGGCTCGGCTCTCATCGGGGCGACCCTCGTCGCAAGCTACGCTGAAAGAAGCCTTACAGCAAGTGGCCATGCTGGAAGCGGCCAAAAAAGCCCAAGCAACTGGGAAATAGACGAATTGCAAGAAAAACTCATTGAGCAATGGGCAAAGGCTGCTCGCCTTTGGGTAGAATCGTCGGATGATATTGTCCGAAAAGGATTCGGCCCCATGATAGCCGAAGGAGCGGAAGCGAAAGTTTATTATAGAGAGGGTTCGCCCGCAGTTTTGAAAGAACGGGCCTCCATCTATTCCACCACCCAAAAGGCTCTTGATGCCATTGCGCTACACAATTACATCTTCCCTGAAACAGCCATGCACGTCATCGGCTTCACGCGCGATTCGGACGGACTTTTCCGTGTGATTCTTACGCAGCCATACGTCCGTTGTCAGCGTCTTGCCTCAAAGGAAGAAATCGACAAACTTGCAGCCGAAAAAGGATTCCGTGACAATCGGGAAGGACAGGGAGTAAACTACATATCGGAACGCATTGCATTGGAGGATATGCACCCCGCCAATGTGTTTATCGATGAAGTTACCTCGCTTCCCATCTGCATCGACTGTATCGTCAAATTCGTGAAGAAATGAATTTGATGGCACTTTGAGGAATCTGCATCTAATTGATTATCGGTACGATAGCCAAAAACCCGCACAAATCCGCACATTGTTTTTCTTGACAGGTGGGGGGATGTTGGTGTAGTTTTGCCGAAAATTTCTAAACCTAATAGTTATGAAAACGACAAAACGATTTATGATGATTTGCTGCCTGATGGTGATGGCGGCAACAACCTTTGGCCAATCCAACCCTTGGGATGGTTATGATTTCAGCACCGAGTGTGAAACGGGACAAACCCTGTATTACATCATTACAGACTCCATTAATCACGAGGTGACCTTGACGCATCCTGCTCCTTATAGTTATGTCACCTTGGATTATTGGGACGGCTTCGAGGAACCCGCAGGCAACATCGTTTTTCCATCGGAAGTGACTTACGAAGGGCAAACCTACATCGTTACTAGTATTGATGACGGAGCCTTTAGGGGATGTGGCGGAATGACAGGTTCTTTGGTGATTCCGAGTACGGTGACTTACATCGGCAGTTATGCTTTCGACGGATGCTCTCAATTTACTGGCAATTTGGTGATTCCTGATCTCGTGGTGTTCATTGGCGACTGGGCATTCAACGGCTGCATGAGTATCACTGGCGAGATTAATATCCCCAATTCAGTAGTTTCCATAGGATCGTATGCCTTTTCCAGTTTTTGGAAAATCACGGCTTTCAGAATTCCTGAATCGGTTACTTATCTGGGTCCTGGTTTCATCTGGGCCTGTTCTAAACTCGTGACTTTGGAAGTGGATGAGAACAACCCCGTCTATTATTCTGAAAGCAACGCCATTATTGAACGAGAGACCAAGAAACTGATTCAAGGCACGAAAACGACCGTCATCCCGGAAGACATTATTGTCATTGGAGAAAGGGCTTTTTTAGCCGTTGAGAACCAAGGCCAACTTGTCATTCCACAATCTGTTATTTCTATTGAGGATGAGGCTTTCAAATATGCCACATTTACAGGCACTTTGACGCTTCCCGAAAATTTACAACATATCGGTAAATATGCATTTTACACTACTTATTTCACTGGAAATCTGTATGTTCCAGATGGCGTTTTCTCCATTGGCGATCATGCGTTTGCCCGTACAAGATTCAAGGAAATCCACCTTCCCGAATCGTTAAAAACCATCGAATGGGACCTGTTTTGGGATTGTGGCCGCTTGGAGCAACTTGAAATCGGTTCGCAAGTCGATACCATACAATCGGGTGTTTTCCAATATTGCGATAGGCTGAATTGCATGAAAGTCCATTGCGAGATTCCGCCAACGGCTTGGTACAATGCCTTTTATGGTGTGAATAAAGACATTCCCGTCCACATCCTTGTCGGGACGCTTGCCGACTATCAGAGTGCGCCTTATTGGAACGAGTTCACCAACTTCATCGAGGACGATTTGATGTCGGTGAATGAGGAAGAAACGAGCCTTGTTCAAGTGACTTGCTATCCCAATCCTGCTAGGGAGAAGGTGACGATAGATGGCATTGAGGTCGCTGAAGTGCAGGTTTACAATGCCCTTGGACAGTTGGTGAAGACGGTGCGAAACTCAAATGAAATCAATGTCTCAAACTTGACGGAGGGCGTTTACCTGTTGCGGATTATGGATGCAAAGGGAGTTTCGCAAACAGAACGCATTACGGTTATAAGATAAGCCATGAAAAATTCGCCTTCATCCAAGATTCTCGTGGCAACAGTGGTTGCTTTGGCCGCCCTGCTGCTGGCGGGATGCCATCAGAAGAAACACGAAGTGGGCACGATGCCTTCAGCCGAACAAGCGAAAGCCGAAGTGGACACCACAAAGGAAGACACGATAAAAGCTTTCTACGAGCGGATGATGCGGTGGAAAGTGCTAAATGGTGGGATGAGTAGGTGGGAGAGCGACAAATGAAATGTTGTAATCTGGAACTGCAATGTGTTGTAAAACAACGAAGTGGCTTTGCAAATGTTTGTAATGGCCTTTGAACTTGAAAAAACAGCAAAAATTTGCTATACTTTTGCGGCATGGAATTCAAAACGAATAATTAACCTTAAATTACAGTATTATGAACAACAGAAAATTCAGATTCGGAACGCTGCTGGTGTTTTTGGCGGCAATGACTTTCGCCCTTCCTTGCTTGACTTCGTGCGAGTATTTTGTGGATGTCTATTTTAACGTCGAAAACCCCATCAATGACACCATTGATTTTGTAGGGTGGCAAGGTACTGGGGTGGTCAATATGACAACGCCATACACCAATCGGCCAGGTCAGGAATGGGAGCAAACCATGGATCACGTAACAGTAAGTTTTGTGGGCTCTATGGGCGGTCCTTCTGTCGCCATTTCAGTAGAGCAGGCTTTCGCCAGTTTGTGTAATGATTACGACAGCGTGATGCTGACCCGCCGTTCCGACGGCGCCTCAACCATCACCTACCGCCACGATGAGAACGCCACGGATGCACAACGCTATTTCTTCACCCGCGAAGCGTGGAGTTGCACCCCCGAAGGCGAGACGGAAAAAGACAGGACTTACACCCTTATTCTGAAGGATGAGATGTTTAGATAAACTGATAACATTAAATAATGATAACAACAATGAGAAAAATAGTATTATTTGTAGTTTCCATGTGCTGCATGGTGTCAGCCTTTGCACAACAAACCAGAGATGGACAGGAATTGCTCAAACAGATGCAAAGCAAAATCAACCAGGTTGAAAAATGGAACCGTTATGCCAACACCTTCAGTGAGCAACTAGATAGCGTTTATGGTGACTTCCAAAAAAGTGTGTTTGAATATGACGAGCGCTTCAACTGCGTGAAAATCGACTATTACTGGTTTGATGACGGTTGGATGCACGACTATACCGAGAAGTATGCTTATGATGAGCAAGACCGTATCACGATGATCATGGATAGCACCGAAGGCCATGCCAGTAAATCAGTATTCCTATATGAGAATGGCGAATGGATCTCAGATGAATATGAATACGAACTTGATGGTGATGAGTGGATTGCCATCGGCAAATACACCTACGAATACGATGCAGACGGTCACATGGTGCTATCGATAGGTTATGCTGTTGAAGAGGATTGGGTAGCGGAAAACAAGATGACATGGGAATACGAGGATGGGAAACTTCAGAACGACATCTATTATTATCATGGCGAGAACAGCTGGAATCCACTCACAAGAAACGATTACTACTACAACGCCGAAGGTCTCTGCCGAGAACAGTTACAAAGCAATTGGGAAGGCGACTGGACAGCGAGTTGGAAGGTTGAATACGAATATGATGAAGCTGGCAACCGGCATACAGAAACCACATCGACCATCTATGAGCTTGACGACTGGGTTTATACCTATATGACTGAATATTATTATGATGCCAACGGGAATTGCTATTCTTCAGCGAGTTACCACAACGACGATTTAAGGGATTGGGAACTGGAAAGCACAATGACCTACAATTACGACCTTTCGGTGCCGGTGGAAACCACCGCGGGTATCTGGATGGTTTGGGACGACGAGCTGCCCATCCATAACAAGTTGCTGGATTGGGAGTTGCGTGCAAACGACGATGGCTATACCACCACATTCTATTATTCGAATTGTGTGGGCTTGACCGAAAAGCCGGAAAGCTTGTTGACTATTTATCCCAATCCTGCTTGGGAGAAGGTTACAATAGATGGTGCTGAAGTTACTGAGGTACAAGTTTATAATGCCCTTGGCCAGATGGTGAAGACTATGCGAAACAC
Source organism: uncultured Bacteroidia bacterium (assembly GCA_902801815.1). Lineage (GTDB taxonomy): Bacteria > Bacteroidota > Bacteroidia > Bacteroidales > F082 > Limimorpha. Next base: position 569,641 of record CADCJT010000001.1, read on the forward strand.
GAATGAAATCCCCGTTGCAGACCTGCCGCAAAGGGTTTACCTGCTGCGGATTACCAATGCAATGGGAGTTTCGCAAACGGAGCGCGTCACGGTAATAAAATAAGCCACAGAGGAGGCCTTCGATGAGCAAAAAACTATTTCTTCAGCGCCTCTTCAGCCTGTTTGATCGTGCCACGCTCGCCGTTGACGAAGGCGATGACAAAGGCATCCTTGTAGCCCAAGGCGCGCACCTCGGATTGGCGTTTCATGGCAGCATCCTTGCTGGTAAACTTGCCTGAGACGTAGCGGAAAGCACCGTTGTACTCATAGACGTCGACTTCTTTCACACCGCTGAAGGTCTTGTCGGGGGAAGCCACTTTTTTGTCGCGGCTGGCAAACTGCACGGTGAAATACGTGTTGCCTACGTTGTTGTTTTCGGTTTTCTCGGTTTTCTCTTTCTTTTCGTTGACAACGGGTTTACTGGTCGTGCTGTTCTCCGCCTCAAACTCGCGCTTGTATTCCTCGAAGGCGCGATAGAGTGCCAAGGCCAGCTGGGTCTGGCCTTTCTCGGAGTTGAGGAACTGCTCTTCCTTGGCATGGTTGATGAAGCCTAGCTCCACTAGAATGCTCGGCATGGAGGTCTTCCAAAGTACCAGGAAACCAGCCTGCTGCACACCGCGATTGTGGCGACCTTTGCTGGCAAACTGTTTTTGAACCTTGTCGGCCAAGTCGAGGCTTTGGCTTTGGTAGAGGCTTTGCGAAAGCGAGAAGAGGATATAGGCTTCGGTGCTGTTGGGGTCGAAGTTGTCGTAAGCGTCGGTGTTGTCCTCCAACAAGATGGCGGCATTTTCCTTTTTGGCCACCTCAAGGTTTTTTTCGTTTTTCGACTCACCCATGACGAAGGTCTCGGCACCGTATGCCGAATTCGGTGTTCCCGTGGAGTTGCAGTGGATGGAGACGAACACGTCGGCATTGTTACGATTGGCGATGGCAGCACGCTCACTCAGCTCGACGAACTTATCTGTCTTACGGGTGTAGATCACCTTCACGTCGGGTAGGTTTTCTTCGATATACGCCCCAAACTTGAGCGCGACGGCCAGATTCAGCGCCTTCTCGGTGGTCACCTTGCCCAAGGCACCCGTATCCTTGCCGCCATGTCCCGCGTCGATGACGATGGTCTGGATCTTTTCGCCCTTCTGTGCAAAGACGCTCAAAGGGAGCAGAAAAATGAGGAAAAAAACACCAAATCGAGAAATCTTTCGTTCTATCATGTTGAGTTCGTTTATTAATGCGCGAAGAAAAACTATCTTTGCAGCGTATTTCATTGCACAAAAGTAATCGTTTTCACGTTGATAGAACGCACGACATATATGAAATATTTTCATAAGGCGGCCTTTTCTATGCTCGCTGCCATGGTCGTGTTGTTGTTTGGGTGCAAACAATTGTCTCATACTGAGAAAGATAAGCATGATTTCGAACCAACGGCGGTGGATACCACCACGAAGGTTGTCGAACGCATTGTTGATACGATTACTCTTGTTTCGGACACCCTTCAACCTGACTCCACTGCGTTTCACGTTGTTGATTCTTTGGGTTTTCCGACCGATAGCATTGCGCTTTCCGATTCATTGAAGCTTCCTCTTGACAGTCTTCAAGTCGACACTCTGCATAATGATTCTTTGAAAAAGGTAAAACCTCAGCGCATTGAGCCCCGACGTTCGGAGTCGGCCATCGAGACCAAGGTGGTTTGCTCGGCCGCCGATTCGTCGTATCGCGACATGAACAACAAGAAGATCTACTATTACGGTAAGGCCAAAGCCCAATACGACGACATCACACTTGAAGCCGATTATCTGGAGTTTGACCTTGAGATCAGCACCTGTACCGCCCGTGGCGTTGCCGACTCGTTGGGCAAGATTCAAGGTCGCCCCGTCTTCAAGCAGGGTGAGTCGACCTTCGAGGCCATGGAGATGCAATACAACTTCAAGTCGAAGAAAGGCATCATCACCAAGGTGTGGACCGAAGAGAGTGGGGGATACCTGCACGGCGAGCGCATCAAGCGCATGGACGACAACAGCATCAACATCCGCACGGGCGGCTACACCACTTGCGACCTGAAAGACCATCCGCACTACCAGTTCAAGTTCACCAAGGCCAAGGTCATTCCCGACGACAAGATTGTCACCGGCCCGATTTATATGACCATCTCCGACATTCCCTTGCCGCTGGCATTGCCTTTTGCCATCATCCCCAACACGAAAGGCAAGAAGTCGGGCTTGGTCATCCCCACCTACGGCGAGTCGGCCAACCGAGGTTTCTATCTTGAGAACGGCGGCTATTATTGGGCCATCAACGACAACTACGACTTGCAGGTCTTGGGCGACATCTACACCCGTGGCTCATGGGGCATCAAGCCGACCTTCCGCTACAACAAACGCTATCGTTTCAACGGTTCGATGGCCTTGGGTTTTGCCGTGAATAAAATCGGCACCAAAGGCGCTGCCGACTATCAGGAGAGCACCGACTTCAAGATCCACTGGACTCACAAACAAGACCCCAAGGCCCATCCGCGGCGCAACTTCTCGGCTGATGTGAACATCGTGAGCTCCAACTTCAACAAATACAACGCCACGACGACCGCCGACCAGCTGAGCAACACCTTCAGGTCGAGTATTGCCTACCAGACCAACTTCGGCGGTAAGGTCTACCTCACCCTCAATGCCAGCCACAGCCAAAACACGTTGACGCGTCAGGTGACGGCTTCGTTGCCCGAGATGACCTTAACTGTCAACACCTTCTATCCTCTTAAGAATGTCGGCAAGGCAGGCAAGAAACGCTGGTACCAAAGCCTGAGCATGGGCTATACCATGAACGGCAAGGCCTACATCAACGATGTGGACACCGCGCTCTTCCGCGGCTTCACCGATGACTTTGGCGGTTGGGCCCGAACGATGATACGCGACCATGTGCAAACAGGTATCTCGCACAGGGTGCCCATCAGCGCCACCATCAAGTTGTTCAAGCACTTCTCGTGGACCAACAACTTGACCTTCAACGATTATATGTATTTCAAGCGTGTCGAACGCCAATGGATTCAAGATAGCGACTCGACGGGACATCTTCAGATGGACACCATCCATGGTTTCCGTAATTTGGTGGACTTCAACGCGAGCACCAACCTCACCACCAAGATCTATGGTATGGTCAACTTCGCCAATGGTCCCATCCGCGCCATCCGTCATGTGTTCACCCCCACCATCGGTTTCACCTACCGTCCCGACTTCAGCGACCCGCGATGGGGCGTCTACGGCACCTATGTCGATGGCGACGGAAAGGAGCAGGTATACAACAAATACGAAAGGGCGCTCTATGGCACGCCGTCGCAAAACCAGCAGGGCTTGCTCACCTATAGCTTTGGCAACAACCTGGAAATCAAAGTGCCCTCGAGTTCAGACACCATCACGGGCATCAAGAAAATCCCGGTTTTGGAGTCGTTCAGCATTTCGGGCAACTACGACGTGACCAAGGACTCGGTCAACTTCTCGCCTGTGTCGATCAGTGGACGCACCACATTGTTCAAGAAGCTGGGTATCAACTACAGCAGCTCATGGGATCCTTATGCTGCCGACTCGTTGGGACGACGCATCAACCGCTTCGAAGTCATTGACAACGGTCGTTTGTTCCGCAAGACTGGTTCCTCGTGGAGGTTCAGTTTGAGCTACTCCTTCAACCAGAACGACCTCAAGAAGCTGCAAGGCAAGAAAGGTAGTCAGGCTTTGCGTGACGAAATCAACGAAAACGCCAAGAAGTCGGGCAATTTCGACCCCGATGAATTGAACGAAATCCTAGGCAATCCCAATGCCTACATTGACTGGACCACACCATGGTCGCTCTCGGTGAGTTATAATCTGACATACACGACTTCAATCGCCTACGCCGCCTTCATGGGCATCGCCACCAACAGCTATGTGCACACCATCGGACTCAATGGTGATATCAGCATCACGCCTAAGTGGAAGGTGACCTTCTCGACGGGCTGGGATTTCGTGAAAAACAACATCACTTACACGAATATCAGTGTCTACCGCGATCTGCACTGTTGGGAGATGCGCTTCAACTGGATTCCTATTGGCAGCTATAAGAGCTGGAACTTCACCATCAACGTGAAGGCGCAGGCCTTGAAGGACTTGAAGTATGAGAAGAAGAAGGATTATCGTGATAATTAGTTGAGAGTTTAGAGTTTTTTTTACTTTTGCATCGGAATCACAATAAATTAATACCATTCATTATGAAAAAACTATTTACCCTTATCCTCGCGCTGGCCTTTGGTTTCGGCCTGAAAGCGCAATGTCCGCTCACACAAGCCGTCGACTTCACGGCTACTGACGTTCACGGCACCGAAGTCCACCTGTTCGACATCCTTGACGGTGGCCAGTATGTGCTTATCGACTTCTTCTTCACCACCTGCGGCCCTTGCCAGCAGGCGACACCAAAAGTGGTGGAATCCTACTATGCCATGGGTTGCAACATGCATGATGTGTTCTATATGGAAATCGCCACGGGCGACAGTGATGCCGCCTGCCTCAATTGGGTGAACACCTACGGCGTGGAGTACCCCACCATCAGTGGACAGGCTGGTGGCACCTCCATTTGCAGCCAGTATCAAATCGGTGCCTATCCCACGCTCATCGTTATTGCCCCCGATCGTTCCATCGTCATCCAAGACCTGTGGCCCATCAACAATGCCCAAACGGTCATCAACGCTTTGGAACAACTCGGCCTGCAACAGCACGACTGCAACACACCGAGCTACGATCCGCAGGTGAGCATCACCGTTGACCAAGTGCTGGAGACCGAGGTTACAGCTACCTTCACGCCCAACGCGGATTGCGCCTCCTATGCCTATACTTTGGCCACCGAAGCCGAGATCCAGGAATGGATGGGCATCGCAGGTCTCGACCTCCCCGAATACCTCTGGACTTACGGCATGCCTGGCTCCGACATCATTTCCAATACCTTCAGCGACTTGACGCCTGACACGGAATACGTGATTTATGCCGTGCCTGCCGACATCGACGGCAACCTTGGCGAGGTCGTACAAGAGCCTGTCACCACCACACCTAGTGGCCCCTCTGAGATCATGCCCGACTTCACCGCCATCGACATCGACGGCAACGAAATCCATCTTTACGATATCCTCGACGCCGGTCAGGCCGTGCTGATCAACTTCTTCCTTACTGGCGACCCGTACAGCGAAACTCCCATGGCTGATGTCGTTGAAGCCTACCGTCTCTACGGATGCAACCAAAACGATGTGTTCTTCATGGAAATCTCGCCCAACGGTCATGACGACGAGTGCCATGCTTGGGTCGACCAATTCGGTGTGGAGTATCCCACCATCAGCCGCGACGGTGGCGGTAATCAGATTGCACAAGACATCCCTGTGGGTTACTATCCCACCATCATGCTCATCCGTCCCGACCACACCTTCGCCAACCGCGACATCTATCCGCCCTCGCTGGAATACATCATTCAAGCCATGGAAGCTGAAGAATACGAACAGCATGATTGCGAAGACGGCGTAAGCCAGAATGACGGCCCGACCATCGTGGTTTACCCTAACCCAGCCAATGATTTCGTGACCTTGAAGAGCGAAAACCTCGGCACGGTGCGTGTCTACAACGCCCTCGGCCAGAAGGTGGATGAATTCGAGGCCAACGGAAACGAGCTCCGCATCAGCACCGCTGGTTATGAGAACGGCTTGTATGTCGTCAAGGCTGGCGAACAGACTTTGCGGTTTGTGGTGAAGCATTAAACTAAAAAAGACACCCTTACGCCTCTTGTCCTCATGGCGGAGGAACATCCGCCATCCCTCGTGCAGAATCGTCATCCAAAAGCACGAGGGATTGCGGGTCAAGCCCGCAATGAGGACAAAGGGCATAAAGACGCATACCCCATGAAAATAATCATCCTTCGTTCCTCGTTCCAGAATGATGATTTCGTCAGGAACGAATATGCCGAATTGATTCAACGGTTGGAAAATGAATGTAATGCGGAAATCAATATCATTGGTGACGAAAATGTAGAGACGGTGTGCACACCGTCTCTACAAAAAATGTTACCCGATGCATTTATGATTGCCACAGGTGGCGTGGAAAACCTGTTCAAACGCATCTGGTCGGCCATCGACGTTGAAACGATGTGCGGACCGTCGCGCCCAAAAACCATCACGATGATTGCCGACGGGCGCAACAATTCGTTGGCTGCGGCATTGGAAATATTGACCTATTTAGGCAATATCGGGGTGGAAGGAAAGATTTTGCATGGGACGAATGATGATATTATATCGGCCGTGGTAGAGACGGTGTGCACACCGTCTCTACAAGGCAGAATCGGGTTGTTCGGTCAACCCTCTGATTGGTTGATTGCCAGCGGCGTGGACCGCGATTTCTTGCTGCAACGCTATGGCATTGAGACCGTTGACATTGATTTGCAACGCCTCATTGAGGGCATCAAAACCATTTCGCAAACCGAGGCCGAGGAGGTGGCGCAGGCCATGTTGAAACGCGCCAAAGGTGTTGTGGAGCCTTCGGATGCCGATATACTGGAAGCTGCCAAGGCCTATTTGGCCATCAAACGCATCTGCCAAGAGGAACGCCTTGACGCCATGACCATCCGCTGCTTCGATATTGTGAAAGCCTGCGGCACGACGAGTTGTCTGGCGTTGGCTCTGCTCAATGATGAGGGCATCGTGGCAGGCTGCGAAGGTGATATGCAGACACTGATGAGCATGTATCTGGCCAAGCGTTTGTGCGGCGAGGTGGCCTTCATGGCCAATCCTTCGCAACTTACTGATGAAACCTCCATGTTGGCACACTGCACCATTCCGCTCACGATGTGTGATGAGACCATCGTCCGATCGCATTTCGAGTCGGGCATCGGCGTCGCCATCCAAGGGTTGATGCCACTTACTGACTACACCTTATTCAAATGGGGCGGCCCAAACCTTGACCGTTATTTCGTTACCGAAACGAAGGCCATCGAGGCCCCATACAGTAACCATTTCTGCCGTACGCAGATCACGCTCAATGTAAACCTGAAGCCTTATCTGCTGCAACATTCCATCGGCAATCACCATGTGATTATCCGTGGGCGGCATGCCGATGAAATCCGTCAGTTTATGTTGGCAAACGGCGTATCAGAAGGTGTAACCGAATGAGAAATAGGCCCCAAAATGGTTAGTATCATCGCTGTTGAACCAATGAGCAGTTAGTGAAACTGGCCCTAAAAGACTATTAAAGGAGTACTTCAGTCCTGCACCTTGTGCCACGAAATGGAATATATCGGTAAAATTCATTCCTCCAGTACCCAACATTCCCCACGGCATTGAGGCATTATACATCGCCGTCAGGTAATGCTTGCCGTAGAAATTGTAACGCAAATCACAACGAAGAATACTTGCATTATGTGACAGGTCAATAGAAAAATCGTCAACGCTCGTCAGGCCGATAAAAGGCATTTGGTTTTCAAAGTGGCGTCCGGCAATTTCTCCACCGCAAACATTCCTCAAATTGTAATATTGAACGCTGGACTCTTTATTATCGATGTTGGCTATATAGCGGCCATATAGCTGGGGAATAATGGTGAACCGTCCGTTATATGGTGTGATATAGGCTTGGAAGGCATAGCTAATATCCATATATTTTTGCTTGGTTGAAGTCATGTAATAATAATGGCTTCCTATGGTCGACAGTATGCCATGGTTAGCAAAATATGGGTCATCCAAGTTGTCATATTGGAATGTAATGAAAGGTGAAACCATATCGTTGTTCACGTAATAGATAGAGTCGAAAGCACTACTCAAGAATGAAGTTTTGTCGTATGTTGTATGGACGAATGAGGCGCCGACTTTAGTGCTGATATTGAGCAAGTGAAACTCTGAAATATAGGCATTAGCCTTCATTTGCTGGTAATGTAAGTTGACATACTTGTCATGCACTCCTCTTGAACGGAAATGTTCGTTCCGATAGTCGGCGGACACATTGAATTTAGCAAACGAAGAGCGCGAATAGGTGTATCTGAGGTTGATTCTCGGGTTATAGCTCAACTTTGCAGATAAATTGAGCTTTGAACCATTAAATTTCTTCTCGTTCAAACCCACATTAAGCAACAAAGCTGCGCCTTCCTCGGTGTCGTAGCGTATGCCCAAACCAAAGAAATGCGGCTTAGCGGGCTTCATATTGATCGTCAGGTTATATGCATCCGAAAGGCCAGAGCCTAAATGGAGGGAATCATTTTCTTTGACTTGATAGGTGACTTCGTCAAAACATCCCGTGCCACGATACACGTTCATGGCGCGTTCGATATCTTGTTCAGAATAACTGTTGCCCACTTCCAACCCGCCTTTACGGATGAGCCAACGGCAGTCACGGTCATTCACATTGTTGATGGTGATGGACTTGATCTTCACCGACTCTTTAGCAAGGTTCTTGGCATGAGGGGCATGGAGTGTCTTACTAACAGGATGCCCTGCCGAGGCGTCAACGGCTTGTTTAATGGCAAGGAGCTGGTCGTGGAACTCGCTTGCTCGTTTATAGCCCCTACCCACCAAAGTGTCGATAGCCTCTGGTGTGAAACTCAGCATGCCAAAGCCACTGACGTCGGGGACGATATGCACAGCGCACATCTCGCGGTTTTCCTTTCGTTTTGAACTCGTGCTGTTGGTGACCAAACGGGCAAACACTTGGGGCAATGACTTCAAATCGCTGGCTGTGACATCCTTAGTGGACGTGACTTCTACGCCAATGATGATGTCGGCTCCCATCTCGCGCAGCACATCGGCAGGGAAGTTGTTCACCAAGCCGCCGTCAACCAACACTTTGTCACCTATTATGACAGGTGAAAACACACCGGGAATAGCCATGCTGGCACGCATTGCAGTAGGCACACTGCCTCTCCGTAGCACCACTTCGTTGCCCGTAATCATGTCGGTAGCCACACATGCAAAAGGAATGGGCAATTTGTTGAAATCCATCTCTTCTTGATAGCCTACACAAAGGTTATTGAACAAGTTGATCAAAGAGCTGTTGTTGACGTATGCACTCGGCAACTGACTGATAAAGGTAGAGTTGGGGTCGTTTTCAAAGAGGCTATCAAGGCTAAAGGGCACTTGAAGCAGCAAAGTGCTGTTGCGCTGCCTTGCCTCTTCCGACATAAAGGGACGGTCAATCTTGTTGCCGATATATTCCGACCAGTCAATGCCGCTAATCATTTGTGTGAGCTCCTCAGGCGAATATCCCATGGCATAGAAGCCACCGATGATGGACCCCATGCTGGTGCCTGCCACATAATCGACAGGAATCCCTAATTCCTCAATGTATTTCAGTGCACCGATATGGGAAGCGCCTTTGGCGCCGCCACCACCAAGCACAACGCCCACCTTCAGGCGAGACGGATTGTTATTGTTGTTGATTTGAGCCCATGATGGCAGTAATGCCAAACTTAATAGAAGTATGAGTAAGAGACGTTTCATCTGTTTGAGTTTTATCAGCACAAAAATAGAAAAAAAAGAAAGGCAAAGAAAAAAAACTCTGCCTTTCTGTTCAATAAGGGTTAGCCCTTGTTGGATTTGTGATTACATATCGAGCTTCATTAAATTCAAGGAAATATTTCCATAGACGGCATGGGCGGTGCAAACACCACCGATTTCGAGCCATTCGATAGGCTTCACTGAAAGGCCAAGACCGTAGTTGAAGTGGTTATAGCGGTTTTCTACGTCATAATCATGATAAACGGAATGGTTTTCGTAATCCACATTGATAGTGCCGCAATCCGTCCAACCTTCGGTTTCATTGCTGTAGCCAATCAAAGGGGTGACGTTCAGCCAAGATAAGACGGGAATTTTATAGCCTGCATTAATGGTGAGTGCCGTATGGTCATAATACATGTCCGGGGTGATTTTATTGCCCCAACGGTGCTCGGGCGACTGGTAGATAAAGTCGACATAAACGCCCATCAAAGAAGCACTTACACCACCGCCAAAACCAACATAGGTCTTGTCGATTTGGCCATCAAAATGATAGCCTACCGCACCGAGGTTCAAGCCGATGGTGACGTCGCTCCTATTTCGTGAAAAATCAAACAATTGCGCATTGGCAGTGCCGAAAAAGACCGCCAACAAAACCGTTAGTAAAAATGCTTTTTTCATTAGTTTTAAGTTTAAAATGGGTTATTAAATAAAGAGGGAGTCGCACGCGACTCCCTCTAGGGATTACATCATCAAGAACGACATCATCACACCAGCTGCCACTGCCGAGCCGATAACGCCAGAGACGTTCGGGGCCATGGCGTGCATGAGCAGGTGGTTCGACGGGTCGTACTTCTGACCTTCCACTTCGACGACGCGGGCGCTGTCGGGCACGGCCGAAACACCAGCGGCACCGATCATCGGGTTGATCTTCTCCTTCAGGAAGAGGTTCATCAACTTGGCACCCAGCAGACCGCCAGCGGTGGCCACGCAGAACGAGGCAGCACCCAAGGCGAAGATCTTGATGGAGCTTGCAGTGAGGAACACGGAGGCCTGGGTGGAGGCACCCACGGTGAGACCCAAGACGATGGTCACGATGTCAATCAACGGGTTGGAGGCGGTGTTCTGCAGACGCTTCACCACGCCCGACTCCTTGATGATATTGCCGAAGAACAGCATACCCAACAGCGGCAGGGCCGTGGGGCTGATGAAGGTGGTCAGGATGAGGCCGACGATGGGGAACATGATCTTTTCGGTCTTGTTCACCATGCGCGGGGCGGCCATCTTGATCATACGCTCTTTTTTCGAGGTCAGCAAACGGATGATAGGCGGCTGAATCACGGGCACCAAGGCCATATACGAGTAGGCCGCAATAGCGATAGGTCCGATGAGGTTGCGCGTGCCGTTCATGCCGTTGGCCAGACGTGAGGACAGGAAGATGGCGGTAGGACCGTCGGCACCACCGATGATACCGATAGCGCCAGCCTCACGCAGGTTGAAGCCGAGGTAAAGGGCACCGATGAAGGTCAGGAACACACCGAGCTGGGCGGCGGCACCGAGGATCATCAGCTTCGGGTTGGCGATGAGCGACGAGAAGTCGGTCATGGCGCCGATGCCCAGGAAGATCAACGGTGGATACACACCCGAGGTCACACCGAAGTAGAGGTAGTTCAACACACTGCCTTTCTGGTAGAGACCCGTCTGGAGGTTCAACTCGCCGCTTTGGAAGATGCTGGTCATGAAGCCTTTCACGCCTTCGATGTCGTGGTTGGTCAGACCATAGTCGGCCATATTGAGATGCTCAACTGACTTAAGGGCATCGCTCAACACCAGATGTTTGTCGCCTGGGTTGTCGCCAAAGACGGCGACCAACATGGCTTTAGCGGTGTCCAAGTCGAAGTTGAGCGTCCCCGCATCTATCATCCCTTGCAGGTTAGCCATGGCATCTGCGAAGCTGATACCCGTTCCTTGGAAGAACGGGATGTTGCCAACGATAATACCCGTGCCAATCGGGATGAGTAGCATGGGCTCGAACTCGAAGCGGATGGCCAGGAAGATGAAGAGGATACCCACCAAAATCATGATGATGTTGCCGAGCTTGCAGTTGCGGAAGCCCGTGAGCAGCCAGAAGTTGCGAAGACCTTCTTTCAGTCGGTCTTTCGTCGACATCTCTTTGACTTCTTCCTTGGCGGCCACATGATGTTTGGCATTCTTGCTTTCCAGCGTGGTCACGCGTTGGTTCAGGTTCTCGATCTGTTGGCCCAGTTCGGCTGTCTTTTCAGCGACGATGGCATCGGCCATCTCAGCCAGCTGGGCATTGCTTTCCTCGGGGGTCATCTCGCTGACCTGCTCGGTCTTTCCTGTCAGATCCGACACCTTGGTGGCGAACATCGGGTTGTTGACCACCAGGAGGTTGAGCAGCATCAGAAGCACCAAGGAGCCGAGGATGACAATGGGCCTTCTGTAAATACTTTTCTTCTTTAACATGGCCTTATCCAATTACGATTAAAGTATCACCTTGAAGCACATTGTCGCCCTGACGGCAGTTGATGGCGGTGATGGTACCGTCAGCTTCGGCCAGCAGGTTGTTTTCCATCTTCATGGCTTCGTACATGAGCAACTTGTCGCCCTTCTTCACGGCGTCGCCCTGCTTGACGAAGATCTGCATGATGGTTCCAGGAAGCGGAGCAGCCATCTTGTAGCCGGCGCCACCTGCGGCAGCGGCCGGTTTCGGAGCGGCACTCTGGGCAGGAGCGCTGGCGGCGGGCTTGGCGGCCGGACGGGCCACGGGAGCGATCACCGGAGCGGCTTGCTCTTCCATCTCCACTTGATAATCAGTGCCATTCACATTGACGGTGGCGATGTTGCCTTCAATGTTCTGGACTTCTACTTCGTATGGTTTACCACTAATGGTGAATTTGAATTTTTTCATGATTGTTCGATTTAACGTTTCCAGTGTCTAACTCCGTAATTTTTGTCGTTCCATGAAGTCACCCTTCTGTCGATGGTGATCACATTGCTCTCTTCATCGTGAAGGTTGGTCGAGAGGTAGAGCGCCATACCGATGGCGGCTTGCACCTCGGCGGGAATCTCGCCTTCGGCCAATTTGACCGTAGGCTTCACCGTCACAGGCTTGATCTCCTTCACTTCGTTCTTCTTGGCATCCTGCTTCTTGAAATAGGCAGCCACACCACGGAAGATGGTCGAGAGGATGAAGAGGGCGATGATGACGATGAGGAAACCAGCGATGGTGACAATCCAGCCTTTGGTGTAGACCCAATCTTCGTGAGCCAACAGTAATGATATTTGTAACAGGTTCATCGTTTCAAGGATTTACGGTTACAGCGGGATGTTCGAATGTTTCTTCTCGGGGTTGGCGAGGCGCTTCGTCTCAAGCGTACGCAGGGCACGGATGACACGGAAACGGGTGTTGCGCGGCTCGATCACATCGTCGATGTAACCGAACTTGGCAGCCTCGTACGGGTTGGCGAACTTCTTGGTGTATTCATCCACCTTCTTGGCAACGAACTCGGCGCGCTCTTCGGGGTTCTCAATTTCGGCAATCTTCTTGCCATCGAGCACCTCGACAGCACCGCTGGCACCCATGACGGCGATCTCGGCGGTCGGCCAAGCGTAGTTGACGTCGTTGCGCAGCTGCTTGCAGCCCATCACGAGGTGTGAACCACCGTATGACTTACGCAGGGTGACGGTGACCTTCGGCACGGTGGACTCGCCGTATGCATACAGCAACTTGGCGCCGTGGACGATGATACCGTTGTACTCTTGGCCCGTGCCAGGCAGGAAGCCGGGGACGTCGACCAAGGTCACGATCGGGATGTTGAAGGCGTCGCAGAAGCGGACGAAACGGGCGCCCTTACGCGAGGCGTCGCAGTCCAACACACCAGCGAAGAAAGCCGGGTTGTTGGCCACGATACCGACCGACATACCATCGAAGCGTGCGAAGCCGACGATGATGTTCTTGGCGTAGTTCTTGTGGATCTCGAGGAAGTCGCCGTTGTCGACGATGGCATTGATGATGTCGCCAACGTTGTAAGGCTTGTTCGGGTTGTCGGGGATGATCTGGTTCAAGGCATCCTCCATACGGTCGATGGGGTCGTTGCACTCCACGAGCGGGGCGTTCTCCATGTTGTTCTGCGGGATGAAGGAGATGAGTCTGCGGATGATGGCAAGACCTTCCTCCTCGGTTTCGGCAGCGAAGTGGGCAACGCCCGACTTCTGGCTGTGGATGCGGGCACCACCGAGGTCGTCGGTCGAAACGTCTTCACCAATAACGGTCTTCACGACTTTCGGGCCAGTGAGGAACATGTAGCTACCCACATTGGTCATGATGATGAAGTCGGTGAGTGCGGGAGAATACACGGCACCGCCGGCGCAGGGACCGAAGATGGCCGAAATCTGCGGGATGACACCCGAAGCGTTGATGTTGCGCTGGAAGATCTCGGCGTAGCCGGCGAGGGAACGTGAGCCTTCCTGGATACGGGCACCGCCCGAGTCGCAGATGCCGATGACGGGAGCGCCAACCTTCATGGCTTGGTCCATCACCTTGCAAATCTTGAGGGACATGGTCTCACTCAAGGCACCGCCAAACACGGTGAAGTCTTGAGCATAGACATAGACGACGCGGCCGTCGATGGTGCCGTGACCGGTGACGACGCCGTCGCCGAGGTACTGTTGCTTGTCGAGACCGAAATCGACGGTGCGATGGGTCACGAACATGTCAGTCTCTTCGAAGCTGCCTTCGTCGAGCAGGATGGCGATACGCTCGCGTGCCGTCATCTTACCTTTGGCATGTTGGGAGTCGATGCGCTTCTGGCCACCGCCGAGACGGGCCTCGTTGCGCTTCTCCAACAATTCCTGGATTTTCTGTTCAATTAACATGGTTATATGTGTTTTTATTTGTTCTTGTTTTCACACAGTTCGGTCAGCACGCCAAAGGTCGATTTCGGGTGCAGGAAGGCGATGCTCAGGCCTTCGGCACCGCCACGCGGGGCTTGGTCGATGAGGCGGATACCCAGTTCCTTGGCCTCTTCGAGGTGACCTTCGATGTTCTCCACTGCGAAAGCGATGTGGTGCATACCACCACGACCGTTGTTGTTCTCGATGAACTTGGCGATGGTGCTTTCGGGGCTGGTGGGCTCCAGAAGCTCGATTTTGGTCTGGCCGCAGCGTAAGAAAGCGGTCTTCACTTTCTGGTCGGCGACTTCTTCGATGGCGTAGCACTTGGTGCCAAGCAGCGTTTCAAAGAAAGGAATGGACTCGTCCAAGCTTGTGACGGCGATTCCAATGTGTTCAATGTGAGAGGGTTGCATAATTTATTCGAATAATTTATTGTTAAAAAATACGTATTTATTAAATCGGTGCAAAGGTACAACAAATAATTGGGGTTTGCAATTTTATTTGCTGATATTTGGAGCGGTTTTACTCAATTCATTATTTGAGGGGAATAATGTGTTATTTCGCTTGGGGTTCAGACAACTTCCCTCAAAAAGACAAATATCTGAAGAAACATAAGCCTTGGTAGATGAAACGCTGAGGCGGCACTTTGTTGTCTTTCTTGCAATTTGTTAATGAAAAAGAAAACGGTTTGCGGCAGATAAACCGCAAAATCTGCGGCTTATTCACCGCAAACTGCACAATAAAGGCATACATTACCGCACCGATGATTCACCCTTTATGGCTGATTCTTATTTTCACGCGAATCCACATCGGAACAAAAATCTTTGATATTCAATGACTTCCAATTTTCACGCGAATCTACCTGCATCGTTTTAATGGGGTATTAAAATGAAGCAAAAGGAATAAAGCGAAGGCCTCAAAAAGTGTCAAATTCGATCAAAAACCATATTACACCTTATTGCTTCTTCTAAACCCATCCATATCCCGAGTTGCCCAAAACGTTAAAAAATCAATTTACTCCTTGCGGGTTGTTGAAAAAGTTGTATTTTTGCAGAGTCGTTCTGGCACGTTAAGGACGTACAGCGTCACGACCCGAAAGGTAGCAGATAGCACCGGAAGACGAAAAACATTGGCGGTTAACACTTAACCGCCAATTTTTGTTTTGTAGAAGGTCTTCATGGCCAACCTTTTCCTTCCTGTACGGGTACATTCCACATAATAGTATTCTTTTTCCAACGTTTTGCGATAGACCACTGTGTCAGGGTATTTTCCTTGTGTGATATCATCTGCGGCGTCAATAATCATTGGAATTAGGCAGAAGTCGGCCTCGGTTATGTTTGGATGCTTCTTGCGCGAATGCTTCACGGCTGAGATATCGACCATTCGTTGAAATCCAGTCACATCGCAGCCCAACAAGGCATTCAATTTTTTTACTTCCTTTGGAGTAGGTTCCCCAAGAATCACCCAACGATTGTTTTTCCATTCCGTTTCTGAGGCTTCCCTCACAAGTTTGAGGATGCGTTCTTCAACGCTGACGAAGTCTTTTATTTCTTTGTTGTCGGTTTGCTTTGCTTCCATAATGCAGTGTCTTTGTGTTTCGCTGCAAAGATGCAAACCTTGTCAAGACCAATCCGTTGAACAAATGTTTGTTGTCGACAGTAGTCGTTTGTTGTCGTTTGCTGTCGGGTATAGTGTTGTAAAATAGTATGATACAATAATATGCATTCGTAGATGCCCGCCACCACACCAACCCTCGCAAACCAAAAAAAGAGCCGTAACAAGGTTACAGCTCAACATTTTTGCTTTTGGCGGACGCATTATGCGTCCTTACAATTACTTGTGTACTTTTCTAACAAACTCCTCCACCTCAGGTACACCACCCTGATAGACGAGATAGCCGTTGTAAGGCTCTCTCGGGGTGATTTCGCTGTTGACGGGGGTGAGCATGATGTTCTTCACCTCTTCACGATCGTGCGTTTGACCCAAGGCCCAGCCTAACTTGATGTAGGCGGTCTCAGCGAGCATGTTCTGTGCGGGGATGATGCCACGGTCCATCAGGTCGCGACCGGTGTCGTAGACGAACATGTGGGCATAGCCCCAGATGGTCTGCACGGTCATGTACTGGTGCACACCCTTGTCGGTGGCGCGCTGGATGGCATCGAACATGCCACGGTTGACGTGACCCAAGCCCGTACCGTCCCAAACGATGCCTTGATAGCCGTTATCGACCAGTGCGTCAAGTACATCGGGCTTCATGCCGGGATAGTAGTAGAGGATGGCCACGCGGTCGTCGAAGGTCGGGATGATCTTCACGTCGCGGTCAGCACGGCGGTGGTTGTAGACTTCCTTGATCGGCACTACACCACGCTTGCGGTCGACGGTGGCGACTGGAGTATCACCGATGGTGCGGAAAGTGCTACGGTAGCTGGAGTGCATCTTACGCACACGCGTGCCACGGTGCAGGAAGCCGTACTCATCGGAGGTGGGACCGAACATGCAGACCATCACCTCGGCCACGTCACCGTGACCGGCAGCGGTCATGGCGTGCATGAGGTTGAGGGCGGCGTCGGATGATGGACGGTCTGACGAACGCTGGGAGCCGACCAAGACAATCGGTACAGGCAGGTTCTGGCACATGAAGGTCAGGGCGGCGGCGGTGTGGGCCAAGGTGTCGGTGCCGTGGCCGATGACGATGCCGTCGATGCCGTTTTGGATTTCCTCGCCAATCTTCTTGGCTAAGGCGATGTACTCCTTGGGCGACATGTTCTCGGAGAACACAGCGAACACCTTCTCGGTGTCGAGGTTGCAGATGTCGGCCAACTCCGGCACGGCGCCATACAACTCACCAGGCGAGAAGGCAGGAATCACGGCGCCCGTGCGGTAGTCCAAGCGCGAGGCGATGGTGCCACCCGTGCCAAGCAGCTTCACATGCGGAAGTCCCTCGGTGTAAGGAAATTCCTTCTCCGGGATGTGGTAGTTGGCTTTCTTGTAGTCGGTCTCGACCATGCCCGTGATGGTGCTGATGTCGACGCCGATGTTGTAGCCTGTGTTGACCTTCATGACGATGTGTTGGTCGTCTTGGAAGGCGGCGCGAGGCAGGATCGTGCCTTTGAAGAGGCCACCCGTGGTCTGGCACTCGGCCTGACTCCACACGCGGCAGTTATATTTCTTGAGCACCTCAAGCGAGGCACCCCAATATCCTTGGAAAAAATCTTCAGCCATAGTTTGCGGTTTAATTAAGTGATTTCATTTTAAATGAGGTGCAAATATAGGGTTATTTCCGATTGAAATCACAATGATGCGCATTTTTTTCGACCGACCCGATAAAGAAATGCCTCTCACTGGTACTGAGGGCACGGTGAGAGGCATTTCCTATGCACAAACCTCATCCTCTAGCTAATTATATCACGAGTTTCCTTGTGGCGACAGCCCCATTCTCATCCGTGATATGCAGGATGTACATGCCTTGCGGCAGGTCTTTCAGGTTGATTTCGTTGGAGTTTCGGACAGTTTTAAGCAACCTGCCTATGTTGTTGTAAACCTTGACTTCGTTGGCGATTGCCCCTTCGATACGGACAAGGCCATTGCTGGGGTTGGGGGAAATGGTGACATTTCCCGTATCACTGAAATCATTCACACCATCATAAGCGAATGCAACACTAACAGGTTCCGATTCAGCATCTCCATACATCGCAGTGACAGAATAGGTTACCGTTTCGCCAATCGAATAACCATTGTCAAAAGAATAGGTTTGGAATCGCCTGCCGATTTCTTCCATGAGTTGACCGTCCTTATAAACTCTATAACCGGTCAACGTTTCTTCGTTTTTTTGGCTAAGTGTTAAAACTTCTCCCGTGGGGCTTTCAAGAACCGTAGTGATACACCAATTTGCATAATGAGGCCACGCATGCCATCCTTCATACAATACACGACTCATATTGCCTTTACCATCAAAAAAGGGACCCTTATCGTCGACTGCATTGTAAAAGCCCGACCATCCTTGTAAAGAAGGATCACACAACTCTCGCCAGCCAAACAAATACTCTTTATCTGAATCAATATAAATATCTTCATTCAATTCATGAGTGTTTTCCGAAAAATGTATAGTGTCGGTTAAAGGTTCTGAATATAATAATGAAAAATCATTGCCTTCTTTAATCCATACTGCTGCATAATATTCAACCATGCTATCCAATGGGATTATCCCAATTGACTTAACTCTCCATCCAACATAATTCCTCAAATCAAGTGTGTCATAACGATGGGCATGGTCTTCATAAACATTTTGGTGCAGGAAGGAACCATATTGGTTGCTCATTTCTCCACTCCAAGACAAGTTTTCTGTTTCAGGTTGATATGTTTCTGGAAAAGCCCATGTCAGTATTATTGTATCGTTATAGTAATCGGCTGACAAAGCCTCAATTGGCGCCAAATCGGAAGAGATGGAATTATTAAATCTAGGTATGGTTGCTAGTAAAACCAAGGTATTCTCTGCATGTGCTTTCTTTGAGATCGGCCTAGATTCCATAACAATGTCAATGGCCTGCTGCTTGCTTACTTGCGCAAAGCCCCATAACGAAAGGGAAAACATTCCCAAAAGGAGTAGTGCTTTTTTCATGGGATTATTATTTTTTGTTTTCGCTGCAAAAATAATCAAGTTTTTCAAAAAAAGCAAGACAAATGGATCTATTTTGCCATAAGTCTTGAAAGGAAAACACTAGAATAAAAACCGCCGCACAAGAATGTAAAGTCCTATGCGGCGATTCTAACAATTCGAATTAGAAAAACGCTACTTGATGTTGTTAGCCAATTCTTTCATTTCACCACAATCCTCCTAGTGACCGTCGCGCCCTCGCCATCCGTCATGTGGAGCAGGTAGAGGCCAGCGGGCAGGCCAGAGACGGAGAACGTGTTTGAATTTCGGATGGTTTTCAATGTTTGCCCCAAGATATTACAAACTCGAAGCTCGGCGACATTCATGCCGTCAATGCGGACGAGATTGCTGGATGGATTTGGGGAAATGGTTACTTCGCTAAATTGAACCGTTTGCTCTTCCATTTCATTTAATTGGTCGCAGAAAAACGGAAGTTCGCCCTCCTCGCACCAATCATTATAAACTATCGTGGGGTTTTGTAAAGCCCTCCATAGGTTTAACGCCTCAAGCAAAATGTTAGTCTCACAGCCTCCAACTGAAACAGAATTATCAAGTACAGCCCCAACACCCTCTTGAAATGAGAAGACGGAGCAGTCCGAATAGTTCGCATCACCATTTCCAATCACTGGAACATCATATCCTTCATAATCGTCTTTATAATAGCAGTTTAAAACTTCGCCACCTAGATTACGTCCTGAAATCCCAGCTTCAACTCTATAGGTCCCGTGCAATGCGGCATAGCAGTTTTTTATTAATGCAACACCATCGTTGCCGTTGACATCGTTAAGCCCAACAATTCCACCCGTGTATCCCGTGTTGAGAGAAGCATCAAGCTCGGAATCGTAATAACTATTTTCAATTACCGCATCCTGTCCTTCGGCTTCATTCCGGCCTGCAATTCCACCAGAATAGAAATCCCAGGCTCCCAAACTATCGTATATATAACAGCAATTTCTGATAGTAGAATTCCGATTGCGCCCCACTACTCCACCCAAATAAAAATCTGCTCCCACCTTGAGATTAACAACACAATTGTCAACAAGTGAGCCATTGTCGCTCCAACCAGCAATTCCTCCACAATACGACCCCCCGAAAACACGTCCCTGATCAAGATACAGATTATGAACCTCGGCCTGACTGAGACAACCGAAAAATCCTAAATATTGTTTGGAGTACGACTTGTCATGGATGAAGAGGTTCTCGATTGTATGCCTCATGCCATCAAACAGGCCTTTAAAAACAAGGGTAGAATCTGAATACACATCACCTATTGGAGTCCACTCTCCTTCAGAAAGATCAACATCACTCATAAGTTTCACGGAGTGTCCTTCAAGATTGTCTGCCACACAACCATTCAATCCATTTACTACAGAAATAAGCCATGCCAAGCCTTCTGCGGATGAAATCTCTACATCACCGCTTTCGAGTTCTACATATCCTTCGGGTTGTTGGGTAACGATGTCGGTCCAATACTGGTCAGGAAGCTGTCCATTAGCCTCAATCGTTAAACATACAATTATGCATAGGGTAAAGGATTTGATGAGATTTTTCATGATACTAATATTTTGAGGTTACTATTTTGCAAATGTACAACTATTTTCCATAGTTACAAAAAAACGATTTTCTGCAAATTATTGATATTTCTCCTTTATAAATGAAAATTAGTATCATAAAAACCGCCGCACAAGACTGTAAAGTCCTATGCGGCGATTCTAACAGTTCGAAATGGAAACCGCTATTTTATATTATTGGCCAGCTCCTTCATTTCGATGTTGCCCATTGCTTCCCTCATCTGACCCATAATCCAATTTTGGCGGTCGAGGTCGGTGCAGGATTTCTTCTTCGGCGCAAAGCCGGCGCAGAGGTTGTCGAGCTTAGTGAGCAGGTCGTCCTTAGCATAGCGCTTGAAGCCCATCTTGTCGAGCACCTGTTGCATCGGCATTGAAGCGTCATCCACCAAGGCGGGAGCCATATTCCAAGCCAGACGGCTGTCCAAGCCTTGCTCCTTCAGGAAAGCGAAGAGCTTGTACAAAGTCTCACCGTTGAACTTCGAAGCAGCGTTCTTGCCCAGCAGGTGCTTGAGTCTCATACCGACGAAGCGGCCCACGGTGCGGCCATCCACGCCGAGTTTCTCGACGATTTCGGCCATGACGGGGAACCAGTTCTTCGCGAAGATGTAACGGAAGCAGTCCTCCGGCACATTCCACTCTTTGAGTTTGTAGTAACGGTCGATAATCTCGGTAGGCATCTCGGCACGCAAAGCCTTGATGAAAGCCGGGTCGAGCGGGATGGGAGCCGAGTCGGTGTCGGGATACATACGGTCGGCACCAGGCAACACGCGCTCGAAGATGGTGATGCCGTTGCAGACGGCCTTACGGGTCTCCTTCGGCACGCCGTCGAAGGCCATGAGGCAACGCTCTTCGATGGTCTCGATGGCGGTGGGCATGTCGTTCTGCGGACCCCACACGAGGATGAGGGCGTCCTCATCGGTGGCATGGACACGCTTGGCCAGCTTATGCCATTGCGAATGGGTCAGCACAGGTTCCAGCATCTCGTCGTGGAGCATGTTGGGACGCTCGAGGCAGGCGATGACTTTCAAGCGGTCGGCGATTTCATCGGCGAACATCTTGCCGGGTTGGGTGAAATGCGAAAGCACGCCACGGAACTTCGGCAACTTGACGAGTTTCAAGGCACCGCCTTTGGCTTTGTTGTCGAGGATGGGCAGGTAGTCGGTCGGGAACGACACATCGGCCACTTCCACCTTCCAGCCTTCCTTGCCGATTTCGCGGTTGAGGCGCTCTTGCAGTTGCACCAACGACCACTGGCGGAAGCACTCGTTGTGCGACAACTCAGGGATCCACTTGGCATGTTGCACGCCCTTCAATTCGATGCGGGTGCCGCCCGTGCAGCTCACATTCACGTCTTGGCGGCCAGCGCCCATGCCCGTGCGGACCAAACCCGTGCTGCGGCCGAGGAAGCGGATGTATTCGCAGGTCTCACGCAACTCGTCAGGGTTCTTGCAGTCGGGGTAGGTGACGGTCTCAATCAACGGCACGCCGAGACGGTCCGTCTGATAGATACGGCGGTGGCCGATGTCGCTAATCTCGCGGCAGGCATCTTCTTCAATGCTCAGCTGGATGAGGCGGATGTCCTTCTTCGGCAGTTTGAGCAGGCCTTCCACGCCCACGATGGCGGTACGTTGGAAGCCCGTCGGAATGGAGCCGTCGAGGTATTGTTTACGGGTGATATGCACCTCGCCCACGATGTTCAGGTTCGAACGCAGGGCGATGATGATGGCGTTGTGCAAAGCCTCGCGGTTGATGGGGAACGGCGGGGTGTCGTCGATGTCGTAGGTGCAGGCGGTGCCGTTCTTGATGCGGTAGACGATTTCCTTCTTCGTCTTGAACTCCATCAAGGCCGTGCCGTCGTATTCGCCTAACTCCGAAAGGGTGGGGCGCATGTGACGGATCAGCTCGGCATCGTAGTCCTCAAACTTGTTGAATTGTCCGGCGGGACAGTGGCAAAACAGCTTCTCCTTGGTCTTGATCTGCTGGTGCACTTCCAGTCCCGACATGAAGCCTATGCGGTCATAGTCTTCCTGTGTGGCTTTCTTGCGCTCGACGTAGCCGGCCTGTTGCTTGGTCAGCTCATAGTTGGCGCGTGGGTCAAAGTTGGTGCTCATATTATCTTATTTGTTGTATTTCAAATGATGCGGCCCTTCGACAGGCTCAGGGGCCTCTTTCTTCAAAAAGAATCGGCTAAAATAGAAAATATTTGGATTGGTTGAGAAAAATGGGATAAAAATTCGGTCAAAAAAACTTATCTCCTTTTCTCGAAGTGCTGGTAGTCTTTGTTGCGCCAGTTGCCGCCCCATGTGAAGCCATGCGAAGTGAAGACTTCCTTGCAAAAGTCGTTGTTGTCGATTTTGTGGGGAAAGTCCTGCGTCCTGTCTATATATTCCGTCGCTGTGGCCGGATGAACTTTTGATCCTCTGATATATGGGTTTTGCAAGGGATTGATGTCGACGGCCAAACCGAGGGCATGACGCGACAGCACGTACGTCCCAGGCACAGTGCGGTAGTTGAAGCACGAGGTGTTGTTGGCCTCCATCGAGGCCTCGTCGTCGGCATCGAAGTCGTCCACCAGCCGGATGCTGCAGATGGGATATTGTTCTGAGAACAACGTCTTGAAGACACTGAGAAGGTCGTGGGCGATGCGTTTGTTGCACACCATTTCCCCTTTCTGGATATGGCCGTCGTAGTCGTAATAAGGCAGCGAGAGGTAGCACAGTTGGTCGTAGCCGATTTTCGCGTTGTCTTTCATCGACTTTCCTTGCATCCTGTCCTTCACCGATTCGGGAATAGGGTAGGAGGCAAACAAGTATTCTTGATACCAAAGCGTGTCTTCGGCGGCAAGGATTTCAGCATCGGAATAGGTAATGGCCGGTTCGTCATGTACTTCTGGGCTTTCTTGAACAAGGGTGTCTGTGATGACTTCTAGGGCCTTGCTTTGTCTGTTGTCGCTGCAAGATGTCATTAGGCCAATAGAAAAGAATACTATTGCAAAATATGCCGCTTTTTTCATGATGAAACTTAGTTTTTCCCGTCGTCAATCGTCCGTGCGATCTTCTCGATGTTGAGGCTGCGCGCAGAGGCATCGATGATGTCCTTGTAGATGCCGCCTTTCTTGTAGATGCTGTCGGGGTCGCCGTCCTCTTCAACGCGACCTTGCTGTAGGGCATAGATGTAGTCGGCGTCGATGATCTGTGAGATGCTGTGCGAGATGATGATGACGGTGCGGTCTTTCTTGATGGCGTCGATGCTGTTCTTGATCTGCTCGGTGGCGATGGCATCGAGGCTGGCGGTGGGCTCGTCAAGGAAGATGATGGGCGGGTTTTTGAGGAACATACGCGCGATGGCCACACGCTGCTGCTGACCGCCCGAAAGGTCGGCGGCATTGTTGTTGAACTGCTTTGGCAGTTCCATCACTTGGTCGTAGAGGTGCGACTTCTTGGCGGCCTCCACCACGTCTTCATGTGTGGCGTTGGGATTGCCGTATAGGATGTTCTCCTCGATGGTGCCGTCGAAGATATGGTTCTTTTGCAGCACAAGGCCGATGTTCTCGCGAAGGTATTGGGTGTCGTATTCGCGCAAATCCACGCCGTCAAGCAATATTTGGCCTACTTGTGGCTCATAGAACTTGTCCAACAGGTTGACGATGGTGCTCTTACCCGCTCCGGAGAGTCCCACCAAAGCGGTAATCCTGCCTGGGTCGATAGTCATGTTCACGTCGAAGAGGGCTTGGTTGCCATTGGGATAGGTGAAGTCGACATGCTTGATTTCGAATTTGCCGTGGATCTTCTCGGGTTTGTAGCTGCCCGAAGGCTCCACTTCTTCTTCCGCGTCGAGGATACCAAAGAAGCCCTCGGCATAGATAAGGGCGTCGTTCACGTCGTCGAAGATGCGTTGCAGTTGGGTGATGGGGGCGATGACGTTGCTGAATAGCATCACGTGGTACATGATCTTACCGATGGTCATGCCCGGATAGCCTTTCAACACGAGGTAGGCGGTGAGGATGATGACCAGCACCGTGCCCACTTGTTTCACGAAGCTCTTCACGCCGTTGTAGTAAAAGGCTACCTTACGGGTTTTCATCTGGTTTTCAGTCACTTGATTCTGGATGTCAAGCTGTTTCTGGCCTTCGATCTGTTCGCGGTTGAAGCTCTTGATGACGTTAATGGAGTCGATGATGTTCTTGATGCCTTGGCTCTTGGTCTCGAGGTGCGAGCGCATCTCACGGCGCCAACCTTTCAGACGGCGGGCTTGGCGGTAGGTGATCCAAAAATAGATGGGTACGATGCCCAAGGCCACCAGTCCGACATAGACGTTGGCGGCGAACATCAGGATCAAGGCTAGGAGAGCGCTCGTGAACAAGGGCAGCAAGTCGATGAAGAAGTTCTGCACCGTGCGTGAGAGGCTGCTCACGCCTTGGTCGATACGGGCTTGAAGCTTGCCTGTGGCATTGTCGCCCGTGTTGAAGTAGGCCATGCGGAAGGTGAGGACCCTCTCGATGACGCTCTGCGCCAGGTCGCGGCTGACGAAGATGCGCATCCGCTCGCCGTAGTAGTTTTGGGCGAAGGTGATGAGGGCCGAGAGGATTTCCTTGCCGAGCAGCACGATGGAGATGATGGTGACAATGCGGATGGCTTGTTGGCCCCAGTCGACGCCTGCCGTGACCAAACCATTGATTTCGTCGACGGTCCAATCGAGCACGATGGCATTGACCTGTGCCATCAAGGAGCCAATCAAGGTAAGTATTAAAGTAATGAAAACCAGCCATTTGTAAGGCTTTACAAAGGGGCTTACGTTCTTGAAGAGTTGGAAAAGATTCATGAGCGTGCGTTTATTGAATAAGGTGCAAAAATAGGGATTTGGTCTGAAACTCCAAATAAATCCCTATCTTCGCAGCCTAAAACGCAATGTAAATGGAAAACAAGTGGTTGAACGAAGCCTTCAGAGGCGAAGTGCCGAGCGACTTTCAAGGCAAGGTGGGTTGGGCAAGCCCTTCGAACATCGCCTTGGTGAAATATTGGGGCAAAAAGGGGAATCAAATCCCTCAAAACCCTTCAATTAGCTTTACCTTGTCGGAATGTCGCACCGAGACTTTCGTCGAGTATGAAAAAGCCAACCGATTCGGATTCAGCTTTTTCTTTGAAGGCAAGGAGAATCCCGCTTTTGGCGCGAAAATCGAGAAGTTCCTGATGGACAACCAGGCGTTTTTCCCGTTCATCAAACAACTGAATCTGAAAGTCGAGAGTCGCAACACCTTTCCTCATTCTTCGGGCATTGCTTCCTCAGCCTCCTCGATGAGTGCATTTGTGATGTGTATGCTTGAGATTGAGCGTTTATTGGTCGGCCCTTCGACAGGCTCAGGGACCTTAATTAAAGCCTCTTATTTCTCGCGATTGGCCTCAGGCAGTGCGGCGCGCTCGGTGTTCCCCGCAATGGCACTTTGGGGCAAAACGGAGGCTTACGAAGGCAGTTCAGATGAATATGCCGTTTCGCTGTCCGATGACATCCATCCCATTTTCAGGACTTATCACGACAGCATTTTGATTGTCAGCGGCGAGACCAAATCCGTTTCGAGTCGTGCCGGTCATGCCTTGATGGAAGGAAATCCCTACGCCTCAGCGCGTTATGCACAAGCCAACGAGAACATTAAAAACCTGCTTTCCGCCTTAAAATCGGGTGATTTGGGCACCTTTATTAATATTACCGAAAGCGAAGCCCTACAACTCCACGCCCTGATGATGTGCTCCAATCCGTCATTTATCTTGATGAAACCCAATACATTGAGCCTCATCAATGAGATTAGGGCATTCCGAAACGAAACCAAGATTCCGCTCTGTTTCACCTTGGATGCAGGGCCCAATGTGCATCTGCTTTATCCCGAGAGCGAGGCCGAAAAAGTGGATTATTTCATCAAAAACAACTTAGCCGCCTATTGTGTTGACAATAAATGGATTGCCGACCATGTCGGTGACGGACCGAAAAAACTGCTGTGATGAGAGACCGGTATTATAGCAAAGTCATCCTTTTCGGCGAGTATTCGATGATCTTCGATGCCACCGCGCTGATGATTCCGCTCAAGCGGTTCTCGGCGCAATGGCAGTTTCCGCAAAGCCGGAATAAGGCTGCTTCGTTGACTTCCAACCAAAGTTTGCAGCGCTTTTGCCAGTATCTCTCCGAAAAAGAAGAACTATCTGGCCTCTTGGATTTACAGGCTTTAAGAAGGGATTTAGATGATGGGCTTTTCCTCGCCTCCAATGTGCCTTCGGGCTATGGCTTGGGCAGCTCTGGTACTCTGGTGGCCGCTGTCTATGACCGCTATGCCGTGAAGAAAAGCGATGACTATCTGCAATTAAAAAACCTCTTTGGCAAGATGGAGAGCCATTTCCACGGTAGCAGTTCCGGCATCGACCCACTGCAATGCTATCTGGGCAAGCCATTCAAAATCACACCAAAAGGTGTTGAGCTACTTCCGGACGATTTCCTGAAAAAAGACATTCACATCTGTTTGATTGACACAAAGATAAAGAGCAACACCAAGCCTTTGGTCAACCATTTCAAGGCACAGCGAGAAAATCCCGAGTTTTTGAGCCGATTCCAAGCGGAGTATGTGCCTTGTGTGACTTCCTGCATCAATTCGATGATTGAAGGCAATAAAGAGTTGTTTTTCAGTTCGTTGAAACGACTCACCAACGGCCAATTGGAGTTCCTTCGCCCGATGGTCACCGACAACACTTTAGATTTGTTCACCACCGATTACGACTTCAACTTTGGCGTAAAGATTTCAGGCTCAGGCGGTGGCGGTTATGTGTTAGGGTTCACGGACGATGTGGCAAAAGCCTCTGAATTGTTTAGCCTCCCATGTCATTCCAACGTGGGCATGCAGGGGCAGCGGGAAATGCCCAGCATTCGACATAGTCAATCTATGGGAGGCGGTTTTGATGTTATTTGGCTGTAATTGTTTATTTTTGCGCCCCGAATGTCAGCCTTGAAAAACATAGAATCTTGGATAGAACGCACTTTGACCACGGTCATTGACTTCTTCTATCCTCCATTCCGCAAGGTGATGAGCCTCGAGCTGTTCCGCTATGCGGCCTGCGGTGGTTTGAACCTTGTTTTGGAATGGGTGCTGTACTATGTTTTCTACCATTTTGTATTCCATGGACAGGTCTTCGACCTTGGCTTCATCGCCTTCACGCCCCATATCGCAGCCTTCGTGTTCAAGTTCCCCATCACCTTCCTGACAGGTTTCTGGATGGCGCGACATATCAGCTTCTCGGGCTCCACGCTGAAAGGTAGGACACAGATTGTCAGGTATTTCCTAGTAACGGTTGTCAACATCCTCATTAACTATTTTGGTCTGAAACTCTTCGTCGAGGTGCTGCACATTTGGCCGACCGTCTCCTACATCATCATCTCCATCCTCTGCGTGACGTTCAGCTACTTGACGAACAAGTTTTATTCGTTTCGAAAGGAGAAGAAATCATAGAACAACAAGAAAGATGAAAAAAGCTCTCCTAATTGCATCATTGATCGTTTTGTCATTCTATGGTTTCGGACGAGATTATTATGATTTTTCCGCTGTCTGCGAAACAGGACAAACGCTTTACTACAAGATCATCTATGGTACTGACCATGAAGTAAGACTGACATACCCTGGAAGCCTTAACGACCCTTATCAAGGCTTCGAGGAGCCTCAAGGCGAAATCATCTTACCAGAAACGGTTGTCTACGAGGGACAAACCTATGCCGTAACAGAAATCGACAGGAACACTTTTCGTGGTTGCGCTAATCTGACAGGCACTCTGATTATCCCGAATACAGTGAAAACGATAGGTAGTCTCGCTTTTTGGTATTGCACTGGTTTTACCCAACTTGTGCTTCCCGACGCAATGGAAAGCATTGGGCATGACGCTTTTTCTGATTGTTCTGGCCTTACAGATGTAACATTTCCATCGGCATTGCAAGTTATTGAAAGCCACGCATTCAGCGATTGTTCGGGACTTGTTTCGCTAACTTTGCCTTCATCGCTCCAAACCATCGAAAATCGTGCTTTTTGGAACTGTACAGGGCTTACGGGAACACTCTATATACCTGCATCGGTTGATTCCATAGGCCAGTGCGTTTTCTCTTATTGTAACGATTTGGACGCTATCATTGTCGATCCTGATAACCCCAAATATTACTCGGAGAACAATGCCCTCATCACGAAAAATGACAAGACTATACTGACCGCTTGCAAAAACACGGTAATTCCCGACGACATCAGAGGTATAGGTTCTTATGCTTTCGCTTCAATGTCCACTTTGACAGAAGTGCCCGAATTACCTTTGACATTGAGAATCATCGACGACCATGCGTTTTATGCTTGCCCGTTCATCGGCAATTTGGTTCTGCCGGATTCTTTGGAGTTCATTGGAGAGTGCGCTTTCTCATTCTGTCATGGGCTCAATGGTTCATTGGCCATTCCTGATGCGGTCACCCAAATCGGAGATTATGCTTTTTTGGAATGTGAAGGGTTTGACGGCACGTTGACTCTTGGGAAATCGTTGACCTCCATTGGAAATATGGCTTTCACATGGTGCAGTGGCTTTACTGGATCCCTCATCATCCCTAATTCCGTGAGAACCATGGGTTATAGTGCTTTTTCACGTTGTTCTGGTTTTAACGGCTCGCTGACGATTCCCGAACAATTGACCGTTTTGAGAGAAGGGACTTTTTATGATTGTAGCGGTTTCAGCGACACATTGACCATCGGCTCGTTTTTGCAATCCATCGAAGCTCTTGCGTTATACAATGTCTCCAATTTGTCGGCCATTATCGCAAAACCTTTTAATGCGCCACAAGCCAGTGCCGATGGCATTTTCGCTTTCATTCCTACTGATGTTCCCATTTGGGTTTCTTGCGGTTCGGTCGAATCTTACCAAAATGCGGCAGGATGGAATGCATTCACCAATTATAATGAAGATTTTATCTACGCTTTTCGTGCGACTTCAACAGACGAAAGCCTTGGAACCGTTGTAATTCTTCAAGAGCCGTCGTGCGACAATGGCAGTGTCGCCATCGTTCAAGCCGTTCCTAAAGAAAATGCCGAGTTTTACATCTGGAAAAATAACGGTTTCTTCGTTTCAAGCAATCCAACTTATACGATAGAGGTGAAAAAAGACTGTGATTTGAAGGCATATTTCAGGTTATATGACAACCTTGATGAAGCAACATCGGAGATGGCTTTTTATCCTAATCCCACAAAAGGTTTGATTCATATTGACTTGCCCGAGGTTCAGTTTGTGGAAGTATTCGATATTTTGGGCAAATCCATTTTTGTATCAGAAAAGACCACCATCGACCTGTCGGGCTTGCCTTCAGGTGTATATGTCGTAAAAATAAAGCTTTCCGATGGCCAAATTAAGACGGGAAGGGTTTTGAAGGAATAATTACCCAATCTGGCTCCAATCAAAAGTCTGTGCAAACAATTCCTTGTAATGTTCGCGAAGCATCCGGTTTTCTGGCTTGATGAGCTTCGGATCGTCGGCCAAAAGCTTGATGGCCGCATCGCGGACTTGCGGGATTAATGGACCGTCTTTCTGCAAGTCACCAATGAGCATTTCGATCTGTCCAGATTGCCGGGTGCCGCCCGTCTCGCCGGGACCGCGCAACTCCAAATCCACTTCGGCGATTTCGAAGCCGTCATTGGTGCTGCACATGGTTTTCATGCGGGTCTTGCCGTCAGCGGTCAACTTGTGATCTGTGACGAGGATGCAATACGACTGGTCGGCACCGCGACCCACGCGACCGCGCAACTGGTGCAACTGCGACAAACCGAAGCGGTTGGCGTTCTCAATGATCATCACCGTGGCGTTGGGTATGTTCACGCCCACCTCGATAACCGTTGTGGCCACCATGATTTGCGCATTCCTATTAATAAAACGTTGCATTTCAAAGTCTTTGTCCTCCGCGCTCAACCTGCCGTGGCAGACGCAAAGCTTGTATTGTGGCTCGGGGAAGTCGTGCAGCAAAGCCTCGTAACCCTCCTGAAGCGCAATCATATCCGTGTTTTCCGACTCCTTGATGCAGGGATAGACCACATAAATCTGTCGCCCGAGTGCAATTTGTTGCTTCATGAACATCATGATGCGGTAGCGGTCGTCGCTATAGACATGATAAGTCTGCACGGGCTTTCTTCCTGGTGGCAACTCATCGATTTTGGAGACATCGAGGTCGCCGTATTGCGTCATGGCGAGGGTACGTGGGATGGGCGTGGCGGTCATCACCAAGGTATGCGGTGGAATCTCGGTTTTCTCGTAAAATTTTGACCTTTGCTCCACGCCGAAGCGATGTTGCTCGTCGATGATGGCCAAGCCCAAGTTCTTGAACACCACCTTGCTTTCAATCAGTGCGTGGGTGCCGACCACGATTTGCATCGTGCCATCGGCCAAGCCTGCATAAATCTTCTTTCGCTCCGTGATTTTGGTGGAACCCGTCAGCAGGGCGAAGTTGATGTCCATGTCCTTCAGTTGCTCCTGCAAGGTGGCAAAATGCTGTGTGGCCAGGATTTCCGTCGGTGCCATCAGGCAGGCTTGGAAGCCGTTGTCCAAGGCCAAGAGCATCACCATGAGGGCGACGATGGTCTTGCCGCTACCTACATCGCCTTGCAGCAAGCGGTTCATTTGGTGCCCCGAACCCAAGTCCTTTCGGATTTCCTTGATGACACGCTTTTGGGCGTTGGTCAGCGGGAAAGGCAGATGGTCTTTGTAGAAACTGTTGAAATAGTCCCCCACCACGCCGAAAACATGACCCTTGATGGCCTGCTCGCGGTGCATCTTGTTGCGCAGCAGCTTCAGTTGGAAAAAGAAATGCTCCTCGTATTTCAGTCGGCGCGTGGCCTGCTGGATTTCGATGTTGTTGGAGGGCAGGTGAATCTCGTAGTAGGCGTAACGGCGCGGGATCAGTTGCTCTTGCTCAATGAGGGATTTCGGGAGTGTCTCTGGAATGTATTCGTAGACTTGTTGCAGGATGAGTTTTTGCAGTTTGGCGATGGTGCGCGTGCCGAGGCCGTGGTCCTTCATCTTCTCGGTGGTGTTGTAAACGCCTTGCAAGCCCTCACCGATGAGCGGATCCTTGGGGTCGTATTCCTCTATCTCGGGGTGGACGAAGTTGAAGTTGTGGTTGAACTCGCTGGCTTTGCCAAACAGAACATATTTCACGCCCGGCTTGAAGCGGTTCTTGATCCATTTCAATCCCCGGAACCACACCACTTCGATGCTACCCGTCTCGTCGCTGAAAAGCCCAGTGGCGCGCGTTGCCCTTGGGGCCCCAATCATCTTGACGTTAGAGATAGTGCCGACCAACTGATAATACACGGAATCATCGTTGATGTAGGCCACCTTTTGGATCTGGCTGCGGTCGATATAGCGGAACGGAAACTGGTTGAGCATATCCTGATAAGTATGCACACCCAACTCCTTTTGAAGGATTTCTGCCTTTTTCGGCCCGACGCCCTTCAAATAGGCGATACTCGTTTGCAGCAGGTTCTGTTCCATGGCACAAAGGTACGGATTTTCCACTTTATTTGTAAAAATCATTATTTTTGCTGTGCAAAATATAATCCAATTAAGATGAAGAAACTACTTCTTATAGTATTATCTGTTTTCCTTTTCACTTCACTATTTGCCCAAACAAAAATACAATTCCGGGATCCGTTTTGGGTGGACACAACCTCTACCGATTTTCAAAGCATTGTGAAACTATGGAATGACTACAAAAGCAGCCTTGTGTCAGAGCAGTCGCCTACTGCATTTTGGATGGAATCGGAAGTGGCCACCTACGGTAATCCTGATTTGCTCATCCAGTCGTTTACTCTTTCCAAATACGATTTCATGGATTTCATGGGCGGGAAGGAATTGTTTATAGGGGTTGAAAAGCGGAACGACACTTTGTTTGAAATGCGCACCATGCTTTTCAGCAACTTTCCCACCGATAACCAATTGACAGGCGTGTTCACTTACCCAGTTGTCAAAGTGGCCGAGAATGAGTACAGGTTTTATTCCAAACTCTCATTGTTGAAGCCGGACATGAAATCCTACCAAGTGGGTTGGGTTACCTATTTTTATCCATATAATTACCCTTTCGACAAGGAAGCGGCGGACCAAACCTATGCTGTTGCCAATGAGTTTGCAGCCGCCATGGGACTTGAAAAGCCCAAACCAGTGGAGTATTATCTTTTCAACGACAGGACGGAATACTTCAGGTATCTTGGGGCGGATGTCAGTTGCTATGATTTTATCGGCTGTGGCAGGGTTTATCCTCATGGGTTTGCATTTGCCGATTGCAACAAGGTGTTTTTCACCAAGGGAGGCGAAAGCTTGGCGCATGAAATCATGCACTTCATCATCAAGGAGAAGACTGGAAGAAAGAGGGCTCCGATGTTTGAGGAAGGTGTTTGCTCATATTACGGTGGCCATACGCTGCAACCAAAGGAAACCATTATGTCGGAACTAAAGAAATGGCTCATGGAAAATCCGCAGATTGATTTGGGAGTTGATTTGGTCATGGCTTACAAAGACCAAGACGGAAGGTTTGTGACCGACTCTACAATGGCGGCCTCTCAAGAGAGATTTGCATATGGCGATTATGCCAACAATTACGCATACGCAATCCAAATGGCAGTTTGTGAAATGGCTGAGCGCAAAGGAGGCAAGGCATTGGTAATCAAGATGCTTAACGAGATAAAAGAAAACGAAGAAGAATATAATGTGATTAAGAATTATTTGGGCATAGCCCGAAAAGACATGAATAGAGCCATTAGAGAATTTGTCATTGAGAACTATTAAATTCAAACGTTTCAGATAGGAACTATACTTTAATCCAGGTATAATAAATTCAAGTTTCGCACATCCCTACGGGATGCAAAAGGGTGATGTTGTTTGTTTTTACCGAAAGCAAATCCCTACGGGATTAGTCGGATACTGTGACAGGGCATCCCATCGGGATGCGCATTCGGTAAAAACGAAATCCAGGGGCAACAGCATCCCATCGGGATGCACCACCACTTGCGAAACTTGAATAAACAAAAACTATTTATTATAAGTGATTTATTTATTAAATCTCTATTTCTCCGCTACCGCCGCCCGGCTTTGGTTGACGATCCAAACGCCCGTGAAAACAAGTATCATCGCTATACCCTTCTTCCAAGTGAAGTGGTCCAAACCAATGACGATGCTGATGATGGTGGCGATGATGGGCTGCACATAGTTGTACATGCTGACCAAAGTGGGTCGCAAGCGCTTCTGCCCGATGGGGATGAGGAAATACGCGACGAAAGTGGCGAAAAACACCACAAAAGCGATTTGCCACGCCACACGGCTCTCAATTTGTCCGAAAGGTATGTGTATCAGGTTTTTGACATTGAAGGGTACGGTCACCAGCATGGTGAACAGGAACATCCACTTCATGAAAGTGACCACATTGTATTTCGAGATGAGCGGACGGAATATGCCGAGATAGAGGGCGAAAGTCAGGCCGTTGACCACCACGAGGACGATGCCCAAGGGCTTGGTCTCGGAAGCGCCGCCGCCCAGTCCCACCGAGTTGAAAACCAAGATCAAAACGCCTGCCAGACTCACCAAAATGCCGCCCACTTTCTTGAAGGTGATGGGCTCCTTCAAGACGATGGCTGCCACAATCATGGTCAGGATGGGGGTGCAGGTGTTGGTGATGCTCGTGTCGATGGAGGTCGTCATGGTGATGGCCTTCAGGAAACTCCATTGGGTGAGAAACAATCCCAGCATGGAGGCTATGAAGATCTTCCAAAGGTCGTTCAGCGGCACTTTTTCCTTGGGCATGAACAAGGAGAGAATCCAGAACAACAGTGTGGCGCCCGCCGCACGAAAGCATAGCAGGTCCATGGGGGTCATCACATGCGCGTTGGAGATATTCTTGCAGCAAACGATGTTGAACCCGAAGATGCAGTAGGCACCAAAACAAGCGAGGTGCCCCGTAAGCGTTGTTTTATTCAATCCCATAGACTGGTTTCCAAAGAAGCCGCGAAATTAAGAAATCTTTCCGCTTCCAGTTTGCAATTCAAGAAAAGTATCTAAATTTGCCAATGAAACTAATTAGGTACTTTAAATGAGGACTTTTTTCAATTATTGTTTCTATCGCTATGCGAAATTTTACAAGGACTGGGGCGACAATGGACCTTATATCATGGCATTTGGACTTTTGTTCCTCACAATAGCATTATATTTAGGATCAATAATTAACTTCTTGTGTTACCAAATCGGAATAGAGTATTCAAACAAAGTCAATATAGGAGTAGTTGTGTTTTGCTGTGTTTTTGACTTTGTTTTTAGCATATTGCTGGATAGTGAGGATAGATACAAAAAGCTGGAAAAAAAGTACAAAAATGAAAACAAGGTGAAACTGAAAGGTTGGGGTGTTGGATTGTTTATAGTATTGGGTTTGATTTGTTACATCGTATCTTTAGTGGTTTTCAAAACAGCATGAGAACAGCATTTATTGACATCCATACCCATAGAATAAAATCATGTGACAATCTCATCCAAATCGTCAATCTGGATCTAAACCGACCTTGTCCCGAGCGAGGCTATTACAGTTACGGCATTCATCCGTGGGCATTGGATGAGGTTGGATTTCAAGCAGATGAAGCATTGCAAACTCTTGAAGAGAAACTGAAATTACCTCAAATTGTAGCACTTGGCGAAGCAGGTTTGGACAAGATGCACAACGCGAGTTTTGAACAACAGCTTGCCGTTTTCGAGCGTCAAATCGAGCTCTCGGAAGCCTTGCAAAAACCCATGATTCTGCACGATGTGAGGAGCCATAACGAAATCATCGCCCTGCGGAAGAAGCACAAAGTCCAACAGCCTTGGATTGTTCATGGTTTCAGCGGAACAGAGCAGGACATAAAGCAACTCATCGGGCAAGGAATCTTTCTTTCCGTAGGCGAGAGTCTGTTGCATCCCGAAAGGAAGATTTATAAATCCTTCAAATTCATCGATTTAGATTTTCTCTTCCTTGAAACCGACAT
Source organism: uncultured Bacteroidia bacterium (assembly GCA_902801815.1). GTDB lineage: Bacteria > Bacteroidota > Bacteroidia > Bacteroidales > F082 > Limimorpha. Next base: position 605,334 of record CADCJT010000001.1, read on the forward strand.
GGCAGAAATCGGAGTGGAAAAGGTCTATGAAGCTGCGGCAAATCTGTTGGGAATGGATTTGTCGGCTTTGCAAACGAGAATCTTTGCTAATTTTGCAAGCATAATTCGTTAATCACAAAACCAACAAAACATGCAAAACCCAAAAGAGAAGCGTGAGCGGCGCGCAACCGCGTCGCCGCTGGAAAGCGGGCCGTTCCGAATCAAGTTCGGAATGAGGGACCGCTTTCCCACCCCTGAAAAACAAGTTTTGATGGTTTTGTGGGTTTTGTGACAAAAAAGAACTAGGCCTTAAGTCCCGCGTCAACAACATTTCAACATGATAAAAATCCTCTTCATCTGTCACGGCAACATCTGCCGCAGTCCCATGGCCGAGTTTGTCATGAAACATCTCGTCGCAGAGGCGGGTTTGAGTGACCAATATGAGATACAATCTGCGGCGACCTCAACCGAGGAAATCGGCAATCCCGTCTATCCCCCAGCGCGGCGCAAATTGGCCGAACACGGCATTGGCTGCGAGGGTAAGACCGCCCGCCAAATGACGCGACAAGACTATGCCTATTACGATTATATCATCGCCATGGACCACAACAACCTGCGCAACCTAAAACGGATGTTCGGTGAGGATACTGATCACAAAATCAGTCTATTAATGGACTTTACTCACAGACCTGGCGATGTCGCCGACCCATGGTACACAGGCGATTTTGAAGCCACTTGGGTGGATGTGTTGGAGGGGTGCAAGGGGGTGTTGGAGTATTTGGAGGGACTTACCCTTCGTGCGGCACACCTCACAAAAGACAGTTAGTTTTTCCCTGGGTAGGGAATGCCGAGCTCTTTACAGATTTCCTTGACGAGATAATCGTTGATATCTGGATGGCGAGGTATAGCCACTTTCTTGAGGTTCGTGTTATTAATGAAGACACTATGCCTGCCGCCTTCCCTGAAAAGAACGCAGTTCTGACTGGTAAGGTAGCGTATGAGCAGGTTTCGTTTCATGCCAAAGCGACTTTCCTATAAAAGGTCTTTTCACCGGCATAGGCTTGGCGGGCCTCGTCTTTGTAGCATTCGAGCATCAGACTTATCGCATCCTTCATATTCTCGATGAGTTCGTCAAGGGTGCGGCCTTGGCTCATAGCGCCAGGCACTTGGACACATTTTCCTGTATACCAACCACTTTTCTCGTCTTTGTGTATAATAACTGAATATTCCATGATAAGTTTGATTTACGATTGTCAAGTATTTGACAATGCAAAAGTACATAATATTTTTCGTTCCGCAAGACGCAATGCAAAAAAGCCCCCAATCATTTTACACTCTATATTGTCACTCCTGTTTTCTTTCATCGTGGACTTGGAACGCTTGCTTCAGGCGAAGTAAGTCGTTTTATGACAATGATAGAGGAACGAATTTCTTCTACCGATTTTTTATCCATTTCATCCATTTTTCTCTTGAATTATCCATTATGGATATGATATCTGTATCCATTTCGGATTATTAACGTGTTGAATATCAAATAATTAATTTGTTTGCATGGAAATTGCTTGTATTTTTGCAGCGTGAATAATAACGTAAAAGACAACAATTATGAATATAAACGACATTTCTATGCAAAAGTTTGTTAGCCAACCTAGAGGCGACGGCTATTATGAAGTCGCAAAATGGGATGAAGCCAAAAAAGAGTATATCCCTTTACCCAAAGAGGTTTATAAAATGGAACAAGAAGCTCAAGAACGTGCCCGACAATTAAACGAAGAAAACAAAGAACAAGAAAAACAACAAAAACAGTAAGAAATGAAGAAAACAGAAAAACAATTAATGGATGACAACTCACTGTTGCCAAAAGAAGAAGTCGAAAACGAGTTCATTTCTCCTTCAAAAAAGAATGAGGACGGTGAGTTGCTTTCTCCCAAAAAAGAAAAAGAGAATGAACTTTTCCCCCAATTAAACAATACTCATGATGAAGAATTAATAGAACTCAACCCTAAAGCTCGTGCAGAATTGGAGCGTATGAAAGAATTGTTTTAATATCGACAAAATAAATCTAAAATATCAACATTATGACAATAACCGTCTACACCCCAAAAAAAATATTAAAAGCTGCCCTGCTCCTTCTTTTGTTGAGCATGGACATCTCAAATGCCTTCGCCATCGATTTTGACTTCTCTTCGGTTGCTCCCAGTGGGCAAACGCTATACTACAAGATTACAAATTCAAGCACCAAAGAAGTACAAGTGACGTATCCTAAGAGAGAGAAGGATGGCTCATACTATTTATATTGGTTTCCTTATACAAGGCCAGTTGGCGACATCATAATTCCATCGCAAGTCGAAAACCTTGGAAAAATATACATGGTTACTAGCATAAGAGACCATGCTTTTGATGGAGGAAATTTTAGCGATGGCTATTCATACAATTGTTCGGGAATTACATCTGTTACCATTCCTTCAACGGTAACCAGTATTGGAATAAGTGCTTTTAGGGCCTGTACTGGAATGACTTCAATCCATATTCCCTCATCGATAACCAATATTGGGGAGAGTGCTTTCCAATCCTGTTTTAGCATGACATCAATATCACTACCTAATTCTATTACAATGATTGGGAATAATGCTTTTGGAGATTGCGACAATTTGGATACAGTTTTTTTTCTTGGTAGTATATCACAATGGTGTAATATTGAATTCAGTGGTTTTTACAGTAATCCCATAGCTCAAACTCATAACCTTTACTTTGGCAATGAATTAGTGACAAATGCGAATATTCCAGACAATATCTCTCAAGTCAGGTCTTATGCTTTTTGTAATGCTAATTGCCTTACATCTCTAACTATACCTTATACTATCTATTCCATAGGTTACTCTGCTTTTTGTAATTGCAATAACCTTGCTCAAATAATCTCTCAAAATCCTACTCCCCCCGTTCTTAACTCATATTCGTTTTTGTCTGTTAGCAAAGATATTCCTGTTTATATTCCAATAGGAAGTATCAGTGCATATCAAAACGCAACTGGTTGGAATGAATTCACCAATTTTGTTGAAGTGGTTATTGACTTTTCATCAATTTGTCCGTCAGGTCATACACTTTATTATAAAGTTACCGACGTGGTCAATCATTATGTTGAAGTTGTCTATCCAGGTAACTCCAGCTCAGCACCTTGGGCGGGTTTCGACCAACCTATAGGCAATATGGTAATACCAGAAACAGTGGAATACCAAGGTGTAACATATACCGTGAAAGGGGTCGGGAGTCAAGCGTTTTATGGTTGTACGGGATTAACACAAGTTACAATTAGCACCAATATTAATTATATCAACACCAAGGCTTTTTGGAATTGTCCCAACTTGGAGACAGTGAATTATAATGCCATCAATTGTGACATGATGTACACTCGTACGGGTTCGGGGACCTCATCCTCACCTTATGTGTATTATTCCGTGTTTTCGAGCGATGCATCGGGCGGTGCACCGGCATTGGCGCGTGTCACCATTGGGAACAGTGTGCAACGTATTCCCAATTATGCTTTTAAGGACGCCGAGAACATCTACCAGCGCTTGGTCATTCCTGCTTCGGTCAACGAGATTGGCAACTATGCTTTCTACAATTGCAACAGCATGGTGCAGATGATCATACAAGGCGAAGGCCTTCAGACCATAGGAAATTATGCCTTCTATGGCTGCTCGGCACTTCAGACGGCAGTGAACCTACCTAATTCGGTGATAACCATTGGGGACTATGCCTTCACCGGGTGTACCCACGTCCCATCGCTCACCATAGGCGAAGGCGTAACCAGCATCGGGCAACAAGCCTTCTGGAACTGCCCTCTCATGGTAACTGTCAATTTCAATGCAGTGAATTGTACAACGATGTACACAAAAACTGGCTCAGGGACTTCTTCCTCGCCGTATGTCTATTATTCTGTTTTCAACAGCGGCACAACCGTTGGCGGCACAACTCCCATCACAACGCTGAATATCGGGGCTAATGTGACCAACATCCCAGATTACGCGTTCAGAAACAGCCCCAATGCCACCCACAACCTTGTTTTGCCCGAAGGTTTGCTGAACATTGGCCAATATGCTTTCCACAGCGGCGGCTTCACCGGCGACCTGACCCTTCCGAACACGACACAAACCATCGGACAATACGCCTATTATGGTTGTGAAGACATTACAGCATTGACCATCGGCGAAGGCGCAACTTCCATTGGTGGTTATGCCTTCTGGAACTGCCCAGCACTGGCCACGGTCAACTTCAATGCGCTGAACTGCACAACGATGAATACTGCTGGTTCCTATTCCGTCTTCAACAGTGGGACGAGCAATGGAGGGACAACACCCATCACTGCACTGACGATTGGCAATAATGTGACCAACATCCCTGACTATGCATTCTACAACAGCCCTAGCATCGACAACGAATTACCATTACCCAACGGTTTGACCAACATCGGGCAATACGCTTTCTACAACTGCAGCAGTCTGACAGGTTCGTTGCTGATACCCAACACTGTGAACACCATCGGACAATACGCTTTCTATGACTGCAGTGGTTTTGACGGCATGCTCACCTTGAGCAATTCGTTGAGCCAGATTGAGCAATACACTTTCCACGGTTGCAGTGGTCTGAACGGCACTTTGGTCATCCCCAACTCCGTCTTGACCATCGCCAACAACGCTTTTGAAGATTGCAGTGGTTTCAGCGGCCATTTGAACCTGCACAACGCCCTATCTTCTCTTGGAGGATCTGCCTTCTATGGTTGTAGCAACCTCTCAGAGCTGACTATTGGCGAAGGCATGACTACTATTGGAGGCAGCGCTTTTTGGAATTGTCCAACAATCCAGACGGTGCATTTCAATGCAACGAATTGCACTTCGATGAACACCAATTCACAGTATTCCGTGTTCAATAGCGGCACAACCGATGGCGGCCAAACGCCCATCATCACTTTGAGCATTGGCGAGAATGTGACGAGGATTCCCGACTATGCCTTCCGCAATAGTGTCAATGCCACAAGCGACATCATCATCCCTAACGCCACCACTTATATCGGCACATACGCCTTCTTCGGCTTCAGGAGTCCGCTTTTGACTATTGGTGAAGGCGTCAGCGCCATTGGTCAGTACGCATTTTGGTATTGTCCTTTGTTACAAACGGTCAATTACAACGCCGTGAACTGCACTCAAATGTACACACGCACGGGCTCAGGCACGACCTCTTCACCTTACGTGTATTATTCCGTTTTCAGCACCAACATCAATGCTTCGGGAGTTCCATCAATACTTACCCTGAACATTGGGAAACACGTGCACACCATTCCCAATTATGCATTCAAAGGCAGCTCCAATATCAGCAACAAGCTCTTGTTTCCGAATGTCTTGACGAGCATCGGTGTACAGTCATTCTATGAATGCAGTAGCATCCCCGGTGACTTGGTGTTGCCCAATTCTGTGACTTCGGTGGGCGAATACGCCTTCTACGATTGCCACGATTTCGATGGCTCGTTGGTCATCGGCAGTGGCATCTCCACCATCAACCAGTACACCTTTGCCGATTGCACGGGATTTACGGGTGCCTTGATTATAGGCCGTTCGGTGTCGTCAATAGGCGCATACGCATTCAGAAACTGCAGTGCCTTCTCGAACCTGATTTCCGAGTTCCCGACACCACCAACGGCAGAGAGCACTTCGTTCAACAACATGACATATACCATCCCCGTGCATGTGCCTTATGCCAAGATTCCCGCCTACCAAGCTGCCACGGGATGGAGTTCGTTCACCAACTATAAAGAGCAGTTTGTCTTTGACCAATTGAGCAACGACTCTTGGTCCGACACCCAAAACTGGTATGCATTCGAATTGCCCACGGCCAACGATGTGGTTTGCGTCAACAGCAACTGCCACATGGATATGCCCGCCGAAGTGCTTCACCTATATGTCTTGAACCTGAATGATGCCTTGACCATCAACAGTGGCCAGACCTTGACCACCACTTATGGTATTGGTACCTTGCAACCCTCGCAGTTGATCATCACTGATGGTGCTCAGCTCGTGAATCCCATCAGCAATGCATACGGAACCGTGCAACGCAATGTCAATGGCTACAGTGCCGAGACCGATAATTGGTTTGTTTTGGGTACGCCCATTTATGAAGGCACAGAAACCAACACAATCGCCACTGGAACCTATGATTTATTTTACTACAGCGAGCCCACCCATTATTGGATGAACGAGAAGATGAGTGAAAACGGGTTTACGATGCTTGAGCCAGCCAAGGGCTATTTGTATGCCAACCAGGCCCAACAAACGATAGCCTTTGAAGGCCAAATCAATGCATCAAATGCCGAATTTAGTGTTCCCGTGACTTACGAAGGAAGTCCGTTGGCGGGCTACACCCTCGTTGGCAACCCTTACACGAACAATCTCAATATTGGCGATGTGAAACTCAATGGCACCCCGTTGACGACCTATTATAGGATAAGTGACAGTGGCGGTCTGGTGGCATATACAGCTGCCGACCCCATTCATCCAGGTGAAGGCTTCTTGGTGATGGCTTCAGCAGGTGGCACGCTCACATTTGCACCAGTGCTTGGCCGAAATCACATGGTCAACATGCGTGAAACGATAGGCGACGAAGGGCCGACAAGAGGCTTCAGAGTACCCAATCACGGAGACATGACCAATATCAATGCCTATTCTTCAGAGAACACCTACACCATTGCTGCCACAGTTAACCCTGCCGAGAGTGGTACGGTGCAGGGTACGGGCACCTATGGTGATGGCACCATTTGTACGCTTATCGCCACAGCCATCGAAGGATTCACATTTGTGAATTGGACGGAGAACGGCAATCAAGTGTCGTTGGAAACCAGCTATTCGTTCACAGTGAACGGTGATAGGACTTTAGTGGCAAACTTCGTTTCCGATGATCCTAACACCTATAATATCACTGCCACGGCAAATCCATCAGCAGGCGGAACCGTAACGGGCTCAGGTAGTTATGATGAAGGAACCACTTGTACCTTGACAGCCACTGCCAATACGGGTTATGTTTTCAATAACTGGACCAAGAATGGCACGGAGGTCAGTTCCAGTGCGACTTATAGTTTCACGGTGACCGAGGCAGGTGATTATGTGGCCAATTTTGAGGTACAAGGCGAAATCACCAATCATTGGACTCCAGTACCCGAAGGATTATATTCACAATCCACCACCATCAAAGGCGTTATCCTTTTCAATGGTGTAGAACAATTTTCCAATCAATTGGAATTGGGCATTTTCTGTGGCGATGAATGTCGTGGATCGGCCATTGCTTCAGAGTTTTTTATCACACACCGTTTTATTGCTGACGTGAATGTATATGGCGAGAACGGCCATCAATTGAGTTTCAGGCTATATGACCACAGCCAGGGCATGGAGCTCAACTACACTCCACCTGCGAACATTGTTTTTACTGAAGACGGTTATGGCGAGTGGATGGATCCTCTTGCTTTGAACTTCACTTCTTTGGTTGAAATCAGTGCGACTGTCAACCCTGCAGACGCTGGCGTTGTTACTGGTGAAGGAAACTACGCGATTGGAGCCTCTTGCACTTTAACCGCAACGGCCAATGAAGGTTATCAATTTGCTTATTGGACACTGAACGATGTTGAGGTTTCCACCAATCCAACATTCAGTTTCACAGTGGCAGAAGCAGCCTCTTATGTGGCCCATTTCCAATATGTGCATAGCCGTTCACTCGTTGAAGGCTGGAATTGGTGGAGTACTTTCATCGAACAAGAAGGCATCAACGGTCTGGAAATGCTTGAAAACAGCCTAGGCGCCTCTGGCATACGCATCCAAGGCAAGAATGCCAGCGTTGACAGAATTGAGTATGAAGGCAACGTGTATTGGTACGGGTCGCTCAATAGCATCAACAACGAACAAATGTACAAGATTCGCACCAATTCAGTTTGTAGTGCCACGGTTGTCGGTGATGCTGCTGATTTGGATGACCACCCCATCACCATCAATAGCGGATGGAACTGGATAGGATTCCCGAGCAGCCAAAGCCTGAGTGTTGAGACGGCCATGAGCGGCTTCACGCCTGAAGCTAACGACGTCATCAAAGGACGTGGTGGCTCAACTACTTACCTTTCGACTGGCGAATACAACTTGTGGTATGGTACATTGACCACCTTAGAGCCCGGCCAGGGTTATATGTACAAGTCAAACAGTAGTTCTTCTAAGACACTTACATTCCAGAGTGGTCGCAATGGGGAGGCCAAAGCAGTTGAGGAGAGCAGCCTATTTGAGCCTATGGTTGACAATTACGCCAACAATATGCTTATTACCGCCGTTGTTGAAATAAACGACGAAGAATTGCGCTCCGACGATTTCGAGTTAGCTGCATTTGTTGGAAACGAATGCCGTGGCAGTGTCAGACTGATGTATGTGGAACCCTTGGACCGCTATGTGGCTTTCCTGCTTGTTTTTGGAGACACTGAGGAACCGATTAGTTTTGTGTTGTCCGATGGGCAAACAGAGTGTTATTCCCAAGAGAGCACGACCTACACCAGCGACGGTTTAGTTGGTTCATTAACCGATCCCACCACGCTTCATTTTGGCACATTGGGGACAAACGACCAACAACTCCAACACGTTTCTGTTTATCCCAATCCTTCAAACGATGTCTTCAATATTGAAGGCTCGGGCATTCGCAGGATAGAGGTCGCTGATGTTTATGGACAGGTGGTTATTGCAAAGGAGATGAAAGGTGACAGAATGCAGATTAATTTGAATGATTGTGCCAACGGAACCTATCTGCTTCGTATAGTAACCAATAACGAAATCGTTACAAGCAAACTGATTAAATATTAAGGAGAAATGAAAAGAATAATCATATTATTGGTTGCCTGCCTGACCAGTGGTATGTTACTTGCCAACCATTGGACACCGATACCTGAAGGATGGTATTCGCAGTCCACAACGATTCGGGGAGTCATCCTAATTAATGGCATCGAACAGTATTCTGATCAGTTGGAACTAGGCATTTTCTGCGGTGACGAATGCCGTGGCTCGGCGATTGCAGCCGAATTTTTCATCACGCATCGTTACATTGCCGACGTGAATGTGTATGGCGAGAACGGTCATCAGCTGAGTTTCAGGCTATATGACCATAGCCAAGGGAAGGAGCTTGAGCTAACTCCACCGGAAAACGTGGTCTTCACCGAGGATGGTTATGGCGAATGGCTCGACCCTTGCGTGTTTAATTTTACCTCATCTTCTGCCGTAATTACCAATCATTGGACACCCATTCCCGAAGGGTGGTATTCACAGTCTACAACGATTCGTGGTGTCATCTTGATTAACGGTGTCGAGCAATATTCTGATCAGTTGGAACTGGGTATTTTCTGCGGCGACGAATGTCGTGGATCGGCCATTGCAGCCGACTTCTTCATCACGCATCGTTACATTGCCGACGTCAATGTGTATGGAGAAAACGGCCATCAATTGAGTTTTAGGCTGTATGACCACAGTCAAGGTGCTGAGCTTCAACTAACACCTCCAGAAAGTTTGGTTTTCACCGAGGATGGCTATGGTGGATGGCTTGACCCATGTGAGTTCAACTTTATTGGTGCTGTAACACAGACCTCAGAGCTTGCATCGGGTTGGACTTGGTGGGCTCCTACCGTAGCTACTAGCATCGAAGCCGTTGAAGCTGCTATCGGCGATGCGTTTGTGACAATCCTGTCGAATCAGGGCCCTGCCAGCGGTGAGGCAACGGCAGGAGCCATGTATAGGATTAAAACCAACGCGGCTTGCACAATAAATCTCAGTGGTGCACCTATGGAATCTGCTACAGTCACTATCGAACCAGGCGTCAACTGGTTTGGCTTCTTAGGGACACAACCCTCACCAATCACCGAAGCCATTTTCGTTGCAGCCTCTACGGGCGACAAAATCGTATCACAAGATGGAGGTTTTGCCATTTATACTATCAATGGCTGGCAAGGCACTCTCAGTCATTTGTACCCAGGCTGTGGATACTTATACATTTCGAATGAAAGCAAGACACTTGGAATCGGAGTAGGAAACAAAACGCTTCCATATTGAGTTGTTGGATGGTGGATCTTTTCATTCACCGTTAGTGACCAGTGAAATCCTGGAAAAGTTGCTCTCTCTCTGCTTTTCGTCTTATTCCTTATCTCTCACCAACCGTACAGCAGCTCGGGCGTGTGAATACCATCCTTTTTCGGAAAACAGCATCTCGTCGTTGAAGTCCATCTGATAACAAAGCCAAGGCTTGACACGGGTGGACGACCAATATGAGCCGTAGTAACCCATGATTTCCCATCCCGGCTCAGTGAATGTGGATATCTCAACCACGGGCAGAAAGACGGCGCCGTTAGCTTCAAACACACTTTCCCATTCTTGCGCAGAGATGAGGTTGCTGTCGTAACTGGACGTAACGTCGTTTGCCTTATTCACCTCAAAGAAACCCGCTTCCCATTGGTCGGGAAAGATGATGAGGCCATATACGCCATTTAACACAGCTTTTGCATAACGCAACCCAGAAAGGGACTCGCGTCTGCCCAATAGATATTTCCATTCAGCTGAGGTCAGCGTGCGCCACAGATGTTCTTGGTTGCCTCCGTTACTGATGGCGTTGTAACCCCAATCGGCCTGCCCGGTTTGCTCGTATAAACTGCATGAGTCACAGCCGTATGCAGCATGGGCGTATTGTTGGTCTGTCTCGCAAGGCCAGGGTTGATAACAATCGGCTCCATGGTTGTAGCCACTGGTTCCCCATCCATACTTGTCGATCCAACCTTCATAATGGGCTGAAGCTTGTTGGTTGCTGCTTTTAATGCCATTGACGTAAACGGTGCCCACCGAATCGTTGCCTACATAGTCCCATTGGTGTTCGGCAAACCTCCAAGTGTTGGTGGAAGCTTGATATTGTAAATTTCCTTTCGAGAAAACCACTTGGTCGCCTGCCTCGTTAATGGTGAACAGTCCGTTGAGGGCTCCTTCTAGCATTGGCGAAGGTGGTAAGGGCTTCTCCCTGAAGCCCACCAGCCAAACGATAGCCCCTATAAGAAGCACGATCACCAATCCCAGCCCTACTCTCGAGGCGATTCTTACTGTTTCGCTACGTTGCATGGCCTTCCCCAATTCATCAACGCTTTGATAACGCTCCTTAGGGTCGTCTTTCAAACAGCGTTGCACTACGGAATCTTTAGCCAAGCCAAAACGTTGCAGAATCTTGCCCAAGGCATAGATGTCTGTAGCAGGACTGAACAATTCGGTCTTGGCGGCCTGCTGTTCTGGCGCACAGTAGTCACGGGTGAAACCCAAGTCATGCAGATAGCTCTCGCTCCATCCAAAGCCCAAGTCGATGAGCTTTACATGATGCCCTTGATTGGTGATGAGGATATTGCGTGGCTTCAGATCCAAATGGAGCATCCCTTTGCTGTGAATATAAGACATGGAGGATAATAACTCATCGCAAAATTGTTTTCGATGTCTTTTATCCTTAAAGTAGTCGGGGTTTTGGGCTATGAATTCCTCCAGGTTGTTGCCTTCCACGAAGTTCATTCGGATGTAGGCACCTTGCTCGTCTTCGTCATAGGACACATAACGTACAATGCTGGGATGATTCAATGCACTGCCCATCTCAAATTCCTTGCGAAACAGGTTCATATAGGCCTCCGAATCGCGCATGTCCTTCTTGGGCCGCTTCACGCAATAAACACGGTTGTCTTTAACGAGACGGTAGCAATCACAGGTGCCCCCACTGTCAAATAGGACCTCTTCCTGCTCGTGTTGCGCGGGACTGATGAAATCGGAATTGCTCATGCTGAAGCCTCTTTGATGAATAATTCTGTCAATCCGTTCTGGCGGCCTGCCACATAGCCTAGTTCATTGCCGGCAGCATCGCGCACAATTTCACCGTTGCGGACGACTTGAAATACCTGCAAGGGATACTCCAATCGGAAGTTTAAGACGGTCACTTCGTCGTTCACCTGTAGCTTACCGTTCAAGCTTTCGGTCACTCGGAATTTGTTTTCGCCGATGCACAGCAAGACAAGATGTCGGTTGGGCAACCACGAGGCTTCCACAAAGGTTCCTTCGCGAATCTCATCGGCGAAAAAAGCCTTCTCCATCCAGTCACTTTCAATAGGTTGCATGCCCGTCAGGGTTTCCCACGAAGACGAGCCCAGATAATGCGCCAAAGCATCAAGCGTGGCTTTACGCGGTGCAATGGGCGATTTGGCATAGCCCATCAGCCGTTTCAGGGTATTGACTCCCAAACGGTCACTGACTGGAAACGACTCCGACAGCACTTCGAAGTCTTTGGCATTACTGAAGTCGAGCCCCGACTTCTTCTTGATCATTTCGATGATGGGAAGGGATAACATGGTAAGCTTTGATTTGAGGCAAAGATAGGCATTTATTACTTATGTCTGGCAAGAAAAAACAAATGGATGATATGGATGAAAAAGCTATGGTAGCGCTGGACTATTTTTGTAGCTAAAGACTAAATCATGGAAAAATCAGGGAACGACCTCCACATCGGACACCTCATCCAAGAACAGCTACGCAAAGACCAGCGCAGCGTGGGCTGGCTTTCGCGTGAGATTGGCTGCACTCGCAATCATGTGTACAAAATCTTCAACAAGTCTTCGCTCGACAGCGACCTGCTGCTTCGTATCTCCCTTTCTATGCATTTTAACTTTTTCCAATACTATTCGGCTGAATTCCTTGAAGGAATGAAAGCGCGTATTGGAGAAGAGACAGAAGAATAAAAACACTTACTTCCTAAACGGCTCCATCACCCGCGCAAAAATTCCATTCATATAAGCCAAGGCCATGCCATAGTTGCTAATCGGAATGCCTCGGTCGACAAAGAGATTCGTACGGTTGAGCAGTTGCTTGCGCGTGCTCATGCAGCCGCCACACTGAATGGCCATGGCGTATTTTTCAGGATTGGCAATGGGGGAGAGGCCCGCCACATATTCAAACTTGATGTCTTTTCCAGTGAACTTCAAAATCATACGGGGCAACTTTACACGGCCGATGTCCTCGCAGGTGCTGTGGTGGGTGCACGACTCCAACAATAGGACTGTGTCGCCATCCTGCAACTGTGAGAGGTGCGGCGTGCCTTTTACGTAGTTTTCGAAGTCGCCGCGCAAACGCGCCATGACGATGCTGAAACTGGTCAAAGGAATGTCATTGGGGACGATTTTGCTTACAAAACCAAACACTTGGCTGTCGGTGACAATCAAGGCGGGCTTGGGCATGGTGCCGAGATATTGTTGTAAGTGGGTCTCCTTCAGCACAACGCAAATGCATTCGTTGTCGAGTACATCACGAATAGCCATCACTTGAGGTAAAATCAATCGGCCTTCGGGCGCCTCGCTGTCGACGGGGCAGACCAAAACGACCACCTCATTGGGCTTGATGATACCTCCCAACAACGAAACCCTTTGATAGGCACTCTCTGGAATGGTGTTTTTGAGCATTTCAATCAGCGGGGAGATGTCTTTGTCTTTTATGATGCTATAGTTCAGGACTTTGGTGTCGTAGTTCTTTTCAATCATCGCCTTCACTACGGCAAGGAGCGACTCTTGGTCGGATTTGTTGTGGACGACGAAAAACGGCACTGCCCTTTCTTTCATGCGGGCGATAAGTTGCTTTTCGGGGTCACCGAAGTTGTTCTCTGTGATGACCAAGATGGCGCAGTCGATTTCTTCCAGCACCTTCATCGTCTTGTCCACGCGCTGCTGTCCCAAGGCCCCCACGTCGTCAATGCCCGCTGTGTCGATGAGTACACACGGTCCGATGCCAAATATCTCAAGACTTTTCTTGACAGGGTCGGTAGTGGTGCCCGCCGTGTCGCTCACAATGGCGATGTTTTGTCCAGTAAGCAGGTTGATGAGGCTACTTTTTCCGCAGTTTCTGCGCCCGAAAATGCCGATATGAGGTTTCAAATCCTTTGCCATTTGCCCTTGTTTTTCAATTTTGACGCAAAAATAATAAAAAGTTGTTGAAAATGGTGAAAATCTTAATCGGATGATAATAAATAATATAGCCGACAGCAAACGACAACAAACGACTACAGTCGACTACAAACGTTTGTTCAACGGCTTAGTCTTGACAAGTGTTGTTACTTTGCATCGTCAAACCGATTGGTAAGGCAACTTGCCAAGAAGGTCGACACGAAAAACAAACTTATTCATTAATTACTAAACACACACAATCATGAGTACAATGAGAAATTCGGTCATGCTGATTGGCCGCCCGGGTGCAGAACCAGAAACGAGAACCTTCAACGACAACCGCATCGTCACGCGCTTCAACCTTGCCGTGAACGAAACACGCCGCAACGCCAACCACCAGCAGGTGAAAGACACCCAATGGTTCACTGTGGTGGCATGGGACAAGACCGCCGAACGCGTCGCGCAGGTGGTGAAAAAAGGCAAGCAGATTGCCATCGACGGCGCCTTGCGCAACAACGAATGGACCGACAAGAACGGCCAACGCCACCTGTCGACGGAGATCCATCTGAACAACTTCATCCTCCTGGATTGGGGTAAAGAACAAAACAATTAATCAGACACGAGACTGCGGGACTACGGGCCTGCGGGACGAATAATCCTCGAAGTCCCGAAGTCAAAATACAACTATTATTCACCAATTAAACACACAAAACTATGAGTACAATGAGAAATTCGGTCATGCTGATTGGCCGCCCGGGTGCAGACCCTGAGATGAAAACCTTCAACAACAGCAAGAAAGCACGCTTCAGCCTTGCCGTAACGGAGAACAAGAAGAACGCCAATGGAGAGTGGGTGAACGACACCCAATGGTTCCCCATCATTGCATGGGGCGCCATCGCCGACCGCGTTGAAAAGAACGTGAAGAAAGGCAAGCGGATTGCCATTGACGGCAGCCTCCGCAACAACGAATGGACCGACGACAAAGGTCAACGACATTCTGTCACGGAAGTCTGGGTCAACGACTTGTTCCTGATCGATTGGGAAAAGGAATAATGATAACGAAGGGCGACCAATGGTCGCCCTTCGTTTTTTATCCAGTCACCATAAAGACCCTCGGATCTTTCCATTTGGAATGGCGCAGCATCTCGTTAGTAAAGTGCGTTCGGCTGCCCACTTGATCCAAAAGCTCCTTCGCCTTATCGAATTGTCGCAACTCGCGATAAATCTCCGGCACCTCGAGGTCTATCTGCTCCTCGGGGTGCTTCTCCAATAGGGCTAGCAGACGATTGAGGTTGTCGGTGAAGTCTTTATGGTTCTTGATGAACAGCTTCTCACCTTCCAGAATCAACTTGCGGTTGCAGTGCCAAACGCCGAAACTCATAAAGCCGTTAAGCAGGTATTTTAGGCGTACGTGTTGGTGGTTGCGGTGCAGGTCGTTGTAAGCCCACCACAGGAACCGCCGCAGGTAGATTTCCTTCTTCGGGTCGTAGTGGCTTTTCTTCAGGAAGGTCTTGTAGTGGTTGACCAAAGCCATCTTCCCCTTGTTGTCGGAGAAGCTGATGCCGAAGAAGCGCCAAGTGTTCCAAGAATAGATTTCGGCATCGGGTTTTTCGTAAGTGATGAAAGGCTCCTCGGGATGCTCAACCCAAAAGCTGTGGCCGCACGAGGGGCACATCAGCATCTTTTGCGGTGTGGTGATCAAGTTGTCGTTCAGCACCTTGCCATCCGAATACAAGATAGCCTCATTCACCATCTCGGCTTTTAGGTTGCGACCTTCGAGCCAGGCTTGGCAATGCGGGCATTGGAAATAGTATGAATCGTATTTCAGCATCTTGTTCTCGGAATTATGGCGCCAAAAGTAAGATTATTTTTTTATTTCCTGTCGAAATCGGCCGGAAAATATTTAGTTTATTTCCTGCCGAAATCGGCTGGAATTTCACCCCAAATTTCTGTTTTCCACTTCATAATGGGTACCTCGATGGCGTTCTCATTCAACCATTTCTCGGCACGGCCGATGAGCTCGAAGAGGTAGGCGTTTTTGGCGTTGGGTTGCAGCTTGGTTTTGCATTTCTTCTGTTTGATCCACAGCTGGGCGTTGTAGGAGTCGCTGTAAATGGGATAAGCCACGCGTTTCTGTTTCATCCAAGCCAGGGCGTGGACGATGGCAAGGAACTCACCGATGTTGTTGGTGCCGTTCTCAAAAACGGGACTCTTAAACAGTTGTACTGAGGTGGCAGGTTGCGTACCGAAATCTACAAACAGGCCTTGGTATTCCATCTTGCCTGGATTGCCCGAGCAAGCTGCATCAACGGCTACGGCGGGACTGACGGGCTGTTCTTTTGCTTGTGAGAGGTCGACCACGGGAGCCAAATCCTTGCCCCAATAGTTGTCGGGGCCTTCCTTGAAGGCGGCTTCGGCACTCGTGCGGTCAGGGAAGCCTTTGTATTTGGTCCCTTTGAAGCCCTCTATCTCCTTCTTGCAGTCCTCCCAACGGCCGTAAATGCCCGGGGTGCGACCTTCCCAAACGACATAAAACTTGTTCTTTGCCATGGGTGCAAAAATAGGAAATATTTGGCGAAAAACCGGAATTGGTGAAAAAACACTATTTTTGCCCCACACAAAAACATTTTCTAATGAAGAAACTCTATCTCATCACCCTGTTAAGCCTCGTGCTGTGTTTTTCCTGCACGAAGAAGGCTGAAACCGACCCCGAAGTCATCGCCATGCGTGGACTATTGAACCGCGTTGTGCCAGAGTATTCTCAAAATATCGTCCTCGAACGGCTTGAAAATGACACTGTCGACCGTTTTGAAATTGAGACAAAAGGTGAGGACCTCGTCATCCGTGGCAACAACGCCAACAGTATGGCTGTCGGCCTCAACCACTATCTGAAATACTACTGCAAGGCACAATATTCTTGGTTCAAGGAAGAAGCGCTGCAGATTCCTGCCGCTATGCCCTCTGTGCCCGAGAAGGTCAGCCTGAGTGCGCGTGTGCCCGACCGTTTCTTCCTCAACTACTGCACCTTCGGTTACACCTTGCCTTGGTGGAACTGGTCGCAGTGGGAGCATTTCATTGACTGGATGGCGCTCAACGGTATCAACCTGCCGCTGGCCATCACGGGACAGGAGAGCGTGTGGTATGAGGTGTGGAGCGACTTCGGCCTCACCGACGAGGAGATCCGCAGCTACTTCACGGGTCCGGCGCATTTGCCTTGGCACCGCATGCAGAACATTGACCGCTGGGGAGGACCGCTGCCCATGTCGTGGCTCGAGAACCAAAAGGAACTCCAAAAGCAAATCGTCGCCCGTGAACGTGAACTGAACATGAAACCCGTGTTACCAGGCTTTGCTGGTCATGTGCCGCCTTGCATCACAAGGCTTTATCCCGAAGCGCCTTTGGCTTCTTTGGGCGACTGGGCAGGCTTCGACAGCATCTGTTGGTGCAAGTTCCTCGACCCACTCGACCCGTTGTATACGGAGATACAGAAGAAATTCATCGACAAGCAAACCGAGTTCTACGGCACCGACCATATCTATGGCATCGACATCTTCAACGAACTCATCCCGCCCAGCTGGGAGCCTGACTACCTTGCACGCGTGAGCCGTCAGGTCTACGAATCGCTTGAGGCCGCCGACCCCGAGGCCAAATGGCTTGAGATGGCATGGCTGTTCTGGAACGAGCGCCAATACTGGGAAGTCGACAACCGCATCGAGGCCTACATCACCTCCATGCCGAAAGACAGACACATCATGCTCGATTACTACTGCGAGCGACAACCCGTGTGGGAGCGTACCAACGCCTACTATGGGGTGCCTTACATTTGGTGTTATCTTGGCAACTTCGGCGGCAACTCCATGCTGGCGGGCAATCTTGACACGGTGAACGTGAGGATTGAACGTGCTTTCGAAAAAGGTGGCGACAACTTCGTCGGCATCGGCTCCACGCTTGAAGGCTTCGACTGCAACCCCTTCATGTATGAATATGTCTTCGAGAAGGCCTGGGACAACCCGCTCACCAAGGATGTGGACGCTTGGGTGCAGTGCCTCGCCGACCAACGTGCTGGCAAGGAAGACCTGAACATGAGGGCCGCTTGGACCTTGCTGGCCGACAGTGTATATAATAAGGTGTCGTCGCCGGGCCAGACCGTCCGCATCAACCAGAGGCCGACCATGGGTGACATTGATAAATATCGCCAATATTATGTGGCCCCGACCTATAAATACAACAACATCACCTTGTTGGATGCCTTGGACGACCTTCTGGCTGCCGACTGCAACACGCGCACGCGCCATTTCGATGCCGTCAACATCACGAGGCAGCTGCTGGGCAACTACTTCAGCGACCTCTATGCCGACTATGTGAAGGCCTATCGCGAAGGCGACTACGAGAAATTACACCAAATCGAGCAGACCATGACCTCAATCTTGGACGACACTGATGCCATCTTGGCCACGGAGAGTGCTTTCCTTGTGGGTCGTTGGATCCGTGATGCGAGAGCCATCGGCACCACCGAAGAAGACAAGGACTATTTCGAGAGCAATGCCCGCAACATCATCACCACATGGGGCGAGGAAGACGCCTTGCTCAATGAATACGCCAGTCGCGCCTGGGCGGGTCTCACCGCGACCTACTACGCTTACCGCTGGAAGGAGTTCTTCAAGGACGTGGATGCCGCCATTGACGCGAAAAAACCCTTTGACGAGAAGGCCTATCACGAGCGCATCTGTAAATATGAAGGCCAATGGTGGCGTGAGCGCCTTGGCACCTTCAGCGCCGAGCCGGAAGGCGATGGTATCGCTTTGGCGAAAGAAATCGCTGAAAAATATCGTGCTGAAATGGAGGCGAGATATAGGAAATAGGAAGTGTTACAACTTACATCAACAAACAAACCCGCAAGAGCTTTTCCTGCGGGTTTTGTGTAATACTGCTGAAATAAAAGTATACTGATATAGGAATTTGTCAAGCATGTTGGACAACAAAGTTTCCAAATTGTGTTCCAAGACGCTCCATAGCATCACTGATTAAGTTTTCAAATGAACCAATTTTGCCACCTTGTCCGTATAATCTGTCGATGATAGCAATATCTTTATCATTAATGTTAATGGTGTCGTTTATTATCATTAAACATGTTGTAGAGCCATTATCGTCGATGTTTTGAACTAGAAATGTGGCTGTATAACGGGCATCTGGGAACTCTCCTAATCTTAATCCAATTTCTCGAGTAATGCTATTTGCTTTCATACAAAACTTCCCCAAGAATTGGTTGTAACATTTGGTTTTCCAATGTTCTCTCCATCCTTCTCCATGTCTTGAAATCAAACATTGTCCCCGTAAAAAGTCTTCTTCTAAAAGACCTTTAATAATGCTTTGAGAAAAATCAAAACGAACATTTAGTTCTTTAATTTCTTTCAGCATGCTCAAAGAGCCAAATTGAATAATTGGGCTTGTTTGATCTATTAATTCTTTTAATTTGCGTTCTTTTGATTTGCGTTTGCGTCTCACAATTATTGGAATAAATATTGAAAGAAACACAACCACTGAAATTAACAATATTATCAGTATTTCTATATAACTAATTAAAATCTTTGTCATCACAACGTACCCTATTATTGTGTCGGGCGCAACTTTTAAGTGATTATTACTCAGCAAATATACCACTTTTTCATAAAAGCAAACGGATTTGTGGAAAAAACGTTATTTTTGCGGCATAATCACTATAAACTATGAAAATCACCGAACAAGATAAAACCTTTATGCGCGAGGCCATCCGCCTCGCCGACGAAAGTATAAAAAACGGTGGCGGTCCCTTCGGGGCCGTCATCGTGAAAGACGGAGAAATCATCGCCGGCAGCTCGAACAGCGTCACCCGCGACAACGACCCCACTGCTCATGCCGAGGTGAACACCATCCGTCAGGCCTGCCGCAAGTTGGGCACCTTCGACCTCTCAGATTGTGTCATCTACACCTCATGCGAGCCTTGCCCCATGTGCCTCGGCGCCATCTATTGGGCGCATATCAAGCGCATCTATTACGGCAACACGAAAAAGGATGCCGCCGCCATCGACTTTGCCGATGACTTCATTTACAAGGAATTGGAACAGCATGTCGAAGAACGTGCCGTGCCGCTCATCCCTTTGCTCCGCGACGAGGCCCTCGAAACCTTCCGCGCTTGGGAGTTGAAACAGGACAAGGTAGAATATTGAGATTTGAAAAAGATTTGCGGCAGATTTGTTTCCAAAACAAAAATAATCATTAATTTTGCAGCCGCAATTCGTAAGAATCAACGGAGTTAAATCCAAGCCGCACCACGCTGAGATGAAGACAATGCGTTGACATCAAGGCCGCTGCGAGAATCATAATCATCTGATCCGGAGGACATTCAAATGGAAAGGAGAATAGGCTCAGTCCTTATTTATGTGGGAAACCGTGAAGCCGCGCCACAAGTCAATGCGGTGCTATCCCGTCACGCAGGCATCATCATCTGCCGCCAAGGCTTTCCCCGTGGTAATTACAGCATCATTTCCGTCATTTTCGAAGGCACCACCGATGAGATTGGTTCCCTCACGGGCCAGTTAGGCCGCATCGAAGGCATCGAGGTGAAGTCGGCGCTGCTGAAAGGACACGAGACTGCGTGACTGCGAGACTGCGTGACGACAAAATGTCCCGAAGTCCCGCGTCCCGAAGTCAAAAACTGAACAACTGAACAACTTAAAACTAAAAACTGATATGCAATTTCATCCCGAAAAATGTCGCATCCCCGACGAGCCCAACCGCCCGTTTATCTCCTCGGAAGAGATTTGGGACTACATCAACAACACCAAGAGCACCCCTGAACGTGTGCGCGAAATCATCCAGAAGTCGTTGGATAAGAACCGCCTGACGATGGAGGAGACTGCTGTCCTCGTCAACACCACCGACCCCGCGCTGGTGGAAGAGATCAAGGAAGGCGCCCGCGAGCTGAAACGCCGCATTTATGGCAACCGTATCGTGTTGTTTGCCCCCTTGTATGTGGGCAACTACTGCGTCAACAACTGCGTGTATTGCGGCTTCCGTTCCTCCAACAAGGAACAAATCCGCACCACTTTGACCGATGAAGAGCTCATCCGTAACGTGGAGGCTCTTGAGGACGATGGCCAGAAGCGTCTTATCCTCGTCTATGGCGAGTCACCGAAATACTCGCCCGAGTACATCGCCCACACCGTGAAGGTGACCTACGCCACCAAGAAAGGCAAAGGCAGCATCCGCCGTGTGAACATCAACGCCGCTCCTTTGGATGTGGAAGGCTTCCGCATCGTGAAAGAGGCCGGCATTGGCACCTACCAGATTTTCCAGGAGACCTATTGCCCCGAGATCTACAACGAATACCACCCCATTAATACCAAGAAGGGCGACTACAACTACCGCCTCACCTCGATGGACCGCGCCCAGCAGGCCGGCATCGACGACAACGGCCTCGGTATCCTCTTCGGCTTGTACGACTGGCGTTACGAGGTCTTGGCCATGATCCGTCATACCAACCACTTGGAGGCTTGCTTCAACGTGGGTCCGCACACCATCTCGTTCCCGCGTATCAAGGACGCTTCGGGTCTGAACATCGACAAGAAGTATTTCGTGGATGACGACACCTTCGAGAAGATCATTGCCATCTTCCGTCTGGCCGTGCCTTACACGGGCATGATCCTGACCGCCCGTGAGGACGCCGCCTTCCGCGCCAAGGCCATCGAATACGGCATCTCGCAAATCGACGGCGGCACCAATCTGCAGATTGGCGACTACAAATACCACCACGAGGAAGAGGAGAAGAACAGCGACAAACAGGAGGACCAAAACCTGCACCGTGAGCAGTTCAAGATCGGTGACGACCGCTCGTTGGGCGACATCATCGACAAGCTCCTCGACCACGACTTCATCCCGAGCTTCTGCACCGCCTGCTACCGTCTGGGTCGCACGGGCGAGCACTTTATGGAATTCAGTGTTCCGGGCTTCATCAAGCGCTACTGCACGCCGAATGCTATCCTCACTTTGAGCGAATATTTGGTGGACTACGCCACGCCCGAAGTCGCAGCCAAAGGCTGGAAGTGCATCGAGAACAACTTCAAGAACGTCGACCCGAAGTTCTTGGACGAGCTGAAGAGCCGCATCGAGCGCATCAAGAAGGGTGAGAGAGACCTTTATTTCTAAGGTTAAGGTCCCTGAGCCTGTCGAAGGGCCGGTTTATTACAAGTCGGGCCTTTAACTTCGTTGAATCTGCGATTTCGACAGGCTCAAGGACCCTTTAGCTCTCCAATTAACATTATTAGATAGTGAAAAAGCCTCTGCTTATGGCAGGGGTTTTTTCTTTGTTTGACCTCATTTTCGCTCAATGATTGCCAAAAAAAGTAAGGACATTAGTTTTTGAGGTTGACTATTATATTATTGATTTTCAGTATAATACGATAAGGACAATCCAAAAAAGTAGGGACATAGCCCCCTGGGGAGCCTCATGCCTCTTGACAAACGTTTTTTCTGTATATTTTTGCGATGACAAAAACGAAAAAGTCATGAAGACGTTTTTACATTCTTTGATCTTAACAGCCATCACTTGCCTCGCACTGGCTTCCTGCGACAGCCCAACCAAGCGCCTTGAGCAAGCCCAAACCTTATATAATGAAGGCATACAACTGCGCGAGCAACGCCGCTCCGAAGAGGCCGCCGAGAAGTTCCTGCAAGGGCTGGCACTCGTGCAGCGTTCGGACAAGACTACCGAGACCCTCCAATTGGAAGGCCAGCTCTGCGACAACCTCGGTGCCATGTACCTCAAACACGGCCTTTTCGAGGATGCCTTCAAGCAACACCAACAGGCACTGAATTGTTTTAAACAGACCGCCGACTCCACTGGCATGATGAACGCCTACCGCAACAGCGGTCGGGCAATGCGGGCACAAGAGCAATACACACAAGCCAAGCAATACTATGACTCGGCTTTCCGCGTTGCCACTTTCATCAACGACCAAGCTATGCTTGCTGACCTATATCTCGAGATGGGCCGCGACTACTACATGGAGACGGGCAACTTCGCCAAAGGCATCGAGAGCGTCAACCAAGCCTTGGAAATCGGCCTCGACGACAACGACACCGACATCGCCCACATGACCTTGGGCATCCTATATTATTACACGCGCGAAAACGAGAAGGCAAAGTCCTATTTGAACCAAGCCCTCCGCAGCGAGCGTGCAGGACTGAAAATGTCGGTATACCAAACGCTTTACGCCATCGCCTACAGCGAGGGCGACTACCAACAGGCGGTGAAATACCACACGCTTTTTTCTGATAACTTGGTGCAAGCCGACGCGGAGCACTCCAGCGAGACCATGCAAAGAATCAAGGCAGAATATGAGTTGAAAGCCCAGCAGAGCGAGTTGGAGAGCCTGCATCGTACCCGCGACCTGAAACTCTATCTGATTATCGCCTTGGCGGTGATCGCCTTGCTCGTCATCCTCCTGATTGTGAGGAAGAAAATCAGCGACCACAAACTGGAGATGGAGCACTTCGGGCGGCAGGTGGAGCGCGACCAGAACCGCATCCACGAGTTGGTGAGCGACATGGAGAACCTCATCCGCACCAACGACGAACTACGCCGCTACCAGCAGACCCTTCCGCCGAAGGATTTGATGTCGATCCAGAAAATCTTGACGCGAAACAAGATCATGACTACCGCGCAAGCTCTCACGGAAGAAGTGAACAACGACTCGCTCAATTTCGAGTTGACCGACAACGACTGGAACGACTTCATCAGCCTGACGGACTTGGTCTTCGACGGCTTCTCGCAGCGGCTGTTGCAACTCTACCCCAAACTCAGCAAGTGGGACGTGCGCATCTGCTGCCTCTCCAAGAACGGATTCTCCAATCAAGTGATTTCCATCCTGTTGGACACCCAGACCGACTCTTACTACAAACGCAAAACCCGCATAAAACAGATGAAAATGGACCTCGGAGATGATAACCGCACCTTTGAGGAAATCGTGAATGCTGTGTAGCTTCTGGCTTTTGGCCTCTGGCTTCTGGCAGATTCCCCACAGAGCTTCATTGCGGGCGCAGACCCGCAATCTCATGAACAAAGGGGGACTGCCAAAGGCCAAGAGCCAGTAGCCAGTAGCAGAAAAAACGAAATCAAATAATTAACAATCAAATAATTAGACCTATGAAAAGATTAGTATTAACATTAGCGATTATGGTTGTCTTTGCCCTTGGAGGCATGGCGCAGAACATTTGGAAGCCCATCAATGGCACAGGAATATTGGGTGCCAGTCCCGATGGAAGCATCTTTGCCTATGGTGAATATGGCACATTGTCGCGTTCACAAGACGATGGCGAGTCGTGGCAGATTGTATTAGGTCAGGAAACAGGTTTTACTGGTCATATTAATTCGTCATGCTTTGCGGTTAGCCCTGAAGGAAGAATCTGTGTCTTTAATGATAACCAGCAGACTGTAGTGTATTCCGACGATAACGGCGACACGTGGCAGCAAACCACGGTGCTTTCTTTGTGTGGGATGCCGACGAAAGCAGGTATATGTGCTCCAACCAACGACATTATGGTGGTTTGGGCTGCAAACGGAGAAATCTCCTATACCCTTGACGGTGGCGAGACATGGGATGGGTGGATCCTTGATTTTCTCGAAAACTCTGAATCCGTCAGCGATCTTTTGGTCAATGAAAACGGCGATGTGTATGTCAGCGTCGACTATTATATTATGAATATCGTCGGCATTTATCATTCTACTTTGTCAGGCATACAAAATTGGGAACTTGTTGCCTTTGAAGGCATTAGCATTAAGGATATGGCCTTCGACCTTGAGGGAAATGTGGTGGCTTGTGGCTATAATGCCGATGGAAGTAGTGTTGGTTTCCAGCATATTCCAGGCTTTTATTTGTTCGATGGGACGAGTTTGGCCATCAGCGATGATGGAATTGTGTACACGCCTCACTTCATGGGACTTCAGGCTGTTCTTTCCTATTCCATCGACCATGGCGAGCATTTCACCGAGATAGGAGAGCATCTTCCCCTTGTTGATATAGCTCCAGGCGGCGAAAATCCTCGCCTTTTCAAAGGGTATGACAACCATCTGTATTTCGACGGCGGCGGGGAGTATTGGAAGAGTGTTTTTAATGCCGACGAAATCATTCCTCACGCTCCAACTCCTTATTATCCTTTGGTCCAAGAGGCAAACAACCGCCAGAAATGGAACGTGGTTTACATGGCTTCTATGAACTATCCTAATGATTACTTTACTGAAACCCAAAGTATTAGAGATAACATTACCTTGGATGGAGTGGACTATAAACTTGTTTGGAAGGAAGATGTGTATGATTCCAAAAGAATTGCAGGTGCGGTTCGTGAAGAGGACAAGAGGGTGTATTTCCGCAGAAAAATAGAACAAAACTATCAAGACGAAGTCCTGCTATATGACTTTAATCTTTCGGTAGGTGACACTGTTACGGTGAACTGGATGGGCCAACAACTGATGGTGCTTGAAGAATCCGAAGTGGAAATCAATGGAACTATGAGGCGGAAATTGATTTTTGGCCCTGATGAGTATTGGATTGAAGGCGTGGGTAGCTCCTACGGCTTTCTGAACAGCGGTTATGAAGACATTGTCGGCTCGTTTGTCCATCTTTTGTGCTACCACGAAAACGGCAACCTGGTTTGGGACAACGAGGCGTTTGACGACTGTGTGATGAATAGCGATGGTACGCTTGCATCATTTGCTCCCCAAGACGCGGAGTGGTATTTCGATGTGTTCAACCCATGGGGCACGCATCCTGAATATCAGAGGTTTTTCGTGGATGGCGACACGATTATCCAAGGCCATCAGTGCAGCATCATCACGCAGCATTTTGTTGACACTGGGCATGAAGGGGGAGAATTTGTGTACGAGGAAGACAACAAGGTGTATTGGTTCAACCCGACCACAAACGCCTTCTCGATTTTGTATGACTTTGATGCCGAAGCAGGCGAATCGTGGTACTACGAAGTAGGTGACTGTACTCATTTGGCGACTGTCGATAGCGTTGGCAGCGTGACTTGGAACGGACACAATTACCGTACGCAGTGGGTTAGGTTTAACGAGGATGTTCAATACTATAGTGGGAAAATCATCGAGGGAATCGGTTATGAGAAAGGATTGTTCCCCAGCATTTATGTTTGTGATGGATTGGAAATGTTTGATGCAAGTGAGATAGAATACCTTCGTTGTTATGTTAATGAAGGCGAGATGCTTTATCATGAAGGGGGATATGATTGCGATGAGACTACTATCACACCTCCGAGCCATCCTGAATGGTACTATGAAATCCTGAATGAGAATGGCACCATCACCTACCAATATATGTATCAGGCAGGAGACACCATTATCAACGATGAGCCGACGCATATCCTTGTGAAAATCAACACGCTTTACGACAAGGGATTGCGTGAAGAGGTGACGCATGAGTATGTCTTTGAACTCAACGGCAAGTTGTATTGGTGGAACAAGCGCTTGGGGTTATTCACCGTGCTGTATGACTATGAAGCCGAAGTGGGCGACAGTTGGAACATTTTTGTCGGCACGGAAATCCTTACCATGCATGTGGACGCAGTTGAAGAAATCGAATACGAGGGTAGGATCTATCGGATGCTTCGTGTGAGCGATCCCGAAGACCTCTTCAGCGGCAATATCGTATGCGGCATCGGCCACCTCACCAGTTTCTTCCCCGAAAGGCTGATGGACAAAGGGGACGGCGTGCGCGTGGAAGGTATGCGTTGCTATTGGAATGAAGGCGAACTGGTGTTCAAATACGGCGACGAGGACTGCGACGCAGTCATTAGCGAACTGCATGGCATTGTGGAGGACGGACCTTCGACCCCTTCGACAGGATTGGCGGTTTATCCTAATCCTACCAACGGCATTTTGTTTGTAGAGACGGTGTGCACACCGTCTCTACCAGACCAAACGTATCGTATCACCAACCTGGTGGGC
>CADCJT010000001.1:632365-635661 GCA_902801815.1 uncultured Bacteroidia bacterium
CTGATAACCAACAAATTAATGTTTCGTCATTGCCTCAAGGCATGTATTTCGTCACTGTTGGCGACATGACGCGGAAATTTGTGGTGCGTTAATCGTGGTCTTGTAGGGCTGTCGTACCACGGCAGCCGCACGCTGAAACGGCACAGCGGCTGCCACGATGTGACAGCCCTACAGACCAAAACAAATAAAAGGATAACAATCAAAAACATACAACTATGAGAAGATTAGTATTAACTATAGCGATTTTGGCAGGCTTCGTCCTTGGTGGCATTGCGCAGAGCCTCCATTACGACTTTGAAGACGGCACCCTTCAAGGTTGGACCACACTCGATGGCGATGGCGACGGACACAACTGGCAACCCAATACTGATGGAATAGGACATAACGGTTCCGACGGTATGGTGCTGTCGTATTCCAAAGACCCTGTCACTGGTGACTCCTTAGCACCAAACAATTTTATTGTGTCTCCCCGTGTGAGATTACCCCAAGGAGGTAGTGAATTCTGTCTTTGGGCGCTTCCTTTGGACGAGTCCCGTCCCGCTGAGCATTGGGCTATATGCGTTTCCACTACGGTAAACGACGACCCGTTGGCTTTTACCACATTGCAAGAATGGACACTTACTTTCAATCCCTTTCATCCTGGCGAATGGACACAATACTGCGTTGATTTGAGCCTGTATGCTGGTCAGGATGTCTATATTGCTATTCGTCATTTCTTTTGGGAAGGGTTTGAGGTATCACA
Organism: uncultured Bacteroidia bacterium; assembly: GCA_902801815.1. GTDB lineage: Bacteria > Bacteroidota > Bacteroidia > Bacteroidales > F082 > Limimorpha. The sequence goes on from CADCJT010000001.1 coordinate 633,108, forward strand.
ATCTGCCATTTGCATTGATGACATCGATATTCCAGGTGAGATTGTGGAAACACAAGACAACTCTCACTATGCTGATGCCATTCAAATTTGTGCCGACGGTGTTTCGCATTTTCCACTCCCTGTCGGCCTTGAGAATGCAGAAACAGGCCCTGATTACAACTGTCTTCTCATTCAGTCTAATCCTTCTTGGTTCTTCGTCAAAATGGCCGAACCGGGCGATGTCATCATCAATATCAATGTGGAAAGCAATGATTTTTATGATGTGGATTTCTGCTGTTGGGGTCCTTTTAATACGCTTCCCGAAAGCTCCGTAGCACTGACGCAAGACAAAGTGGTCGACTGTTCTTACAACCCCGAGCCGGCAACCTGCACCATTCCAAGCGAAGCCCAAACGGGTGAATACTATGTGATGGTCGTTACTAATTATGCTAATCTGCCTGGCGACCTCACCTTTACAATAGGAGGAGGAACAGGTAGCCTTGAATGCCTAAGCACGGAGCGCTTCGATTTCTCAGCCGTATGCGAAACAGGTCAGACGCTTTATTACATCATTACCGACGAGGAACAAAAAACCGTAAAATTGACTTTTCCCCATGAGCCGGAAAACCCTTGGGAGAGTAACTATTGGGAAGGTTACGAAAAGCCTCAAGGCAGCATGACCTTGCCCTCAACGGTGACCTACGAAGGTGAGACTTACACCGTGACCTCTATCGACGCTTCTGCATTTTACGAATGTGAAGGCTTAACGGGAACACTGGTCGTCCCAGGAAGTATCACCGACATCAACACGTATGCTTTTTACGCTTGTACAGGATTGAATGTCGTTGAATTGCAAGAAGGTGTAACCACCATTTGGCACAACGCCTTTACCTCTTGCAGCGGCATAACCTCAATAAGCTTCCCCAATACCCTTACCTCTATTTTCCATAATGCCTTCAGCAGTTGCTCGTCATTGACGTCATTGCATCTCCCGGCATCCGTGACCACCGTTTACCCATCCGTCTTTACCAACGACTCTGCCTTGGAAAGCATTACGGTTGACGAAAGCCATCCGCTTTTCTATTCTGAAAACAACGCCATTATCAAAAGGGATGACAAGACGCTGTTTTTGGGTTGTAAAAACACGGTCATCCCCGACGATATCGTGGCTATCGGCGAAAATGCCTTTAACGGTGCCGGCAATGGTGGCGACCTTGTGATTCCTAATTCCGTCAGATCCATTGGCGACTACGCTTTCCAATCATGCCATTTCTCGGGTACGATCACGCTTTCCGATTCGTTGAGCACAATAGGTATTTTTGCTTTCGCTAACAGTGAGTTTTCGGGCTCATTGATAATGCCTAACACCGTGACTTCGGTAGGATTGAGGGCTTTTGACCATTGCCTGAACCTTACGGGTGAACTCAAGCTATCCGAGTCGTTGACAGAAATCCAACATACTACGTTTTATGGCTCAGGTTTTACTGGCGTTTTGGTCATACCCAATTCGGTGACTTCCCTCAGTAATTCGGCTTTTTACGACTGTCATTTCTCCGACCTTGTCTTAAGCGAGAATCTGACTTTTATTGGCGGAGCAGCCTTCTCGGGTTGTGAGAATTTTACGGGAATTCTGCGGATTCCGGCTTCAGTCACCCGTATCGAAAACCATGCCTTCAGAAATACGCGTTTCACCGAAATCTATTCGTACAATCCCATCCCTCCAGAATTGGAAGAACAAGCTTTCAATGGCTATGCCTCTGTTTATTTCTATGACCCCGAAATTCCCATCCATGTGCCGATTGGCTGTAAGGAGGCTTATGAAACTGCTCCTAATTGGGAATACTTCCAAAACTTTATCGAGGATATTATCCGCCAAGAATGGTACTACGAAATCCAGAACGAGAACGGCAGCATCACCTATCAATACATGTATCAGGCCGGCGACACCATAATCAACAATGACACAGCGCATATCCTCGTGAAAATCAACACACTTTATGACAAAGGCCTGCATGATGAGGTGACGCACGAGTATGTCTATGTGCGCGATGGCAAGGTGTATTGGTGGAACAAGACTCTTGGAGAGTTCACTGTACTGTATGATTACGAAGCTGAAGAAGGCGATGAATGGGAAATCAAGGTGGGTACGGAAAGCCTTGTGATGCATGTGGATGTTGTGCAAATGGTCACCTACAAGAGCCAAACCTATAGGATGCTCACTGTGAGCGATCCCAATGACCTTTTCAGCGGCAATATCGTGTGCGGCATTGGTCACCTAACGAGTTTCTTCCCCGAAAGGCTGATGGACAACGGCGATGGCATCCGCGTAGAAGGTATGCGTTGCTATTGGAGTGATAGCAAATTGGTGTTCAAATACGGCGATGAGGACTGCGACGCCATTTATGATGAATTGCATGGGATTGAAGAGGACGGCCCTTCGACTCCTTCGACGGGCTCAGGAACCGCAGGGACCTTTGCGGTTTATCCTAATCCTACCAACGGCATTTTGTTTGTAGAGACGGTGTGCACACCGTCTCTACCAGACCAAACGTATCGTATCACCAACCTGGTGGGC
>CADCJT010000001.1:635667-671380 GCA_902801815.1 uncultured Bacteroidia bacterium
CTGATAACCAACAAATTAATGTTTCGTCATTGCCTCAAGGCATGTATTTCGTCACTGTTGGCGACATGACGCGGAAATTTGTGGTGCGTTAATCGTGGTAAAGGATAACAATCAAAAACATACAACTATGAGAAGATTAGTATTAACTATAGCGATTTTGGCTGGCTTCGCTCTTGGTGGCGTGGCGCAAAATGTTTGGAAAGCCATTGGAATGGAAGGCGATTTTCTTGGTGCCTCCGCCGATGGCAGCATTTTTAGCAACTGGGGCTATAGCGGCTTCCATCGCTCGCAGGATGAAGGCGCGACATGGGAACTGAACTATGATCTGAGTTATGTCAGCTCGAATCATTTTTTGGTTAGTGAGAATAATCGTATTTTCATTTTCAATGAAAACAACTACCGGCTCTATTATTCCGACGACAATGGCGACACTTGGCAGGAACAGACCTCGGGTATTTCCACCAATTGGGTTGAAGGGATATTCTCGCTTTCCAACGACACCATATTTATGGCCAACCGCAACAAGTTCTTCTGGACCTTTGACGGTGGCGAGTCGTGGAGCGAGACCTCCATTGATTTCATAGATGATGCACTGTTTGGTAGCATCTTGGCAGATCATGCTGGAAATGTCTATGTTAGCGCCTACAGCTGGACCTATCCCGTGGAACACACCGGAATTTACACTGCGACTTTAGATGACTTGACCCACTGGACAATGAAAACGCAAGGCGGCGCAAGGGATATGGCTTTCGACAGCCAAGGGAACATCTTGGCCTCCAGCCCTGGGACGTTCTATTACGACAACGGCGTTTATTTTGTCAATGCCGATCGTTTTGCGCTAACAGACGATGATGTCATCTTCGCGATGAAACGTCTGGACAATTACTGCGAGTCGCTTTTTTATTCCACCGATCACGGAGAGACCTATACGCAGTACGGCGAAAGCATCCCACAGTCACACGGCGCTCCCGACCCAGATTTGGGGCTTCTCAAGGGTCGTGACAATCATCTTTATTTCCATTCTTTTGTTTGGGACCGCGATGAGTGGACCTATTACAAGAGCATTAGGGAAATTGATGAGATAGTGAATCCCAACATACAGTATCAGGAGGGCTGGCAGGAACTCCAAACGGGTGTTTCGGAGGATTTATATGGCGTTTACTGCATTAGCCAGACCCAAGTGGTGACTTGCGGTGAGAACGGAAAGATATTGAAGACCAGCGATGCAGGCAGGTCGTGGGATGTGGTGTACGAGAAACCTGGTTATGACATGATACATATGGCCTTCTCTTCCTCAGAAGTGGGATACGCTTGCGGTGACTCTTGCAGTTGGGATGAAACGAACCACAAGGGCATCATAGTGAAAACGACAGATGGCGGAGCGACGTGGAATGAACTGCCGAACACCGAATTTGTGTCGCTTGACCAACCGTCATGGACCCAAAACAACAAATTCGTTGTGCTTCCTAATGGTAATGAAAGCCTGTTGTATCTTTTCGATGACAATGGTATCCTTTGGAGCAGTGACGACAGCGGCCAAACTTTCAGTTCGCATCAATTTGATTTTGGACGTGTCGATTATTGCGAGATGTATATGGAAAATTGTTATGATTATATTGGTGGGTGCCTGCTTATCGCCGATGTAGATGCGCAATTCCAAAGACGACTCCATGCTTTCATTACATCGGATGGTGGCGCGACCTGGACGGAAAAACTGACATTGGATTGTGATTCGTGGTATCAGTTTGCTGCACAGTTTGGTGCCTATTATATGGTCGAATTGTACGGCTATTTCAATAATGGCGAGAATAACCTCTTGATTACGAGCAATGGATTCGACACCTATTTCTACACCAACACGGAAAGCGGAGTTCTTGATGAATATGCAGGAGATTTCGCTCGGGCCAAATTCTCCGATTCAAACGGCTGTGTCTTGATGGGAAGGGCATTGAATAAAGGCTCAATAGATTGGTCTCCGATTATGATTGAAAACGGTTGGTGGCAGGGTGAATGCGAGATGAATCACATCGGTATTCCATACTGTTACAACGATGGTATGACGCACTGCCGCGACTTGAACTGCATCGATGGCCTCGGATCCACGTTCTTCATTGCTTCGGAAGAGGGAATCGTATATAAAAATGGCATGGTTCCAGTAGGTGGCACCATCTTTCCTAATAGTTCCGAATGGTATTACGAAATCCAGAACGAGAACGGCAGCATCACTTACCAATATATGTATCAGGCGGGCGATACTATTGTCCAAGACGAGCCTACGCATATCCTTGTGAAAATCAACACGCTTTACGACAAGGGCGTTCACACTGAAGAGACACACGAGTATGTCTATGAGCGTGACGGCAAGCTGTATTGGTGGAACAAGACCTTGGAAGAGTTCACCGTGCTGTATGACCTTGGTGCCCAAGAAGGCGACAGTTGGGTCATTAAGGTCGGCACGGAGACCCTTACTATGCGTGTAGATGACGTGTTATATACCGAATACGAGGGCATATCCTATCGTGTGATGCGTGTAAGCGACCCCGAAGGCCTCTTCAGCGGCGACATCGTGTGCGGCATCGGCCACCTCACCAGTTTCTTCCCCGAGAGGCTGATGGATAACGGCGATGGCGTACGCGTGGAAGGTCTGCGCTGCTATTGGGTTGAGGACGAATTGGTCTTCAAATACGGCGACGAGGACTGCGACGCGATTTATGAGGAATTGCATGGCATTGAAGAAGGCGGCTCTTCGATGGATTCAGGGAACGCATTTACGGTTTATCCTAATCCTACCAATGGCGTTCTCACCATTCATCATTCCGCATTCCGCATTCATCATTCCGAATTCAGAATTACCAACCTCATGGGCCAAACCGTCCTTTTAGGCCAAATCACGGCTGAAACCCAGCAGATTGATGTTTCAACATTGCCTAAAGGCATGTATTTCATTACCTTTGCGGGCGAAACGCGAAAATTTGTGGTACATTAGTGAGGGTCTGTAGGGCTGTCGTATTACGGCAGCCGCACATGGGAAACCAAGGCGGCTGCCATGGTTCTTGAGCCTGTCGAAAGACGTTGTGACAGCCCTACAAACCGAAACGAATAAATGAATAACAATCAATAACATACGACAATGAAAAGTTTAGTATTAACATTAGCGATTTCGCTCGCCTTCGCTTTTGGCGGCGTGGCGCAGAGCCTCCATTACGACTTTGAAGACGGTACCCTTCAAGGCTGGACCACACTCGATGGCGATGGCGACGGCCATTGTTGGGAACCTTCTATTGGCGGTATGGGCCACAATTCCAACGGGATGGTGATGGCTTATTCCAAGGACTATGCCACGGGCGAACCTCTTACACCAAATGAGTATCTCGTTTCTCCACGATTGGTTTTGAGTGAAGACGGACCCGTTATCCGTTTCTATGTTTGTGCTTTGGATGAAATCTACTGTGCTGAGCATTTTGGGGTATCCATCTCAACTACAGTCAACAATGACCCGTTGGCTTTCACGCTCTTGTCGCAATGGACCATAGTCGCCAAAGATGCGGGAAACCGTCAGGGCAACTGGTACAACTATACCGTTGACCTTTCCGCTTATACCGGTCAGGAGGTCTATGTCGCCATTCGTCACCACTATTGCTCTGGACAATCTGCCATTTGCGTTGACGACATCGAAATTGATGGTACTATACAGCAAGACGGTTTGGTCATTTCACCCGATTTACTGACTTTTGAAGAGCCTTGGGTGCCACAGACTTTCACCATCAGCAACCAAACCGACGCGGCTGTCACCATTTCATCCATCAATGTGGAACCTGATGACAATGTGGTGCTTCTCTCTGGTCCAGGTCTGCCCCGCACTTTGCAGCCCAATGAAACCATGAACGTGGAAGTGTATGTGAACGGAATTGGATACAAAGGTTATCTCACCTACTACGTCAATGTGGCGACCTCAATTGGCTACAGACAAGTCACTGTCAGGGTCAACGAGGAAGCCTGGGACGAGGGATTGCTTTGGATGCCTATGCAGGGACTTACTTTCGATGAAAACTCCCCTCTGACCCAGGGTTTCAATTTAACTAACACCAATGCCTTGGATAGCATCACAATCTATGAGCTTTATGAAGACGGCACTGACTATCTTGAGCTGGTGCCTTCGCACAGTCTTCCATACGTAATCCCGCCTCACGAGTCGCTTTATATAGACGTTACCTTGGTCGATTTTCCTGAAAACAACACTAATGTCAACATCTATAGCAGTAGTTCCTTGGGTCAAGGAAGTAGTCCGTATGTTCATATTGCTGGAGGGCTTTCCCCAAGCAACGGTGACTTGGTAATTAATCCCGATACGCTTTGGTTTTACCACAATGGGGATATTGAGTATTTCACCGTCACAAACGAATACAGCTACCCCGTGCAAATCGATTCTATGGGTGATTATGGCGGGTATTTGTGGCCCGGCTATGACCTTCCCGACCTGCCCTACACTATCGAACCTGGAGAAAGCGTATCGTTCAACTTCCGCTTCACCTATCCTGTAAAAGACAACCAGGACTTGAGGGAATATGTCACAACATCGGTATCCATCTTCACTTCGGTCGGACAAAGGGAACTGCCGGTAATGATTGATCAAGCAGGCATGGTGAATCTCTTGTTCGCAAGAGAAATGTACTTTGATAATCCGTCCGGTGTCGTTCAAACAATGATCATGAACAAATCATGGTACATCCCGACGATACGTGTGCTATCCATTACTGAAAAAGACACTGATTATCTGAATATTGAGACCTATCCAGAACCCCCGTTTGACTTGGAACTAAGCGGCGATGTCGCAGATCTGACTGTGACTTTGAAAGATTTAGCCAAGGGTTATGCTCGGACAAACATCGAAATCGAAACGGACTATGGAACCTTCGAGATAGCGGTTTACATCAACGACACCATTCTTGACGGCTGCGATGCGCCTGAAAACTTCAGCGGCCATTACCAACAAGAGTCCAATGGAAATCAATACGCTGTGCTGTTGTGGGAGAACCTGATGCATGATTTCTGGTTCCATTATGACGAAGAATCCATGTCGGGTGCGGTTGATGTGGCGCAATGGGGCATTAAAATCCCAGCCGAGACTTTCGATGTTATCCCCTGTGAATTAAGGAAGGTCAAGCTTTTCAAAACAAACTGCCAAAACCAAGAAGGGTCTTGTTATGTAAAAATCTACTTCGGGGAAGATACTCCTGTTAATATGGTTGAAATTGAACACCATACCCTTGAAGCTGGTCCTGACGAATGGGTTGAGGTGGAACTGACTACACCAATAGCATGTACGTCAAGCAATTCGGTTTGGATAGTCATTGAAACCGATGGACTGTCAAACGTGGCGGCTTATTGCCTCACGGCGGGCGACCCGAACGGAAGATGGGCTTGGTCTTCCGAAAACGGGTGGCACGATTATTATGCCGAAACAGGACAAGGTGGCGATTGGCTGATACAAGCTTTCTTTGAGTCATTGGCAAAAGAAGACAATGAAGTGGCGCACTTCAACATCTATCGTGGTGAAAGTTTGAATGCCATGGAACGAATTGCGGAGACAAGCAAATTCGCTCACTACTATTGGGACGATCATACCAATGAACCGGGTGATTATTACTACCGCCTCACGGCTTCCTACGAGAACGGCTGCGAGTCGGCCTATGCTATAGATAGCGAGCATCCCGAAAACGACTACGTCCTTGTTACCATACCAGGCGATATGATTCCTACTGGCTCCGAATGGTACTACGAAATCCAAAATGACGACGGCAGCATCACCTACCAATACCTCTATCAGGCGGGCGACACTATTGTCCAAGATGAGCCGACACATATCCTTGTGAAAATCAACACGCTTTACGACAAGGATTTGCATCAAGATGTGACGCACGAATATGTCTATGAGCGCGATGGCAAACTATATTGGTGGAACAAGACTTTGGAAGAGTTTACTGTGCTATACGACTTTGGTGCCCATGAAGGCGACGAGTGGGAAATCAAGGTTGGCAACGAAAGCCTTGTGATGCATGTGGAGGCGGTAGAGAACATTGAATACGAAGGTAGAACCTATCGGATGCTGCATGTCAGCGATTCCCAAGACCTCTTCAGAGGCGACATCGTGTGCGGCATCGGCCACCTCACCAGTTTCTTCCCCGAAAGGCTGATGGACAACGGTGACGGCATTCGTGTGGAAGGCTTGCGTTGCTATTGGATTGAGGACGAATTGGTGTTCAAATACGGCGACGAGGACTGCGACGCGATTTATGAGGAATTGCATGGGATTGATGAGGGCGGCCCTTCGACAGGCTCAGGGGCCTTTATGGTTTATCCTAATCCGACCGACGGCGTTTTGTTTGTACAGACGGTGCATGCACCGTCTGTACCAGCGGAAACCTACCGCATCACCAATCTGATGGGCCAGACCCTAATGACAGGTCAAATCACCGCTGATAACCAACAGATCAATGTTTCATCATTGCCTCAAGGCATGTATTTCATTACCTTTGCAAATGTAACACGTAAATTTGTGGTGCGATAATTATGAAACGCCTTCTATTGTTCCTGATCCTTGGTTGGCTTTTTGGGGGTGTCCAGGCCCAAACCGACCTCGAAACCTTGATGGCCACACGAGGGGAATATTTCTTTTCCCTTCCCTTACAACAACATGAAGAGGCAAAGCGGCTCACCCGCCTTTGTTCCGTCGACAAACAGGAAGGCAACCATCTGATTTGTTATGCCAACGAAGAGCTATACCGCCAACTCCTTGCCATGGGCTATCAGCCCACGCTGCTCATGCCGCCTTCCATGCAGGAGCATTATGCCATGTGGGACGGCTCTCGCCGTGAGGCCTATGACTGGGATGCCTATCCCACCTATGAGGCATATCAAGATATGATGAAGCAATATGCTTCCGACTATCCCGAGAGATGCACATATTTCGAGTTGGGGACATTGGCAAGCGGTCGCAAGCTTATGTTTTGTCGCTTCAACAACGGCGAGCCTGACGGCAAGCCCAAGTTCCTCTACACTTCCACTATCCATGGCGACGAGCTGACAGGCATGATGCTCATGCTTCGCCTCATCGATGAGCTTTGCACCAGCAACGACCCACGAATCCTCGCACTGCTCGACCAACTCGACATTTTCATCTCGCCTTGTACCAACCCCGACGGCACCTATCACGGAGGCAACAACACCGTCTATGGCGCCCGTCGCAACAATGCCAACGATGCCGACCTCAACCGCAACTATCCTGACTTCGACAACGGTCCCCACCCCGATGGCAAGGAATACCAGCCCGAAACCTTGATGATGATGGAACTCGCCGAGCAATATCCCTTTACTATGGCGGCAAACTATCATGGAGGGTCTGAGGTGCTGAACTATCCTTGGGACACCTACCAACCGCTGCATCCCGATGACGAATGGTGGCAATTGGTGTGTCATGAATATGCCGACTTGACTCATGAGCATGACACTTTGTATATGAGCAGTTATGACAACGGCATCGTCAACGGTTATGTGTGGTATCCCATCTACGGCAGCCGCCAGGATTACATGAACTACTATCAGCAATGTCGCGAGGTGACCATCGAATGCTCCATCCCCTATACGCCAAATCCGTCGACGATGCCCATGTATTGGACCTATAATCACGAGAGTATGTTGCGTTACATGGAGCAATGCCTCTATGGGATTCATGGCAGGGTGACGGATTCGGTCTCTGGTGCACCTTTGGAGGCCGATGTCACCATTCGTAACCACGACCATCATGGGTCTGCTGTCAGCAGCCATTTACCTGTGGGCGACTACCACCGTCCCATCAAAGGAGGCACCTACGAGGTCGTTTATTCTTGTGAGGGTTATTATCCCAAGACGCTTACCTTGACCGTTGCCGACCGAGAGACCTTGGTGCAGGATGTACAATTGGTGCCTGTGGGCTATGGATTGGAAGAAGGTGGTCCTTCGACAGGCTCAGGGACCTTTATGGTTTATCCTAATCCTACAAACGGTGTTTTGTTTGTAGAGACGCGCCATGGCACATCTCTACAGAACCAGACCTACCTCATTAACAACCTCATGGGCCAGACCCTATTGACAGGCCAAATCACCGCCGAAACCCAACAAATCAATGTTTCATCGTTGCCCCAAGGTATGTATTTCATCACCATTGCGGGCGAGACGCGAAAATTTGTAGTGCGATAGAAACAATATGAAAAAAGCCTCAGCATGCTGAGGCTTTTTTCATTAAAGGTTATCCTTAAAATACTGCGTAATCTTGGTAATCAGATGTGCCCTGTCCATGCCATAGACGTTGTGGTCGTGGCCGGGATATACGAAGTAATCCAGTTGCTTGCCGTTGTGGATGCAGTTCTCGACGAAGACGAGGCTGTGCTGCCACATCACCACGGGGTCGGTGGTGCAGTGGATCATCAAGAGCTTGCCTTCAAGCTTGTCGGTCTTGTTCTCAAGGCTGGTCAACTCGTAGCCTTCGGGGTTCTCTTGTGGTGTGTCCATGTAGCGCTCGCCGTACATAATCTCATAGTACTTCCAATCCAGCACGGGACCGCCAGCCACGCTCACCTTGAACACTTCGGGGTGGTTGATCTTCAGCGAGGTCGACATGAAGCCGCCATAGCTCCAGCCGTCGCTGCCGATGCGGTCGGCGTCGACATAAGGGAGGGTCTTCAGCCAATTGATGCCCACCATTTGGTCGCGCATCTCAAGCTGGCCGCACTGGCGGTGGATGCACTGCTCGAAGGCTTCGCCACGGTCGGCGGAGCCACGGTTGTCGAGGGTGAAGACGAGGAAGCCTTCCTGGGCGAGGTAGTTGAGGTAGATGCCAGCGCCCGCCGTCCATTCATCGGTGATGAGTTGGGCATGAGGACCTCCGTACACATAAACCACGACGGGATACTTCTTCGAGGCATCAAAGTTATAGGGCTTGATGAGACGGGTGTAGAGCGTCTGGCCGTCTTCGGCTTTCAGCGTGCCGATGGTGGTCTCGCCGATGTTGTAGTCCTTCAGCGGGTTCTCGGCTTGGTGCAGACGTTTCACAAACTTGCCGTTGGCATCCATGATGTCCACATTGTAAGGCACATCGGTGCTGGTGTAGAAGTCGAGGAAATACTTGCCGTTGCCGGAGGGCACGATGTCGTGGGTGCCGTGTTCCTTGGTGAGCTTTGTCACCTTGCCGCTCTTGATGTCCATCATGTAGCAGTGGCGTTCCAGCGGGCTGACCTCAGTGGAGCGGTAGTAGATCTTGCTACCATCCTTCGAGAAGCCGTTGAAGTCGGTGATGACGAAGTCGCCGTGGGTGAGTTGCTTCACGGCCTTCTTGCTGATGGTATAGAGATAGAGGTGATAATAGCCGTCGCGCTGGGCTTTCCAGATGAACTGGTCGGAGTTGTTGGGCAGGAAGTAGGCGGGACCTTGGGGCTCCACATATTGTTCGTCGCGGTCTTCGAAGATGGTCTGGATGAAGTCGCCCGAGACGGCACTGTATTCATTGAACTTCAGGTAGTTCTGCTCGCGGTTGAGCACACCGATATAGATGCGCTTGTTGTCGGGGTTCCAAGTAATGGCGGTGAGGTATTGCTCGGCAGGTTCGCCTGTCTTCACCACGACTTCCTTACCCGTGGCGATGTTGTAGATGTGCAGCGTCACCTGGTGGCTTGTCATGCCGGCCATGGGGTATTTGATGGGTTTGGTGGTGGCGATACGCTCCGTGATGTCGACCAGGGGATAGTCGGTCACCATGCGCTCGTCCATGCTGTAGTAGGCGAGGAGTTTGCCGTCGGGCGACCAAAAGATGCCGCCGTTGATGGCGAACTCGTTGCGGTGCACACTCTGTCCGGCCACCACACCTTCAGGGTTGTCGGTGATTTGTATTTGCTTGTCGCCATTGGCCACGTAGAGGTTGTTGTCGATGGTGTAGGCCACGTTCAGTGTGGGTTGACAAATGGTTTGGTTCTCGGCGTCTTGTGGAATCGAGGCGGCATTTTCAATGCTTTTGCCCTTGATGTCCATCTTGTTGAGCGTGATGCCGTTTTCGCCCAAGGCATAGAAATAAGCCTGATAGTCATTGATCCAAGTCAGTTGGGGAATGCGTTTCAGCTCGGTCATGCCTTCGGGCTTTTTGTAGCCGTTCAGCTCGTCGACGGTGAGGAAAGTGGCTTCTTTCTTGCTGCCAGGCGTCATGGTGACAATCTCTTTGTCCTTCACCTGCATCATGATCTCGGAGTTGCCGATCCATTTCAGTTGGTTGGGGCGTTGGGCATAGAGGCTGCGGTTGTTGTAAGAAGCGTCAGCAGGGGTGAAAAACTTCTTTTCTTGAGCAGTGGCAGGCAGGGCCAAGGTCATGGCGAGTGCCAGCGTTAATAGGGTCAGAATCTTCTTCATTTTTCTTGTTGATTTTGATAATTGGCGCAAAAATAAGGAATAAATCAATATCTTTGTGGCTTCAATCCGATTGCCCATGAAAAAACGCAAAGTTCCACATACTTTTGTAATCGTTTTTGCCATCATCGTCATCGCGGCGGTGCTCACTTGGATTATCCCGCCTGGGAAATATGTCACGGAGCAGGTGGGGGATGAAACGGTGATGACTTTTCATTATTTGGATGAGTTAAACGAAAGCGGCCCTTCGACTCCTTCGACGGGCTCAGGAACCGAGGGCTCAGGGACCGCGGAGTATCATGCTGAGCCGCAGACATGGCAGATATTCTCAGCGTTCTATAAAGGCTTCGTCAAGCAGGGCAACATCATCGTGTTCATATTAATCATCGGTGGCGCGTTTTGGATTATGAACAAAAGCAAGGCCATCGATATGGGCATCATGTCGTTCTTGAAGTTCACCAAACGCCTCGAACGCTGGAAGCTGATGCGCAAGATAGGCGTGAACAATGTCGTCATCATCCTCGTTATGCTGTTGTTTAGCCTCTTCGGGAGTGTGTTCGGCATGAGTGAGGAGACCATCGCCTTTGCCTTGATCATCATACCTTTGGCCGTTTCGATGGGTTACGATAGCATCGTGGGTCTTTGCATGGTTTACGTGGCGGCGCATATTGGCTTCTCGGGCGCCATGCTCAACCCCTTCACTATCGGCATCGCGCAGGGCATCGCCGGCATCCCGCTCTTTACGGGCATCGGCTACCGTGCAGTTTGTTGGGCCATCCTGACGGTGGTGGGCATCGTGTTTGTGCTGTGGTACGCCAACAAAGTGAAGAAAAACCCGCAGTCGTCCATCATGTACGAGGACGACGCCTATTGGCGCAAGTCGGCGGAGGTGAAGGAAGAGGAGCTTGAACGTTACACGCCTCGCAAGGCATGGTGGGTCTTCGCCTTCCTGACGGCGGTATTAATCGTGTTCTCTGTGCTTTACCCGATGACCACCTTGAAGATCGGTAACAACGAGACCACGTTGCCGCTGCTGCCCATCGGCACGGCGGTGTTTGTCTTGTTGAGTGTCATCACACTTCGTAAAACGGTGCATTATTTCGTGTTGACCTTGCTCTTTGCCACGGTGTATTTCTTGGTGGTCGGCGTGCTGGGCTATGAGTGGTACATCATGGAGATTGCTTCCTTGTTCTTGGTGCTTGGCATCGCCAGTGGCTTGGCTGTCGACAAGAGTGCCAGCGACATCGCGAAGCTCTTCCTTGAAGGCATGGGCGACATCCTTTCGGCGGCAGTCATCGTGGGCTTGGCGGGCGGCATCGTCATCATCTTGCAAGACGGCGGCATCATCGACACCATTCTCTATGGTCTCTCCAAGTCGATGGGCAACATGGGCAAGATCGCCTCGGCGGAGATTATGTATGCCATTCAGACCTTGATTAATATTGTCATTCCGAGTGGCTCGGCCAAGGCTGCCATCACCATGCCCATCATGGCGCCTTTCAGCGACCTGATAGGCATCTCGCGTCAGGCCACGGTGGTAGCATTCCAGTTCGGCGACGGCTTCACCAACATGATCACGCCCACCAGTGGTGTCTTGATGGCCGCCCTTGGCGTGGCCCGCATCCCGTGGGAGAAATGGGTGCGTTTCATCTGGAAGTTCATCTTGGTGCTGGTCGTTTTGGGTGCCTTGCTGCTAATACCCACCGTGACTATGAAGCTGGCGGGGTTTTGAAATTAATCCAATGTCTCTTGCGGTTTGGGAAAAAAGCCTCCACATACTAGGCATAAACAATGTATAAAAACGCTGGCCTGCGCACTATAAAACAATCTTTTTTGTAATTTTGCAGTGTTGTTATCATCTGGTTCTGTTCAATGGACTTCGGCGGAATCGGATGAAACGTCGCGAAAATGTCAAAAAGGAGTCCCGTTTATTTATATGAATTTATATGAAACAGTATCGTAAATTATTAGCGCTTATGCTCTTACTAATAGTAAGTGGCGGCGTATTTGCACAAGATCTTTTCGACAAGGCAAAGTTGGATAATTACTTTGATATACTTGAAGAAAACAACAAGTTTATGGGAAGTGTTGCCGTCACGAAGAACGGGGAGATTATCTACACAAAAACAGTCGGCTTCGCTGAGGTCGAAAACAATGTAAAAGCAACTGAAAAATCCAAATATAGAATTGGTTCCGCCTCGAAATCGTTTACAGCGGTTCTGGTTTTAAAGGCGGTTGAAGAAAAGAAAATAGACCTTGACCAAACGATTGACAAATGGTTTCCGACAATCGCAAATTCACAGAAAATAACAGTAAGGCATTTGCTAAGCCATAGGAGCGGAATACACGATTTTACACACAACGATGACTATCTGACCTGGTGCACGCAGCCTAAGACAGAAAAAGAAATGCTTGGGATTATTGAGAACGGCGGCAGCGACTTCGAACCCGACAGCACGGCAGACTACAGCAATTCGAACTATGTGCTGTTGTCATACATGCTTGAAAAGGTTTTCTCGAAACCCTATTCCGACCTGTTGCAGGAATACATTGTCGAACCAATTGGTTTGGTTGACACATACGTTTTTGGCAAAACCAATCCTAACGACAACGAATGCCGATCGTATCGCTTCTTGGGTTCTTGGGTGGTTGAAAACGAAACGGACTGCACTGTTCCGATGGGGGCAGGTGCAATAGTGTCAACGCCGACCGACTTGACAAAATTCGCAGACGCTTTGTTTGGTGGAAGGCTTCTGACCAATGAAAGTCTCGAAATCATGAAAACCATTAAGGACGAATATGGTCTCGGGCTGTTCGAGATTCCTTTTGGCGAAAACATTGGTTTAGGACACACGGGTGCAATAGATGGTTTTGTTTCTGTTTATTCGCATTATGCAGATGGAAATGTTTCGTATGCCTTGACTTCTAACGGGCTTAATTTTAAACTCGGAGATATTAAAAAGGCGGTTTTAGGCGCAGTTTACGGCAAACCTTATGAGTTGCCGGAATTCTATAATGTCGCTTCGGAGGACTTGGACGTTTATTTAGGCGAGTATGTTTCCGCGGAACTCGGTTTGGATATTATTGTAACAAAAGAAGGAAACACATTGATTGCGCAGATTGGCGATGATGTTTTTGCGTTTGAAGCAGTTGACAAGGACAAATTTAAGTATGACCCGATAGAGGCAACATTTGAATTTGATCCGGAAAAGAACACAATGACTTTATTTCAATATGGAGTAGAAATAGTTTTTCAAAAGAAAAAATAGTTTTCCTGTGAGTTGGACCTGTTTGGCTGGTTCGGCCGACATGGGGGAGGACTCCAACCGAGACGATCATTCGCCGTTTCGGTTTTTTTGTGTATTTTGCCATGATCGATTCCGAAATAAAGGTTGTCTATTGCCATGAAGCGTCTTCTTTTCATTATCCCCTTATTCATGTTTTGCGGTTGCCAAAAGCAGTTCCCCCAGCCGCAGTGGAACCTCACCCACACTGCTCCCGCCCAAATCTGGGAGGAGTGCTTCCCCCTGGGCAACGGCCACCTCGGCATGATGCCCGACGGCGGGGTGGAGCAGGAGACCATTGTACTGAACGACATCACCTTGTGGTCTGGGGCGTCGAGCGACGACAGCAACCCCCTGGCCTTGCAATCCCTGCCAGAGATCCAAAGACTGTTGAAAGAAGGCAAGAACGACGAAGCCCAGAACCTGATGTACGAGACCTTCGTCTGCGGAGGACAAGGCTCTGGCCACGGACAAGGTGCCGAGGTGCCTTTCGGCTGCTACCAGACCTTGGGCAACATGACTATCGAATACCATTATCCTAATAATGATTCTGTAACTAATTATAAACGAACGCTTTGTCTGAACGATGCCACCCATACTGTCTCTTTTGAGAGAGGCAGCCAACGCTATGAACGCGAGGCTTTCATCTCCCGTACAGATGACGTGGCAGTGATAAAAGTTAAGGTCCCTGAGCCCGTCGAATCTAAGGTCCCTGAGCCTGTCGAAGGGCCGACCCAAAACGATGAAACTAATATAAACGGCGTTTCGATACTTCGACAAGCTCAGCACTCAACGACCTGCTCTTCTCTTACGATAAACCTCTCCCGTCCCGAAAAAGCCGAAGTCATCAATAATGCTGACGGTGTAGTGATGTTCGGTCAGCTGGACAGCAACGTAGAAGGCGTGGAAGGGATGCATTACTACGCCAAAGCACAAACGGTCACCAAGGATAATGAAACAATAATCTATTTCTGTGCCGCAACCGATTTCATGTGCGATGACCCCGAAGTATATGTCAACGAGCATCTGCAAAAGGCCATCGCGAAAGGCTTTGATGCCGTGAAAAGCGACCATCTGAAAGCCCATCACGAGCTGTTTGACCGTGTGGAGTTGGTGGTTGGCGATCCCAAAGAGAAACAAAACCTCACACTGGAAGACCATTGGAAAGACTTTCTTGTCAACGACGACCCTTGGCTGCCTACCTGTTATTTTCATTTCGGGCGTTACCTGCTCATCAGCTCCACCCGCGAGGACCTGCTGCCACCCAACCTGCAAGGGCTGTGGGCCAACACTATCCAGACGCCATGGAACGGCGACTACCACCTGAACATCAATGTGGAGATGAACCATTGGCCCTGCGAGGTCTGCAACCTCTCGGAACTGCACCTGCCATTAATTCACTTTGCCGAGGGATTAATGCCTTCAGGAAGTAAGACGGCTCGCGATTTCTACGGTGCCCAAGGCTGGACCGCCCACGTGGTCTGCAATCCGTGGGGCTTCACGGCACCTGGCGAGCATCCCTCGTGGGGTGCCACAAACACCGGCGGAGCCTGGCTGGCTCTTCATGCTTGGCAGCATTACGAGTTTACGCAAGATACGGTCTTCTTGCATGAAGCCTATCCATTAATGAAAGAGGCTGCACAGTTCTTCCTTGATGCCATGATAGAGGAACCCGAGCATGGCTGGCTGGTCACCGCTCCAACGACTTCACCCGAAAATGCCTTTTATCTCAACGACAGCACTACGGTCAGTGTGTGCATGGGAAGCACAATGGACGTGCAGATTGTCAGTGAGCTGTATGATGCGGTTTGTCAGTCGGCAGACGTTTTGGGCATCGATGAGGCTTTTTCCGACAGCCTTCGCGACGCCCAATCCCATTTTCCGCCCATGCAGGTCAGCGAGCAGGGCTATTTGCAGGAATGGCTGAAAGACTACAAAGAAGTGGAGCCGCAACACCGCCATGTGTCTCATCTCTTTGGCTTGTATCCTGGCACGATGCTGACGCAATCCAAGACACCTGAACTGATGGATGCCTGCCGCGAGACCTTGCGTCGCCGTGGCGACGAAGGCACAGGCTGGTCGAGGGCATGGAAGATCTGCTTCTGGGCACGCCTTCACGACGGCGACCATGCATATCATCTATTGAGGAACCTGCTCGAACCAGCAGTCCATCTTGACGGAAGCCATTCAGCGGGCTCCTATCCCAACCTTTTCTGCTCCCATCCTCCATTCCAGATCGACGGCAACTTCGGCGGCACGGCCGGCATCGCCGAGATGCTGCTACAGAGCCATGATGGCGAAATCGAATTGCTTCCAGCCCTGCCATCGGTATGGAAGGACGGATATTTCAAAGGGCTTTGCGCCCGCGACGGCAAGATGGTGGAATGCAGTTGGAAAGATGGCAAAGTCACGCATTATGCTGTGACTTCGCGGTGAGCGCTCTGCTAATCCAGATAGCAAACGGCAACGAGGTTAAGAAGGTGCAAACGTCGGCGACGGCTTGCGCGGCTTCGAGTCCTGTGATGCCCCAAAGCCATGACATGATAAAGACCGCGGGCAGGAAATACAAGCCTTGACGGCACATCGAGAGCAAGGTGGCCTGCCAGGTGTAGCCTATGTTTTGGAACAACATATTAGTCGCAGTACACATGCCCATCAGCGGGAAGGCGACGCACTGCCAGCGCAGGGCCTGACTGCCCACGCGGATGAGCTCGGGGTCTTCGCCACGGAACCAAGAGATGATGTCGGGCGCAAAGATATAGACCACCGTACCTAGGACGATAAGAAATGCCGTGGTGATTGTAATGCAAAACATATAACTCTCCTTGACACGTGCATAAAGCTTGGCGCCGTAGTTATAGCCGCATACGGGCTGAAACCCTTGTCCGAACCCGATGACGATGGCGAAGCAGAACAAGGTGATGCGCGAAACTATGGTAAAAGCGGCCACGGTAGAGGCTTCGTTGCCGGGCAGGGCATAATGCACCGCCATGCGGTTGAGGCTGATGGTGGCCACCACCGACAAGGCCTGTCGCGCCAAAGAGGGCAAACCGCCTCGCGTGATTTCCTTGTAATAGTATAAGGTAGGGGTGAAATTCTTGAACTTGATATGCACATTGCCAGGACGTGAAGTGCCCCAAAGAAGCACGCACCAGCCGAAGCATTGGCTCACCGCTGTGGCCAACGAAGCCCCACTGACCCCCATGTCAAGCACAAAGATGAAAATCGGGTCGAGGATGATGTTGAGGATGGCACCCGAAGCGATGCCAATCATGCCGAAACGGGCGTTGCCTTGCAGTCGCAGCTGGTTGTTAAGCGTCAGCGACGACATCATGAAAGGCGTGGCAATCAATATGAATCGCAGGTAGTCGTTGGCATAGGGGAGGATGCTCTCGGTGGCGCCCATGGCCCGCGACAAGGGCGAGATGAAGATCATGCAAATGAGGCCTGCAATAGCGCCCAGAATCAAAGGGGAGAAGAACCCCGTGGCAGCCATACGCCCTGCGTTCTGTCCCTGTTTGGCACCCAAGGCACGCGAAATGTAATTGCCCGAGCCATGCCCGAAAAAGAAGCCGCAGGCATTAATGAAGGCCATATAGGCAAAGGAGACGCCCACACCGGCCACGGCTTCGGTACTCAAATGTCCTACATAGAACGAGTCCACCATATTGTAAATGGTGGTCACGAGCATGCTGATGATGGTCGGCACGGCCATCTTGAGGATCAGCCGCCTGACGGGCTGCTCCGTCATCATCTTATACCGCTCGTTGATCTTCCGCTCGTCGTTGATGTTGGACATAATGATCGAATTCGAGCGCAAAGATAAGCCCTTTTTGTGTCACTTTGTCACCCCAACTGACAAAACCCTGCCATTTTCCACTTTGGCACGAAATGTGACTAATGCCCGCCGTTCAATGTTTGAATTTTGAATTATTAAATTTTAAATCAGAATAATTATGGCAAAATTAGCAATCAAACCTTTGGCCGACCGCGTGGTCATCGAGCCCGCCGCCGCCGAACAGAAAACCGCTAGCGGTATCATCATCCCCGACACCGCAAAAGAGAAACCCCAACAAGGTAAAGTAGTCGCCGTAGGTCCCGGCACCAAGGACAACGCCATGACCCTGAAGGTCGGCGATAATGTCATCTATGGCAAATACGCTGGCACCGAGTTCCACCTTGACGGCAAGGATTACATGATTATGCGCGAAAGCGATGTCATCGCAATCATTTAATGGGTTTTTGAATCTTTGAATTTTAAATCTTTAAATCTGAAATTATTATGGCAAAAGACATTCTTTTCAATATCGAATCACGCGACGGCCTGAAGAAAGGCGTCGACGCTTTGTCAAACGCAGTGAAGGTGACCCTCGGCCCCAAAGGTCGTAACGTGGTCATCGAAAAGTCGTATGGCGCTCCCCAGATCACCAAGGACGGTGTGACGGTCGCCAAGGAAATCGAACTCATCGACCCCGTTGAGAATATGGGTGCCCAGTTGGTGAAGGAAGTCGCTTCCAAGACCAATGACCTCGCTGGTGATGGTACCACCACCGCCACCGTGTTGGCCCAGAGCATCGTGGCCACGGGTCTGAAAAACGTCACCGCCGGTGCCAACCCGCTCGACCTGAAGCGTGGTATCGACAAGGCTGTTGCCGCTGTGGTCGCTTCGCTGAAGAAGATGTCGGTGAAGGTCGACGGCGACAACGAGAAGATCAAGCAAGTAGCTACTATCTCTGCCAACAACGACAGCGAAATTGGTGGCCTCATCGCCGAGGCTATGGGCAAGGTGAAGCAAGAAGGTGTCATCACCGTTGAGGACGCCAAGGGCATCAACACATACGTCGACGTCGTCGAAGGTATGCAGTTCGACCGTGGCTACATTTCGCCTTACTTCGTCACCAACACCGAGAAGATGGAAGCCGTCTACGAGAATCCTTACATCCTCATCTACGACAAGAAGATCTCCGTGATGAAGGACCTGCTGCCCGTGCTCGAAAAGACCTTGCAAACGGGTCGTGCCCTCATCATCATCGCTGAAGACATCGACGGTGAGGCTCTGGCTACCTTGGTCGTTAACCGTCTGCGTGGCTCGCTGAAAGTCGCTGCCGTCAAGGCTCCTGGCTTCGGTGACCGCCGTAAAGAGATGCTGGAAGACATCGCCATCCTGACTGGTGGCACCGTCATCAGCGAAGAGAAGGGCTACAAGCTTGAGGATGCCAACCTGCAAATGCTCGGTCAGGCCGACAAGGTCAGCATCAACAAGGACAACACCACTATCGTGAACGGTCACGGTGCCAAGAAGGATATCGAGGCCCGTACCGCCCAGATTAAGGCTCAAATCAAGACCACCACGAGCGACTACGACCGCGAGAAGCTGCAAGAGCGCTTGGCCAAGTTGGCCGGTGGCGTGGCAGTCATCTATGTGGGTGCCGCTTCCGAGGTCGAGATGAAGGAAAAGAAAGACCGTGTTGAGGACGCTTTGAACGCCACCCGCGCTGCCATCGAAGAGGGTATCATCCCTGGCGGCGGTGTCGGTTTCATCCGTGCCATCAAGGCCATCGAGAAGATGAAGGGCGACAACGAGGACGAGACCACGGGTATCGCCATCATCAAGCGCGCCTTGGAAGAGCCGCTGCGTCAGATCGTCGAGAACGCCGGCTTGGAAGGCTCGGTTGTCGTCAACAAGGTGAAGGAAGGCAAGAACGACTTCGGCTTCAACGCCCGCACGGAAGTTTACGAGAACCTGCTCCAGACGGGTGTCATCGACCCCGTCAAGGTGTCGAGAGTCGCCTTGGAGAACGCTGCTTCCATCGCTGGCATGCTGCTGACCACCGAGTGCGTCATCAGCAACCACAAGGAGCCTACGCCTCCCACACCTCCGATGCCCATGGGCGGCGGAATGGACGGGATGATGTAATCCTGAATCCTGAATGCAGAATGCGGAATTAGGAATGCGGAATGGCCTGCGGACAAGGTAGTCTCGCGTCCCGCGTCCATAAGTCCCGCGTCAAAGAATAATGGAAACGAGCAAAAGACCTGCCTCGAAAGGGGTGGGTCTTTTGCGTTATTGACCTTCAGCATCAAGGCTGCAGTGGACATGTCATCCCTGCGCTGGCAGTGCGATGGCTTGGGATCTATGGCCGCTGCAGACAGTATATTGTTTCGTCTTTTCTCTTGAAACCAAGAAAAAAATAGGGACAAACCCAAAATCTGGTTTTCAATAAACATTTGAATTTCAATATATTGAAAATTTCAAAACCGAAAATAATAGGGACAAAACCGATTTAGGGCTTGACAGATGGCTTTTTTTGTGTTTTTTTAATAATTTTGCCTGCATAACAAAGAAAAACACTTTGAAATGAAAGCAACAAGACTTTACACCCTATTTACGTTCCTGCTGATGGCAGGAGGGGTGACGATGCAAGCGCAAGAAATAAACGTCACAGGTGTGGTAAGTAGAGTTGACGCTCCTTACTTTGAACAAAATGTGTGTAACGATCGTTTTGCCATCATTTCCGAAGGTGAGACATATTATGTGATGGTTGACAACTACTGGCCGAATCCTTATTTGGAGGATTTGGTTATCCATTACGACACCATCCCGGTTGGGAACGAGATTGAGGTTATGGGAACTGTTCTGGAAATGGAAGATGGGAATGGGGAAAGCTTTAGTGTTATCGATATTCAAAAACTGGTTGATGCTGAATATTTATATTTTAATTCTCGGATTTGCTGGATGGGAATTCTTAGTCCAATAGCTTATCCTGGGCCAGATCCTGTTGATGCATACGCTATCATTAATGATAATGGTGATCTCCTTTACTTTGTTGCCATTGATGGTGAATTACAAACGGATTATACATCATGGATGGTTAATGGAGTGACTATCAATTCAACATCACAATATATATTTGTTGGCACCCATGAAATATGGACAGACTATTATGGAGAACCTTTTATGGTATTTAACCTAAAACTTGCTATTCCATATGGCATTGTTTCCGATAACATAGGAGGCACCCTATCTCTAAACAACGGTTTACAATGCTTGAGTGTATACGACGGAACCAACTATTATTATTTAACCATTAAAGACGCAATGCAGCATGGTTTCATCAACCCAGACCTTTATGAAGAAAACACATCTGTTACTGTTGGTGGTGTTGAAACCATACGCTATGACATATTTGGCAACATGTTCTTTTCCTTTGAAATTGCTGTTTTACAATCGCTTGAAGAAAAGACGTTGACTGGAATAATGAAAGATGCGCCAAATCCTGCTATTGGTTTTGTTCCATTACCCGGAATGGAACTGGCGTTTTTTAGTGGTGATAAATTCTATTATCTTGACAATGAGAGAGTTTTTTTAGGTCCTTATGGTGATATTGAAGCAATTATCATTGGCAATGACACATTGGTGAATGGCGTTGAGTTAACGGCTACCTTTTCATCAACAATGAGAATCGACAATGGTTTTGAACCATATTATCGTATTTTTATCTCAGAAGCAATTACTACTACTGAACTGCAGGAATTCTCTACTGCCGAGATACAGGTTTTTCCAAATCCAGCAAAGGACAGAGTTGTTGTTGATGGTATAGAGGCTGCTGAAGTGCAGGTTTACAATGCCCTTGGGCAGATGGTGAAGACGGTGCGGAGGACGAATGAGATTGATTTGAGTGGATTGGTGGAAGGGGTTTATTTGGTGAGGATTATGGATGCAGATGGAAAAGTTTACACGAACAAAATCACGAAACGATGAAAAACATTAGACTTATTGCATTGGTTGGGCTTGGCCTTATGGCGAGCAACCTTTTTGCACAAGTTCCCGGCAGATGGGAAGACCCGATGAAGGTGGATGTCTCTGTAATCAGCAACCAAACGGTTAGGGTTCAGTGGGAGAGCCAATTCGTCGATCATTTTGAAACGGGTGATTTCAGCCTTTTCGACTGGAACAATGCCGTTTCTGATTATCCTTGGGAGATTACCGACAGCCAGTCCTTTGACGGTTCCTTCTCCATGCGGGCGTCGAATGCGGGCATAGACAATTCGACTTCGGCCATACAAATCACGATGTCCATCCCCCGCGATTGCGAGTTGTGGTATTATGGCAAAATCTCCTCGGAAAAGAACTGGGATTTTGGCAAGTTTTATATTGATGGCGTGTGCTTGACGAGTCAGTCGGGGCAAGGCTTCTGGCATGAATTTCGGTATGAAGTCACAGAAGGCGAACACACATTCAGGTGGGAATATGTCAAGGACGGGGAAGTGAACAGCCTGGACGACACTTGGTATATTGACTGCATCCATTTTGTTTACGATGGCTCTTTTTATCAGCCGCAAAGTTGGTTGTATTATGGATATGACGGTTACCGTGGCAGCATGGGTGACGGCGGCAATGCCTGTGAATGGGCCATGAAATGGACTGAGCAGACGAGTGGAGTCATTACGGATGTTGCCCTCTACAGCGATGCTGAAGGACTGACGGGCGGCACCTATACGTGTACCATATACTTGGGCGGTGAAGATGCGCCTGGGGAGGCGATGTCGTCAATTACCGTGGATGTGACGCCAGGACTGGGCGATTATCAGTATTTTGAATTGGATGACTGGGTGGAGGTTGGTTTAGAGGCAGGAAGCATCTGGATGGTATGGAGTACCGACGAAGGCCACGAGACACCGGCTCCCTACGGCAATGGTGGTTCGAGCGACGACGGCACTTGGTGGAAAACCGAAGACGGATGGCAGCAAACCGACCTTGGCGGTGGCGCTTGGCTGATGCAGATGCTTATGTATTATGACAGCGGTTTTCCGCATTTCAAGGTGTATCGCGCCCTTTGCGACGGCCAGGACATGGAGTTGATTGCAAGAAAGCTGGAGGTCAATTCCTACCTTGACGGACAATGGGCTGACTTGGATGACGGCCTTTACAAATGGGGTGTCAGCCATGTGATCAACGGCGTGGAATCAGCGATTTCGTGGTCTGAATGCTTGGAGAAGAATACCACGGGGGTTGAAGAGAATCGTTTTGAGGCTGTTGTTTATCCCAATCCTGCCAATGGGGTTGTTCGGATTGAGGGTGTTGAGGTTGATGAGGTGCAGGTTTACAATGCACTTGGGCAGGTGGTGAAGACGGTGCGGGGAACGAATGAGGTTGAAGTGGCGGATTTGGTGAAAGGAATTTATCTGCTGCGCATTACGGATGCGGAAGGAAAAAGCCATGCGGCGCGGTTAGTGGTGAAAGAATAGGAATTTCTTTTCAAAACGAGCAAAAGGCTGACTGCGTGAGCGGTCGGCCTTTTTTCATTAATGTCGCAATTTTTTCCTATTTTTGCAGGTCATTAATGACCTATCACATAGCAAAATGTCAGAGACCCCTCAAAATACAAAACCAAGGAAGCCTAAACTCCGTAATGTCTCCTTAAAGAAACTGAACCGGAGATACGACTTCCTGATGTCGCACGACGAGAGCGGCCGCCCTATCCTCAATTTCAAACTCAACCTTCTGAATCTGATTTTGGTTATCATAGGCATCGCCCTGTTGCTCATCATCATCACGACTTTCATCATCGCCTTCACGCCCTTGCGCGAATACATCCCAGGCTACACCGACACCAACCTCAACCGTGAGGTCTACTTGCTCAGTCTCCGCGCCGACTCGATCGAAAAAGAGTTGCAAAAGAAAGACATCTATTTCGAGAACATCAAGAAAATCGTGGAGGGTTACGACTTTGCCGCCGATAGCAGTTTGGCCTCGGTGAGGATTTATGAGCCTTTGCCTCAAGAGGTTATCGACTCCATTACGTTGAAGAAATCGAAGCAGGACAGCATCCTGCGTGCCGAATATGCGGCCCAAAACCATTATAATCTCTTCGGCCCCGACTACCTGCCACCCACCAAGCCGAGTTCGCTGGTGAAGAATTTCTTTGTCCCGCTCAATGGCACCGTCATCAAGGCTCTCAATGCTGACGAAGGGCATTTTGGCGTCGATGTCATCTCCGATGGCGACAAAATTATCAATGCCACCTTGGATGGTACCGTTGTGTTTTCTACATGGAGCATCAACAACGGCTATTGCATCGGTATCCAACATGCCGACAGCTATTTCTCTGTGTATAAGCACAATGCAACCCTGTTGAAAAAGGAAGGCGACTACGTCAAGGCGGGGGAGGCCATCGCCATTTTGGGCCGTTCGGGCGACAAGCAAGAGGTGGAACACCTGCATTTCGAGCTATGGCGCAACGGTGTCGCAGTTAATCCCGTCGAATATATGACCATCAATCATCCCGACGAAAAGTAAAAATCACTATCTTTGCGCCGTTTTTTTCACCGATAAACAAAACCTACTATGACTATATTAATAAAGGTACTGCAGTTTTTCCTTTCCCTCTCCATCCTGATTTTCATCCACGAACTGGGCCACTTCCTTGCAGCCAAGGCTTTCAAGACCCGTGTCGAGAAGTTCTATCTCTTCTTCGACTGGGGATTCTCCCTCTTCCGCTGCAAGAAGGTGAACGGCAAGTGGCGCTTCAAGTTCTTCTCGAAGAATGTGCCAGAGAAATATACTGTCACCGAATATAGGGATGCAGCCGGAAAGAAGCAAAAGAACTACGAGCCTATCGACTTGAATACTTTGCCCGAGGACGACTGGCGTCGCAGTGACGAGACGGAATACGGCATCGGTTGGTTCCCGCTGGGTGGTTACAATAAAATCGCCGGTATGGTCGACGAGTCGATGGATAAGTCGCAGATGAAGCAGCCGCCCCAACCTTGGGAGTTCCGCTCCAAACCCGCCTGGCAGCGTTTCATCATCATGGTGGCGGGCGTGTTCATGAATGTGGTGCTGGCTTTTGCCATCTATATCGGTTTGTTGTCTTCGGAAGGCGAACAATATCTGCCTACCGCCGAGGTTAACAAATTTGGTATTTCTGTTGATAGTCTGGGCTATGAGTTGGGCCTTCGCGACGGCGACAAGATTTTGGCCATCGATGGTGAATACATCGAGAAGTTCCAGGACATTCCCATGCAGATCATCCTCAATAAGGCCAAGACGATAGAGGTGGAGCGTGAGGGTAAAGACATGACCATTAATTTGCCCGACGACGCCGTGACCAAACTGCTCAGCTCGCAAGATGCCAACTTCATCTCTTTCCGTGTGCCTTTCATGGTGGCCGATGTGGTTGAAAACAGCGCAGCCAAGGCTGGAGGACTTCAAGTTGGTGATGTGATAATAGGCATTAATGATATTCAAACGCCTTATTATCAGGATTTTGTAAAGAATATCAAACGGTTTAAGAACGAGGATATCGAAGTCAAGGTGGTCCGCAAGACTGACACGTTGGCTTTGGCCATGCATTTGCCCGAAGAGGGTGTGATTGGTGCTTATCTGGCGCCCATCTCGAGTTGCTTCGAGTTGGAGACTAAAGACTATACCTTCTTCCAAGCCATCCCCGCCGGTTTCTCAAAGACTATTAGCGAATTGGGCGACTATTGGAAGCAGGTGAAGCTTATCTTCAACCCCAAGACCAAGGCCTACGAGAATGTCGGTGGCTTCATCTCCATCGGCAAGATCTTCCCCGACACTTGGATTTGGAGCATGTTCTGGCGCATGACGGCCTTCCTTTCCATCGCGCTTGCCGTGATGAACATCCTGCCCATCCCGGCTTTGGACGGTGGTCACATCCTCTTCCTGTTGTTCGAGATCATCACGCGCCGCAAGCCTAGCGACAAGTTCATGGAAGTGGCCGAGATGGTGGGTCTTGTCCTTGTTTTGGGATTGGTCATTTTGGCCAACGGCAACGATATCATCAGACTGTTTAGGTAAAAATTTATTATACTGAAAAACAAACGGTTAGTTTAATCGGACGAAAATTAATTTGCTCAAATAAATACTATTTTCGTAAATTCGCGGTTTCAAACGCAGCAATATTGTTGATTTTGAAGACGAAAATAACACATATCGCCCTACTCTTCGTCACGCTGTTTTTGGCTGGCATCGAGGTCAAAGCGCAACAGGCGCCCATCTTCACCAATTATTCGAATTCATACGCATACGCCAATGCGGGCTATGCAGGCATGAGCGAAGGCATTAATGTGTTGGGCCTCTATCGCATGCAATGGGCGGGCTTCACGGATATCGATGGCAACGAGATTGCTCCGACGACTTTCCTTTTGTCGGGCGACATGCCTTTCACCAAGTTGCATGGTGGCATGGAGTTTTCCATCATGCAGGATAAGTTGGGCTTTGAGAACAATGTCAACGTAGGCTTGGGCTATTCTTTCCATGCCGACCTAGGTGGCTCTACACTCGGTATTGGCGTAGCGGGAACCTTGCTTAACCGTACTGTCGACTTCTCGCAGTTGCATCCCAACCAGGAAGGCGACCCGTTGATCCAAGGTCTGGGCGAGGAAAGCGCCATGATGTTTGACTTCAACGTCGGTCTGTTCTGGCAGATTCCAGAGTCATTCTTCTTTGGGGTTTCGGTTGTCAATGTGCTTGAGTCGATGAGCGAGGCGCTCAATGACAACTCTGAGTCAAGTGCCAGCTTCACCACCGACCGCACTTTCTACGCTGTGGCTGGCTATCCCTTCCAATTCGAAGACTTGCCTTATCTGACCTTCGTCCCGTCGGCCAGTGTGATGAGCAATATCGCCTCGACTCAGTTCAACGCCAGTGCGCGAGTGATTTATAACAACGTGTTCTCCTTGGGCGTCAACTATCGCTTCCAGGAGTCAGTTGGCCTTATGGCGGGCGTATCCATCAAGGACTTGACCATCGCCTATTCATACGATATCAATACTTTGGGCTTGGGTTTGCCAGGCTCGCATGAAATTGGTCTGAGCTATTGTTTCAAGCTCGACCTCGATCGTACGCCGCGTGACTATCGCAGTGTCCGTTACCTATAATTTTTTGGAGAAAGGTGAGGCTGTTTGGAGGGTGATTAATGATGATTGAGAGGGGATTTAAGGAAAAAAAGTTGAAAAAAAAGCAGAACCAAATATAATATTTCATAATTTTGGCGGTTTTTATGAAGAATCGTTGTCCCGAAAAATCGGTGACTTTTTGGTTGAAAATAAAAGAAATAAAATAGTAATTATATCATTGTCAACAAGATGAAAAGACTACTGTTCGTGATTTCCGTAGCGTTGTTGTTCACAGCCTGCGGCAATTCAAATCAAGGCGAATTGGTTGGAGTGAGAAAAACCAGCAAAACCTTCAACCAGCCGGACCCCTACGGGATGGTTTTTGTCCCGCAAGGCAATTATACCATGGGTGTGGGTGGTGAAGACATCACTGGTTCCTACCTCAACGAGCCCAAAACGGTTTCCGTCTCCGCTTTCTTCATGGACGAGACTGAAATCACCAACAATGAGTATCGCCAATTCGTATATTGGGTGAGAGACTCCATCGCAAGAAGAATTCTTGCCGACAACTTCCCGGACCGTTACGCCATCACCGAGAGCAAAACGGGTGAGGTGTACGACCCGCCGAGGCTGAATTGGAAGGAAAAACTCGATTGGAACAGCAAGGAACAAGAAGTCCGCGAGGCTCTTGAGCCCATGTATCTCCCCGAGCATGAAAGATATTTCCGTCGTAAGGAAATCGACGCCAGAAAGTTGTATTACTCCTATTTCTGGTTCGACATGGTGGCTGCCGCCAAGAAGGACTTCTCCGACGACAAGTTGGTCGAAAACGACTATTCGTTGGGTGAGGCCGATGCTGGCATTAATGTCGACCGTAAGGGTGCTTGGTCGAACCGTAAGCAAGGTTATAGCGACCGTTCGGTCTATGCCCGCGCCGAGGTTATCAACGTATATCCCGACACGCTTTGCTGGATTCACGACTATAGCTATTCGTTCAACGACCCGTTGACTGAGAAGTATTTCTGGCATCCTGCCTACGACAACTACCCGGTGGTGGGTGTCACATGGCAGCAGGCCCGTGCCTTCTGCGTTTGGCGCACCGAGTTGCTCAACGCCTATCTGCGTTCGAAGAAGGATGTCGACCTGTCGGAGTTCCGTCTGCCCACCGAGGCCGAATGGGAATGGGCTGCCCGTGGCGGCAAGATGTTGAACCCCTATCCGTGGGGCGGTCCTAACGCCAGCAACGCCAAGGGTTGCTTCATGGCCAACTTCAAGCCCAGAAGAGGTAACTACCTCGCCGACGGTGGTCTGCGTACCCTCGTGGTGGGCTGCTATCCGCCTAATGGCTGGGGCCTTTACGACATGGCTGGTAACGTAGCTGAGTGGACCAATACGGCCTACGACCCCAACTCGTATAATTTCACTTGGGACATGAACCCCAACTATACCTACAACGCCAAGGCTGACGACCCGCCGGTCATGAAGCGTAAGGTCGTCCGCGGTGGTTCGTGGAAGGATGTCTCCTACTACCTGCAAGTCACCACCCGCGACTACCAGTACCAGGATTCGGCCAACTGCTACACGGGCTTC
Organism: uncultured Bacteroidia bacterium; assembly: GCA_902801815.1. Classification (GTDB taxonomy): domain Bacteria; phylum Bacteroidota; class Bacteroidia; order Bacteroidales; family F082; genus Limimorpha. The sequence goes on from CADCJT010000001.1 coordinate 663,834, forward strand.
CGTTGCATCCAGCCTTACTTGGGCCGTAACAAGGGCGACAACCCGAGAATGTCGAGGGTTTATAGATAAGACATAAAAAACAAGAAATCAATAAATTATAAACAATAAAAAATCAACTAAAAAAAATCATTGTCATGGCAAAACAAAAGAAAGAACTTAGCGGATTTCAAAAATTCCTCAAATCGAAAAAGTATAAAACCTTCATGGCTTACCTCTATGGTTGGGGTGCTTCTGTGGTTATGATTGGTGCTTACTTCAAACTGACCCACATTCCTGGTGCTGACCTTATGTTGGCTATCGGTCTGGGTGTTGAAGCTGTCATCTTCTTTATGTCGGCTTTCGAACCCGTCCACATGGAATATGAATGGGACAATGTTTTCGTTGAACTTGAGGAAGATTGGGATGGCGTGGAGAAGACCCAGTTTGCCACTTCTGGTGCTGCTGGCAAGAACGTTGCCGCTCCCACCGATGTGGAAGAAGCCATGCTGAGTAAGATGTTTGAAAAGATGAACGTCAGCGAAGATACCTTCAAGAAATTGGGTAGAGGTATCGACAGATTGGCTGAAAATGCCGGTCAAATGGCCGACGTTTCCAATGCAATGGCTGCCACTACCAACTATGCCAATGCTATGGATCGTGCCACGAAGTCAATCGCCGACTTCTCGAATGCCTATATCCAAACCAACCAAAAGCTGTCCGACTCTTTGGGCAAGCTCGACTTCAGCGCCCTTGATGCCAACACCATCAAGAAAGTGGCCAGCAGCATGACGTCGCTCAACTCCATCTACGAGCTCCAACTCCAGGGTGCCGAGCAGACTTCAGCCGCTAGCAAGAAGTTGACCGAAACTATGAACAAGTACATGGATAACCTCAACGCTTCATCGCAGAATGCCGGTCAACTCAACCAACAGTTGACTCAGTTGTCGCAGCGCTTGACCGCTCTGAACAACGTCTATGGTGGAATGTTGTCAGCAATGAACATCAAGGCATAATTCTACTCGAACCTGATTGTTTAATATAAAAAAGGAGTAAGATTATGTCAGGCGCAAAAGAAACCCCAAGACAGAAGATGATCGGTATGATGTACCTGGTCTACACTGCCTTGTTAGCCATGAACGTCTCGAAAGACATCTTGGATGCCTTCGACACAGTGAATAGTGGTGTTCAAACAACAAACATCACACTTGCGAATCAAATTGATCAGAAATACGCCGCCTTTGCGGACCAATATAGTAAAGAGCCGGAAAAGGCTGGCCCGTATTGGGAAAAGGCTCAAGCCTTGAAGAGTGAAGCCGATGACCTCATCAACTATGTCGAGGCCCTCAAGTGGGACTTGGTGAAGAAGATTGAATGCGACAAGGCCAAGACCTCTGCCGAGGCCGTGTCGATGGCTCTTGAACAAGGCCTGCTGAAGAATACGGATACCCTGCGTAACGGTCGTAGAATTTACGATATCAACACGTCCAAGGTGAAATCGAGAGACAACTACAATAAGCCTACTGCCTATATGATGGGTGAACCGGAAGGCAACGGTGTGGCATTTGAGCTCTCCGAGAAAATCCGTAAGTTTAGATCTGAAATTTTCAAAGCCGTGGGCGAAGAGCACATCCATGAGATGGGCTTGATGACCGATAGTATCTTCAATCGCGACAAGGAAGCACTTGGAAACGTGCCTACCAAAGAATACAATGTCAAGGTTGACACCACTATGCTTAAATACTATGGTGCTAAAATCGACTATGCCCCTGGTACTTCAGACGAACTGCAGAAAAGCTGGGAGTATCACAACTTCCACCACACGGTGTTGGTTGCTGATGTCACCTTGTTGAACAAGCTTATCTCGGATGCCCAAACTGCCGAGTTGAATGCCGTCACCCAACTGATGACGAACATCCACGCTGCCGACTATAAGTTCGATGAGATTGGTGCCAAGGTGTTTGCTGAGAGCGGCTACCTCCTCTCTGGTCAGACCTATAAGGCTCAAGCTATGGTGACTGCATGGCAGAACACGCAGACCAAGGCTTACGTCAAGTTGGACGGTGGTGCCGAAAAGGAATACACCAGCGATGGTCAAGGTGTCATCAACCTCGACTTCAATTGCGGTGTGGGTCAGCACAAATACACAGGTTACATCAAGATGCTCGATCCTTCGACCAACGAGATGAAGGACTTCCCGTTTGAGAATACCTTCACTGTGGCTCCTCCTGCGGTGAGTGTGTCGGCCGTCAAGATGAACGTGGTGTATCGTGGTATCGACAACCCGATTGCCGTCGGTGGCGGTGTCGGTGGCGAGATTTCCGCCTCTGCTAGCAGCGGCTCATTGACCAGAACGGGTAATGGTACCTATAACCTGCGTCCTGGTGAGGCCAACGAAGTGACCATCAGCGTCAGTTCGGGTGGTTCCAGCCTCGGTAGCATGAAGTTCCGTGTGAAAGACCTTCCGAAGCCTGTAGCCCTCATCCGTAACGTGGTGAATGGCCAGGTGTCGAAGAGCGCTCTGCAAGCTGCAGGTCGTGTGGAAGCTGAAATGAAAGACTTCGACTTCGACGGCGTCCGCTACGATGTGGTGGGTTATACCTTCCGTTACAAGACCAAGAGTGGTACCACCAAGGAAGCCAAGGCTGGTAGTGGTGCCTTCACCGATGAGATTAGGAATGCCATCAGCCAAGCCAATGTCGGTGACATGTTCGTGTTCACCGCCATCCAGGTGCGCGGTAACGACGGCAAGACCAAGACCATCGAAACACCTATCGGTGTTGAAATCAAGTAATGAACAATTTAAACCTTTATAAGATGAAAAAGACACTTGTTTCAATGTTGACCCTTGTGGCGCTCTTTGGCAGCCTGTGCTTGAATGCACAGACGACCGACGTCAAGCCGCCGAAGAACAGCATCCTCTCTGGTCAGCAGCAAATCATGAACGAAAAGGCCCCGTCGCCGCTTCCGATCATCGATGAGTCAAACGTCATGTGGAAGAAGACGGTGATTAGGGAGATCGACTTCCGTCAGAAGATCAATCAAGTGTTCTACTACCCGATTAATCCGACCGAGGACTGGAGAAATCTCATCACGGTGATTTATGATGGCATCAACAGTGGTGACATCACGCCTTACCGCGTCGAGAACAACATCGACGATATGGTGACTCCCCTGACTCGCGACGACTTCGAAAAGGAAAACGTGAAGATTGGCGACCCGCCGGTTATCTGGAAAGATGGCGAAGAAGTGCCCAATGAGATTGTCTTCAAAGACCGTATGATCAACGTGACGCGTCTGAGAGTCAAGGAAGACTGGTATTTCGACAAGAAATTGTCGCAGTTCCTGGTTCGCATCATCGCTTTGGGTCCCATCGTTGTCGACGATGACGGTGGCCTCTCGCAGGTGTGCTGGATTCCTTACGAGGATTCACGTGACGTGCTGGCTAAGGCTTTCGCCTTCAACCGTAACAACTCGGCACAGCGTCGCACATACGACGAAGTCTTCCAAAAACGTATCTTCGATAGTTATATCATCAAGGAAGAGAACGTGTACGACCGTTACATCAACTCTTATGCTTTCAACATTGACGCCCTCTACGAATCAGAGCGCATCAAGAACGAGATGTTCGACTTCGAACAAAGCCTCTGGGAGTATTGATGGTTTGCTAATGACAATGGAAAAGGACGCCAATTGGCGTCCTTTTTTTGTTGGATTGCCTGCGGCAAGAAATCTTTCAAAAATCATTATCTTTTTTGTTTGATTTTCAATTGATTTTGAAACAGATTTCTTGCGAAGCAATCTCCTAAAAGATACAAAAAAAGCAGCAGAGAATTCTGCTGCTTTTTTGTCGGAGTGGCCCGACTCGAACGGGCGACCGCTTGCACCCCATGCAAGAATGCTAGCCAACTGCACCACACCCCGATTGCCTTTAACTGCGTTGAATCTTTCGATTTGCGGCTGCAAAGATACGAATGTTTTTTGAATTGATGTTCACTTTCCGAAAAAAAAGTTACCTTTGCACAGAATAAATCTAACGGAATAACTGAACAACTAATAACTGACAACTATGGAAAAAGTTGAATGTCTGATAATTGGCTCTGGTCCTGCGGGCTATACTGCAGCCATTTATACCTGCCGCGCTGATGTAAAAACCGTCATTTACGAAGGCATGCAGCCTGGTGGTCAACTCACCCAGACCACCGAAATCGAGAACTTCCCTGGTTATCCCAAGGGCATTAATGGTCCTGATATGATGGAAGACATCCGCCAGCAAGCCCTTCGCTTCGGTGCGGAGATCCGCGAAGGCGAGGTCACTGCCATCGATGTCAGCCAACGTCCCTTCAAGGTGACGACAGAATACGATGGAGAACTCCTTGCTGACAGCATCATCGTTTCCACTGGTGCAGCTGCCCGTTACCTTGGCTTGCCCACCGAAGAGGAATTCAAGGGTGGTGGCGTGTCGGCTTGTGCCACGTGCGACGGCTTCTTCTATAAAGGAAAAGACGTGGCAGTTGTAGGCGGTGGCGACACAGCCTGCGAAGATGCCACCTATCTAGCCAAGCTCTGCAATAAGGTCTATCTCATCGTGCGCCGCGACGTGTTGCGTGCCTCCAAGGCCATGCAACACCGTGTGCTGAATACGCCTAACATCGAGGTGTTGTGGAAGCACCAGACCAAGGAACTCTTTGGTGAGCAGCAAGGCTTCATGAAGAAACTGAAGGGTGCGGTGCTGTATCATAGCGACACCAAAGAAGAGCGCACCATCTATGTGGACGGCTTCTTCGAGGCCATCGGCCATACGCCTAACACTGAGCCTTTCAAGGGCATCCTCGACATGGATGAGGAAGGCTACATCATCACCAAGCCCAAGTCGACGGCCACCAATGTGGAGGGCATCTTCGCTTGCGGCGACTGTCAGGACCGCATCTACCGCCAGGCCATTGTGGCTGCCGGCACGGGTGCCATGGCAGGCATTGAGGTGGAGAGATTCCTCATGGGCCATTAATCTACAACGCTTCGCGTCATTGCGAGGAACGAAGCAATCTAGGCATGAAGCTTCTGACAGAAATAAGTATTAATCCTTTGGAGCAAACCATCGCCTATGGCGACGGTTTGCTTTTCTTGGGTTCCTGCTTTGCCGATGAGGTGGGCGCACTTTGCCGTGGCTTGGGCTTCGATGCCATGGTGAATCCGTTTGGCGTGCTTTACAACCCAGCCAGTATCGCTCAATCGGTGGAGCGACTTCATAGTGGTAACCCATTTTGCCATGAGGAAGTGATTCGGGTGGGAGAGGGGCAATACTGCACTTTCAGTCATAATACGGCTTTCTGGAACGTTTCTGAGGCGGCTTTGCTTGAACAGGTCAACCAAAACCTTGCCGAGGCTCATGCGCATTTTGAGAAGTCTAAATGGGTTATTCTTAGTCTGGGTACCTCATGGGTTTTTAGGCATAAAGAAACCCGTCTGGTGGTCTCTAATTGCCATAAGCTGCCTGCCCGACAATTTGACAGGGAGTTTCTCTCTGTGGAACAGACGGAGGGTTGCTTTGTCAAGATGCTACAAGCCCATCCCAACAAACAATTCATTTTCACTGTATCGCCCTTGCGCCACTTAAAGGATGGCCTGCATGAGAACCAACTGAGCAAGTCGGCGCTGTTGCTTGCCGTCGACCAAGTTTGCAAGCAATTCGATAACGCGCATTATTTCCCGGCCTACGAAATCCTCATGGATGAGTTGCGCGACTACCGTTTCTACAAAGAAGACATGGTGCATCCCTCCGATCAGGCGGTACGTTACATCTGGGAACGTTTCATAGATTTTGCCGTTGACCCTAATGAAAAACCTGCCATGCAAGCCGCTGCCGAATTGAAGCAGATGCTGCAACATAGACCTTTGTTCCCTGAAAGTGAGGCATATAAAAGGTTTGAAATGCTGAAAGAGGAGAAAATCAGCGAATTGAAGAGGTCTTTTCCGAGGATTTGTATTGATCATATTTAGTTCACAAACTTGTGGTCTACAATTTTGTGGACCACAAAGTTGTGAACCAAATGGTATTTTGTAACCTATCCGTTTACATTTCCGACAACCAATAAGGAAAATCTTTCGCGCCAACTGGTTGACGTTGTAAATGTGGGCCTTTGGTGGGTTGTTTTTACCTTTGCGAGGTATTAAATTAACCTTAAAACCGATGTGCCCGATGGGATAGAACTGGGCGATATGAAAATGAAGAAAACACTACTTATTATGGCAGCAATTCTTGTAGTTGCATTTCTTACATCTTGTGCTGAAGTTGCATCATTTGCCACTGGTTATTCACAAGGCGTTAATTCTGGTAGCAGAGGCTACACTGTCATAGGCAATTATTCTAGTGATTCCGCTTGTAAAGAAGCATGCAGAAGAGCAGGCGGAAGTGCATATGAATATTATCCGTCAACAGGAAATTGTTTCTGTAAATAATTATCGTGAATGAAAACCGTTGCTCGAAATTTGCTTATTCTTATTGTTTTTTTTGTACTTGGCTTTATTCTTGGATATATCTTTCGTCCTCGGATAATGGATTATCGTATAGAACACAAACAATTCAATTTGTTGAAAACAAGTATTATTTCTGATACGGTTTATGACATTTGTTCTGGTAGACCAATATCACTGACAGATACCTTATTATATAGGAGTCGAAATTTATTGGTGTTTTGGTCGCCGACATGTAATTATTGTAAAAAGTTCTTCCAGCATCAATTGAATGAAAAGGCAGTTGGGATTTATTGCTTTCCTTTAATGAATGATTTGGATTATTTAAGGTTTTACGTTGATAATCATAATATTAAATTGCCTCAACTTATGTCTCTAAAGTCGGAAACATTTGTCCCTGTAGAAGCTCCTTCAATTGTAGCAACTCCAACTTTTATAATCATTGATGATAAAGGACAAAGAATGGCTCAGTATATTGGAATTAATGAATTAGAAGAAATGATAGCTTACCTGTACCAAGAAATCTAATAACCAATTAGCATAACAAAACCCGATGAGCCCAATGGGATATAACTGGGCAAATAAGAAAATGAAGAAAAAAATACTAAAAATCGCATTGTTGACTTTGATGGTCGTAGGGATAGTAATCCCGTTGATCTCACATGCTTCTCAAAAACAGATAAACGAGCAACCACCAATTGAAAAATCCGTTGATGCAACTCGTTGTATCTTTGGAAATTTTATTGCAATGGAAGACTGGGAAACAATAGCTACACTTACTTTAGAACAAAACTGTGAATTCTATCTCGTCAATCATCAAACTAATGAAGACCTTGAGGGAACATATACCATGTCAAATGACATAAAGAGAGGGACCACCGCTGATCTTACTTTTTATGTGAATGGTAGATCTGTTGGGGGCGCAACATTGGCATGGCCGACAGAAGCACCAATGTGCGTTTACATGAATGGAATGAAATTTGAAAAGTATTAAAAACTCATTAGTGTCCACTAAAAATTTGGACGATTAAAAATTGAATGTTTAACTTTAAAATAATAACAGTTCACTATTATCAATTTGTTCTTTGACATCGTTG
>CADCJT010000002.1:0-434311 GCA_902801815.1 uncultured Bacteroidia bacterium
TCTGCACCAAAATAGGATTCATACTCTTGCGCTTGCATCGTCACCCCTCCCGCCATCAGCAGGAGCGCAACCAGGGTGTAAAGTCTAATTTTTTTCATGGTGTTATAGTTTTGAAATTCGTTTCCGCAAAACTATAACAAAAAATCCCCAAAAAATCAAGTCCCAAGCCCAAGTATAGGTTTTTTCTCGGCTTGAAAAATACAATAATTTGAAAAACAATATATTACAAATACTGAAGTACAGATTTTTTTTAGCCCAACAAGTCGGAAACAGGGCTTTTCCCCACCTTTTTGATGAGGTCGGAGCGGTATTTCATCACCGTGTTTTGGCTTAGTTCCAAAATCTCGGCTTCTTCCTTGATGCGGAATTTGAGAAAGTTGAGTACAAGCAAATCGCGCTCTTGTTCGCTCAAGTCGGGGTAGGTGGATTTCAGTTTTTCATAAACATCGGGGTATGCCTTGTTGAAGGCTTCCAAGATACCCTCGCGTGAAGGGTCGGCTTTGTCGTAAAGGGTCTTCACTTCCTTCAGCAAATCCTCAAAAGTCTTTTCCTTCAATGCAGCTTGTGCCTCGGTCAATTGTTGGCTGAAGGCTTCGCGCTGCTGGTCGAAAGCCTTTTGTTGCTGTTGGTGCTCTTCGCGGAGGTCGGCTTCGGTTCGTTTGTGGCGCTTGTGGGTGGCCCAAAGCACCAGTCCAAGCGCCAAAATCACCAGCAATATGATGGCTCCTATCAAAAGGTTCTGTCGCTGTGTTTGTCGCTTTTGCAACAAGGTATCGGCTTCCTGTTTTTCCTGAATGTAGTTGTTGAATAATTCGGTAAGTTCTGATGTTACAGGCGCGAAGGCTTCTTTTGCGTGAGGATATTGCGCCAAAAGACGAGCATATTCGTTCATCTTTTCTGTATCGCCCAAAGCTTCATAAACCTCGTGCAAATACTCTATCGTTTGGGCTTTTGCTGTCATGTCCGAAAGCCCCGAATGTTCAAACTTCTCATAAGCCCGATTCAGATACACCAGCGCCGAATCAAACTGTTTCTTCTCTTTGTAAATCCAACCGATGGTCAATTCAACATCCTGGTTGTCAACTTCGCTACAATGCGGAAGCAGCGCTTTCAAGTCGCGGATAACGGGTTCTGCATCGTGATGAAGCTTGTAGTCGATGATACCTTTCCTTGAGACCGACATCCTGAAATCGAGTTCGGAAGAATCATTGTCGAAGCATCTAATTGCGCTGTCGTAGTAATAGCAAGCACTGTCAAAACTGTCACAAATGTCGAATCCATAGGCAATCAAAAACAAAGTGCTCCCAAATGATTTGCGCGAGTTTGAGTATTTCTTAATGATGGCCAAGGCTTGACGATAGAAATAAGAGGTTGCTTCCGGCAACAAGGAAATCGAATATTGGGTCCCCTGGCCCTTATAGGTTCTCTGAAGGAGATTGATTATACTCCTATCGGGTTTTGTAAGCTGCTCTATTTCAGGAAGATTATCAACAGAAAAGCGTTCCTCCAATAGCCCCAACACTTGGTAGAATTCTTTGCAACAAGCGACAGTGCTATCCATATCCCAATAGCGCAGGGCATTTTGGTAGAAGGTATTGGCAACATTATAGAGGGAATCAGCACGGAGGCTGTCGATGGTTGCATCCATTTGTGACGGATCTTCAACCTTTCGACCGGCCTCAGCGGTTGGCTCGGGTTTGCCGCAAGCAGCCAATAGTATGGCGCAAACGGATGTTGCTATGATATGATGGATTTTCATGGGGGCAAAAGTAGGGATTTTTTCCAAATCATCACCTCACAAGGTCGTTATACCCGAAAACCACATCCAAGCCTTTTCCTTTGAAATAGGCTCTCACTTGGTTTTCGTCCCATTTGGTGGCGGCCAAAATGAAATCGCCACCCCATGCGCCCAACGATTTCAAAACACCCTCGAAATCGGGGAAATGTTTTTGAACTGGTTCTTGCCCAATACAGCGGCTGATGATGCGCTCATGGCATTGCATGAGCATAGCGAATTCGTCCAAACTTTGGCATTTCGGCACAGCAAGGCTAATCTCTGAAACTGCCTCAATATCTTTCTGTAAATCAACGGGATTAGCCTTCGCCAAAAACGCCTTGATTTCCTTGGACGAGCTTTGCTTTTGGCCTTGATAGATGAAATAAAAATGGTCGGCGAAGGGTGGGTTGAAGTTAATGGGTACAACCGTTGGTGTCGGCCCTTCGATGCTTCGACGTCGCTCAGCAACCTCGGGCTCAGGGACCTCGGTTTTTACTTGATAATAAATCGGTCCTTCCGCCGTGGCACAAGCAATGTCGTAGCCTGAGCCGCCGAAGGTCAGCTTCAGCAATTTGTATGGATTGACATTCGCCCATCGTGCCAGGTTGGCAATCAAGGTGGAGCTGCTGCCGAGGCCCCAGTTCGGGTCGAAGTCGAGATGGGTAGTGATTTCTAAAATGTTGCCTTCAAAAGCTTTGGGATTCAACTGCTTGACGGCTTGCAGGATTTGTCTTAGTTTTTCGGCTTTGGATTGGTCATCGCTATCGATAATTTCTAGGTTTTTAGGGTTAAAGGCAACCGAAAACCAAGGACCGTCAGGTTTGAGGGCGTTCCATTGTAGAGACGTTTCCTGAAACGTCTCCCAATGAAAAAATTGCATCATCTGAGACGTTTCGGGAAACGTCTCTACAGACATGGATTGTCCTAATTTCAACGGCAGAGCCAGGGCCAATGCCCCTTTCAGGACGAGGTATTCGCCAGTCAACAGGAATTTTCCGTGGGCTTGGTAAAGGCTCATTTTTTCATGGATTCAAGGTATTGTTCAACGCCTGCATACGACACGGTCTTGTCCTTGAAGTATTCCCGCGCTTTCTTTTTATCCTCGTCCGAAGCATTGAGTTGGTTGAGGATGTTGTTGAGGTGCATCTTCATGTGGCCGGCTTGGATGCCTTTGGTGGTCAGCGAGCGCACGGCGGAGAAGTTGTTGGCCAAGCCCATCGTGGCGGCAATCATCATCAGTTCTTTGGCGGTGGGATTGCCCAAGAGTTCCAAAGTCTTCTTGGCCAAAGGATGCAGACTGGTCAGGCCACCCACGGTGCCCAAGGCCATTGGCACTTCCAACTCAAAATGGAAGATACCATTTTCAATTGTCACGGTCGAAAGGCTCTCATAATGTCCGTTGCGCGAGGCGAAGGTATGGCCCGCCGCCTCCACGGCGCGGAAGTCGTTGCCCGTGGCGATGACCACTGCATCGATGCCGTTGTAGATGCCCTTGTTGTGCGTGGTGGCGCGGTCGGTGTCAATGTGGGCGATGTCGACAGCCTTCTTGAATTTCTTGGCATATTCGGCACCCGAAAGGTGCTCGTCGATGCCGTCCAGTTGATCCACGGGACATTCCACCCAGACTTTCACCCGACAGTCGGGCGTGTTGTTCGACAGGATGGTCATGATAATCTCCACCTTGCGGAGTTCCTCGGGCAGGTCTTGCTGTTCGGCAAAGAAGTCCTGCAGGCTGTGGCCAAACTGCTCCAAGGCGGAGTTGATGAAGTTGGCACCCATGGCGTCGCCTGTACCAAATTCGACGCGAATCTGGTAATAGTCAGGAATTTGTGTGGTGTAGTCGATGAGCTTCATCCCAAGGATGCCGCCGCCACGTTTCCGCATTTTCTCGGTCATGGTAACGGTGTCGGCCAACAGACGTTTCTCGATTTTCGGGAATAGGGCCACTAGTTTTTCCTTGTCGCCACTCCAGCCGAAGTGCACCTGTCCGACCTTGCGCACGTCGATGACCTCGGCATGGAAGCCGCCGCGTTCGCCCCAAAACTTGGCTGCTGCGGAGGCTGCAGCTACCACGGAGCTCTCCTCGATGACCATGGGCACGACATAGTCCTTTCCGTTGATGGTCACGTTGGGCGAGATGCCGTAGGGGATGAAAAAATTGGTGATGGTGTTCTCGCTGAACTCGTCGAAGAGCTGCTGCTGCTTCGAGTCGGGATGCCAATAGCTTTTCAGCAGGTTGACGACCTCGCCGGGGTTCTCAAAATAGTTGGCAATAAGCTTCAACTTCTCTTCCTTGAGAAGTTTCGAAAAACCTTTCTTTATGCGTTCGCGAGTGGCCATAGCCTAGTTTACCATTCCTCTTCTTCGATCACCTTTTCGGGGACGAGGCTTTCCTCAAACTTCTTGCCCCAATCCTCGGCAAAAGCAGCAATCTGCTCCAGATACTTGTCCCAAACAGGCTGATACAAAGGATCTTCCTTGTTCATCCATTCTTCACAGGGGTGGTTCGATTGGGTCTTCTGCATGAAGTCGGTGAGGGTGTAGCGCACACGGCCTTCGCGCACCTCGATGGTGAAATAATAGGTGATCCAAGGCCATTTCGACTTGACGATTTCGCCGTTGTCGAGCTGGAACTGGTGCTTGCCTTTCATGGTGCGACCGTCGTTTTGGTTGAGGATGGTGGCGGGGCTCTTGTAATAGCTGTTCATGAACTGGCTGTAGATGCGGTTAAACACCTCATCTTCAGAACCTACGGTGTTGATGACCTTGCGGAAGCAAATCTTCTCCGTCTTGGCGTCGATGGGCAGGTTGGACTGGGCAAAGGTAACAGTCGCAAACAGGACGGCGACGAATAACAATGCTACTTTTTTCATTTCGATTTTTTTAATTTGGTTACAAAATTAGTAAAAATTCATGTTGCTTCGATGCAACGGGGTCGAAAATAGCAAATTTCAGGCCAAAATTAGAAATGGATGAGTTGTGAATCTTCGGAACAATCGACGTCAATCTGAGGATGGCCTTTATAATACAAGGTAGAGCTCGAAAGAATGAATCCACGTATGGTTTCCGTGACATTGACGGTAGCCTCCGATGCACCCTCCAGATGAACTTTCATGTCATTTACCTCGGCCTGAACCATATTAATGGTCCCTTCCTCCTTAACCTCAATGGATGCTGAAGGCATCGCCCCGCCGAAAACGATTATTTGCGAGGAGATAAGCGCACTCGCGTTGAAAGAATTTTCGACGTTAAAACTGCCTTTGCAGGAAGAACTTTTGGTAACCAATAACACACAATTTTTCCCCTGATAATCCACACCAAGTAATTGCGAAGCGTTTGTTGCAAGGATAGAGCAGGATTCGGCCGAAACTTTAAACCCGCTGCACACTGAGGCATCAATCAGTTCGATATCTATGGAGTTTTCCAGTTCGAAAGGCCCTTCCATGGTGATGACTGAGGAGTTTTCGGCCCTGACAGCAAAGAATTCCTTTTCCGTTGTATGCACTGTGGCTTTGAAAACCGAACCTGGTACGGGATTCACGTTGCTGGTGAAACCGATTTCAAGCCTTGAGTTTTCAATTTCGACTTGGAGCCCAGGCTCCAGATAGGCGGAGTACTCTAATTCCACATAGCTGCGGTCATCGGCGACAATCGTGACTTCCCAAGAGTCGAAGACATAGACCTGACTAATGTTCGCGTTTTCAAAGAGGGTCTTTTGCACCAAGGTCATGTCGACCTCTTTTTTGCAGGAGGTGGCGAAGCAAAGTGCCACGCAAAGGATGAGTATGGTTTTGATGGTTTTCATATTGATTAAACGATGTTGTTGCTGTTTTTATTATTGATGATGATATGGTTCGCCTTTCAGAATGGTGAAGGCCCTATAAAGCTGCTCGACGAAAATCAGCCTCACCATCTGGTGGCTGAAAGTCATGGGCGAGAGTGACATCTTGGCGTTGGCGCGGTCGTACACCTCTTGCGCGAAACCGTAAGGCCCACCGATGATGAACACCAAGCGCTTGGCGCCCGAAGCCATCTGTTTTTCAAGGCTTTCTGAAAACTCTACCGAGGTAAACTGCTTGCCGTTCTCGTCCAACAATACGACTTGGTCGCCAGGTTGCAGTTGTTGCAGCAACAGGAAACTTTCTGCTTTCTTTTGTTGGTCTTCGCTGAGGGTCTTGCGGTTGCGAGGGTCAGGAATCTCTTTCATCTCGAACGAGGCATAATGCCCTATGCGGCCCACGTATTTCTTGATGCCGGTGATGAGGTAATCCTCGTCTGTTTTCCCTATGACCAAAAGCAGAATTTTCATTTTTTTTGTCACAAAACCCACAAAACTGTCAAAACTTTACTTTTTAGTAGGGAAAGCGGCCAACTGGCCCGCTTTCCGGCGGCAACCCAGTTGGGTGCCGCCCACCTATAAAATGGGGTTTTGTGGGTTTTGTGATTTTATTATAACTTTATGTTTTCTAATAGTTTATAAGCTTTATCTCGGTCTTGTTCCAATTGGGTTTTCAACTCGTCCAGCCCGTCAAACTTCTCCTCGTCGCGGATTCGATCGATGAAGCGCACATGGATCTGTTTGCCGTACAGGTCACCTTCGAAGTCGAACAGGTTGACCTCGATGATGGGGTTGTCCTCGCTGCGGTCGCCGATGGTGGGCCGGTGCCCGATGTTGGCCATGGCCTTGTAGGTCTTGCCTTCGTAATCGACAAGACAGGCATACACGCCTCGGTTGCTGATGAGCATGTATTCCCTTGGCAACTCAAGGTTGGCCGTAGGGAAGCCCAAAGTGCGCCCTATCTTGTTACCCACCACAACCTCGGCGGTGACGGAATAGGTGTAGCCCAACAGTTGGTTGGCCCTTTTCACATTGCCCGTGGCAAGAGCATTACGAATCTTCGTGGAGCTGATGGCGATGTTCTCAACATCCTGTGCGGCAACGCGTTCCACCTTGAAGCCGTATTTCAGCTTCATGTCGTTGAGCAGACCGAAGTCGCCCATGCGGTTCTTGCCGAAGTGATGGTCGTAGCCCACAACGATATAATCGGGATGGATGTTGTCGATGATGTAGTCCTTGATGAAAACCTCTGAGGGCGTGCGCGAAAACTCTTTGGTAAAGTTGATGATGACCACGTTGTCGATGCCATACTCCTCGAATTTCTTCAGCTTCTCTTCTGGTGTGCAGAGGAAACGCAGGTTGGAGCTATCGATATTGAGCACCTGACGGGGATGTGGACTAAAAGTGACCACAACCGTCTCACCACCAATGCCTTGTGCCAAACTCTTCATCTTGTTGAAGATGGCCTGATGGCCAAGGTGGACGCCATCGAAGGTGCCGATGGTGACCACGGCGTGGGGAATATTTCGAGTTTCTATGATGTTTCTAAAAACCTTCATCGATAAATGATGAATGCTGAATGCTGAATGCTGAATGGAGCTTGAACTACATTCCGCATTCAGCATTCCTCATTCCGCATTAACAAGTTTTGATTTAATTAAGTATTTAGCGATTTGCACTGCATTGGTTGCGGCGCCTTTGCGGATGTTGTCGCTGACAACCCAAAGGTTCAAACCATTGGCGATGCTATAGTCGCGGCGGATGCGCCCCACGAAGACTTCGTCCTTGTCGAAGGCGGTAAGGGCCATAGGGTAGAGGTTGGCACTCGGATCATCTTGAACGATGACACCAGGCGTGTTTTCCAACAACCTGCGAACTTCTTCGATTTCGAAAGGTCTCAAGGTCTCCACGTTGACTGCTTCGCTGTGGCCTCCCGTGACGGGTACGCGGCATGCTGTGGCAGTGACAGCAATACTGTCGTCACGCAATATCTTGCGGGTCTCGTTGACTAGTTTTTCTTCTTCAGTGGTATAGTCATTTTCAGTGAAATCGCCGGCATGGGGAAGGACATTACGATAGATTTGGTTGGGATAAGCGGGTTTCAAGGTGTTAGGTCCCTGAGCCTGTCGAAGGGCCGCCCCTTCTTCATAGTTCAATTGATTAATCCCCTTCAATCCGCTGCCGCTCACACTTTGGTAGGTAGCGATGACCAAACGTTTGATGCCGTAAGCCTTATGTATCGGTGCCAAGGCCATCACCATCTGTATGGTGGAGCAGTTGGGGTTGGCGATGATATGCGTGTCTTTGGTGATGGTGTCGGCATTGATTTCGGGGACGACCAAAGGCACATCTTTTTCCATACGCCAGGCCGAGCTGTTGTCGACGACAAAGGTGCCTTGTTCGGCAAAACGCGGAGCATATTGTTTCGAAGCCGATGCTCCTGCCGAGAAGATGGCGATGTCGGGACGGGCAGCGATGGCATCGTCCACGCTGACCACTTTGTGGGTCTTGCCTTGGAAAACGATTTCCTTGCCCACGGAGCGTTCCGAGGCGGCGACAACCAATTCGTCAATCTGAACCTTCTGTTCGTCAAGCACTTGAAGCATCTTCGAGCCGACCAGTCCGGTGGCCCCAACCACTGCGATTTTCATTTTTTCCTCCTTTTGCTATTTGGGCGCAAAAATAGGAAAAAAGTGAAAAATGGATGATTAATTTGGCATTTCTACTATGCATCCATCCAATTCTCAATCCGTAGATTGGGAATGCGTTCGAAATGATTGGTGTTGCCTGTTACAACAATTAGTTTCTCATGCAGAGCTGTGGCTCCGATAAGCATATCAAAATGATCTATTTTTTTGCCCGTACGTTCCAACTGCCAGCGAATGTCACCGTATTCCTTGATACAATTGGTGATGTCGTATTGTTCAAAAAGGTTTTTGATTACCTCAACATCTTCAAAATGTTTCTTTTGACCAGACTTGTATGCGCCAAAATATAGTTCTGCCAGCGTGACCACAGAAATCTTGCATTTGTCGACTCCCACGAGACGAATATGCTCCACAACGCTGGGCATTTTCTTTATCAGGGCAATGCAAATGCAAGTGTCCAACAAATAGGTTTCTTGGGTTTCCATCATCACCATTCTTCGACTGTTCTATTATTAACAACGCCTTGTCTCAGTTCATCAGCGACTTCCAGCGGTGTGCCATCTCCACCCCAATCGCTGCTAAATTTCGCCAAAGCAGCCTCAAGCCTTTTGTCATCATCGTTTTTCCTTGCTTTCTTCTTCTTTTGTATCAGTGACTTCACATAATCCAATACCATTTCCATCAATGCCTTGTCATCAGCGATTTCACCCATTGCGCGGTACAGTTCCGCATTCACCTGCATTGTCGTCATAATCTCAATGTGTTAGTTTCTGAGGCAAAATTACATTTATTTTCTAAATCTCAGTATCTTTTTCACCAAAAAATGCTACGCAATTGTAGCTTTTTGTCCACGGAACACACGTTATGTAGATAGCTTAAAACCACACTTTATACGAAAACGACGGAATAATCGGGAAGAAAGTCCGCTGCCAAAGCGATTGTGGCTCATCAGGGAACTGGTTCCAATACAACGGGTCGCCTTTCTTGTCGCCGTAGTAGTAATAGTACGGATTCTGTCGGCAATACACATTGTAGATGGAGAATGTCCACTCGGCTTTGCGGCCTTTCTCGTTCTTCGTCTTGAACTTGGCAGCCAAGTCGAGACGGTGGTAGTCGCGCATCCTGGCACTATTGCGTTCACCGTAGATGTTGGTTTGCTCAAAATACACATCGCCTTCGGGCGTGATGACAGGTGTGTTCTGTACCCCGATGACGGGTGTGTAAGGCAATCCCGTCTGATAGGTCCACAACGCACTCAGCGACCAACGCTCCGTCAGCTGATAGTTCACATTGATGTTGATGGAGTGTGGGCGGTCGTATTCAAACACATATTCCTTGCCGTTGTTGATATGGTCAAACTGCCGCGTGGTGTGTGACCAAGTGTAGCCCACATAGCCGTCCAAGCGGTTGAAGTTGAAGCGTGTCATCATCTCAACGCCATACGACTTGCCCTTGCCGCCCGCTTCCACTTTGCTGCGCCAGTCGGAGTCGCCGAGGAGGGTGCTGTAGCCCTCGCGGTAGGTGGCCAAGTCGCGGAGAAATTTGTAGTAGGCGTCGATTTCCACACTGACATGGTCTTGCCAAAAACCGCGCTGCCAACCGACAGAGGCTTGGTCGGAGGTGGCGGGCTTAATGCGGGCATCGGCAGGAATCCAAACCTCGTTGTTCATGATGGAGCCAGGTGTCATCATCAAGTGGGCGTTCTGCGTGACGCGCATGGCGGTCAGGTTGATGGTGCTTCCCCCAATGGTAAAGTTGAGGTTCAGCCTTGGCTCCCAAGCGAAGTGATGATAACCCTTATTCAGGAAACTATTCGCCCTTAAACCGATGGAGCCATTGAACCAACTGCCGAACTTCAGTTTGTTGTCCAAATATAGCGAGTTGTCGAACACGCTTGAAATGTCGGGCAAGTTGGTTTCTGAGAAGCTGCTGGTGAAGTGGTTGGGGCGGTAGTTGAGATAAGAGCTTTGCAGGCCGTATTCCAAGGTGTAGGCATTGCTGACAAAGAGTTTCCAGTCGGAGCGGAGCGAAACATCGCTGACCCGTGAAGAGGTCTTGACAAAGAAATCGGTCGTGTCAACGGCGTTTCTAAGATAGGCCTTCATATTGTTCTTCAAACGGTATTGCGTGAACGACAGTGTGTTGGCCATAAACAACCTTGAACTGACCGCGCTGTTCCATTGTCCAGAAACAAGCAAGTTGCCCCAGATGTTGCCGATGCTGTTGCGCTCGATGTCGCCGTTCTCCCTCTTGTTCTTCCAGATGCGCATGTAGTCGTCGCCCTCATAGATGTTGAATGCAAAGCTGTTTTTGGCATCGGGTGCCCAAGTGTATTTGGCGTTGATGTCGTGGAAGCCGTAGGCAATGTTGTAGTCTTGTCCGCCCTGCTCTTTGCTGATTTGGCTGGCAATGTAAAGGAGTGCTTCAGTGAGGGTTTTGCGGCCCGTGATGATGAAGCTGGAGTTTTTCAGCCCGCCAGGGCCTTCCACGGCAAAGGCCAAGTCGGTGAGGCCTGCGCTGAGCGAGCCTTTCAGTTTGGTCGGGTCGCCTTTCTTGGCGGTGAGGTCGACGATGGAGGAAAGTTTGCCGCCATAGCGGGCAGGAAAGCCGCCCTTATAGATATCCATGGTGTTGATCATCTCGGAGTTGAACACCGACATGAAACCGCCCAAGTGGTTGACATAGATAAGCGGCACATTGTCGAGCATGTAAAGGTTCTCTCCAGGATTTCCGCCACGCACGATCATCAGGCTGGAGGCTTCGGTGGCCGCCTCGATGCCAGGCAGTTGTTGCGCCGCCTTGATGATGTCGGGGCGACTGCCAAGGGTGGGCAGTTGGTCAATGCTCTTGGCATTGAGGGTTAGCGTGTTGAAGTTTGTTCTTCGCTCAATGCGAGAGGCACTTACTTCAACGGATTGAAGGGTTTCGGTCAAAGGTTTCAAATGGATTTGCAACGGCTGGTCAACATGATCCACCTTGAGGCAGGTTTCCTCATAGCCAATGCATGAAACACAAAGGGTAGCAGGCAGTTCCACGGCAAAGTTGAAATAACCCTTTTGGTCGGTGGCCACGCCTTTGGAGAGGTCTTGCAGAAAGACATTGGCCCCAATAATGCGTTCGCCATCGTTGGAATCACTGACGAAACCGGAAATATGTGTTTGTTGGGCTTGGGCAAAAAGAGAAACCAAAAGACCTATCAGGAGAAATATTCTTTTCATGGCGCGTCAGTTTACTTGGTTGATGAAAATGGTGTCGCAGGTCATGGGAGCGATGGCGGCAAACACGCCACGACCGTTTTCCACGTTGCTGTAAAGGTTAACGGGGCTTATGACACCAAGGAAAAGATTGGAGTAAGCATCGGGCTCCTCGAAGGCGTTTTGGCTTTTCATGTAATGATAAGCCGATTCCGAGAGGCCGTGCATCCTGACCACCACCTCGCCCGTTGTCTCTTTGATGCCACCATAGTGCTCGCTACTCCATCCCAAAGTACTGAAATAAGCATTCACTTTAAGGGTATAAGTGGTGTCGTTGATGATTTCGTTGCTGAACAGCAGGGCATCAGAACCTTCGTTGAGTAGTACAGGGTCATCTGTATTGATGGACGAACTCATGTTGCCTTGTGCCGTGGAGTAGCCAAGGTGTGCATGGGTCTCAGCATCATAGAAATCGTTTCTAAAACTAGCATAAATGTTGGATTTGTAATATAAGTTTTGGTTGGGGTCGGTTCTGAAAGTGACCAGAATGGCAGGACAAGGACGGCCTTCGTCGTCAACGGTGGCATTATCCATGATCTCCACACCAGTCACCACGGGTTTCTCGGGCATTTTGGTCTGAGCAAAGAGCGTGTCGAAGCCAGGGACGACCACCTTGCAGGCATATTCGTGCAAAGCCTCGACGGTGGTTTCACCCATATAAAGGCCATCACCGCTATGTTGCAGTTTTTCGGCAAACTGTCCGTCTACATAAAGCAGCACTTCTGCATTGGTGCAAGGAGCAGGGTGCACCGAGTCAAGACATTGTGCAAAAGAGACCTGAGCCCACACGGGCTGGCCTTCCTGTAGCACGGCGTTCAAAGTGGGTTGGGGGTCAAAATCGGGACGGACGTAGTCGCTGACCTGTTTGCGGCAGCCGCTGAAGGCTATTGCCACAAATAAAAGAATAAAGAATTTGTTTTTCATAAACCAAATGTTGGAATTATTGTCTGTAGGGCTGTCGTACCACGGCAGCCGCTTGAAATTGTTTTTCCCGCGGCTGCCACGATGTGACAGCCCTACAAACGGTTACCGTTGCCATTTCTTCGGCCCACCAAAACGGACATTCAAACCTATGCGATGGTTGAAGCGCTCAAAGGTACAATAACCAAATTCATAGAAAAGGCCAAAATGACGGCTAAAATTGACTCCTGCACCTAACATTCCTCTCAGACTATAGCCTCTGAAGCAGGAAAATTCCCTTCCGGGGTCTTCACCTGTGGTGTTGGCGAAAGTGCCGATTTGGGCAGAAGCGTACAAATCCGCCCACGAAAATGAAGGATTGATGATGGCAGGGAAAAGGTGGGCTTTCGCGGCTAAACCGTAATTAAGGACAAGAGGATAATACAGCCTCCCTTGATTGTTGTGGATTTCGCCTGACCTCAGTCTGAGGCAAGAGCAGAACAGGCCTGTTTCGAGCCAATCGTTGATGCCATACATCACTTCCGAGGACATATAGCCAAAAAAGAACTCGTGGTTCATCATCCCTTGAGTGTCCTTGATCCTTCCAATGTTCACGTTGATTTGGTTGCGAATGTAAGGGAATTCTTGCTTTGTTTCTGGTTGTTGGGCAAGGCCCATGCAGCATGTCAGCATGAAAGCCAAGATGAAAACGTTTTTTCTCATGATTGGTAAATATTTTTTTCGTGTGGTTTTGTTTTATAATCGTATTGGGTTAACGAAGGTGTTATGGTTTTATTGCTGTTTTTGCCATTTCTTCGGCCCGGGGAATCGAACATTGAGGCCGAAGCGGTGGATGGGCTGTGTTTTTTTAGTACCAGTGGAGTAGTTGATTGTCTTTTTGTTTAGGTTGTCGTATGCATATTCATAGAAAATGCCGAAATACTTTGATGGATTGATTGCCACACCCAGGCTGCCATCGATGAGAAAATCGTTATGAACGGGGTCTATATAATCGGCATCATAATCGGGGATGTATTGTTCGGTAACCGTTCTCATGCCCAATTCGCCACGACAATACACATCGACGAAATAAAAATTCGGCAACAAAAGGGTCAGAGGATGCAGTTCTGCATCGATGCCATAATGATAGTAGCGTTCGATCATTTTACCATCAAAAAGAAGTGGTTCATAAATGGTATCTGTGCCATTGTACATAGTTCCACCTCCTATTATCATCAGGCTTTCATGAGTGCCGAAACTGCCGAAGACTCCTACCACGCACCAATTGGTAATGCCATAGCCAACACCAACCCGGAAGTCGGGATAGTCAGAAAAAGGGACTTTCTGCATCATGCGCGAATAACTCGCATCGATTTTGAAATTGCCCTTGTTAAAGGGCTTTGATGAGGTGAAAGGGATGTCTCTTTGTGCGTAAGCCATAACAGGCAGCAACAACGCGGCCAATAAAACCAGTTTTTTCATTGATTAATTATTGTTGGACTTTGATTCTATCGCCTTAACGCTTGGCGTGGTGTTTTATTGCAAAATCATTATTTCCTCCATTTCTTCGGCCCGCCGAAACGGACGTTGATGCCGAAACGGTTCATAGGTTTTACCTTATTGCTTTGGTTAATCGTGATTTTGTTTACATTGTCGTATGCCCTTTCGTAAAACAAACCGAAGTGTCTTGTCGGATACAAGGCAATACCCACACCTGCGCCATAGAGGAACTTGTTTGTTTTTGGCCAATAATCTGAAGTATAGGAAAAAGCTCCAAGGTATCCGTCAAAATAGACATCGATGCTCGTAAAGTTTGGGAATAGCAAAGATAGCGGATGCAATTTGGTATTGAAACCATATTTCCAAAAGAAGTCGCGGCTATCTCCATCAAATAGTATGATGTTGTTGGAAGAGACGGTCATTTGGTATTTGTATGTCCCGCTATTCACGAAGAAGCCCGCATCAATCCATTTGGAAAGGGAATAGTTCATCCCAAAGCCGAGACAATGATAATTGGCATCAAGGTTGCCTTCGTGTTGCTTCCTATAATGAATCTCTATGTTCCAAGGCATAAGGTCGTCTTGACTGTTTTGAGGAAAGAGCGAATAGCAATAAAAAAGCGAAACCAATAGTATTATCGACTTCCTAAACATTTACGTCGTATTTTGATTTATTCTAATAACTCCAATAATGAATGGAATATTGTAAGTAGATGAGCTTACATAATAGACACGAGACTTCGGGACGCGAGACACGAGACAATAGGTTTGTCCCGCGTCTAATAGTCCCGTGTCAAAGCATTATGCAGTTTAATTCTGAACAGTTACTTATGTAAATAGTGTTGATTAGCCAATTTCATAAGCATCAATACGATGAGACGGTTTTTTAAATACTTCATAGTTGTAACGTTATTTGATTTTGTTGCTACAAAAGTATAACGAAAAAACCGAAAAATGTCAAAAAGAATAGTTGCAAAAAGTTGCAGGATGTAAAAGATAGATTATCAGATACTTGAAACGTGGTTTCTCAAAAATGAAACCATGTTTTCTTGGGTTTCGAATGCGTTTTTCAGTTTCTTTTCATACCGTTTGATGGATGAATAATCCCTATTGAGGAGGATGGCGGTTTGTTTTTCATCCATGCCGAGCAGATAGAGATGGCAGAGATTGACCAAAACGGGATTGGACTTTAAACCTCGCTGCTCAAGCTGACTTTCGAATGAGCCAAAATAGCGGTTGACGACCAAAGCCAATTGTTGGAGCTGGCTTTCGTTGAGCACAAGTTCGGGATAATCGGCGGGCGTGGCCGACCGCTTGATGTTTTTGTCTACGATGGAATGAAGGATTTCTTGGCAAAGAGGCTCTGCCAAAAAATGTTCAAGACTGTTTTCCCCAAAATGGTTTTGCACTTCTCCAAGACTTTCAGATTTAAGTTGTCTCAAACTCCGCTTATCTTTATGATGGAATAAGACAACAATGGCAACCATAAAAATAAGTAGTCCAAATAACAATGCTACGGTTCGTCGTGAGTTCTTGATGATGATTTGCTGATACTGACGTTCAAGTGCTTTCTGTCGAAAGGTATTGTACAATTCTATTAGCTGTGATCTCATGGCGCTATGATTCTCCAATTGATTGGCATAGGGTGCTAAATAATTGGCATATTCAAGAATTTCGGAATCACGACCTTGGGTCTTGCAGATTTCCAACAACCTTTCCGCTGCTTGCTTTTTAATATCATCAAATTGCGAATTCTCATAAATTCGGCACAGATACACCCATGCTGAATCATATTGTTTTTCAAGATAGAAGATTTCTCCAATTGTTGAACTTCTTGAATAATATTCCTTGTCGTTCTCTGCTTGAGCAAGTATTCCATACATTCTTTCTAATGCAAGTTGTGGATTATGGTCTTTTCTGTATGAAAGATATGTGCAAAGACTGGCAATATCCCTGTACGAGAGACAATTCGTGTCGTTCAAAGTTTCAGTTGCTTTTTGAAAATAGTATTCTGCACTATCAAGATTTTCTAATATCTCATGTTGTATCCCAATTTCTGTCAATATCCATGAGGGATGCCATGATGGAGCACCATATTTGCTGTAGTGTTTTAATGCAGCTTTCGCGAAAAAAATACATTGCTCTTGAAGATAGAGATCTGAAAACAAACTTGTTAAATGTGAATAGACCATCGCCATAAACCTCGCCTTATGTCCAATCAATTCCTTTTCATCGAAATGGCTTTCCATCACTTCCAAGGCTTTTAGGTATTCGGCGCAGGCCGCCACCACACTGTCGCGCTCGTAAAATCCCACACCATTCATGTAATGTGCACGGGCATCCAAAAACGCGATGTCGTCATTTTCGGCGCACAACGAATCGTAATATGCCACCGCCCGCAGCAATTCGGCGCGGTTGGTTTGTTCATAATCGTTTTTATAGAGCAATTCGGCCAAAAGGAGATGGGCATAGTGCGCGGTAGAGACGGTGCATGCACCGTCTGTACAATCCATATAATCAATGATTTGCGCCAAGGCGCTATCTGGCTGCTGCCACATCAGGCTGTCGATGGCCTGCAATTGTCGTGTTTGTAGAGACGCAAAATTTTGCGTCTCTACCGTGGCGGAATTGTCGCCACATGCGGCAAAGGCCGCCAACAACATCAAAAACGCTATGGAACGAACCCATTTCATGCCTGCAAAGGTAGGCATTTTTGCGAAAAGACATGTTGAGAAAAGGAAAACGAAACAATGGCGATTTTTTTTCTTGCATTGTTTGATGAGCTTGTCGAAGCATTGTTTTTTTTTCTAATTTTGCTGTTTGTAACTATCTCAAATTAAGTTTAACTAAAATGTTTCACACTATGAAAAAGACTGTATTAATGATGGCCGCCCTCTTGTTGGGCTCAATGGCCTTTGCACAGACTGAAGACAAGGCGCAAGCCGTCGACCAGTATGGCAACAAGGTGAACGTCAAGTCGTTGCAGACTTCGAGTCGCGACGGCATCTTGGTGTTCGAGTCAAAAGACAAAGACTACAAATTCTGGTTCGATGCCAGAGTGCAGGTCGATTTTGGTTACTATTTCGGTGCCCAGGAATGGGCTGACCCGATTGGATCAGGTGCCAGCATTCGTCGTGCACGCTTTGCGGCCAAGGCTCAAATTACACCTGATTGGTATGGTGAGATTGACATGGAACTCGCCAACGGTTCCTTCGAGCTGAAAGACGCTGTGGTTCGCTACAACGGCTTGAAGAACTGGCAGTTCACTGTCGGTAGCATGAAGCCCGACTTCACCATGTCGCGCAACACTTCTTCGCGTTATCTCATGTTCATGGAACGTCCTATGGTGATCAACGCCTTCGCTCCCAGCCGTCACCTCGGTGTCTTCGCGAAGTATACCAACAAGTATTTCTTCGGTAGCGCCAGCGTGCTCTTCCAAGAGATTGAAGGCCAAGAGACCCGCGACTTTGTTGAAGCCAACAACAAGGACTATGGCATGGACGAGGGCCTTTCCTATGTCGGTAAGGTCGTGGTGCGTCCCATCAACGAACCTGATCTCGGCATCCATGTCGGTGGCGCAGTCATGTACGACGCTCCCAAGACGTCCGATGAGATGGGCGTGTATAGTGGTACCCGTTTCAGCACCCGTAATACCACCAACATCAGCCGTAAGAAATACATCGACACCGATGATATCAAGAACACCGATCACAACCTCATTGCCACTGCCGAACTCGCTGGTCACTACAATGGTCTGCGCCTCGAAGGTGCCTGGGTATCGGATTGGACATACATGAAGCCTGAAGTCGGCATCGACAAGCCATATCACTTCCAAGGTTGGTATGTCGAAGGTGCCTGCCTCCTCCTCGGTGGCAAGCAGAGCTATGACTCCGATGGTGCCAAGTTCAACCGCGTCCGCGCTGGTCGCAGCTGGGGCGACATCGAACTCGTTGGCAAATATGAGTTCCTCGACATGAACGACTACGATGGCCGTGGCGAGCAAGCCATTTACGGTGGTTCCGCCGAACTCTACGGTGCTGGTCTCAACTTCTACTTCTCCAAGAACGTGAAGATTGGTCTCAACTACCAATATGTCAACAACGACCGTTATGCCAATGGTAAGGGCAAACTCTATGTCGGTCTCGATGCCGATGGCAACCCGACCAAGGACTTCACCAAGGTCACTGCCGCCGATGGCAAAGCTGGTGTGAACTACCACATGCTGCTGGCCCGTTTCCAGGTCGCTTTCTAATCCATCAAATTGTCTAACCTTATAAAATTGAGAATAATATGAAGAAAATAATGTTTGTGGCTTTGGCTCTTTTGATGGGTCTTGCCTCTTGCGTCAAGGATAAGCAATATCCCGGCATCAATATCTCCAATGTTTCTTACGCTCCCACGGCTGTCCAGGCTACCGATGACGTTACCGTGACGGCAACCATCACCAGCTTCAAGGACTTCACGGCCAAGTTGGTGTATGTCATCAATGAAGAGAGTAAGGAATTGGCAATGACGGCAGCAGAAGATGTCTACACCGCCGTTATTCCCGCCCAACCTGATGGAACCAAAGTGAGTTTCTGCGTGCAAGCCATGAATGGTGAGGTCACGGCCGTTTCGCCCACCATGGAATATGAAGTAGGTGCTGTTGCCATTGACTACAGCAAGCTCCGCCTCAACGAGCTCAACGGTAACGACAAGTTCATTGAAATCTACAACGCTGGTGCCGAAGCTATCAATTTGAATGGTGTGTACATCGAGAAGGATGACGCCCAGAACTGGATTGGAGACAACACGGTGAAAATCGAAGCCGGTGCTTATCTTGTGCTCTATAGCGAAGATGTCGTTGCCGACCATCCCGATGTTCCCGAAGCCCTGATCTTCCACAGTGGTCTCTCCGCCAAGAAGAACGTCCGCATCCAGCTCTTCACGCCTGCTGGCGTTTCCATCGACGACTTCAACCTGACCAACATCGATGCCAACGACCCGGCCTACATCCCGGCTCCTGCTTCCTACAGCCGCAATGCCGATGGCAAATGGTATTACTCCGATGCTACTCCGGGTGCTGTCAATATTGATGGTACGGTTGCTCTCCTCGGCCTCGAAGGTGGTGACACCCCCGAGCCTCCGACTCCCGAAGAGCCCGACTACACTAACCTCGTCCTTAATGAGCTGAATGGCACTGACAAGTTCATCGAAATCTACAACAAGGGCGATATGGACCTGTCTTTGGAAGGCATGTACATCATGAAGGACGACTATGTTGCCGGTGCCACTTGGACCGCCGATGCTACTGTGGTGGCTCCTGCCCATGGCTATGTCTTGCTGTATAGCGAAGACGTGCAGATTGACATGCCCGATTATCCTGAAAACTTGATTTTCCATAGCGGCCTTTCTTCGAAGAAGACTGTTCGCATCACGCTCTTCATGCCTGATAACACCGTGAGAGACGAGTTCACGAGAGGCACTACGGGCGAATGGGGCCAAACCATTTCCGATGTGAAGCCCAAATCCTTCGCTCGCACACCCGACGGCGGCGACTGGAAGCTGGCCGATGCCACGCCTGGCGAAGCCAACCCCGCCGAAGGCGAAGACATCCCGCAGGAATAAATTTGGCTATTAGCTATTAGCCATTAGCCGTTAGCTATTGCCAGTCGTGTCGCTGGCTAATAGCTAACGGCTAAAAGCTAACAGCCACAATAACAGAAATCTTAAATCATAAAACCCAAAATGGCAAAAGAAGAAATGAAAATCGGCGAAGTATCGAAGCCGAGATTTGAGTTCCGCTCCTTCGGACAGTGCTTCTGCGAGGCCCACAAACGCATGGCCCGCTTGTCAATGCCCGTCCCCGAGAAGGTTTGGGAGCGTCTCAGCGACGAGATTTATATCATCTCCCGCAAAAACGACATCAACAACACCAAGATACGCGACGGCAAGATGGACATCAAGACCTTCGTGCAAAGTGTCGACGGCCTCGAGCAGTGGAATCCTTTGATGAAGGGCGAGTTCCCCATCAGCCGCGAGGTGCTCGAGAAGGAAGTGTTTCCTGCTTTCATGGTCGAGATGCCCAAGCTGACCAAGGACACCTATACCTATGACGAGTTCATCGCCATGGTGAAGGCCAACCCCGACCTGGCTGCCGTGCGCGTCCACAAACGCCGCTTCGGCTACATGGTCAACGACACCATCTGCGAGTTTGGCGAGGTGCTCATCAATGGCGCCAAGGTGGTGACCATCAACTCCGAGTCAACTGAGATCGAAGACATCAAGAAGACCATTAAGGACTGTGGTTTGGAAGGTGTCGAAAACATCAACTATTTACAGGCGATCAAGCGCGTCATCGGCATGTCCGACAAACCGCTTGCAAACGAATAAACGACTATGGCACAAGAGATTGAAAAAAAGTTTTTGGTAAAGGGTGACTTCAAGGCCGAGGCTTTCAAGGCCACGCGCATCACCCAAGGCTATCTCAGCAGTGTCCCTGAGCGCACCGTCCGCGTGCGTGTGAAGGGCGACAAGGGTTTCATCACCATCAAAGGCATCGGCAACGCTTCTGGCGCCGCCCGCTTTGAGTGGGAGAAGGAAATCCCTGTCGAGGAGGTGCAACAACTCCTTGAGATCTGCGAACCTGGTGTCATCGACAAGACACGCTATCTCGTCAAGAACACCGATGGCAAGCACACTTGGGAAGTTGATGAGTTTTATGGCGACAACGACGGCCTCATCGTCGCTGAAGTCGAGCTCGCCGACGAGAACGAGCCCTTCGACAAGCCTGCCTGGCTCGGCGAAGAGGTCACCGGCGACCCCAAGTACTTCAACTCCATGTTGATGAAGAATCCTTATAAGAACTGGTAATCATCGACGCGGGACCACGGGACTTCGAGACTACGGGACGTTTTCTGGTCTCGCAGTCCCGACGTCTCGCAGTCCCGACGTCAAAAAAACACCCACATGAGCACATTCGACCCGTTAGATATGAACAACTACAAAGTGGAAAAACTGCCCAAAATGCAGAAATCCAACTTTGAGAAATGGATGGCACGCCTCGGCGGCCCCTTGGCCATCATCGCCTTCGTCGTGATTTATTGGTGCTGCCACATCGGCTTCATCGACAACCTGAACACCGAGATGCTGACCGAGAAGGCCTTGAAGCGTTGCAACGACATCGGCTTCGAGGAGTTTCTCCGCACCAACTACGCCATGCTCGCCATCTTTGTCGCGGGTCTCATCCTCTGGATGACGGAAGCCATCCCCAACTACTTGACCTCGCTGTTCATCATCCTGGGTATCGTGCTCTGTAACGTCACCACACAAAAGGAGGCCTTGGCCCAACTCGGTCACCCTGTGATGTGGCTGAACATCCTTTCCTTTGTTTTGGCGAGTATGCTGGTCAAGACGCAATTCGCCAAGCGACTGGCCTTGGCCTTTGTCATCAAGTTCGGCAAGAGTGCCAAAGGTGTGCTTTGGAGTTTCTTGATCATTAATTTGGTGCTGTCGGCCTTTATCTCGGCCACTACGGTGAAAGCCACCATTATGTTGCCCATCTTCATGACGGTGTGTGCCATCTATGGTGCCTCTAACGGCAACCGCAACAACTTCGGCCGCAACCTTGTCATCCAGAACCTCTTCCAGGTGAACATCGGTGCCAATGCGTTCTACACAGGTAGCGGCGCTCACCTGCTGGCCATCTCGCTCATCGCGGGCTTCGTCGGCAGTTGCGACTTCGGCTATGCCGACTGGCTCGTCTCTTGCGGTCCGATGAGTGCCTTGATTCTTGTAATAGGCTTGTTGCTGGGCACATACGTCTTCTTCCCGATGAAGAAAGAGGAACAGGTGCCTCAAATCGAAGGTGGTTTGGAACGCCTGAAAGAAGAACTGAAGGCCATGGGTAAGATGAAGGCCGAAGAGTACAAGGCCGTGGGCATCTTTGTCTTGGTGCTTGTCCTTTGGGTCACGAAAGGCACCTTCCACAACATCGACGAGACCATCGTCGCCTTGTTGGGTGCAGTCTTAGCCCTGTTGCCGGGCATCGGCGTGGTGAAATGGAACGATGTCGACATCCCTTGGCATCTGATGCTGTTCTCGGCTGGCGCTTATACCTTGGGTTCTGGCCTCAATGCTACCGACCTTCCCAACACCATGGTCAATGCCGCTTTCGACAGCCTCGGCATCACTTCCAACACCCCATTTTGGGTGCTGTATGTCATCCTCACCTTCTTGATGATGTATTCGGGTCTGGTCTTCCAAAGTAAGACCATTCGCACCATGGTCTTCGTGCCCATCGCATTGGGTGTGGAGGCGCGTTTCGGCTTCCCCGTTATGAGCCTCAGCCTGCCCGTGGCCATGCTTATCGAGCACTGCTATGTGTTGCCCTTCAACAGCAAGCCTGCCGCATTGCTCTACAACACCAACCAATATAGCATGACCGACGCCTTCAAGTTCGGCATCACCATGATGACCATCTCGTGGGTGCTCATCCTTGTCTGGGGCGAGACGGTGCTGCATTGGCTGGATATCACGCCGGGGTTGTTCTTGGTGAAGTAGGAATCATTTCTTTACCACCCTGCCCGCAACGAAACATTAGGCAAAATACCAAACATCGAATAAGCGTAAGCCCGCATCTCGCCCGATTCTATATCGGTCTCAAACTGATACCCCAACGGGTTCAGGCGGTTGTAGGCGTTGAACAAACCAACACTCGCACTCCAATTGAAACCATTTCTGTATTTCGGCGAATGATAGGCGCATGAAAGGTCGAGGCGATGATAAGCAGGTGTGCGGCTGGCGTTGCGTTCGGTGTAAATCGGAACAGTCTGCCCCATGTACTCGTAGAAACCCACAGGCAAGGTGACGGGATGCCCGCTCGAATACTGCCATGCCGCACTTGCACTCCAACGCGGTGTGAACTGATAGCAGCCGTTGATGCGGAAGTCGTGCGGGATGTCTGACAAAGCCGAATAGGGATTGCCGTCGTTGATGCCGTCGATGGCGTAAATCACACGCGAATAGGTGTAACTCATGGCTCCCGTGAACTTTCCGGCATTCTTGGAGAGATTCAGCTCCACGCCATAGGCCTTCGAATTGCCGCTTCTCACCTGGTTAATGACATTTGGGTTGCTGATGAGCTGCGCATGGTCGATGAAGTCGATTTGGTTTTGGCCTTTCTTGTAATAGAGTTCAGCCGAAGCGGAATACTGCCCACCGAAATCAAGGAAGCAACCACCCGAAACCACATCGGCAATGACAGGCTTCAAGCCATTGACCGCAGGGAACCAAGTCTCCAATGACTGATAGTCCAGGGCTGTGTTTTGCAGCACTTGGATATATTGCACATTTCTCGCGTAGCCGGCTTTCAGTGAGGCGTTCTCGCTCAGGATGACATTCATGCTCACACGAGGCTCGGGGTAGACCAACAGTTTCTCGTCGCTGTTCAAAGGCTGGAAAGCCGACAGATGGACACCATAGTTGAAGCCCAACCAGCGTATGGGTTTCCAATCGTTCAGAACATAGGCGGAATACTCCATCGCCTGATAATGCGGCAGACTCATGCCGATGCTGTCGGACTCTCCTGGCATGAAGGCATGGCGGATGGCTCCTGCGCCAATGCGGAGTTCGCAGTCAGGAGCGATATAATAACTCAATGCGGCCTTCAGGTTAAGGTCGGAAATGCCAGTGCGCCAATTGTATTTTCGTCTTTTGTATTGATAATCAATGTCGTTGCTGTAATCGCTGACGATGAAGGCTGTATTGAGGAACCAACGACTGCCGAAGTTGTGCGTCCAGCGCAAGGTGCCCGAGGTGTTGCCCCAAGTGTTGTAGAGCCCGTTGGAATGGTCGATGCCGCCCATGGACTCAATGACATCGTGGCCTCGATAGAACGAGAGATAAATGCGGTCGTTCTGCCCGATTTTGGTGTTGATTTTCGCGTTCAGGTCGTAGAATCTCGGCACAAGCGGCATATCTTCGTTGGGGCTAACGAAAAAGTCGATGAAACTCCTACGCGCTGAAATCAGGTAAGAAGCCTTTTCCTTGACGATGGGACCATTGGCAGTCAAAGTGGCGGCAAAGGGACTCAACGCCACCGAGAAATCGTGGTGGTTCATGTTGCCTTCCTTCATCTTGCAGTCAAGGACGGCCGAGACGCGCCCGCCGTATTGCGCGGGCATGTTGCTCTTGTAGAGCGTCACCTGGTTCACCGCCTCGGGATTGAAGATGGAGATCATGCCGAAGAGGTGCGAGGGGTTGTAGATGGGAGCCTCGTCGATGAGGATGAGGTTCTGGTCGTTGGTGCCGCCGCGCACGAGCAGTCCCGACGAGGCGTCGCCGATGGTTTTCACACCCGACTGCATCTGTACCGCTTTGAGAATGTCGGCCTCGCCAAACACACTCGGCAGTTTGCGTATCGAGTTTATGGTCAGCATCTCGGCGTGGAACTCGTTCTGCTTCTGCGGACGCTCCACCGATGCTGCTTCAACGGTGACTTCGCCCAATCCCACGAAGTTTTCCTCCAACTTGATTTCCAAGGTTTGGTCGGCATTGAGTTGGACTTCAATCTCTTTGGTATTGTAACCCAAATAGGCGCATTGCAGTTTGTGTTTCCCTGCAGGCAGACGCAGCGAATAGAAACCATAGCCATTGGCCGAGGTGCCTGTTTGTGAGGAGGCCTCATATAATGTGGCACCGATAAGGGTCTCTCCCGTGGCGGCATCGGTGATGTGGCCGCTTAAAGTATAGGTCTGTGCCTGAAGACAAACAAAAGAGGCAAAGAATAATATGGTGATGAGGATACGTTTCATGGCTTATTGGTTTTCGGGGGTGAGGGAGTTGTAGATATCGTGGTAAGTAAAGGGTTGGCGTCGCACATCGGAGGCAAAGAAATAGCCATAGCCGTTCTTGACATTGCCTCGCACGTTGCCCGAGATGGTGGCGAACAGGCCCAGGCTCCAGTCGTCTTCGTTGAAGACATCCAACAGGAAGGTGTAGAATTCGGGCGAGACCGAACAAGTGATGAAAGTCTCGTTTTGGTCGAGATAGTCTTCCGTGACGTGATAGGAATACCAGAACAGCCTGGCGGTGAACAGTGCCGAGAGCGACATGTCGTTATGGATGAATGAGACACTTTCGATGCTGTCGATGGGGAAATCCTCAGACTGATAAAAGGTCAGGCCGCAAATCACAGGTTGTTCCCCAACGGTATAGATGTGCTTGTCGAACTGGAATTCATGCGCCATCATGCCCGATTGCATCTGATAACTCCTCACTTTTGTGTGGTCCTGGATGATTTGGAAGTAATCCGTGTTGCCCAAAGGCGTCAGATAGTCCTCGGCGGTGATGTCACCCGTAGGTGTTTCGACGACGAGTTTGTAGGTCTTGCCCGCCTCACCTTTGAAGGGTTGCTCCGAAACAAAAACCATCTTGTTGCGGTCGGCTTCCTTTTCGATATAAGGTATGGTATCGTTTCCGCAAAGCACGAAAACGCGGTTGATTTCGGGCAAAACATTCTGGTTGTCGCCCCATTGATGCACAGGTGAAATGGTGACGCGGTGCTGGCGCATCTCGGTGGTCACATTGCCAAACACGGCGACGGTGCCGTTCAAGACCTCGCCATCCGGCTGATTGAAACTGTTGATGTCGACTTCATCGATTCGGATGCAGGAAGCGATAATTAAAGCAGCCAAGAAGAATAAAACAAATCTGCAAACTCTCATTATGGTTATTATTTGGTTGTTTACAATTTAATTTCTAATACTTTCAACGATCAACGGAAATATTTATTGCCCCACTTCGTAATCCAGATAACACTAGGTATGCATAACGAAAACCACCTTAACCTCACTTATCAGTGGTTCAAACTTCGGGACGCCTCTCAGTTTCCTATTTTTTATTCAGCCAATAATAAAGGAAATAATCATAGATAAAATATCTCCCTTCGCTGTTTGTAACGATGTCTTTTTCCTGCAAGGCATTCAGGCTTCTTTGGACTGAACTAGCTGACATGAGATGATACTTTTTAATGAACTCTCCACTAGTGGGTTGGACGTTCTTTCCCGAATGCGCCAATGCTATAAGCAGGGCCTTTTGCCTTGCTGAAAGTCGTGCCAGCAGATCCTGATAGGTGTCGTCTTTCTCGTCAATAGCTTGGTTGATAGCCATCTCGACTTCCTTGATGGTACAAGGCTTGTTAGGTTCAGCCATCGCATAAAGCTCATTACATATTTTCTGGATATACCATGTGTTGCCCTCGAATTTCTTGTAGATATACTGGATGGCCTCTGGGACAATTTGCAATCCGCCCTGCTCGAAATGATTGGTGATAAACTTGGAATAGGAGTCAAGTGGTATTGCCTTGAGCGACATGGTGGATGCGCTTTGGTAGAAAGGTCTGGCAGGTGACGAAAACATCTCGCCCATCATATGGCGCTTGGAGCCAGAGAAGACGAACCATGCATTATTGCAGCCTTGGATATAGGTTCGCAAAAGAGCCTCTATGTTTTGTTCTGGATAATCCATAATTGTCTGGAACTCATCAATAGCCACTATGCAAGGTTTGTCTGCCGAATTTAGATATTGAAATATCTCGTCAAGCGAAGTTTTCGGCGTTTGGATATCACCCAATTCCAGATTCCAACTCGGTTGCCCAAAAGCATCAAGTGAAATACCCGTTCGTAAAGAGCCTGCTATACGCACAAAACGCTCCCATGCTTTCCGCTCTTTCGATTTTAGTACCGTAAGAATGGAACGGCCCAATTCATAGATCAATTCGGCAAGTGATTTTGTGGCATAGATGTCGACTACAAATAGATAATAATCCTTGAGCTCTTGTTGGGCAAAGCAATGACGTATCAGTCCGGTCTTTCCCATTCTTCTTGGTGACATCAAGGCAACATGGTTGCCATTCACCAACAATGATGTCAAACGCTTGGTCTCTTCCTCTCTGTCACAAAAATACTCAGGCCCATTATAGCCGTATGTTAGGAACGGATTTCTCATTTTTGCACAATTTAGGCTGCAAAAATAACAAGAATTATTCAATTATACAAATTTGCGTAACGCTTTTTTGTATAACAGCGAACATTTCGATTGTTTTTTTGTCACAATCCACAAAAACCCCTATCTTTGTCCTCTCCTAAATTGCTAATACCATGAAAAAGATACTCTTACTGCTGCTTTTGTTCCCCTTCACTCTCCTCGCCCAAGTCACCGACGACTTCTCCGACGGCGACTTCACCCAAAACCCCACTTGGTCGGGGAAGACGGAGCAATATATGGTGAACAACAGCAAACAATTGCAACTCAACGCGGAAGGCGAGGGCACAGCCTACCTTTTCTTGCCCATCACGGAGTACGAGACGATGGAATGGCAGTTTTGGATTCGGGAAGCCTTTGCACCATCTGGCAACAACTATTCCGATGTTTGGCTTAGTGCCGATAACGCTGACTTGCAAAATGTCACCCAAGGTTATTTCCTCCGCTTCGGCGAAGGCGGCAGCAACGATGCCATCACCTTGTTCCGCAAGGATGCCGATGGACAACAACAAATCTGTCGCGGCACTGAAGGTGCCATCGCGGCCTCGTTCGCAGTCTCAATAAAAGTGACTTGCGATCGCGAAGGCAATTGGATGAT
This sequence comes from uncultured Bacteroidia bacterium, assembly GCA_902801815.1. GTDB lineage: Bacteria > Bacteroidota > Bacteroidia > Bacteroidales > F082 > Limimorpha. The sequence continues at coordinate 27,538 of CADCJT010000002.1, forward strand.
CCAGTCGTGCTACGACAATTCAGGTATTTATCTTATCGAGGCACAAGGGTCGGATGATACATACGGTCGCGGAGGCTTTTTCGGCTTTTGGTCCAAGTTCACGTCGAGCAACGCCACGAAAATCTATTTCGACAACGTCTATGTCGGTCCTCGCATCGCTGACCACGAGCCTCCCCAACTCCTGACCTGCGAGGTACTCGACTTGACACATCTCCAACTGGCCTTCAACGAGGCGCTGAATGAAACCACGGTACTCAATCCCGATAATTATTCCATCGACAATGGCTTGGGTCATCCGGCTTCTGTCAGTTTCGGTGGCAATCCTGCTGTTGTGCTACTCGAGATGGAGCGCGAAATCGGCAACGGCATTAATTACACGTTGACCGTCAGCGGCATCAAAGACCTGTGGAACAATATGATGGAGCCGACAACTTTGGCCTTTTCCATCTACGAAGCCTCGGAATACGATATTGTCATCAACGAGATTATGGCGGATCCGAATCCAGTGGTGGATCTGCCCGAATGGGAGTATGTGGAACTTTACAACACCACGGAGTTCGGCATCGACTTGAAAGACTGGCAGATACAAATCGGCTCAAACGACAATACCTTTGGCAATTTTGTCCTTGCCCCGCGCGGCTATGTCATCCTTTGCCACAATGATGCCGTTTCCGAGTTGCGCCAATATGGCGACTGCATCGGCTTCAGCAGCTTCTCGGTGGGCAACAGCTCTTCGGCGATGTACCTTTATAGCAAGGCAGGCGTTTTGGTTTCTCGCGTCAATTTCAGCAACACTTGGTACCACGATTCCGACAAGGCCAACGGCGGCTGGTCGGTGGAGCAAATCGACCCGCTGAACCCTTGCGCTGGCGCCTCCAACTGGACGGCTTCCATGGATGCCTTGGGTGGTACGCCAGGCCGCATTAATTCGGTGAACGGCGAGAACAATGTGGCACCCAAAGTGGAGCGCGTGAGCATGTTCGGCAACCAAATCGTCCAACTGTGGTTCGATCAGCAGATGAATTCCGCCGAACTTCTTGAAACGCAACACTTCTTAGTGGAAGAGACGGGCGAACATCCCCAACAAACGGCCATTAATCCCATGGATGGCACCTACGTGGAGCTCCAATTCGACCGTGGATTCGAGCAAGGTTTGGTATATACATTGGTTATTAATGGTGTGACGAATTGCGTGGGTACGACCATTGAAGCCGATACCCGCGTGCAGTTCGGCATCCCGAACGACATCGCCGAAGGAGAAATCCTCATTAATGAAATTCTCTTCGATCCCATCGCTCCAGGCGTGGATTATGTGGAGCTCTACAACAATACCGACAAGACCTTCGACCTCAGCGCTCTGATGCTCGGTGTCATCAAAGAGAGTTTCCCCAATCCTGCCGATACGACCTTGAAGGAAATTACAGTAGACAGCCGTTTGTTCCTGCCCAAGACCTACGTTTTGCTCTCCACCAACAGCGAAATCGTTGGTCAACAATACGACTGCCCGACCGACAACTTCGTGCAGACGGCATCCTTCCCGAGCTATGCCAACGCGGGCGGTAGGGCCATTCTGATGGGCAAGGACGGCATTGTGGTCGACCAGATGGCCTTCTCTGAAAAGATGCATTATCCCTTGCTCAAGGTCACAAAAGGCGTGGCTTTGGAGCGTGTCGCCTTCGACCAACCTTCCATGGATGCCAACAATTGGCATTCAGCTGCAGAAAGTGTTCATTTCGGTACGCCAGGCTACGAGAACTCAATGATGCAAACCACCGAGCCTTCCAACGACGAAATCTCCATCAGCCCCGACATCTTCTCGCCTGACGGCGACGGCTTCGACGATGCCTGTTTCGTCAACTACCATTTCGATGAGGCAGGCTACACGATGAACATCTACATCTTTAATGTGGCAGGACAATTAATCCGTCACTTGGCCAAAGGCGAGCTGGTAGGGCAGGAGGGAAGCGTCCTGTGGAACGGCCTTGACAACAATGGCAACAAGGTTCCCGTTGGCGTCTATGTCGCCGTGACCGAGGTCTTCAATTTCGAAGGCAAGGTTAAACAATTCAAAAATGCAATCGTCGTCGGAACACGCTAATCTGTAGAGACGTGCCATGGCGCGTCTCTACAACATATATCCGTGAAAATCCGTACAATCCGTGTTCGAAAAAAACGTGTTCAGAAATCCATATTGCTCTGCGCCACAATCTGTTTCGTATCAGGATTAAATGCGGTCAGATTTCCTAATCCGGGTTTATCGGTTACAAACACGCCATTGTCCAAGGCAATGAAATCGTAATTGTCGTTTTGCTCGATGACCATATTCATGAAGCTGTAGTCGACGGGGATATGCCCATGGATGATTTTCTTGCCATGTGATTTGTTGAAGTCGACCCTGAACTTGCGGGTCCACATCATGCTCTTCGTGTCCTCAAACGGGTCGGCGATGCTGAAATTCATGCCGGCATGTACGAGGATGTATTCTTCCAACTCCACGTAAGGCACGCAGGCATTCATCCAATCGATATAAAGCTGGGGAATCTCGCGTGGATGCTTTACCCCGAAGCTCTCCAAGGTGGCCTTGGCGCCCACGGCTTCCCATTCTTTCTGTTCAGGATGCTTGCCGCCCAAAAACTTCTTCTTTTGGTCGGCCTCAAACGCCTTCACGCACATGTCTTCGTGGTTGCCTTTCAGGAAATGCACATTGTATTCCTCTTTTTGCAAGCGCATCAGATAGTCGATGACGCCTTTGCCATCAGGACCACGATCGATATAGTCGCCCAAAAAATAGACATCGTCGTTCTTCGTCACCTTGAGCATGTTCTCAAGGAGCACCTTCAAGGTCTTCGCGCAACCATGAATATCGGGAATGATCCAGCGTTGTGACATTAGAATAGGTTGTTGATGTTTAGTGATTTGAATTCATCGCGCAAGCGTTTCTTGAAGCTCCAGCGCACGTCGGAGATCCAACGGCGGAACAACTCGTTGTAGTCGACGAACATGGAATAGGAGAAGAAAAGCAGCACAGTACCACCTAACGCCCAATACCAAGGTAGGTTGCAGAACATGACGATGGCACCTGTGATGAAGATGAAGGGGGAGAGCACAAACCTGACGCCGAAACTGACCGTGTTGCTGAAGGCAGGGTCTTTTAGACGGCCTCGGATAATCCAGGTAGTGAGCCACACTGGCCAGTTGACTGCAGCCGAGGCCAGATAATAGGGCAACAACAGGACGAGCGTTGCAAACATCCACAAGGAGTTGAATATGGGGCGTTTCTTGGCCACAGACATCACCGAGACTTTTTCTTTAAGGCGATGTTTGGCAAAGTCCATGACATGTTCAAACAGCTTCTTGGCTTCTTCAGGTTGTTCTTCCTTGTATTTCAATACTTTATCAACGGTAGCGCGGTTGCGCAGCATTTTCTTGTAAAGGCTTCCAGCACGTTTCTCATTTTTCATTTTCACAATTTCCCAAATGGCATCATAGTCTTCATTGTCAGGAATATAGGTGAAAAGTTTGGAAATTTCTTCGTGGAGTTTGTCTTTCAGCAGGTTGATGTTTGCGGCTTCGTTTTCTTCGGTGGTGTTTTTGAAGAATTCGGTCACGTTTATGGGTTCGCCGAAGTTGATCATCGCCGTGGAGCGATATCGGAAATAATCGCCATATTCGATGGCCGTAGGAATGATGTAGACGGGGTTTTTGTCACCGAACTGCTTGTTGGCGTCGACGGCGATGTGGAAAAGACCCTTGCCCATGCGCATCAGCGAATGCTTGGTGCGGTGTGTGCCTTCAGGGAAGAGGTAGAGGTCGACATGGTCGTGGATGACGTCGACGGCCTTGTTGAGCGAGTCGTCGTTTTGGCGCACGGCTGCCACACCGTTGCGGATGCGGAAGATGGGCAGGATGCGCATGAAGTTCAATATCTTGGCCACAGCCGGATTCTTGAAGATATCGCCTCGCGCAATGAAAACTTTCCTGATGTTGTCGGCCGAAAGCAACACCAAGGCGTCCATCAGCGTGTTGCTGTGATTGACACCGAAAATCAAGGCGCCGCCTTTCGGGATGCGCTTCTTTCCGTGTACCTCAAACCTGCTGTACGACCTCCTTGTATGCCAGTTGACGTAAGGTAACAAAATGGAGTACCAAAAATCAGGATCTTGTATTTTCTTGGCCATTCTAAGTGTTAAAAATAAGGCTGCAAAAGTACATAATTTAGCAAAACGCCCCATGTTTTTTCTTGCAAATAATAAAATTTACTACTTTTACGGCCTCTAAGACGCACGAAATGAAGATAAAATTACTTTCTATCCTCGGATTGTTGACGCTTGGCTTGGCATTTTTTTCATGCCACGACGAACCCGAAATCGAAGAGAATGAGCCTGAGGTTCGCGACACCTTGACGGTGATGCAACATGTGCTCGAAAACGGACGATTGGTTGCAGTGACCAATTGTGAAATCATCAATTACAACACGGAAAAGGCAACGCCATCGGGCTTTGAATACGAGCTCTTGAGCGACTTCTGCAAAGATCGTGGCATCGAATTGGAGATGCTGGTCAATGAAAACCTCGACTCGTGTTTCATGCTCCTCGACTCGGCTAAGGTCGACATAGTGGCCATCGGCATCGGCTCTAACAAAGACATGAAACGCCGCTTCCTGCTTACTGATCCCATCCTCAAGCAGCGCAGCGTGTTGGTGCAACGTCTCCCAAAGGACTGGAACCAGATGTCGACAGCCAATGAGGTGGAGAACAAGTTGTTGCGTTCGCCCGTCGACCTCGCAGGCAAGACCATCCATCTGCCCCAAGGTAGCCACGAGGTGAAACTCATAGAGCATCTTGCCGACCAGATTGGCGACACCATTTACATTGTTGAATGCGACAGCCTCAACAGCGTTGACTTGGTGAAAGCCGTCGCTTCAGGCTACATCGACTACACTGTTGTTGAGGAGTATATGGCTCGTATGGCTTCTATCGGATTGCGGAGTTTGGACACGAAACTCTTTGTCAGCGTCGAGCAGCCCTTGTGTTGGGCCATTGCCAATCACGACGGCGACTCCTCTTTGCTCGTCGAGCTGAACAACTGGATCGATGGCTTTGAACAACGTAACCTCACCCGCATCTTGGCCAAATATGTTAACCAGGCCAATGTCTTCTCTACCAAGAAGCTGTCAGGCGACCATATCTCTTTCTTCGACGATATCATCAAAAAGACTGCCAAGGAGATTGGCTGGGATTGGCGTCTGCTGGCTTCGCTCATCTATGAGGAATCGCATTTCAAGCTCGATCTGGAAAGCGAAAAAGGAGCTTTTGGTCTCATGCAACTCATGCCCGTGGTGATGGAAAAATATGGCATCGACTACGACGCCACTCCCGCCGAGCAACTCCATGCAGGTGGTCAACTCCTCAGCGATCTCAACCGTTGTCTCGAAGACAAGGTGACCGATAGCGTCGAAAGGGTGAAGTTTGTGTTGGCTGCCTACAATGCGGGATTGGGTAATGTGTATGATGCCCAGCGATTGGCGGAGAAATACGGCAAATATCCCGATGTTTGGGACGATAATGTCGACTTCTTCATCCTCAACAAGTCGAAACCACAGTATTACAACGACACCTGCTGCAAGGCGGGTTACCTGCGTGGTACCGAGACCTTCCGCTTCGTGCAGGAAATCCTCGACCGTTATTATCAATATCAAGCAACTTATAGTGAATAACAGGGTCCCTGAGCCCTGAACCCGTCGAACCCGTCTAACGTTTTATTAGAAAGAAATATGAAAAGACTATTTTACATCCTGGTTTTTAGTGTTTTATTGTCATTTGGCTCAACAATAGCCAAAGCCCAATCCTTCAATGCGGGTCTCATCGCAGGCCCCACCTTCTGTCAAGTGGATGGCGATCACTATGCAGGTTTCCACCAATTAGGCTTCACTGCAGGGGCATACGCCAACCTGCCTTTGGACGATTATTTTGCAGTCCAAATGGAGCTGAAATACTCGCTGCTTGGCGCACATTCGTCCGACAAGGAAGTGAATGAGTATTATTATAATCCTTATAGCCTGAGACTGCATTATGCCGAGATTCCCTTGATGTTGCAATACAACTTGGGTGTTTTTCGAGTGAGCGGACGCTCATTGGATTTCCTTACTTTGGAAGCGGGTATCAGTGCCGATGTCCGACTGAGGGCCACCGAGGATGTGGATGCCGATTATCAGGTCACCACTTCGCGTTGGAGCCCGATCTCAGCTACTGCCAATGCTGGTGTGCATGTTGCTTTCAATGACCATCTTGGGTTAGGAGCCCGTTTCATGTATTCAGTGGTGCCATGCCGCTTCTCGGGTAACCCTGGTTGGTTCTATAACCAGTATTACAACAAGGTGGTGCAGATCACGCTGACTTACAACATCAACTCTCCTTTGAGATAAACTCAATATTCCTTTTCAGGCCTTCATATCCGGCGCGTTGCACGGCGGAGTGCTTGAATAATGCCTTGAAGTCAGCTTCCGACAGGTGCTTCCAGTCGTCTTCGTGCATGGCCATGAGCCGTTCCGAAGGCTGAAACTCTGGTTCAAGATTGGGCAAGGCAAAACGGTTGTAGGGACACACATCCTGGCAGATATCGCATCCATACATCCAGCCTTTGAAGGTGCGGGGATCCATATCTGCAAGGCTGCCTTTGTATTCTATGGTTAGGTAGGAGATGCATTTGCGCGCGTCGATATGGAAGGGCGCTTCCAAGGCGTGGGTAGGGCAGGCATCGAGGCATTTCGTGCAGCGACCGCAGCGGTTGGTGAGCTCTTGGCCGGTTTCGGCAAGTGCAACGGGTAGAAACAAGTGCCCGATGAAGAAGAAGGAGCCTTTTTTGGGATGGATTAAGGTGGTGTTTTTCCCGACGAATCCCAAGCCGCAGCGTACCGCCCAAGCACGGTCTAAAACGGGAGCAGAGTCGACGAACACACGTACGCCATCCAGTTTTCCCGTCTGGGTCTCAATACGTTCCAGCAGTTGTCTTAGCTTACGCTTCAACACGTCGTGGTAGTCGGCGCCATAGGCGTATTTGGCGATTTTGAAATGCTCGCCATCACCTATTTGTTGTTTTGGATAATAGTTGTAAAGTACAGTGACAATGGACTTTGTGCCTTCCACCAGGAGCCGCGGGTCGTAGCGCTTCTCCTTGTTGCGAGTCAGGTAGCTCATCTCACCTTCACGCCCTTCGTCGAGCCATTGTTCAACAAGGGCCGACTCGGATTCCAATACAGTGGCACTGGCGATGCCACAGGCATCGAACCCCATGCGCTCGGCTTCGGTTACAATCCATGGTGATGCGATTTGCGTCATTGCGAGGGGGAACGACGAAGCAATCTAGTGAATAAACAAGCTCTCAGGACTGCTTCGTGCCTCGCAGTGACGCAAAGCGACCACAAGCAATCCTTACTAAATTAGAACGGTGCAAATGACAAGCCAACCGACAGTGGATGGAAGGTTGGGGCGTTGTGTCCGACCTCAAACACAGGGTTGATTTGGTATGCCGCGAAAGCGCTGACCCATCTCCAACCCACACGCAGTGTGGCCGAATAGGTGTAGCGTTCCAAGTTATTGATGTAGCACTCTTTCTCGTGAATGATGATGCCGTCTTCATTGGGACCGACATATTTTGTCTTGGCCATGACGAGAATGCCCAGCTTGAAGCCAATGCCAATCTTCACTTGGTCTTTGATGCGGAAGCGGAGCTCAAAGGGAACGTCTGCATAGTTGGCGTTGACTTTGAAACGCTTGAAGTTTTCCAAATCGGCGCATTGCGCATATTGTAGCGTATCGGCATAAGGGTTGAGGATGTGGTTGTACGAGAAGTAGTTGTGGTGCGTCATGCCTACGCCGATGGATACGGTGTGCTTTTTACTTTCTCCAAGAGGGAAATTGTAGGTGAGCGCCCAGCTTGCGCCTTGGTTGAAGCCACGCGGATTCCAGTTGTCGCTAGGAGCCAACTGCAGGTCGCTGAACAGGTCGACGCCGGCAGTGACTTTTTTGTCCGTCTTGTTGGCGATGAGTTGGGCGAAAGCACTCGCCGAAATAACTAATGCAATAAGCGTGAATAATACTTTCTTCATATAAAAACTATTGTTTCAAACTCAATACGTTTAATTCTCAATTCTCAATTGTCAATTCTCAATTGTCAATTCTCAATTTTCAATTATCAATTATCAATTATCAATTATCAATTCCCAACTCTCAACTCTTCCGCTATAGCAGAACGCTCATCAAGCAAACGATTAATCTCCTCGTCAGTAAGATTGGGCTGTCGCAGCTGATCGTCGATGGCGGCCAAATGGGCTTCCAAGTTTTCCGTGGTGCCAGGTATTTCGTCCAACTGTTTCTCTTTGTTGACGGTGGGCTCAACTTGAGCCGAAGACGGATTCTGGGCAAGCTGCGGGTCGATGTTATAGTTCTTCAACTGGCCCATGACCATCTCCACCATCTGTTTGGTGAAGGGGTCGAGCTTGTGGATCTCGTTTTTCATGTCTTTCTTCAGTTCGTCGAAGTCCTCGAGAAACAGTTTCAGCTGTTCCTTCTGCTCTTCGTTGATGCCTGGAATCGAATCAAGGTCTTGACCTTCAATGAGTTTCTTGAACATGTCCAAGAGACCGTCGAGTCCGTTGTTGAGGTTGTCGTTTTCCATTGTGTTTTGTTTTGTGATCCCTTTTGGGACACTGAAACGGTCATCAAAAACCATTCCGACTGCAAAGAAACGAATTTTTTACGGAATGATTGTGACAGATTGACAATTTTTCACGAATATTGCATCTCTAAACTTCTTCTCTAAACTCTCAACTCTAAACTTTCAACTGACTCTCAACTCTAAACTCTAAACTCTCAACTCACGAAAATGGAATTCACCACGATAAAAATACAACTGGGCGAAAGCATGGCATGGATCAACCTCGACCGCCCCGAGGTGCGCAACGCGCTGAATGCCGCGCTGATACGCGAGCTGACCGAGGCTTTCGACTGGCTCAATAGTCGTGACGACATCCGCGTCATCATCTTGAAGGGCAATGGGCCCGCTTTTTGCGCTGGCGCCGATTTGGCCTATATGAAGGAGATGGCCGGTTTCAGCTATAACCAGAACATAGCCGATGCCGAGAAACTCTCCAAACTGTTTCAGACCATCTATTTCTGCGATAAGGCCGTCATCGTTGACGTGCATGGTGCCTGCATAGGCGGCGCCAATGGCATCGTTGCTGCCGCCGACATCGTGATTGCCGAAAAGGAGACGAAGTTCGCCTTCACCGAGGTGCGTCTGGGCCTTACGCCTGCCACCATCTCGCCTTTTGTGGTCAGCAAAATCGGCAATACGGCCGCCAAGGAGCTGATGCTTACTGGACGTCGTTTCACTGCCGATGAAGCTAAGGCCTTTGGCTTGGTGAATGTCGTCGTTGACGATGCTGAGATGATTGACGCCGAGCGGCAATACATCGAATACTTTAGGCAAGCTTCGCCTTATGCATTAGCCGAGTGCAAGAACCTGCTTCGCATGGTGAGTGGCACCGACGACCGTTTCAACCCTGTTTTCATGAATACCTCTATGGCTATTGCCAACCAACGTGTCTCCAAGGATGGTCAGGAAGGGATGAAGGCGTTTTTCGAGAAGCGGAAACCAGAATGGAATAAGTAATCATATAAACTAACGATACCATGAAAAAATTTGCAGTAATCTTGGCCGGCTGCGGCCGTAAGGATGGCAGCGAAATCAACGAGGCCATCACCCTATTGCTCTCCATTGAGCAACACCATTGTGAATACCAATGTTTTGCGCCCAATCGCCCTCAGACTGAGGTCGTCGACCATCTCACCGAGAAACAGGTCAAAGAAGAACGCAACATACTGACCGAGGCGGCTCGTCTTGCCCGCAGTCGCATCTTGCCCATCGAGGAATACAAAGCCGCTGACTTCGATGGCCTGCTCTTCAGCGGTGGCTACGGCGTGGCCAAAAACCTGTGCGATTATGCCTACAAAGGCGCCGATATGGAGGTGCAGCCCGATGTGGCCCGAGCCATCATCGAGACGCGTGAAGCTGGCAAGCCTCTCGGTGGCATGTGCATCGCGCCCGTGATGTTCGCCAAGCTGCTACCCGGTGTGTGCGTCACCTTGGGCAACGAAGGCACACCCGATGCCGAAAACATCCGTAAAATGGGTGCCTTCCACGTGCAGACCGAACATGGCGATGTGTGCGCCGACAACGAGCTTCTGGTTTTCACAACGCCCGCCTACATGCTCGACGCAACGCTGAAAGACGTCTACGACGGAGCCTACAATCTGGTGGAGTCGGTGGTCGATTATCTTGATAAAAAACAATCCTAATAAACCTATTATTAACCTTAAATTTTAACCTTATGAAAAAGTTATTATTAGTTTTGGCAATAGCCATGATGGCTATTCCTTCTTTGGCGCAAGACTATACTCGTGGAAGAGGCTTCTTTGTCCGTCCCGAAATGTATGGTGGTTTCTTTGCGAATGTGGGGTATCAGATTAGTCCTTATGTTCAAGTGTCTGTTGGCCCTGGTGTATTGTTGCTCATTAATCAAGCAGGCAATAATGTTTCTGTTGATATAAAAGGAACCGTTCATGGCGGTGTTCGTGTGTATACAGGCAAAAATCCTTGGACAGGCTTGATCGACTATCATGTGGGGGCTTTCAGATACAATAGTGACCCCATTTGGAGACATGCACTCGTTGGTGGAGCGAGCTATAAAGACTTGGATTTCGGCGGAGGTCTGCAAATGATGTTCGCACCTAATGCCCAGGTTTTCGGTTATGGGCCACTGGTTACAGTAGGTTATAACTTCCGCTTCTATAAGCATTAAATCTTGTCGCCATAGGCGAGATCCCCAGCATCACCTAATCCTGGAACGATGTATTTGTGCTCGTTCAGGAAGGGGTCGATGGCAGCGCACCACAGCGTGACGTTGTCAAGGGGCTTGAACAGCTTCATCAGGTTGTCGATGCCCGCTTGTGCGGCAATGACGCAACACAGATGGAGCTGTTTTGGTATGCCTTTGCTGCACAGGGCTTGGTAAGCCAATTCGAGACTGCCGCCCGTGGCCAGCATGGGGTCGGCGATGATGAGGGTCTTGTCGGTGAGGTCGGGGGCGGCCAGGTATTCCACTTTAATGCCTACGTTCTCGTGTTTCTCGTCGAGATAATAGCGGTAGGCCGACACGAAGGCGTTGCCTGCATGGTCGAAGATGTCGAGGAAGCCTTGGTGGAAGGGCAGGCCAGCGCGAAACACGGTGGCCAGGACGACTTCATCGTCGGGTGTGTTGGCCTTGGCTTGGGCCAAAGGCGTCTGTATGGTCTTCACGGAATAGTGTAAAGTTTTGCTCACCTCGTAGGCCATCAGTTGGCCGATGCGTTGCAGGTTGTAACGGAAGGTGCCTCTGTCGCCTTGGACCTTGATGTCCCTCAACTCAGCCACATACTGGTTGACGATGCTGTTGCTGTCAGCGAAATTGATGATGTTCACGGCTCAAAAGTTTTGGGCAAAGGTAGAAAAAAATTGAGGGCGGCCTTTCGACCGCCCTTGTTTTTTATGTTTTTTGTCTTATCGGAGTCTTATCTGCGTCCGCTGGATGAGCTGCTGCGGCTGCTGCTAGAGTTGGAGCTGCGGCTGGAGCTGCTGGAGCTTGAGCTTCTGGTGGAGCTGCTGCCCGTTCCGCTTGAGCGAGTGTTGCTGCTTGAGCTGCCGGCGCGGCTGCTACCGCTGTTGCTGGTTCCACTTGAGCGGCTACTGCTAGAGCTTGAGTTGTTCACTCGGCTGCTTGAGCTGCTCGTGCCACTGCTGGTGCGGCTTGTGTTGGAGCTGCTGCTGTTGACGCGGCTGCTTCCGCTGTTGCTCGTACCCGTGTTGGTGCGGCTTGAGCTGTTGCTGTTGATCACCGGGCGGGTGCTGGTGCCGGTGTCGGTGCGACCGCTGGTGGAGTTGCCGACCCGACTGCTTGAGCTTGAGCTGTTCGACGTTCTGCTGCTGTTGCTGCTGCTGCTCACGCGACCGCTGGAGTTGTTGCCGTTGGTACCTGTTGAGCTGTTGCCCGTTCTGCCGCTGTTGGAGCTGTTCACTCGGCTGCTGGAGCTACCACCGTTGTTGGTGGGGGCCACCGTGTTGGTGGTGTTGCTGCCCGAGCTCATGCTGCCGCCGTTGGCTTTGGGTCTGACTGTTGCAGTGGGTACCGGATCGTTGGCAGGGCCGTTGTAGATGTCCGGGTGGGTGGCAGGATAACCGCCGTTGTTGTGGTGGTAGCCGTAGGTGTGGTGATGCGGATCCATCGGGGGCAGGGGACCGTGGCCGGGAGGCGGCATCGGCGGGCGGAAGCCGTCGTAGTAGTAGCGGTAGACGCCCGGGCGGTGGTAGTGGCGGATGCGCGGAGGCACCGTGATGACCACCCAGCGCTCGCGGCGCGGACCGTCCCAGTAGAAGTCGATGGGCTCGAAGTATTCGAAGGTGGTGAAGCTATAGAGCTCGTCGCCCAACTCGTAGTAGGGCATGATGGTGAAGGCGTACCTTCTGTCGATGCGGTGCAGCGGGATGTCGATCTCGATTCTCTTGATGCGACCGGGATACACTCTGACGTATTTCTCGGCGTAGCTGTAGCCGTAGTCAGGTTCGAGGTAGAGGGAGACGTAACCCCTATAGGTGTAGTCGCCGATATTCTCCACGTCGTAGATGACCGTGATAGAGTTGTAGTTGTACACCATCACGGGCTGTGAGACCAAGGCGAGTTCAGGTGGGTAGCCTCCGGCTGCTTTTGCTGCGATGGATCCTATTACCAACAGGATGCTCATCAGGATGTTCTTGGTTTTCATAGTTGGTGATTTTTTAAGGGTTTGACATCTATTGAATTTAGTGTTCACTTTATTGTCTACCAAAACCGTGCCAAAGTGTTTATGGAGATTCCACGAGGGGAATCTCCGCTTAAAACTTGACGTATATCTTCGAGTTGGCGCGCAGGGAGCCGTCGAGGCCGATGACGTTGCCGAAGGCGTCTTTCACTTCGATGCCCTCCAGGTTGAGGGGCAGGTTTCTCGCACGGCAGTAGGCCAGCACGACCGATTTCACTTTTGCGCCGTAATAGGTGCGCACTTCAGTGTCGTTGACGAATGCTTTCATGGTTGGATCGTTTAATTCAATTTCGTGGGCAAAATTAGCAAAACACCCTTTTTTTTCGCTTTTTTTCGACAAAATAATTCAAAATAAGTAAATTTACCTATGGCATTTTTGTTTTTTATTCCTAATTTTGAAGCGATAATAGACCAACAATAGCATGAAATCTATCAATTAATTCATTATATGTTCAATTAAATCAAAGAGTTATGAAAAAACTAGTACTATTTGTCATGGCGGTGATGGCTTTCGCCGGCATGAGCGTGGCCCAGGATGTGTATTCCGGAGGCCATTTCAAAGACGATGATTACGTCCAACAAGCCGCCGTTTACCGTAACGAAACGCGATTGTATTATTCTACTATTGGTAATGGTACGGGCGACCACTATGGAGAGTGCACTGGTGTTGATGTGTACCAGGGTGATGTGTATTGGGTGAGAAACTGCCTTACTTCTGGTGGCGGTTTCTATTTTGCCGATGTGATGAAGAATAACGACATTTATTTGGATTCACCAGTAAACCAAGGCCGTCACATCAATGACTTGTACAGATGGCCCGAGAATCCTTCGTTAGGGTTGTTTTCGGTGGGCTGTATGGACATCAATGCTGTGAGAACTGCTGTGATTTGGAAAGATGACAATCCCGATGTGTTTAGGCAACTGGGCGATGGAACCTGGCCAAGCGTAGCCTATGCTGCTACAGCTAATGATGATGGGTTGTATGTCTGTGGTTATCAGTATGGTTATGAAGAGACTACCTACCATGGCGTGATTTGGATGGGGGGCAGTGAGTTCGACTTCCCCGATGGCACAAAGATTTACGACATTGCCTATTCAAAGGAAAGGAATAGTATCTATAGTGTAGGTGTAGCCTATGAAGATGGCCAGTATAAATTGAAAGTGTGGGAAAACGATGAGGAACTATACACGCTCGTTAATAATACTGGCGGTGGTACTCAGCGTATGAGCATTTGTGTTGACGATGCTGGTGATGTTTATGTTTCCGCTTATGGTGGCAGCGATCCAGACGTGTTGTGGAAGAATGGTCAGGAGATATTCAACACACCAGGTTACATCACATCTGTTGTGGCAAACTCTAACGGCGTTTATTGTGCTGGCTCGGAGAGTTCTGTCGGCTATATTTGGAAAGACGGTGAGTTGCTCTATCACCCCACCAACAGTGAAAGGATTACCTGCCTATACATTGCCGAGCCGGAGTGCACCAACAGCGAAGCTCGCACGTTGCCCTATTTCGAAGGCTTCGAGACAGGTGCGACCGACTGGGCCTGCTGGACAGTGGAAGACAATGACAATTACAACGGAGGATATAGGTCCTATTGGCACAGAGGTGGAGAGAACACCGGAAATAGCGTTGATATCCCTACGGGCCAAAACTACGCTTGGCATAGTTATGGACCGGAAGATGAACCGCAGGAAGGTTGGCTCACCAGTCCTCGCATCGCCATCCCGGAAGGTGGCGCTGTCACGCTGACCTTCATGACCTATGAAGGTGATCCAAGTTACTATCAGTATGAAGGCGTTTTGGTGGTTTGTAATGGTACGACTGAGGTGTGGAGCCAACCCTATGAGATGGCTTCTGATGAATGGAAGACGGTAGAGATCGACCTCTCCAGCTATCGAGGCCAAGAAATCCAACTTGCTTTCATATACAGAGGTACTTATGCACACGATTGGTACATCGATGATGTGCGCATTGAGCAGGAAGCCGCCCCCGCTTCATATACCATCACGACTGATGTGAATCCCGCTGGCGCCGGTACGGTGGATGGCGGAGGCACCTATCCCGAAGGCACGGAGGTCACCCTCACTGCCACGGCCAACACGGGCTACATCTTCAGCCATTGGAGCGACGGCCTCACCACCAACCCGCGCACCATCACGGTGAACGCCAATGCCAACTACACGGCATACTTCATTACTGGTGGCGGTGGCACCATGTACACGGTGAATGTGGTCTCCGAGAACCCCTTGCTCGGCTCAGTATCTGGTGGTGGCACCTATCCTGCGGGAGCGGTCATCCAAATCAGCGCCACGCCGAGCCCCAGCGCCCGTTTCGTCAGCTGGGACGACGGCAACGCCGACAACCCACGCACTGTCACGGTGACCGGCGATATCACCTACACGGCCAAGTTTGAAGCCTTGCAGAACTACACCATCACCGTGGTGTCAGGCAACCTGGCCATGGGCACCGTCGAAGGCGGCGGCACGTTCCTGGAAGGCACTGTCATCAACATCAGTGCTACGCCTTTAACGGGCTACTACTTCATCGGCTGGAGCGACGGCAATGCCGACAACCCGCGCAGCATCACCGTGACGGCGAATGAGACCTACGTGGCACAATTTGGGACCAATCCGGTGCAGACCTTCTCCTTGACCGTGATGTGCAACAGCTCGGAAGGCACGACCATCGGTTCGGGCACCTACACGGCAGGCAGCACGGCCACCATTGCCGCCTTCCCGAACAGCGGCTACTTGTTTGACAAGTGGCAGGACAACGTCACGGATAACCCGCGCCAAGTGACCGTGACCGGCGACATGACCTTCGTGGCCTTCTTCAAGAGCACGGGCGTGGGTGAGAACGAAGGACGCCTGCTGGTGCTCTATCCCAATCCCGCCAACGACTACATCCGCATCGAGGGTCTTGAAGCGAACAGCGAAGTCAAGATCTACAACACGATGGGTGCTTTGGTGAAGGTGGTCAATGTGAACGCCAACGAGGAGATCGGCATCAGTGAACTGAGCGACGGCCTCTACGTGCTGCGTTGCGGCAACGCCACTTTGCGCTTCGTGAAGAAGTAAGAAAAATCACAGCCTTTGTGAAAAAAAAGGACACCCGCGAGTTACGGGTGTCCTTTTTTGTGTATTTTTGTGCCATTATTAACCCCTAAAAACGTTTGTATCATGAAAATGGATGGTAGAAGACAAAGCTCCAACGTGGTTGACGGCCGCGGTGGTGGCGGTGCCGTGAAAGCCGGGGGAATCGGCTTGGGCGGCATTCTTATCGCAGGACTTATCTGGCTGTTGACCGGACGGGCTCCCGATATGAGCATGTTCAGTAATTTGGGTGGCGGCGCTGTCGTTGACGAAAATGTTGAACAGACCGAAGAAGACAGCTTATTGATGGTCTTTTGTAGCCAGGTTTTGGCCGGAACCGAAGACGTTTGGACGGCCGAGTTCCAAAAGATGGGTAAGACCTATCAGCCTCCAAGACTATATGTCTTTTCCGATGCAGTAAGATCAGGTTGCGGCAATGCCACATCGGCCAGCGGTCCTTTCTATTGCTCGGCGGACGAGACCGTTTATCTCGACCTCGAGTTCTTTAAGAACATGAAACGGGAGATTGGTGCCGATGGCGACTTCGCTTACGCCTACGTCATCGCCCATGAGGTTGGCCATCACGTGCAGAACCAACTCGGTATTTTGGGCCCCGTGCATCAAAAGAGAGCCGAATACGGCCAAAACTCGCCCGAAGCCAACCAACTCACGGTGCGCTTGGAACTGCAAGCCGACTTCTTTGCCGGCGTATGGGCCCACAACGACCACAAGAGATATGGCTCGCTTGAAGACGGCGACATTGAGGAAGCCCTCGACGCTGCCGCCAAGATCGGTGACGACTACCTGCAAAAGCAGGCCTATGGCCGTACCATGCCTGAAACCTTCACCCATGGCACTTCGGAGCAGCGTTCACGTTGGCTGAAGAAGGGCATCCGCACGGGTGACGTCAGCCAGGGCAACACTTTCGACATTCCCTATAATAGCCTATAATTACAGACATTTGACTGCGGGACGCGGGATCACGAGAATTGAACTCTCGTGTCTCGCGTCTCGCCTTCATTCCGCAAAAGCGGAACTCGTGTCAACAAATACTTTAGTCTCAAACAAAACACTGATAATATGAAACTGGATGGACGTAGAATGAGCACCAATGTCGACGACCGTCGCAAGAAAGGCGGCACCGCAGCCAAAGTGGGCGGCGGCATTGGTATAGGCGGCATCATCATTGCACTGATTGTGTGGTTTTTGGGCGGGGAAGCCCCTAACGTGGGTAACATACTGCAAGACGTGCAAAGCACTGCCTCAACTTGGGTTGACAGCAAGACACAAGAGCAAATGGCAACGAAGTGCTCACAGTTTTTGGCCAGTACCGAAGACTTCTGGACCGAGGAATTTGAGAAAGTAGGCGGCTATTATCGTCAGCCTAAATTGGTGCTTTATTCCGATACTGTTACCACGGGATGTGGTCATCATCAGGCAAAATGCATCGGACCATTTTATTGCTCTGCCGATGAGTGTGTTTTCATCGATATCAACCAGATGGTTGCCCATTATAGTGCCAAAGGCCAAGTGTGTGATTTGGTCTATGCCGAGATTATCGGTCATGAGGTGGGCCATCATGTGGAATATCTCAGAGGTGAAATGGAAAAGATGAATGAGATGGCTTATAGATACGGTAAGGAATCTCCACAATTCTTACAGTGGAGCGTAAGGATCGAATTGCTTGCCGACTACTACGCAGGTTGTTGGGCTCATTTCGAGGACGAGCGATTCGGGTCGATTAGCGACGACGAAATCCGGAAGACACTTGACATGATGCCTTCTAAAGGTGATGATTATATTCAAAAGAAAGCTAAGGGCTATGCCAATCCTGAGACTTTCACTCACGGCACCTCGGAGCAGCGCTACCTTTGGTTCAAGAAAGGATTGGAATCAGGCGATCCGGCTGCAGGCCGTGTGATACTCACCATGCCTTACGACCAGCTGTAAGTCCTTAGTCCCGCGTCTCACGTCTTTTGGCCCCACGTCCATAATACCAAATCTGCCAACTGTTGAACAGGTTTTGGAAGACGGAATAGAAAGCCAAATAGACCGAAGCCAAGGGGTGGAGGTAATGGTTGGCCATCCAGATGCCCATGGCTGAGTTCTTTTGTCCGAGGAGTTGTCCGCCAGCGATGGTGTCGCCGTATTTGTGCCCGATCCATTTGCCCAATCCGAATTGAATGATGCAAAACAGCAAGGCGGAGACGCCGAGCCAGATGATGCTGTGCCAGTTGCCCTCACCATTGAGGAAAATGAAATGGATGGTTTGGCCCAAGGTCAGGAACAAGGCCACCGCCCAGAGATAGAAGGCGAGACCTTTATATCGGCTGATGAAATGGTTGGCTTTAGGCCACAAGAGCTGTAAGGCCAAGGCCACGAAGAAGGGCAATCCGATGACCAAGCCGACGCGTCTCAGGATTTGTAAAAACGAGGTGAAAAATGGCAAGTCCTGGTTGACTCCGATGAAAGAGAAATAGATGGGCGCCACGATGGAAACGACCAGGTTGCCGATGACGGTAAACGATGTCACGGTGTTGCGGTCAGCACCCAGCATGGTGCTTACTACAGCCACCGATGCCGCCACGGGACAAAGCACGCCGATAAGGATGCCCTCCGCGATGATTTCGTTGACGTGCAAAGCCTTCAGTAAAGCATAGCCGCCTAAGCTCACCACCACCTGAAAGAGGATGATCCAAATGAACAAGGGCTTGAAACGCAGTTTGCGAATGTCAACCGCAGTGAATGTCAACAGGATGATGGTGAAGATAATGTAAGGCACCACCACGCTGAAGGCGGCACAATAGTCGTGCAGCAACAGCCCCAAGACGATGGCGATGGGTAGGACATATCTCTTGACTTTTTGCATCTAAAACGGTTTCGGGCTGCAAAATTGCAAAATTATTGTGTACCTTTGCCGCCTCAAACGCAGAAAAACTATGGAAACTACCCTTCACGACCTGATGACACGCCGCAGTGTGCGTAGCTATACCGACGAAATGCCGTCCAAAGAAGTGATTGAGGACATCCTCAAGGCGGGCATGAACGCCCCTTCGGGCAAAAACCGCCAGAGTGCCATCATCCTTGCCGTCACTAACCGAGAGGTGCGCGACACGTTGAGTCGGCTCAACTCTGTCGTCATCGGTCGCGACGACTTCGATCCTTTCTTTGGCGCTCCCGTGGTGTTGGTGGTCTTGGCCGACAGCACAGTGTTAACTTGGAGGGAAGATGGCGCCCTTGTGATGGGAAATCTGCTCAATGCGGCTCATGCCAAAGGCTTGGGCTGTTGTTGGGTGCATCGCGCTCGTGAGGTTTTCATGATTGATGAAGGCAAGGAGCTGCTGAAAGCCCATGGCATCGACCCCGAGAGATACATTGGTATAGGCAACTGCGTGTTGGGTTATATGAAGGGCGACTATCCTGAAGCTGCCCCGCGCAAAGAGAAATACGTTTATTGGATAGGATAAAAAAAACGGGGCGGTGATCATCACCGCCCCGTTTTTTTTATCCTATCTCATTCCTTCACAAACCTTCTGGTTTCCGACACCTTGTTGGATGTCATGCGGATGAAATAGATACCAGAATGCAGGTCGGCAGTGTGGATTTCCACCTTGTTGCCGCAGTCTTTCTGGCTATAGACCAGTGCCCCCATGAGGTTGTAGATTTCCACGGTGTTGATGGCCTCTTGAGCCTCAATGGTCAGCTTGTCGTTGACGGGATTGGGGTAAATCAAGGTTTGGCCGATGTGTTCTCCAATGCCTTGGGTATGTTGGAAGTGGGCCACGAGGTTGCGGTTCTCAGTCGCGACGAAGGTGTAGGTCATTTCATCCGACACTTCCACGCCGGCTTCGGTCCAGTTCACGAAGGCCCAGTCTTCATTGCGGTCGAGGGTCAGGGTGACCGTGGCGCCGTAATCGTAGGTGCCTGCTCCGCTGACGGTGGCGGCTTCTGCCGGGTCGACCGAGGCCACAATTTCAACCATGGGCATGCCGAAGTTGGCCACCAAGTTGCGGTTGGAAGTCACGGTGAAGGTGTAGCTTGCTTCGGTGGAGACCACGACGCCGTTTTCGGTCCAGCTGTCGAAGATGTATCTTTGGAATGGGGTAGCGGTGACGGTACAGGAGGCGCCATAATTATAGGTGCCAGCGCCCGATACAGTACCTGCATTGGAAGGATTGGCCGACAGACTGATGGTGAAGGTCTGCAGTTGGAAGTGCGCCACATAAGCCGCCGATTCGGTGACGGTGAAGGTGTAGCTGGCATTAGTGCTGACCTGCTGGCCATTTTTGGTCCAATTAATAAAGGTGTAACCCGTGGCAGGTGTGGCATTTAAGGTGCAGCTTTGACCTTGTTGGTAGGTGCCGCCACCTGTGACGGTGCCGCCGTTGGCAGGATCGGCCGAGACGGTGATGGTGAAGTTCTGCGGCTGTGATGCGAAGTTGGCTGTCAGGTTACGGTTGCTATCCACGATGAAGGTGTAGCTGGCGTTGGTACTGACCACATTGCCGCCTTCGGTCCAGTTAGTGAAGGTGAACCCGGTGTTGGGCGTGGCGTTCACGGTGCAAGTCTGACCTTGTTGATAACTACCGCCACCAGTGAGAGTGCCGCCGTTGGTCGGGTTGGCTGACAAGCGGATGCTATAGTATTGGATTTGCTCTTGGAAGTTGGCCACGAGGTTGCGGTTGCCACTCACCATGAAGGTGTAGCTGGCTTGGTTGGAGACCACGTTGCCATTCTCGGTCCAGTTGACGAACTCATAGCCACTGTTGGGCGTAGCAAAGACGGAGCAGTAGGTGCCTTCGTTGTAGGTACCTCCACCCGTAACGGTGCCACCATTGGTCGGGTTGGCCGACACGGTGATGGTATAGGTCTGGGGGTTGCCCACGTTGATGTCTTGGATGTAAGGTTGGCGTTGCGGCTTGGTGACGACGATACGCACTTGGCCTGCAGTGACGCCGCTCACCGGCACGTAAACGGAGCCGGAGGCTGGAACCAGAGCCACACCTTTCAGCACGTTGTTTTGTGAGATGGCCACATACGAGTCAGGTTGTGCGCTCACTTGGAAGGAAGTGGCACCGGAAGGGAAGGTGCTGGCGTGGCTGACCGTATTGGGCGTGGGATTCACGCGATAAGGCATGATGGAACCATCACCAAGCACGTGATAGGCTTGCCAATAGTAGGTGGGGTTGGAACTGGTTTGATAGCCGCCAGTGCTGGCATAACAAACGGCGAGGTTGCCAAGGAAGACGATTGACGAAACGGTATGATAGGTGTCGTCCATCCAGATGCCGTCGTATACGCCTGTGGCGGTGTTTTCCAGTGTGGGAGTTTGGCTGAAGACGTTAGTGGCGCCAACGCCGAAATAGTAGTCTTCATACCAATAGGTCACTGGGCAGGAACCGATATAAGAATAGGCTGCTTTGTTTTCTCCACGAATCATAGCTTCGCCGAAACATGGCTGATTGTAGCCGAAATTGCCAGTCAGGCAGCAGTTGCCCATAGCCAAGAAATATTTGTTGGTATTGGTCAAGGCGTTGACGTTGGAGACCGTGAATTGCGGATCGGACCAGCTGGTCTCGCCACCATGAGCGGTATAGTTAATGAAGCCGACACCCGTGTTAAGGGTGTTGTAACAGCCCGCGTATTGACCTTGTTGGAGATAACTATTTACCTGGTTAAAACCATGTGCGGTGTTATAATAATAAGTGGTGGCATAATTGATGGTGGGTCGACCAATGCGTGCATTCCAATAGCTGTCCCAACCAGCGATGAGGGTCACGTTGTTCAGGTAGCTCGGGTCGGGCATGGTGTATTGCTCGTATTGCAGGATCTTGTTGATGATGGCGGTGAGTTGGTTGGTGTTCTCTGCCGACATACGGCTGTAGAACATGTCGGGGAAATAGTCGCCGTCAACGGAACCGTAATAGAGGTCGGTTACTTTTTGTGTGGAATTGCCGGTGGTGTTAGGCACTTGGGCTACGTCGCCGACAAGGACGAGGAAGGTGGGGGTGGCACCCTGGCTGACGCCTTGGGAGTAAAGGTTTTGCACGTAGGTTTTGATGGCAGTATAATTGCCTCCTGCTTGTGCAGTGGTCACCACATTCACGTCAAAGCCCTTTTGGATCTTCCAGTTGAGCCAGGGCTGCAACGTGGAGATGTAGTTTTCGGGCGTAATGACGATCATGTGGACGGGATAAGCCATCAGGTCCGGGTGGTCGTCATACACATCCATGATTTGGCGGTAGTTGAACATCTGTTTGTAGACGATGTCGAAATAGGGGCTGTAGGTATTCAACAGCATACGTTCAGTCTCTTCTTGGTCGGCACCGTCGAAGCTGACTTCCACTTCGATGTCGTTGAACACGCGCAAGGTGTTGGTGGTGGGGTTGTAGCTCACAGGGTTGATGACCAACGAACCAATACGGATACCGCGCATCGTGCCTTGCACCTCGATGCTGGCTTGGGGAGCCGTGGCGAGGCTACGGGTGGCCTGGTAGGCTGCGGCATTGTAGACAAACTCCACCTCTTCGGGTCTCTGGTCCTTGCGGACGGAAGGCTGGTGCGGCAGGATGGTGTTGATGCCGTAATCGGAGAGGCGGTAATCGGTGCTCGTGTAATTGATTACATTGACACGAGGAGTGGCGCCGAAAGGCACGGCCAATAGTTGGTGTGAGGCAGGCAGTTCGGGCGTGCCGATCTCGCCAGAGGCGTAGGTGCCTTCGATGGCAATTTCGGAGAAGGTGCCTCTTTCGGTGGCCACTTCCATGCTCTCAATGGAGCCGTAGCTGAACGTGGCACGAAGCGAGGTGAAGTCGCTATGCGTGATCTCGGCCGAGGAGGTGCTGCGCAAGTCGATGCGGCCGTTTTGGGCCATGGCGAAAAGTGTGCTCATGGCCAAGAAAAGGAGGATGGAAAGCTTTTTCATCTATTTAAGGGTTTAATTTTCTGGGCGCAAAGATAATGAAAATCGCGTCAAATGAGTGGCTTTTATGAAAAACTTTCTAAATTTGTGCCTGCTTCTGACGATCCTATAATTCAAACGACTATGAGTTGCAAATTGTATAGTGAAATCATGACGCGCCAAGATCCTAATCAGGCGGTCAATCTCGCCCGTTTCTTCAAGACGGGGAAAGGACAATACGGCGAAGGTGATAGGTTTTTGGGCATCAAGGTGCCAGTCATCCGTGAAGTGGTGAAGCAATGTTGGGCTGAGACCACTTTTGATGACTTGGAAACATGCATCCGTGACGGGTACCATGAGATGCGCCTGGCCGCCCTGCTGACCCTGGTGCAGGTCTTTAAGCACGCCAAGAAAGACCAATCTGTGCAACAACGGTGCATCGACTTCTATCTGGCACATACCGATTTCATTAGCAATTGGGATTTGGTTGACCTGTCGTGCTATGAGTTGCTCGGTACCTGGCTTTTGGACAAGGACAGAACCTTGCTTTACGATCTTGCCCGTGACGGCAAAACGATTTGGGAGCAGCGCATTGGCATGGTGAGCACGATGCAGTTTTTGCGTCACGGCGAGTTGGACGACACCTACGCCATTGCCGATATTTTCTTAGCCAAGCCCCAACCGATTCACGATCTCCTGCAAAAAGCCGTTGGTTGGCTGCTGCGCGAAGCAGGCAAACGTGATGAGCAACGGCTGAGAGCTTGGCTCTCCATCCATTATCAGACCATGCCGCGGACAATGCTGCGATATGCCATTGAGAAGTTTTCGGACAAAGAACGTCTTGGATGGATGAAATAAAATAGAGCCGTTTGTATTTCAAAAAGAATAATTCCTATATTTGCAGGCGAATAATAACGTCATTAAAACAAATAACCATGAATGAAATGTATGATAATAACGTTGCTTCCTCAACTTCGACAAAGGAAAAATGCCCCTATTGTGGAGGCGTTATTGAAGCCGGCAGTAGGTTTTGTGGGCATTGCGGCGGTAAGATAGAACGCCCTACTCGTATTGTGGAAAATGCTCCGTATCAGGCTCCTACCTATTCCCAAGGACCAAAGATGAAGGCGCCTTATGGCACAGGGGCGATGGTTTGCAGCATCATTGGAATGGGGCTGCTGTTATTGTTTTACATAATAGGCGATGATGAGGATTTGTATGGATTTCTCAGTATGTTGGCAATAACTGGTCTGGCAATAAGTATCGTGGGTATGGCGCTAGGTATCGTGGGATGGAATAGAATAAAGGGCAATTTCAGTGCATATTCTGGCACTTCTAAACTGACCGTGGCCAAGATTCTGGGTATCATAGGTGCAGTGATTTGGACGATAATAGTGTCAATCGGTACATTTATGATTATAGGGGGGTATGGTCTGGAAGGTCTCTTCTTCCTCTAACATAGTATGAGCATTTCGACCGATATTGCCCTTCATTTTGTTGAACAAGGTCGAGGCAAGCCGCTCATCCTCCTCCATGGCAATGGGGAGGATGGTAGCTATTTTGAGCATCAGATAGATTGTTTTTCGGCGGATTATCGCGTCATTGCCTTAGACACACGTGGTCATGGGCAGTCACCGCGAGGGGAGAAGCCTTTCACCATTGTCCAGTTTGCCGAGGACTTGCATGATTTCATGGATGAGAATGGTATCGATCAAGCAATCCTTTTAGGGTTTTCCGATGGCGGCAACATTGCGTTGACCTTTGCCTTAAAGTATCCCGAGCGGGTGGAAAAGTTGATCCTAAATGGTGCCAACCTTTTCCCCTCGGGCGTGAAGGCTCGCTACCAATGGCCCATTGAAATCGGCTACCGTGTCGCCAGATTGTTTTCAAAAAAGTCCGAGGAAGCCAAACAAAATACCGAAATGCTTGGCTTGATGGTCAACGAGCCACATATCGATCCCGTCGAACTGGCCCGACTGACAATGCCCGTTTTGGTCGTAGCCGGCACAAAGGACATGATCAAGGAAAAACATACCCGACTTATTTACAAGAGTTTACCAAATGCACAGTTGAGCATTATCGAAGGCAACCATTTTGTGGCCAACAAAAATGCTGTGGCATTTAATAAAGAGGTGTCGGAATTTTTAAGAAATTAATACTACATTTGCAGGCAGTTAGTATAATTGTCCTAAAATGAAAAAGTACTTTTTGTTTGTCAGCTTGCTTATAGTCAGTACGCTGGTATTACATGCTAGGCCTATTGATCGTAGTGTTGCCTTGGTTGCGGCACAGAAATTTGCCACGACGCAATTCATCGCTGAACGCGCCATGCCCGAGTTGGTTTACACGGGTTCCGACGAGGCATTCTATGTCTTCAATATCGGAGAACACAGTTTCGTTATCATTGCAGGCGACGATGCCCATCGTCCCGTCATCGGCTATTCCGACCAGTCGGCTTTCGATGCCGCCAACATCCCGCCAGCGCTGGTGTATTATTTGGATGGCGTTGCTGAGTGCATGATGCGGCTTCGTCATGCTGTAGCCACTCCTGAAGTGGCAGCGGAATGGAACTCCGTGCTTCAACATGGTCGGCTGATCCCTCGCCACAGTCGTGGAACGGGCTATTTTTGCCAGACTCAATGGAATCAGACCTATCCATACAATTACTGTTGCCCCGAAGACCCTGTCGGATCGGGCGGTCACGCCATTGTGGGCTGCCTTGCCACGGCCATGTCGCAGCTGATGCGCTTTTGGGCATATCCCGCCCAAGGCATCGGAGACCATTGTTACTATCATAGTGATTATGGTCAAATCTGTGCCGACTTCGGCAATACCACTTACGACTGGGACAACATGCCCAATGTGCTTAACAACAATTCGTCAGAGGCTGAGAAACTGGCCACGGGCACGTTGTGCTTCCACTGTGGTGTCACCATCGACATGGGCTACGGCCCTGATGGAAGTGGCGGTGCCTCGGGCCCCATACCTGGTGTGATGCATACCTATTTCAACTATTGCGATGCCATCGTGCAATTGAGGCGCAATGACTTTGAGACGGAGACATGGAAAGCCATGGTACGCGAGCAGTTCGACATGGGCTGGCCGATGTATTACGGTGGCTGCGACAATGGCGGCTGCCATGCCTTCGTGTGCGACGGTTACGATGACAACGACATGTTCCACTTTAACTTGGGTTGGGGCGGTGGCAGTGACGGTTGGTACCTCATCGATGATGCGCCTTACACCAACCCTGCCGACGCCATGTTCAATTTCGTACCCGCCGAAGTCTACAACCAGACTCCCTCTCTCCCTGTCGATTTCACGGCGGTTCCCGTTTCCGACACCGACCTTAAAGTGCAGCTCACTTGGACCAACCCCACGACGACTTTGGACGGCACGGCCTTGGAAACCATCGAACAGGTCGTGGTGTTGCGCGACAATGAAGTCATTGCAACCATGACCGATGTTGCGCCAGGGGCGACGCTTGAATTTGAAGATGCAGGCGTGCCTCGTTATGATGTGTTCCACTATGCCGTGTATGTCGTCGCCAATGGTCGCGTCGGCAAACATGCCAACATCATGAAAGTCGCGGTTGGGCCTTCTTGCGACTGGCGGGTCATCATGACTTCCAACGAGAATCAGGGCTGGAAGGGCGGCATCATCACGGTGTATTCGCCCACGGGTCGCGAAATCACCAGCATGACCACCTCCAACGCGTCGGCGGTGCAGGTCGAGCCTGCCTTGCCTTTGGGACGTATCAGCTTTTGCTGGACGGCACCTGAGGAAACGGTCAGCCAGATGGCTTTTGTCATCAAGGACGCGAACGGACAGACCGTGTATTCCTATTCGGGCTCCTCTGACGACTTGGCTGCGGGTGTTTTCTTCGAAACCAACAACAGCTGCGGCAACGAGATGAATTGCGAAGTTCCTCAAAACCTGGTTGCCACTGCCCAAGGCGATGCCATCCTGCTTACTTGGGATGCGGTAGAACATCTGGGCTATGGATACACACTCTATCGTGACGACATGCTCTATCGTCTTGTGCCATCAGGCACCGCCCTACTGGACGAGACCGTCGAGCAGGGCGGTCACTGCTATCGCGTTGGCGTGCTTTGCGAAGGTGGCGATAGTGGTGAATATTCCAACGAGTCATGCGCCACCGCAGGTCCTTGCTACCCGCCTCGCGACTTGGATTTCGAAATCGCTTCCAATCAAAAAATCAAACTGCTTTGGAAAACACCACAACCCAACGATGGCCTTGCTGGCTATTATCTGTTCAGAAAAGAAGGTGAGGATGGGGAATACCATCGGATCAAATTAATGGGTTCTTCCGCCACCAACTATACCGACAACTCCTTGATTCAGGAAGGTGACTATTATTACCGTCTTTATGCCTATTATCGTGACTTGGACTGCACCTCTTCGCCGGCCAATCGCCATTATCAGCCTAATGTCTTCGAGTTGCACGTCTATTACTCGCCAACTGGCATGGATGAGAACGCCATTCAGGCCAAAATCTATCCTAATCCCACTTCAGGGTTGGTGACCATCGAATGCGAAAACATGTTGTCCGTGTCGGTATATAATACTTTGGGACAGTGTGTTTTGCAACAAGAAGTCACTGGTCATCAAACGACGGTCGGCTTGCAGGATAGGCCCGAAGGCCTCTATCTGCTGCGCGTAAAAACGGAGAGCGGAATCGTCTCAAAGCGTATCACTATTGCCCACTAACAAAAAAACTCTCACTCCACCCCCTTAAACTCTAAACTATTTATTAACTTTGCAGCGTTAATTATTTAAAATCATGCTAAATAAAGAAAACGTTATAGAAGTCCTGAAAGACGTCATCTACTTCCCCAAGGGGGATAATATCATCGCATTGAATATGGTTGAAAACCTGATGGTTAGAGACAATTCCATCCGTTTCGACCTTGTCATGGAACATGCCAACGACCCGAAAAACGAAATCTTGGTGAATGGTGCAAAGCGCACGTTGACTGAGGTGTTTGGCGATGTCGAGATTGAAATCAAGGTGGTGGAGGAGAAGACGGCCCTTTCGAAGGTGAAGCATATCATCGCTGTGGCTTCAGGTAAGGGTGGTGTCGGCAAGTCGACGGTGGCGGCTAATCTCGCCATTGCCTTGGCACGCGCCAACCAACGCGTGGGTTTGATTGATGCCGATATCTATGGCCCTTCTGTCCCGATGATGTTCGGCCTTGGCGATGAGCAGCCCGCCGCCTTCGAGAAAGATGGCAAGACCGTGATGGTACCCATCGAGCGATACAGCATCAAGTTGATGAGTATTGGAAGTTTTGTTGATGCCGACCGTCCACTCATCTGGCGTGGTCCCATGGCCACCAGTGCCTTGAACCAGCTGATGAACGACACCCTATGGGGTGAATTGGACTGGATGGTTGTCGACATGCCTCCGGGGACGGGCGACATTCAGCTGACCTTGGCCCAACAATACAACGTGTCGGGTGCCCTCATCGTTACCACTCCACAAAAGGTTGCCTTTGCAGATGTGCTGCGTGCAGCGATGATGTTTAAGGAAGAAGCCCTGCAGATACCGATCTATGGTTTGGTGGAAAACATGGCCTATTTCACGCCTTCCGACATGCCCGATAAGAAATACTACATCTTCGGCAAGGAGACAGGCAAGGAATTTGCCGAGCAACTTGGTGTTCCGCTTCTGGGTCAAATCCCGATTACGGAGAAGATTGCCGAATGTGGCGACGCCGGTACGCCGCTCGCCCTTGATGCCGACTCACCGGTTACCAAGGCTTTCGACAAAATCGCAAAAACCATCATGAACGCTTAACTGAACAACTGAACCACTTCCAACTGAACAACTGATACAATGGATAAAGAAACCATCCTCAGAAAAGTCAAGAATGTCCTCGAACAGGTGCGTCCCTACCTCCAACAGGATGGGGGTGATGTCAATTTCGTGGAACTTACCGACGACAATACCGTCATCGTGGAACTCACAGGCGCTTGTGGCAACTGTCCGCATAGCAAAATGACCCTCAAAAACGGCATCGAATCTGTGATGAAAAAAGTCATCCCCGAGATCAAATCTGTGGAGCAGGTAGAGACACTTGATTTATAAAACCGGCCCTTCGACGGGCTCAGGGACCTTGGGTTTTACGGCCTTGAAGGTGCCTGAGCCCGTCGAAGGCCCGACCTGAATCTTGGAATTTAACTAATTGTCAAACATAAAATCCTAAGAAAATGAAAAAAGTTTTATTCTCATTAGTGGCTATGCTGCTCCTTTCGGTGAGCGGCTTTGCCCAGACGACCTACACAAAGGTCACTTCCGCCTCAGGGCTTGAGGCTGGAGCCAACTATCTTATCGTGGCCCATCACGACGACCTGGGCGTTCTTGCTATGGGTTACCAGAAGACAAACAATCGTCACGCTGTGGTTGTGAGCGAAAATGGTGATGCCATTACCGTTACTCCTGGAACAGATCCCACAAGCGAAACCGACGTGTTCCAAATCACCCTCGGCGGCAATGCTGGTGCATGGACCCTCTTCGATGAAGTCAAAGGTGGTTATCTGTATGCCGCAAGCAGCAGTAGCAACAACCTGAAGACGCAGACCACGCTTGATGCCAACGGTCAATGGGACATCGCCTTCAATGCCGATGGCACGGCTGAGGTCGTCGCACAAGGTGAAAACGAGCGCAATAACATGCGTTTCAACCCGAATACCCAAAACAATGCTCCTTTGTTCAGCTGCTATGCCGAGGCTTCCAACATTGACACGCGTGTCAGCTTCTACAAAGCCGGAGGTGGCACTACGCCCGATCCTGAGCCGAGCAACTATCCGACCCAATTCACGGCTCTGGCAGATGGTGTTGACGCCTATGTCGTGTGGGAGGATGCCATTGGTGCTCAATTGCCTTCCAAGTATTTGGTTTTGGCCTCCACGGGTAGCATTACAGTTCCTGTCGACGGCACTCCTGTTCCCGATAGCGACCTCGCCAAGAATGTGCCTTATGGCCTCAATGGCATCGTTTTCGAAGGCTTACAGCCCAACACCACCTATCATTTCGCCATCTTCCCTTATACTAACAGCGGCGCCAACATCGACTACAAAACTGATGGTAGCTATCCTACGGCAACTGCCACGACAGAAGAGGTCTACGTTCTGCTTTATGAAGACTTCGATGATGGTCTCGGCGTGTTCACGGCTTACAATGCATACGGCGATCAGGAATGGCATCAAGGCACACATCAAGGCACGACTTATGCCAACATGAACGGCTATGCTGAGGGTGCTGCCCATCAAAACGAAGACTGGCTGATTGGCTTTGCTGAGATCCCGAATGGAATAAGCTTTAACGAGATTTGGG
Source organism: uncultured Bacteroidia bacterium (assembly GCA_902801815.1). Taxonomy (GTDB): domain Bacteria; phylum Bacteroidota; class Bacteroidia; order Bacteroidales; family F082; genus Limimorpha. Next base: position 57,788 of record CADCJT010000002.1, read on the forward strand.
TTGATTTCAGCACAGCCATGAAGTTCGACGGCGACCCGCTGCGTGTGGCCATCTCTACTGATTACGACGGCATAAGCGATCCCAGCGATTTTGAATGGGAAGACATTACCGATGCTTTCGATTATTCGACAGGCAACTATGAATGGGTTGAGTCTGGCGTATTCGATGTTGCTGATATCGTTGCCAGTCATAGCTTCTACATTGCTTTCATCTACACTAGCAACGATGAGGCCGCCGCTTCATGGGAAATCGACTATGTTAGAGTGATTGGCCAAGACATGGTCGGTGTCAGTGAGAACGAGGCAACTATGGTTAGCCTCTATCCCAATCCCGCCAACGAACAGGTGTCGTTTGTGCTTGACAGCGATGCTCAAGTCAGTGTCTTCGACATGACTGGCCGCAAGGTGAGCATGGTGAATGTTGCAGCTGGCAACGCCCAACTCAACGTGAGCGAACTTGAGAGCGGTGTCTATTTCGTCAACTTCCGCTATGCCAATGGCAGCACGGCAGTTTCGAAGTTTGTAAAGTTCTGATTGGTATTGTCCTTCGGACAAGAAATCTGTCAAAAATCGGTTTTAAAATCTTTGAAAATCTGATTTTTGGCAGATTTCTTGCGAAGCAATCCTGATATAAATGAAAAAGATTATCCTCATAGCACTCCTGCTCCTCGCCAGTTGGGTCTCAGCCCAGCAGGTGGAACCTGTGCGCTATGAGGTGAACCGTTGGAACAAGGAGCAAGGTTGCCATTTCCAAACCCTTGGCGACGCTGAGGGCATCATGGTCTATGAGACCGACAAGACCGACAAGCAGAAGCACCGCCTGTGGAACTTCGCTTGCCTCGACAGCAGCCTCTACGAGACCCGCAGCGACTTGATTCCTTTGCCTGATAAGCTCAAGTTCATCGATGCTGACAGCGACGGCCATCATGCCGCGTTTCTCTTTGCCAACGACGGCAACAAAAAGGCAGCTGACACCCTTGATTTCCTTGTCGTGAGCTTCAATCGGGAGGAAAAGAGTTACCAGACCTTTTGGAATAAGTGGCCTGAGAAGTCGGTGCCATTGTCGGTGGATGTGGTTGACGGCACGATGATGATGACACTCAACAACAAAAGCGGCAATGGCGTCTTGTATTTTTATGACTTGGGCAATAACTCATTTCGCACCGTGACGCCTTCCTCAGGCAGCTTCGTTTTGTTCCAGACCGAGGCCTTTCCCAAGGAACATTGTTTTGTGGTGGCGGCCAAGGAGTTTGAAAACAAGCACTATGTCACCACTTCGTTTAAGGTATATTCGCCAACGGGAAATCTTCAAGGGAGCTATCGCTACGACAATATCACTAATGCGGCCTTGGGTCGTATGGTCTTTCGTTTTGACGAGAGCCGAAACCTTGTAGTCATAGGCACTTTGGAGCGTGAGACTGGCCGTAAGGTTAACCTTGAGGGTGTGACTGAGAACTTCGATAAGGAGAGCGTTGGCGTGGTGTGGATGCGTTTTGTAGGGGGAACGCCCGATAGCCATGTGTACCTCTTCAAGGACATGCCCGAGATCGAACACGCCTTGACCTCCTCCGACCGAGTGCGCTTGCGTGAAGAGAAGCTGAAACTCAGCAAAAACCAAAAAGCCACAAAAGCCGAGATCGCATTCCAGTTCCTGACGCCACGACTGACCGATTTCGGTGACCTGACCGTGTTTGCAGTTGAGGCCTTCATGCCTTATTACCACACTGAGACCCGTATGAGCTATGGCTATTACGGCTATTATGGTGGCTATCCATACACCTATACCATTTTCGATGGCTACGACTTCTTCAGTGAGGTGCTGTTGGCCTTCGACCATGAGGGACACCTGAAGTGGCAGCAGTCAGTGAAGTTTGACAACGAACTTACCTACGAGCTCTTCCCCCATGCCTCTGAGGGTGTTTGCTACGACGAGTTGGTGGTGGCCTCGCCATACCATAACAACTTGAGATACACCGCTTTTGACAAAGACGCCCAAGTCTTGATGAACCAACAGAGCGAGAAGCTGGCTCCAACCCATGGTGGCGACTATGTGGAGGATGAGTATTTTGCCCAGATGACGAAATGGTACGGTAACCGTTTTCTCATCTATGGCTCTCAGATCATCCAGAATAGCACCCAGCCTCAAGCCAAGCGCTCGGTGTTTTATCTTCAAAAAGTCCAATACGATTGAGTTATGTTGACGAGTTATCTTAAATACTTGTTCCGACGCAAGAGCAAATATAAGGTGCATTCGCCCTTTGTGTACGACTTTATGACCAAAGTCTTGTACGACAAAGGACCCAATATTGATTATGACACCATGCTGAGAATCAGTCGCTTGTTGGACGGAAAGAGATATGCCACTCGTTCGCGACGGAAAGAAGCGCGGTTGCTCTATCGTTTGGTTAACTATCTTGAGCCCGAGGCTGTGGTGTCGTTTGGCACACTCTCGGCACTCAATACTACGGCATTGGCTTTAGGTAACTTGCAAACCAAGGTCTATCTTGACCACTCGGCTGACTTCCTTGAAACCATGTACTCAATGGGTGTGGTCAATGTCAACTTGTTGCGTCGTGACAAACCTGAGCAGGAACAATTGGAGCGTCTGAGTCTTGATTATGTGTTTTTTGGGTTAAATGACTTTGGCGAGGACACATGGAACAAACTTGAGGAAGCATACGCACAAGCCAACGAGGAGACGGTACTCATTTTTGAGGGCATCCATCATTCGGGTCGCACCGAGGAAGCTTGGGAAGCCATTATCGCCGACGAAGACGTCACCTTGAGCATGGACTTGTATTCAGTTGGCATTGTTTTCTTTCGTGAAGGCATTGAGAAACAGGATTTTGTATTGAAATATTAATGATAAAACGGCCCTTCGACGAGCTCAGGGACCTTGTTTTAATAGTGAAGTTAAGGGTCCTTGAGCCTGTCGAAAGGCCCGACAGAAAACGACAAATATGAAGAATATTACCTACACTAAAACTGGTGACGAAGGCAAGACCTCGTTGATAGGTGGCTTGCGCGTCGCGAAATATGACGACAGGGTGGAGGCATACGGCACTGTCGATGAGCTGAGTGCTTTCATCGGGGTGCTTTACGACCAGGAAGGCGTTACAGCTGAGATGAAGACCGTCTTGGACACTGTACAGAACAAGTTGTTCACCATCGAGTCGCATTTCGCCTTGGACGAAAACTCAGAGGTCAAGAAGATGATCCCTGTGTTGAGTCCTGATGATGTGGCCTATCTGGAGCATGAAATCGACGTGATGAACGAACAGTTACCTGAATTAAGGAGTTTCGTCATCCCGGGTGGCAATCTCAAAGCGAGCCATGCCCATGTGTGTCGTACGGTGTGCCGTCGTGCCGAGCGTCAGGGTTGGCGCTTGGCGTCGCAGCATCCCATCGATGCGCTCGATTTGAAGTACCTGAATCGGTTGTCGGATTACTTCTTTGTTTTGGCAAGATTTTTTGGCTTTTTAGACAAAATTGATGAAAATAACTGGGAATCAAATAAATAATTCAACTATATTTTAGAATCAAAACCCCTTGCCAGTTGAGAAAATACTTGTACTTTTGCGCCCTCAAAATAGAGTAACACAAAAACAGGAAATACAATGTATTGGACACTAGAATTAGCCTCAAAATTGGAAGACGCCCCGTGGCCGGCAACCCGTGACGAGCTGTTGGATTGGGCTTTGCGTACGGGTGCTCAGGAAGAGATCATCGAGAACCTTCAGGAAATCGAAGACGAGGGTGAGATCTACGAACGCATCGAAGACCTCTGGCCCGATTATCCTTCGAAGGACGATTTCTTTTTTAATGAGGATGAGTATTGATCTGATAATCAATCGATTATCAATAAATCAAAGAGGCTGTTAGGTTAACTAACAGCCTCTTTTGTGTTCAAGCAAGTCTGAAAGCGATTACCTAACCACCATTCTCTTGGTTCAACACCTTAATTAATTTAAACCGGAATCTTGATGGCTGAAGCCATATTCAAAGATGTCGCTGTTGGCGAAGCCTTTAATGTTTTTTTTACGAAAAGTTTACCCTATAAGGAAACATTTTTTGTCTCTAATAGCCCTTTATTATGCCAAAAACAATATGTTTGTCAGCACTGCAATGTGGGTTGACACGACAAACCCCTTGTTCGGCGTAAGTAAAATTACGCAAAAACGCCTTTCCTTTTCAATTTTTTTATTTGGACTTGTTTTTTTGGCATGCTTTTTGGAAAGTTTTACGGCAGAGCTAAAAAAATCACTTTTAGATGAGATTTCAAAATAAAGTGTATATTTGCAGCTGAATAATAGTATAGCGGAAGCCGAAAAGCTCACGAGTAGGCACTCAATTAAAAGTTGCGCCCGACACACATATAGGGATTACAAGATGAAGAAGATTATCGCTTTTGCTGTCATGGCTCTCTTAGTCGGAGGTTTCGCCTTCAATGCCAATGCACAAAGTGCTTCAAAAGCCACCAAGCCCACTGCTTCAACCCAAAAGGCAGTTAAGCCGGCTGAAAACTACGATCAGATGATCAAGGATTACGAGTCCTACATCAACAAGTACATTGAGAACTACGAAAAGGCTCTGAAAGCTAGCGAAACCAACGCCAAGGCTCCCGATTGGGCTACTCCTCTGAAGAAGGCTCAAGAACTCCAAGCCAAACTTGAAAAAGCCAAGGAGAGTTTGACCAAAGCTCAGATGGAAAAGTTCTTGAAGCTTAAGGATAAGCTCGCCAACGCTCTGAAGAGAAAAGGCTAAGAACCGATCATTGAATTAGATTGAGGACAGGGGAATGTTTCCTTTGTCCTCTTTCTCTTTTTTATGGATGATTTTACGTAACAGTTAAAACTATAGTTGCCGATGACCCCATCTATGACGCATAGGCTTCGCCTTGTTGCCCAAATCACGCGCGGGCTCTTCTTGACTGACAGTAAACGTTCGGCCATGGGACGCGTCTTCCAACTGCTATCGCGGTTTACATGGGAGCTGCCGCAAACGGTAGTTGGATGGCTTTATTCGCTTATGCGTGCACTGGTAGGCAAGGCCGACCGCGTGGATGTGTTAGGCGGCATCACCTTTGTGACGAAAAAAGACTATAAATATAGTGTGGGTGTTTCGCTGGGTACCTTTGTCGACCTTTGGGCCGGTAGTTGGATGCGGGGCGAAGGCGAACAGTATATTCTGGGAAACCAGATTTGTATGCATGAATTTGGGCATACCGTCGACAGCCAGCGTTTCGGCTGGGCCTACCTCTTGTTCATCGGGCTACCCAGCCTGATGAACACGCTCGGCAAGGGCGACCATGATGTTTTTTGGACCGAAACCCGTGCCAATCGGCATGCAAAACGGTATTTTGCCAAGCATTATAGCATGGCTTGGAACGAGAAGGGCTATCCGACAGAAAACTATGCCTAAGCCATAGTGCTATTATATCACTCGCTCGTTAACAATTCTCCATTGGCCAGGTTGCAGTTCCTCAAGTGAAATGTTTCCTATCTTTACTCGAATTAAGCGCAATGTGGGAAACCCTACCGCGGCGGTCATGTGGCGCACCTGGCGGTTTTTGCCTTCGATGAGGGTGAGCCGAATCCAGCTGGTCGGGATATTGGCACGGTAGCGGATGGGTGGCACCCGTTCCCAAAGGCTCTCTGGGGCATCGACAATCTCAGCCTGGCAAGGTTTGGTGTGGTAACCTTTGATGGTGACGCCTTTTTTCAATTGATCGACTGCCTCTTGGGTGATTTGTCCGTCCACCTGGGCCAGATAGGTGCGCGGATGCTCGAATTTTGGATCCAACAGCTTTTTGATGAGCCTTCCCTCGTCGGTGAGGAGCAAGGCACCCTCACTATCGTGGTCGAGGCGACCTGCCGCATACACTCCAGCGGGGAAACCGAATTCGTCGAGCGCCTGGTGCCCGGCTTCGGGAGTGAACTGGCTGAGGACGCCAAAGGGCTTGTTGAACAATATCACCATAATGCTGTCTTTCGGATTAATTCAAAGGCAAAAATACGCTTTTCTTGTGTGGATAGGCGGAGGAATAGCTGTTTTTGTAGGAAAAAAAGATGCTGCGATTGAAAAATCCTTATCTTTGCAGTTTGAAATAATGTGTGATTTAGCTCATCAACCATGCGAAAAGTTGTAACCAATGCGGATTTGAAAAAGGCCTTTGGAATGAAAGGCTTCTTCGGTACTTGTGTGGCAGGGTTGGCCTATGGTGTAATGGGCCTGGGCAAAATCAACCGCCTCTTTGACGGTGCAGCCGATTATCAAGGTGCTGAGTTTGCCGACCATCTCCTCGAAAACATGGGCATCACAATTGATATTAATCCAGAACAATTGGAGAGCATCCCTAAGGAGGGCGGTTTTGTCATGGTGAGCAACCATCCCTTCGGTGGCATCGAGGGCGTGATGCTTTTGAGCGCTATCGCCAAAGTGCGTCCCGATTTCAAGCTGATGGCCAACTTCATCTTGGCGCACATTCCGAATCTTAAGGAATGCTTCTTTGCGGTGAACCCATTTACCGATAATCCGGAATGGAAGAGCAGCGTGGGCGGCATCAAGGGCGCCATACAACATATCGCATCGGGTTATGGTTTGGGCGTATTTCCCGCAGGCGAAGTGTCGCGCTACCATGGTCATGATTACCCTGAGGATTTAGCTTGGAGCACGTCCATTGCCCGTATTATCAAGAATGCTGGTGTACCCGTCATCCCCGTTTTTTGGGATGGACGCAACTCGAAGCTGTTTTATGCGGTCGACAAGATTCACCCCATGTTGGGCACGGCACGCCTGACGCGTGAGTTGGCCAACAAGCACGATCAGTGTTTTAACCTGCAGATTGGCAAACCCATCCTTCCTGCCGAGATTGCCACTTACGAGAAGCCTGCCGACTTAGCCGCTTATCTGCGCAGCCGTTCATACGCTCTGGAGGCCAACATACCGGCAAAGACAGCTGAGAAGAAAGAGGCCAATCAATGCGAAATAGACGCTCCTACGGATTTGTCGCTTATGTTGGCCGAATTGGATGCCATTCGCGAGAAGTCGTTCCTCTATTCCGCCTCTGACTATGACTGTTATCTAGCCGATTATGAGGATATACCGAACCTGATGCACGAAATCGCACGCTTGCGCGAGGAAACGTTCCGCGCCATCGGCGAAGGTACCGGTAAGAGTCTCGACCAGGATGAATTCGACAATCATTTCAAGCATCTTATCCTTTGGGACAAGGTGAAGCAGAAGATCGCAGGTTGCTATCGTTTGGGAATTGGCAGCGACATCGTTCCAAAGTATGGCATAAAAGGCTTTTATGTCAGCACATTGGTCAATTTCAAAGAGGCTTTTGTTCCCTACTTGGAGCATACTATTGAGTTGGGACGCTCATTTGTCACGCTCGACTATCAGAAAGAGGTTTTGCCCCTGGTGCTCTTGTTGCGTGGCTTGTCGGATGTGGTGGTGCGCTATCCCAACATCAACCATTTCATTGGCCCGGTGAGCATCAGCTCATGGTATCCCAAGTTCTATATGAGCATGATTGTGAAGTATGTCACCGAGAAGCACCCCGTGAGTGAGGAACTCGCCCACATGGCTATGCCGATGACGCCTTTCCATGAGGATTTCATTAAGGTGGATGCTGATGTGTTGATGAAAGGTAATATGGATAGTATCGACAAGTTCGACAAGTTCATGTTCCGCCTGAGCAACGGCCAGTACCGCCTGCCCACCTTGTTCAAGAAATATCTGAAACTGAATGCCAAGTTCTTGTGCTTCAATGTCGACCCCGACTTCAACGACACCTTGGATTCGTTGCTTTTCCTCACCTTCACCGACTTCCCTGAGGACGAGGTGATGCCGCTCTTCCGCGACAGCAGCGACGAAGAGAAGGAAATCGTCAGGAAACGCTTTGGGTATATCTAATTAGTTTGGGTATATCTAATTAATAAGGTGTTATTCTTCCTCTTCCTCTGATTCTTCTTCGATGGTCTGCGCAAAGAAAGTGAAATTCACTTTGCCATAATGACGCTGTTCCATGAAATGGGGATGCTCTTCAAAGCTTTGGTATTTGTCGTGTTCCAAGACAAACATTCCGCCTTCGCGCAGCAGGTTGCGTTCAAAGATGAGGTTGACTAGCTCGTTGTAGTGCTCGCAGTCGTAGGGAGGGTCGGCGAAGATGAGGTCGTATTGCATCTGATGTTTGTCCAAGAAGCGGAATACGTCGGAACGGACCACGAGCAACTCCTTCATGTTGAGTTTGTTGGCCGTCTCTCGGATGAACCTTACGCAGCCGAAGTCTTGGTCGACCGCCACCACTTTCGGGCAGCCTCTTGAGACCAGTTCGTATGAAATGTTGCCTGTACCGGCAAAGAGGTCTAAGGCCTCGGTTTCCTCAAAGTCGAAATGGTTCTCAATGATATTGAACAGGCTTTCCTTGGCCATGTCGGTGGTGGGGCGCACAGGCAGATTGTTTGGGGCGGTAATCTGTCGGCGTTGGTATCTTCCTCTAATGATTCTCATCTTAGTGCTTGATAATGGATGTAGTAGTATTGGAACGGTACTTCGTCAAGGGCTTTGCTGACGTGGAGCGTGTGCGGGTCTTCAACGAAACGGATGTCTCTCACATAGCGTCCGCATAGGTCGATGATATCAGAGGCGGGACGGATGAGACCCGAGAAGACGACGGGCGTGTCTTGGCCCGAAACGCCGTTTTGCTCCATGGCGAACAAAAGGAAATAGGCAAAGTCTTCCTTCGTGTTGAACTTGAAATTGTTGAAGAAATGCAACTTGCTTTCCTTTTTGACGAGCATGTCAAAGTCGCGATTGCGCACGTTGACGAAGACGCCATTGTCGTCCTCGTCTTTCATGACGTTGTCGATGAAAACAGTGCTGGAATGCGTGATGCGGGCGTCTGTCCATTTGTTTAAAACCTTGTCTTGCATGGTTTTTAGGAACGCATGGACTATGTGGCATTGCGCCGATGCTATAGGCTCAGAAGCGATGGTATAACCCTCTGGGATTTGGAAGGCAAAGTCAAGGTGTTTGACTTGGTCAGCTTCGTTGAATAGAGGCTGGGGAACGAGTGAGCAATAGCGGTTATCGACAATGAAAGTCACCGATTGGAAATCCTTGTTGTTCAAGTTCTTGTCTTCCAAAGCGCGTTCCAAGGTGCGAAAGAGGTCGTTGCTGTCGGCCAACAGGTCCGACTGGTAGCATTCCAAGGCAACGAGAGTTTGGGTTTTGGCATCGAGAAGGGCAAAAGAAAGACCACCCAACGAGCATTGGATGGTCATTCTGTAATGCGATGACTTCTCGGCATCAAACTCCTCGCCGTATTGGCAGATATAAGGATTCAACGATGCCGTCATTCATCCTAAACGTTTAGAGTTTCTCCCAGTTACCCTCGGTGGAAGCCTCTTCCATCGAACCGACTTTCAGGCCAGCATAACGGTGGATGCTTTCCTTTTCGGCCTTGAGGTTGTCGACGCGCTGTTTCCATTCCTTGTCGCTGAAAGCGGCACCAGGAGTACCCAAATAGATTTCGTAAGGCGTGCGGGCTTCGAAGATCGGAACTTTGACGCCACTGCTTTCCTTTACGCCGGCCTCAAGTTCGAAATTCTTTTGAGGTTCGCTGAAAGGCACAACCTTAAGGTCGGTGATGTTGAAGCCTTCACGACCACTCTTGAGGGAGTCCATCACTTTCACGAATCCGATGGTGTCGTAAACGGTATAGTAGGTGGAGTCCTCTGGGTTTTGCTTTGAAATCATCTGCACCACGGGAATCTCGGCATTCTTGCAGAAATTGATCAAGGTGTCGAAATTGTCGGTGTACTTGCTGGTGGCATTTTTGTAAAGCACCTCGGCATTACGGATGTCGATAAGGCGCTCAATCACCTTGGCTTCACGAGCTTTTTGCTCAGTGTTGAACTTGATGGGAGCTTGGATGCTCTTGACGACTTGCCATGCTAACAGCACAATGATGGCAAACAGAATGATGTTGATGACGATGGATAATCCTTTTTTCATTGTAGTATGATTTTCTAATTATTTCTTTCTCTGATTGGCGGCAAAGTTAGGATTTTTTCTCTTATGTAGCTCAAAAAATTTCGTTTGAAATTAAAAATGGATTTTATGATAATCTAAATATTTGTCATCCAAATATTTGCGAATCTTATCGGCGAGGATGATGAAAACCTGTAGCTCGTTTTTTTCGAGCCATTCTCTGGCTTCATCGTCTCGATTAATGGCTTTTGCGAAGGCGAGGTTGACCGTAAAATGGTTTTTGGCGAGCCATTCTTCGGCTTTCGCTTCCTTGTCGATGACGCTGTCAATGGCTGCCAAGTGGGGAAATCCGTGTTCCATAAGCCAGTCTTTGGCCTCATGGTCGCCTTGAATGGTGTTGCTCAAAGCACCCAGTTCGGGATAGCCGTTGCGCATCAGCCACTCGAAGAACTCTTCTCCGCCAGGTTCGAAGGTGCAACCGAAAGCCATCAGTATTTTTACGGGGTAGTGGGTCATTTAACGTTGTTGAAATGCAATTCCAATCTTTCGATTTCGCGGCAAAGATACACACAATTCAAATAGTTTTTCTATTTTTGCACAAATAATCGAAAGCAAATGAAGACCAAGCAAGAAATAGTTGAAAACTGGCTGCCGCGCTATACGGGTCTGCCCTTGGATCAGTTTGGTAAATATATCCTGTTGACCAATTTCCAGAATTATGTGGATCGTTTTGCCGAATGGCAAGGCGTGGAAGTCATTGGCCGCGACCGTTCGATGCCCTGCGCTACCGACGGCGAAATCACCATCATTAATTTCAGCATGGGTAGCGCCAACGCCGCAACCATCATGGACCTGCTGACTGCCATTCAGCCGAAAGCGGTGTTGTTTTTGGGAAAATGTGGCGGTGTGAAGAAAATCAACAAGGTAGGCGATCTCATTCTGCCTATTGCGGCCATCAGAGGCGAAGGTACCTCAAACGACTATTTCCCGCCCGAAGTGCCTGCGTTGCCGGCATTTAGCCTTGAGAAAGCCATCTCTACCACCATTCGCGACTATGGCCGCGACTACTGGACAGGCACGGTCTACACCACCAATCGCCGTGTGTGGGAACACGACGAGGATTTCAAGGATTACCTGCGCATAATCCGTTGCATGGCCGTGGATATGGAAACGGCGACTATTTTCTCGGTCGGTTTCCACAACGAAATCCCGACGGGCGCATTACTATTGGTGTCTGACAATCCCATGGTGCCCGAAGGTGTTAAGACCGAGGAGAGCGACAAAGTGGTCAGTAAGAACTTTGTGGGCGAGCACCTTCGTATCGGCATCGACTCATTACGACAACTGATTAATAACGGTATCACCGTCAAGCACTTGAAGTTCTGATGACCTACGACCAGATCCTTTCCGACATTCACAAGAAAAACTTCGCGCCCATCTATTTTCTGACGGGTGAGGAGCCGTATTTCATCGACATGATCTCGGACACCATTGAGAACGAAGCTTTGGATGAGGCTGACCGTGCCTTCAACCAAATCGTGCTCTATGGCCGTGATGTCGATGTGGAGACTATTGCCAACCATGCCCGTAGTTTCCCGATGATGGGTGAGCGCATGGTGGTCATCGTCAAAGAGGCTCAAGATGTGAAAAACTTGGAAGAGTTTGAGAAATATCTTGACACTATCCCGGAAACCACTATTCTCGTCTTCGCTTATAAATACAAGAAGTTCGACAAGCGCAAGACTTTTGCCAAGAAGATTGACAAGAAAGGCGTTTGGTTTGAGTCGAAGAAACTTTACGACAGCAATATTCCTGGATGGATTCAGAATTACCTGAAGGGTGAAGGCTACAGCATTACACCGAAAGCGACGCAAATGCTGGCCGACTTCCTTGGCACCGACCTTCACAAAATCGCCAACGAGCTAAAGAAACTCACCATCGCGCTGCCCAAAAACAAAAGCATCGATGATGCGGATGTGGAGCGCAACATTGGTATCTCGAAGGATTACAATGTCTTCGAGTTGCAGAATGCCATCGGTAGTCGCGATGTGCTGAAAGCCAGTCGCATTGTGAATTATTTTGGCGACAACGGGAAAGACAACCCACTGTTAGTCACAGCAATAACGTTGTATGGCTATTTCACAAAGATACTCAAGTTGCACTATGCCACCGACAAATCGCAGGGTGCCTTAGCCAGCGTGTTGGGCGTGAATCCGTATTTTGTCAAAGACTACCAGTTGGCCGCTCGCAATTATCCTCCCGCGTCATGCGTCCGTTGCATCTCCATCCTTCGTGAGTTTGACTTGAAGTCGAAGGGTTATGAGAGCGGTGATGTGAGCGAGAAGGATTTGTATAGGGAGATGATTTTCAAATTAATGCATTGTTGAATCGGCCCTTCGAAGGGCTAATGGACCTTAACTTATGAGAATAGTAGCACAACGGGTTACGCACGCTTCCGTCACCATCGACGGAAAGGTGAAATCGGAAATCGGCTTGGGAATGTTGATTTTACTCGGCATCGAAGAGGCTGACAATGAGGAGGACATTGAGTGGCTTTGCCAAAAGCTTACGAAACTCCGCATTTTCAGCGATGAAAACGATGCTATGAACTTGGACATCAACCAGGTAGGAGGTTCGTTCCTAGTGGTGAGCCAGTTCACACTCCATGCCTTGACCAAAAAAGGCAACCGTCCGAGTTTCATTCGTGCCGCCCGCCCCGAAGTGGCTATTCCTCTTTATGAACAGTTCCTGAAACGCCTCGCTGAAATCTCAGGTCGCGAAGTACAAAGCGGTGAATTTGGTGCCATGATGGCCGTGGAGTTGCTTAATGACGGGCCAGTGACGATTTTGATGGACTCGAAAAGACGCGAATAGTTTTCTCGCACGAAAACCTATTCCACCACAATCTTCCGCGTTTCGTTTCCCATTTTCATGAAATACAACCCCCGCGGCAATTCCACTTTTGTTTTGCCCTCGATTTTCTTGTTTAAAACAGTTTGTCCCAAAGTATTGGTGATGACGAGCATCCCTTGGCCTTCAATTGTCACTCTGCTTTTGGAAGGGTTGGGAAAAACCTTGAAGACGCTTTGACGATTCTCGTTAATCTGGTCAGGCATTGTGCTAAACACTGCTGCTGGACTTGAAGGCGAAGCGTAATGCGACCGTGTCTCCTTCTTGCGTTGTGTGAAGGTGTAGGAGGTGCTCTGTGTGAGGCCTTCAAATACAGGTGAGGACTGCCAGTCTCCACCATCGATATTGTATTCTCCGTCTTCAATGGCGACAAGTGTGATGCTCGTATCGGTGTTGCTTTCCATTTGTGGAGCTTCGGGCATGGGCTGTTCCGCTTTTTTGATAGGGCCAAAAAGAGGTGAAGTTATCGCTCCTGTGCAGTTTTCGGCCGTGACTTGCACACAGACTTTCTCGAAAATGTCATCTTCGGTCAAAGTGTAGGTTGAATAGACAGCTCCTTCGATAGCTGTTGTGTCTCTTCGCCATTGGTAATGCAACTCTCCTAAATCAGGAATGGATGGCGTAGAACCCAAATTTGTTTCGGCGGTCAAGGTTTCTCCGAAGAAAGGTTCTCCAGAAATATTGACTTCGCCTGTTAAAGTGGGTATAATGCTGTCATATAAAACACTTTCGATTGCACCGTAGGCATTCAATCGCCTTCCTGAGGCGACCAAACCATCGAGCGAAGGCAGGTGGTCGGCACCGTTAAAGAGGTGGTATCTCATGATTAGGCTGAAATAGGCGGGATCGCTTTTGCAAAGCTGCATCATCTCCTCGGGCAAGGCTGCATACATTAGAGCGATGGTTCCTGTGACTTGTGGGGTGGCCATTGAGGTTCCAGTCATATTGCCGTAATTGTTGTTAGGAAGTGTAGAATAGATAGATGTGCCGGGTGCTCCAATGTCAATATTGTTGATTCCGTAACCCGCGCCGGTGTACTTCACGTCGTCCGAGGTGGTGTTGGTGATGCCGATGAGGTAGTCACCAGGACAGGTGGACGGAACGTCGCCTACCAAATCGACATTCACGTTCAAATTTGGGCCGGCACCGCAACTCAAAATGCCGACAGCTCCCATCTCGTCATACATCGAGCACCAGATGGGATAATCGTCGGGATTGCCGTAATCGACGCCGAAGGAGGAATTGGTGGCCACGATGAAGGCGCCTTCCTCACCATCGGTCTCATTGTATCTTGCCCGCATATCCAAAGCGTAAGCATAGGCTTCCACGACAATAGACTCTTCACCTGAACTACCGCCGATTGGCAAGACTTTCACATTCCAGTTCACGCCACAAACGCCTTTACCATTGTTACCGACAGCACCGATGATGCCCGAGACGTGGGTGCCATGGTTGTTGCTGCCGACGTATCCGTTATGGTTGTATGCGTTCCAACCGTGATAGTCGTCGATATAACCGTTGCCATCGTCATCGATGTAATTGTTGGGAATCTCATGGGTGTTCACCCAGCAATTCAGGTCTTCGTGGGTCCAATCGGTGCCTCCGTCAATGACTGCAACCACGATGGTGTCGCCCGTTGACGTGACGCCACCCGTGGTGAATTCCTCCCAGGCTCGCGGCAGGCTCATGATGTTGGGTGCCCATTGTGATGAGTAGTATGGATCATCTGGGATTACCTCGCGCATCACGATGTTGGTATGGTTGTTTTGAACGACTCGGACATCGTTGTTTGTGGTTAGGCGGCGCATCTTGTCCTCTCTTGACCCTTTGTTGTCAGAGATTTCAAAAAGCCAGATATTCAGTCGTTTGGATAACAGTCTTTTGGGCACAATACCGACATTGGAATTGGCCGCAAAAGTTGTGGCGTCTACATCTTGTTCCAACCAAATGATGAATTCGTTTTCCACATAGGTGGTTGGTTTTTGTGGCAATGGCTCTTGCGAATAGGAAAACACAGGCAAAAGCATCAAGGCTAAAATGATAATGCGTTTCATGTTTGATAAAATGGATTATTGTAATAATGATTCGGCAGCAAAAGTATTCAATAGAATTGAAATACGCAAGATTTCAAAAGAATTATCTATTTTTGCACCTCAAATAACAGACAACTGAGACTATGGAAGGAAAGCGATTAGAAAAAGTAAACAAGTTGTTACTGAAAGAATTAGGCGATATTTTCCAGAAGGAACTGAAACCAAAAGTCCCTTCGCTGATGATTACCGTGACCCGCGTCAATGTAACCTCTGACCTCTCGTATGCCCGTGTGTATCTGAGCGTTTTCGGCGTGGACGAGAAGAAAAAGGTCGTGGAGGAAGTTGGCCAAAACGCCAAGGCCATCCGTGGCTTGTTGGGCAACCGCATCCGTCACCAGATGCGCGTGGTGCCTGAGTTGCGTTTCATCGAGGACGACTCACTCGACTATATCGAAAACATCGACAACCTGCTGCATCCCGAAAAGTGAGACTGCCGCTGTTCATAGCAAACCGTTACCTGCTGGCCAAAAAGAGCCACAATCTCATTAATATCATTACGTGGATTTCCATTTTGGGTATTAGCGTGGGCTCGTTTGCCCTTATCGTGGTATTGTCTGCCTTCAATGGACTGGAGAAGGTGATTTCGTCGATGAACAACCGCCTTACTCCCGACCTGCAAATCTCACCGGTGAAAGGCAAGACCATCGACTTGACGGCTTTTCCTTTAGGTCAACTCAAAGATATTCAAGGTGTTGAATATGTGGTTCCTACAATCACGGAAGACGCTTTGTTTCGAGCCAACGACAAGCAGCATATCGGTCAGGTGAAGGGAGTCGGATTGGAATACCAGAAAATTGATCGCTTAAACGAAGTCGTTTTCGGTGGTGGTGATTTGGTACTTTCAGATGAGGATGAGCATTATTTCGCTATTCCCGGCGCAGGTGTGGCATGGTATCTTGGTATTAATGCATACAACCCTTACGCAATGGTGCGCATTTATGTGCCCAAACGCGGCAACGCCACGCAGATGAGCCTCGAGAACAGCTTCAATTCTGACGTTGTCACTGTGCGCAGTGTTTTTTCCACTGAGCAGGAATTGGACGAAAAGTTGGTGCTTGTGCCGTTCGACATGCTATCGGAATTGCTTGAATATGAGGATAAAGCGACCAATGTGGAGGTTTTTACCACACAAAATGCCGATATTAATAAGGTGAAGAAATCTGTGTCGGCCATCATCGGTGCAAACTATTCCGTGAAGAACCAGCAAGAGCAGCAGGAAACGCTTTACAAGATCATGCGTTCCGAGAAGTGGGCGGTCTACGTCATCCTCACTTTTATCCTGATTTTGGCTACCTTCAATGTGGTCGGCTCACTCTCCATGCTGATGATCGACAAGCGCAAAGACACTGAAATCCTGAAAGCCATGGGCGCCGACAATAGCCTGATTCAAAGGATTTTCTTGAACGAGGGCTTGCTCATTTCCGTGGCAGGCGGTATCATTGGTCTTTTGCTCGGTATTGTTTTGGTGCTTTTGCAGCAGCAATTCGGATTTATCAAGTTCGGCACGGGTGGAGGCAACTATGTCGTGGATGCCTATCCGGTGCTTTTGAAACTCAAAGATGTGTTGCTGATTTTCGCCACGATTCTGGTGGTGGGTTGTACCTCCGCTTTGCTCACCGTCCGTCATGCCATGCGGAAGGCTGACAATCAGAAATCCAGATTGAACGACAGGTAATAGCGCGGTTTCTTAGAGATTTGTCCGTCTTGTATTCCCCATGCCACGTCACCTCTGATGAAGTAGCCTAAGATGGTGGTGCGCAGACCCAGGCCGATGCCGCCCACCAGAGGTTCTTTCATCTCGGTGACGGTGATGTCCAAATTGCCGTCGCTGATGTGGGTGTTGTAGAGCGAATTGCTTGGGTCGTAAGGATTCCAACCCGTCCAAGCGGTGCCGAGGTCGCCGAAGGCCACAATTTGGAAGTCTTTGATAAACTTCATGTTGATGGGTCGGTTGGTGAAATAGCTGAACACGGGGAAACGCAACTCGCTGTTCAAGACTACAAAGTTGTTGCCGTTGCGTATGTTTTGGCTGAAGCCACGCATGTTGGTAGCCAAGGTCTGATAAGCGTAGTTTTGAGTGTAGTCGACAGGTGCGCCTTGGTCGAAGGAGGCGAAGATCCAATTGTCGACGCCGCCCATGTAATAGATGAGCTTTTGCTGCCCAAACGAGCTGCTACCTGCGATGCGGTTGGCCCAAATGAAGTTGCGACTGATGCGGGTGTAATGCCTATAGTCGAAGCCGACAACGACCATGTTGTTGGTGTTGCGCGCGATGCGTTGGTAGTATTCGGCAAAGATCTTACCCCTTGCCCCGACGAGCAGGTTGGTGCCCAATTTCTTAGAGTTGTCATAAACAAGTTCGGCACGCAGGCCGCCCCAGTTTTCGTAGACGTCCTTGTCGCCAAGACTGAAGTCGTCGATGGCGAGGTTGACCCTATGGTCGAGGCGGTAAATGGCAGTTCCTCTTAAACTTAGGATTTCGCTGAAAGGGTAGCTCAACGTGTAGAAGGCCTCGTTAGTGAAGGTGCGATAATAGAAGTAGGAATAGTCATCGGTGACGTAACGGTGCAGTGTGATGCTCTTGTCCATGCGTTTGCTGTAGTCGCTGAAACGCAACAAGTATTCGTTGTTGGTGAGGCTGGTATTGAGTTTCACGCCGAGTTCGATTTTGTAGTCTTCCATCAGGTCTTTCATTTTGGTGCCGAGGAAGATGTTGAAGCCCGAATTGAGGTAGATGGGCGTGCCGCCGCCGCTGAAGGGCTGGTAGCTATAGTTCATGCTGGTGAAGTCGATTTGGCTCATCAACTCGTCGGCGAAGAGCTCCACATAGTAGTTGTTGGGACGTTGTATGGTGTCCTTCTGTCGTGGCTTGGGTGTCGGCTCTTTGCCTTGTGCCACCTGCTGTATGGAATCACCACCAATTGGGCCGTTGATAGGTCGTTTGCGTCGTGCAAAACGATAACTGGCCGAAAAGCGATGTTTGGAGATGGGCTCAGCGATGGTGTCTTTCTCTTTCTGTATTAGTTCCGTCAGCAGCCTCTTTTGTGCGTAAGGGCTCATCTGGCTAAGGCTTTGTTCGCGCCCGCGAAGGATGGGCGACATGAAGAACTTCTCTCCATTTTGGTCGGCCATCAACAGGGCGGCTTTGTGGTCGCGAGGTTGATAGGCATAGTCGATGATATTGGCTGAATAGTCTGTCAACTGTTCTTTCTTGCCGAAATAACGATAGTGTACGATGGTGTCGATGTGGCTGATGGCGCTGTCGAAACGAATTTGGTAGAGGTTGTAGAAGCCGCTGGTGTCGTTCAGGTAGAGCAGGCTGCCATCTTTGAGGGGCTCGGGGAGGATGCTGTTGGAGTAGCGTTGCTGTGTCAGGTTTTGGAGCACGTCCCCTTTTTTAATATAGTTGTAGGCGAACAGATCGAATTGCTTGCTTTGGAATCCGATTTTGTCGTCGACTTTCAACGTGTCATTATCGCGGTTCGAGCTGAAGACAATCTGTCGGTCGTCGAAGGTGAAGACGGGATTCAGGTCGGTGTGGTAGTCGTTGGTGATTTGTTCCAAAGTATTGGAAAACAGGTTGTAGACATAAATGTCTGGCTTACCCATGCGCGTGGCTGCCAACACAATCTTGCGGCTCTTGTGGGCGTAGGAAAACGAGCTGACCTTCTGGAAATCGAAGAGGTAAAGATTGGCTTTCTTGCCTGTATTAATGTCCAAGTTGTAAAGCTGGATTTTGCCTTCTTCCTCAAGGATGAACGAAAGGATCTCGCCGTTAGGGTGCCATGCCAACAGCGGGAACGAAGTGTCGATGTTCTCGTCGGAGCGGTAACCTGCCTTGAAAAGCTGCTGCCGTTTGCCGCTTTGCATATCTTCGAGCCAAAGACGGATCTTTCCCTCATCGTTGCTGACATATGCGATATATCTACCGTTAGGACTGATGCTAGGCTGAGTGAAGGTGCGGTATTTTTTGTATTTCAGCTTCATTGGGTCGGTGGGTTGGTTGGAGAGCAAGGCTCCGTAACGTGCCTTGTAAAACTCAAACCATTCCTCAACCAAAACCTTGTATTCCTTGCCGGTAACATAGAGCAGCGACTTTTTCACGTTTTGCGTGCTTTCGGCCAAGGTTAGGATGTCGTTGAACGACTTGCTGCCATATTGTTCGTCAATGAAATTCCAAAACGAGTAGCCTGCAATCAAGGCGTCGTCATCACGCAGATGGTTGATCTTCTTGTAGTTGCCCGACATGATACCGCGTTGTAATTGGGCTTCCTTGTGGCAGTCCCAATTGCCAGCGATGAAGGCCACCAAGCCATCTTGGAACCATTGGGGGATGTCGTAGCGGTAGGAACTGCGCAGCTGCGAGCCTATCGAGGTACCGTTCATCACCTGGCTGAACAGCAATCGAGCGATGCCTTCGCGGATTTGTCCTTCGAAGTGGGTATAGTCGCCGTCAAAGTAGAGGATGACCTTCGAACCAATGATTTTAGTGATGCCGCCTGTGTTGCCATACTCCTCGTCCTCCAGGTTGATGTTGCTTTGTTTGAAGTCTCCTTTGCTGTTGAATACAATGAACTGGATCTTCTTTCCGAAGCGGCTGTTGAGTCGACTCTCCAGCTGTGGGATCTGGTCTTTGGCGTAGGCTTGGGCGTATTTGGCGAGGTCGTTGCCACCTTGATAGAAATACACGTCAAAGTTGTCGTTCGTGTAGTACGACCAATGGAAGTCGCCATATTGCACGCGATTCTTGCCGAAGGGCATGTTCATGCCATTGTAGAACTGGGCATGGCCCCATGGAGTTATGGCCAGGAACAGTAATAATAGAATCGCGTATCTTTTTGTCGACAACATTAATCCAAAATTAGCGGACAAAGATAGGCAAATTCTTTAGAATGTGGTGGAAAAACCCTACCTTTGCGCCGAAATAATGAAATCATGCTCAAATTCGAATCCTTTGTCTTCAATCCCTTTGGGGAAAACACATACGTCGTTTACGATGATAACACCAAAGAATGTGTTATCATTGACCCAGGCTGCTCCAATGTGGGCGAGGAAAACGAACTCTTCGGCTTCATCGACAGCCATCGCCTCAAGCCGCTAATGGCCATCAATACACATGGCCATATCGACCATATTGTAGGCAATGCAGCAGTGAAAAAGCGTTACGGCATCGAGGTGGCGGCGCATCCTAATGTGAAAAGCGATTTCCAGCGGTCGCATCAGCAGGCACAGATGTTTGGGTTGCCTTTTGATGGCGAGAGTGAGTTGCCGGACCGCGACCTTGAAGATGGTGAAATCATCAAGATAGGGGAAAGCACCCTTGAAGTCATCAGCACGCCAGGCCATGCCATGGGCAGCATCAGCCTCTACGCCGAGATTGAGGGTTGGGTTTTCACAGGCGATGCGCTCTTCTGTCGCAGCATCGGCCGCACTGACTTCCCTGGTGGCAACTACGAGCAGCTCCGTACCAACATCATCGAGCGTTTGTTCCGCTTGCCCGACGACACAGAGGTTTATTCCGGCCACGGCGAAAGTACCACCATTTTTGACGAAAGAAGATACAACATGTTCCTCTGATGAAACGATTCCTTTCCATATTGTCGTTCCTGTTGCTTGCCTTGGCGACTTATGGCCAAGAGGAGATGCGTGTCGTCGACAGTCTGGAAAGCGCCATGGCCCAACAAGAGGGACGTGAGAGGGTGAAAACGATGATGGAACTCTCGAAGGCTTTTTTCGATTTCTCGTTTGATGACTGTGTCGATTGGGGAGAGAAGGCCATCGAAGAAGCACGGCGGTTAGGCTTAACTGATTTGGAGGGAGATGCGACCTCTTTTTTAGGTGAGTTTTATGGTGAACATGCCGATAATGATCTCGCCCAAAAATATTTGCGGAAAGCCCGCATAATACATTTATCAGTTGGCAAAGAAAAAGAAGCAATAAATGATTTGTGGTTGCAGGCATATTATGAACAGGTCATAGGAAACATAGACACGGCATATGCTATCTATGAAGAAGTCATGGAAAACGCTGATAGAAACAAGGACAGTTTATTGACAGCAAAGGCTTTGAGTAATATGGCCATTATACAATACCAGCTGCAGAATTTCGATCAAGCAGAAGTTAGTTTTCTGAAAAGCAGGGATATTTATGTTCCTTTGAAAGATTCATTCATGATTGCAAAGATTGATGCTAATTTAGCGTGTTTATATATGGAATGGGGTAATACCTCAAAAGCGAGAAAACTGTTTTTGGATGTCATACCAAGGATAAAAGCCATTGGTGATTATGGACTATTAATTACGGCATATAAGAACTATGGTCAACTATTTGTAAAAGACTATTACAACTTTGATTCTGCTAGCTTTTATTTTGAGAAAGCATACTCTATTGTTGATTTCTTGAATGTGAACGGGATAGATGTTCCTGCAAGTATTAAAGTTGATTTATTGGTTGAATTAGGAAATGCATTATTCAATGATGGTAAATATGAAGAAGCTGAAGTCCACTATACTAATGCATTTGAAATAGCAGAATCGTCATCATACGCTTCTGGTAGAATACTGGCTTCTGTCGGACTAGGGCTGGTTTATTCCTATCTATCACAACCGTCAAGATCTCTTTATTATTTGAATTTGATAGATGAATTGGAAACAAAATCAGGGATCTCTATTGCGTATTCTACCATTAAAGCGCCTCTAATTATGAATTATGCTCGTCTTGGTAAATATGATGCAATGGAGTCTGAATTGAAAGATTTCAAGGAGGAATACGAAGGTCTTCTTCGTGAGAACAATGACGTGTACGAGCAAATCAGTTCGCTTCAAGAAGATTCCCGAGGTCTGCTTCAACAATATGAATCCCAAAAGGAACAAACAGAATCCCTACGATCGCAGCGTGACCAATACCGCCTCGCTTTCTTCGGGCTATTGGCTATCGTGCTTTTTGTCACGGCTCTGCTAATCGCCTACAAAATTGTTCGTAAAAAACGGTCAAAAGTGTAAAACCTTGAGAATAAAACCTTACCTTTGCACGCCGTAGCGGTCACTGAGATTGTCGAAGTGCCCGCCCTTTCTTGTAAGCAAATCTTAAATCTCTAAATCTTAAATAAACAACAATCATGATCGAAAAAATCACATCATCACAACAAGCTATGGACCTGGAAGCCAAGTACGGTGCCCATAACTATCACCCGCTGCCGGTCGTCCTCGCCAAAGGTAAGGGCGCCAAGGTTTGGGACGTCGAAGGCAAAGAGTATTTTGACTTCCTGTCAGCATATTCCGCTGTCAACCAAGGCCACTGCCACCCGAAAATCATCAAGGCCATGACCGACCAGGCCGAGCGCCTCACTCTCAGCAGCCGCGCCTTCTATAACGACGCACTCGGCGTGTGGGAGAAATATGTGACTGAATATTTCGGCTACGACAAGGTATTGCCCATGAACTCGGGCGCCGAAGCTGACGAAACGGGTCTGAAGCTGGCTCGCCGTTGGGGTGTCGTCAAGAAGGGTATCCCGAACGACAAGGTGAAGATCGTGTGCTGCGAAGGTAACTTCCACGGCCGTACCATCACCATCATCACGATGAGTAACGACCCCGAGTCGTATGCCAACTACGGCCCCATGACTCCCGGTTTCATCCGCATCCCTTACAACGACCCCGATGCTTTGGAGCAAGTGTTGGCCAAGGAAGGCAATGAGATCGCTGGTTTCCTGCTGGAACCCATCCAAGGTGAGGCTGGTGTCTACGTGCCGGATGATGGTTACTTGAAGAAGTGCTATGACATCTGCAAGAAGTACAACGTGCTGTTCATGGCCGACGAGGTGCAATGCGGTATCGCCCGTACGGGTAAAATGTTGGCTTGCGACCACGAAGGCGTGCGCCCCGACATTCTCATACTGGGTAAGGCCCTCGGTGGCGGTGTGGTGCCGGTGAGCTGCGTGTTGGCCGACGACGACATCATGCTGAACATCAAGCCCGGTGAGCATGGTTCGACCTTCGGTGGCAACCCGATTGCTGCCCGTGTGAGCATTGCCGCCCTTGAAGTTATCAAGGAAGAGCACTTGATGGAAAACGCCGAGCGTCTTGGTAAGATCTTCCGTGAGGAAATCGGTAAGATCAAGAGCCCGATGATTGAGAAGGTGCGTGGTAAAGGTCTCTTGAACGCCGTTATCATCAAGCCCAAAGACGGTAAGGAAGCTTGGGATGTGTGCCTCAAGATGCGTGACCTCGGCCTGCTGGCCAAGCCCACCCATCAGCACATCATCCGTTTCGCCCCGCCCTTGGTCATCACCGAGGCCGAGCTCCGCGAAGCCATCGAAATCATCAAGAAGGCCATCGCCTCGTTCGAATGATGAAGCGAATGAAAAAGCCCACCGATTGGTGGGCTTTTTCATTTGATGGCTATCTCTTTGAAGACGGTCTCAACGGCCTCTTCGTATTCCTTCAACGCATTAATTTTCTTGATTTTCCGCCAAACCACTTGCGGCTCCTCGAAACTATTCATCAGGTAGGACCATAGTTCCTTCATGCGCCCCAGCACCTTCGGGCTGCCACCGGCATGATGCAGACGGTCTTCATACAGGTCGATGACGTAATTGTGAAGACGTTCCGTTTTGTCGTGGGTGGACGCTTTATCGTTTTTAATCTGTTCGGCCAAGAACGGATTTGCCAAAATGCCTCGTCCCAACATAAACTGGTTCACTGGTTGCACGGCATTGCTGATGCGGTTAAAACTTTCCTCAGAAACAATGTCGCCATTGTAAACTAGTGGTGCATTAATATAAGGAATTAATGCCTTAAAGTGTTCCACATCAGCCTCGCCTTTGTACAGCTGCTTGCCGATGCGCGGATGGATAATTAATTCGCTTATAGGAAACTTGTTGAAAATTGGCAAAATGGCGTCAATCTCTTTTGGATCGAAATACCCCAAACGACATTTCACACTGAACTTGATGTCGATTTCTTCAAAAACGCGCTCCAGCATGGCTTCCACCTTGTCAGGATAGGGTAGGAGGCCGCATCCACGTTTTTTGTTGGCCACCCTCGGGAAGGGACAGCCCATATTGAGGTTGATTTCCTTGTAGCCAAGTTGTTGGCATTGTTTGGCGAAACGCAGGATTTCTTCTGCATCAGTGCTGAGGATTTGTGGTGTCAGCGTCTCAACATCATTGTAGTGCGGATCGATTTCCTCACCTTGCAAGTTTTTGGCGTGTTCCTCCTTGTGGATGCCTGTGAAGAACGGCGTGTAGAACTTGTCAATGCCTCCGAAATGCCGCTTGAACACATTGCGGAAAGGCGCGTCAGTGATGCCTTGGAAAGGGCCTAACGATAGAAAGGGTTTGTTCATTTTTTCTTTCTCGTACCTGAGGCCTTAGCTGCTTTTCGTGATTTGCCCAAGTCAAGGAACGATTTGGCTATCCAAGTGATGAGCAGAACGAAGGTGACATACACCGCGATGCGGCTGAGGTAGTCGCCATTTTTGGCATAGAAAGTGGCCTTTGAGTTTGCTTTCAAAGTGGCCTTGATGGCATCGGGTTCCCAATATTTGGTTTGTTGCAGTACGTCGCCGCGTTGGTTGAAGAATCCTGAGCGACCCGTGTTGGCCGAGCGTGCGATGCATCGACGATTTTCGATGGCTCTTAACTTGGAGAACTCAAAATGCTGCTTATATCCAGGGGTGTCGCCCCACCAGCCGTCATTAGTAATGACGAAGATCAAGTCGGCACCTTTGGCACAGAACGAGCCGACATACTCACCGAAAGCCGATTCGTAGCAAATGGCTGCTCCGATTTTGTGATTCCCAAAGGTCATCACCTTGGCTTCTGGGTCGCCTTTCAATGTGCCACGGGCGATGCCCATGGTGAGGCTGAAGTTGCGCAAAAAGCCCATCCATTCTGGGATGGCTTCCACTGCTGGCGTGAGCTGGGTTTTATTGCGGTGCTGCAAGTCGTCGCTGCTGATGAGCAAGGCTGAGTTGTGGCAATAGTAGTACTTTTCACCGTTGCCGAGTTTGCGAGCAGGGAAGTCGTCTTCCATGCCTTCGGGTACCCATTCGTAGGTGGTGCCTCCGATGACAAAAGCCAACTCATGGAATTGGGCAACGTAGTCATGCAAGGTGTTGAGTGCCTTGGCCTTGTTGGTTTCATGCAACCAGATGCCTTCCTGTATGGCCGACTCGCTGCTGACGATAAAGCGCGTATTTGGTGACACCAACGGCCGTGAAAGATTAATGTTGTTTTGGATGACTTGGTCGTAGAATTGGCTGTTGAATTGCTCGTTCCACGGGTCGCAGTTTTGCTGCACCACGATGACCTCTGTGTCCTCGCCTTGGTCTTCATAGTGTTTGTAGACTTGCTTGCTTACGATGATGGGCACGAGGAGGATGAGGGCCTCAAGACCGATATTGACCAAGATGGGTTTGGCTTCTTTTGTCTTAAAGAATTGGATGATGTTGGCAATTAATATATTGACAATCAATACCCATAGTGTTCCTCCGGCCAATCCTGTGTATTCGTACCATTGAATCCAACTGACTTTACTGGAGAAAACACCTCCCAAGTTGAGCCAAGGCCACTTGATGGCCCACCAATAAGTGAGCAATTCAAAGGCCATCCAATAGGGGATGAGAAAGAAATTGCCCCATGGGTTGTTGCAAACCCTCTTCTTGGTGAGGTGAAACACGTAGAAAACGGTGGCCATAAAGAGTGCGTTGAGGATCCAGGCCAATATTGCAGCAGGAGTAGCGTTCCACACCCACCAGGTGGTGGCTACGTTCCAGACAAAGAAGGCAAGGAATGAAAGCCAAAAGACATGTCCTTTTTCGCCATTTGCCACACGTCCTTCGATTAGCAACAGAGGGACAAAACCAATAAATACAGCGGGTGCAATTCCCCACGTCGGCCAAGCAGCCGTAAGCAATCCACCACTTAATATGGCCAATAGTATATTGCGAAGCCGCGGTCCCTTAGCTTGTCGGAGAGACGCATTCGTTTTCTTTTCTTTTTTTCTATTCATGTCAAATTTCCAAAAAAATCGGGCAAAGATACAATATTTTGGCCTATCTTTGCACAAAATTTTGGCCGATGAAGAGCATATATCAAGTCGCGGGTCACAGGTTTGCCGTCGTCATGCCCGACAATCATCTGGCATGGAATGAGATGAAGCCGTATGAACCTTTTATGGTGGAAAACGATGACGACCTTGTATTTACGGTGGAAATGGTTGATATGATGCCGGATACATCTGACAAGCAGAAAGTTACGGTTAGTTGCGAGGCTCCCGATGCTGCACGTGTCGAGCTCTATGAATGGCAAGGCCAATGGCTGTTGGAGATGGCTCCGCTACTTGAAGCCCCCGTTCGTGTAAGCCTTATTACCGACAAGGCTTTCACCAAAGGTGTATTTAGGGTGCTAGGTAGTATGAGATTCTCGATAGGTACGGTGCTGATGCTGATGTTTGCATTTTCTACCGCCCAAAAGAACACACTTTTAATGCATTCTTCGGTGACTGTGAAAGATGGCAAGGCCTATCTCTTTTTGGGTAAGAGCGGTACAGGTAAGAGCACTCACAGTCAATTGTGGATCAATAATATAGAAGGATGTGAGCTTCTCAACGATGACAATCCGGTATTGCGTGTTGAAGACAACGGAGTGGTGCGTGTCTATGGCTCGCCTTGGAGCGGCAAGACGCCTTGCTACCGTAACTTGGATTACCCTGCGGGTGCCATCGTCGACTTGCATCAGGCCAAGGTAAATCGAATCCGCAGGCAGACGTTGTTGGAGGCCTATGTCTCCTTATATGTGGCGTATTCGGGTTATCGTTTCATCAAGGAAATGGCAGATGGACTTCATGCTACGACTGAGAAGATTGTGGGTTCGGTGCCTTGCTATTCTTTGGATTGTTTGCCTAATGCCGATGCGGCTTGGATGTGCTATAATACCGTGACACAGTGATGGAGTTGAAAGAAGCAGCAAATGCTGAATTGCTGGAAAGGCTTCGAGAAGGTAAGATGATCCAGCTTGCCCCTCAAGGTATCAGTATGTTGCCGTTCATTCAAGGTGGTCGTGATAAGGTGCTTGTCAAGAAGGATGAGAGAATCGACATTGGCGATATTGTATTGGCTCCTTATAAAGGTCTCTTGATTCTGCATCGGGTTTATGCCATCGAAGGGATGCGGCTCATCTTGATGGGTGACGGCAACCTTAAGGGCAACGAAGAGGTTGAGAAGTCAATGGTGTGGGGAAAGGTTGTGGAGATTATCAAGCCAAACGGGCAATGCCGGAAACCACATAAGGCATGGTTCTGGAGACATACATTGTTTATCAGAAGATTAATGCTAAAGCTGCGCCGAAAATGGTATAAAATGAGAGGTTTGAATCCGGAATAAGAAAACAACTAAAACTCAATAAAATATGAAAACTAAGAAGGGTTTTGTTTTACGGTCTCTTGGTAGAGAATTCATCTTGGTAGCAGAAGGCCTTGAAGCCGCCGATGCCAACCGACTGATTTCGATGAACGAATCGGCCGCTTTTCTCTGGAAAGCTGTGGAAGACAAGGAATTTGATGCTGACACATTAATCAGCCTCCTCATAGATGAGTATGGCATTACTCACGAGATGGCTGAAAAAGATGTTGCCTCGTTGCTTGAAACTTGGAAAAAGGCAGAAATCATTAATTAATTAGGTGTAGAGGAATGTCCGTTGCCGAAACCCAATATTTAGCCTTGTTGCGTGCTGCTTTGTGGGGAACGCCTGTCGACATTGAAGGTGCCATAGATTGGAAAACTGTCATGCAGATGGCCTTCTACCATGGCAACAATGTCTTGTTGTCGGATGTTGCCGCCTGTTTGACTGACGACCAAAAGCCGTCTTCCAAAATGATGGCAAAGATGCAGGACTATATGCGAGGCAACCTGATGCTTCAGATGCGACAGAAACGCATCTTGTTTTCGGCAGTCAAGCTGCTTCGCGAGCACGACATCGAGCCGGTGGTACTCAAAGGTTTTGGTCTTGCAGGGCTATATCCCAACCCTTGTTTGCGCCAGTCTGGCGATATTGACCTGTTTGTCGGATTGGATAGTTTCCACGAAGCCTGTGCATTGCTACGGACGATTCCTAACTGTTACTATTGGTGCGAGGAAGTTGACTCGGGCAGGCATTACAATATCGAGTTTGGTGATGTGATCATGGAAATCCATCGTGTCAGTGCCGATGTGGTGGATGCTAGTGAACATCAAGTTTATGCAGCAATAGAACACGAAGGCTTGAAAGAATCTCCTCAGCGAATTGTTGTCGACGGTTTTGAACTCAGCGTTCCTTCTCGTGAGTTTATGGTGTTTTTCACTTTCTATCATGCTTGGCACCATTTCACAACCACGGGTGTGGGGTGGCGCCAACTCAGTGATGTGGCCATGGCATTGCATGCCTACAGTGGTCAGCTTGATTTGGAAAAGCTTCGCGAATGGTTCATCAATATGCATTTGATGCAACCTTGGCAGACATTTGGTTTCTTATTAGTGGATTGTCTTGGACTGCCGCAAACCGAGTTGCCGTTTTTTGATGCTTCATGTCGTAGGCGAGCAAGAATCGTGTATAAGCGTGTCATGAAAGAAGGCAATTTTAGGCGTGAACGTGGTTTTAGGATAAACCGCCCCAAGAAACGTCTTTGGCAAAAGCTTCATGCTTTCATCTGTACTTTTATCGATTTTTTCCATTTAGTAGGGGTGTTCCCCAAGTACGCTTTCCATGATTTAAAAACCTCATTGCAGTTGGGTTTTAGAAAGAATTTTCAAAAAAAATGAATTTTTTACGCTGCGAATGAATTAATTATGTACTTTTGCAGCGTCTAAAAGTGTAAAAAGGAAACACAAAAACAATTAATCAACAATAAGTCAAACCATTAAAAATTAAACAAAATGAAAAAGATGAACAAAATTTACGAAGCCCCTAAGGCTGAAATGATCGAAATGGAAATGCCCGTCGTCCTGATGGCCTCAACGGATGGTAATGCTGGTGGCACTATTGGTGGTGGTGGTGATGATGATGAATAATCTAATATTTCATAAAATTAAGTAATGAAAAACCAAAAGGAGTTAATTAGAATGAAAAAACTATTTTTTATCGCTTGTATAGCGGGTTCAATGGCTCTCTTGGCCTCTTCTTGCAAAAAGAACGAGGAAAAGGAAGTCACGATTAACCTTCCCCAATGGGAGGAATTTGGTGATGTTGACGAGGGAAGACTTTATGTTGACTTTACCACCAATCTCTATAAGTGGAATGCCAATGATGAGGTGATGTTCTATAATCTTGACGCCGAGGATGGTACTAATACTTTTAAGACCATCTATTCTACTAATGGAAATGCAGAAGGCCAAACTAATGCTATTTTCACTGGCGATGACTTGGGTGCTAAGAAAGATCATTATTTTGTTTTCTATCCCGTTAGCAAGATTGTTAATGGCACTGCTGCTCTTGATGCCGATAATTATGAGACTTTCAATGTGCCTGGTGAGCAGACCTATACGACTATCAATGGTAATCCTACCGTTGATCCTGCTAGCTTGGCTGCTGCTTGTGAGACCGAAAACGTACAGTCATTCATGATGAAGCACATTTTTGGTGTGATGCGTCTGAAACTGAAAGGTGTGAAGACTGTTGATCATCTCGAAGTGGTTGACAATTCTTTTAACTTGTCGGGTAATGTCACCATGAAACTTCACGAGGTTAACATGACTACTTTCAGCGACATTATGGATGCTTATGCCGCTGATTATGGTAGCCACGAGGCTGATTTGGCTGAGTATCTCCAAGTGTTGGGTTATTCTAGCGAACCCGCTGGTAAGACGATGGTTTTGAACTGCCCCAATGGCGTTCAACTGTCCGAGAATACACAAACAGTATTCTACATCTCCATGCGTCCTGGTGCACTCGTCAATGGTTTCAAGGTGAATGTCTACTTCACCGATGGAACTCATGACGCCATTGACCAATATAATAGCTTTAAGCAAAGCTATTGCATCAAGCCTGGTGTGATCAAGGGCTTCGCTCCTACCAAGGTTTTGGGCCAAAATCTCTAATTATATTTGAGCAACCAATAAAAAAGCACCTCGCAAGAGGTGCTTTTTTTGTTTACCTTCATCACCAAACACATAAAACAAAAAAGCCAGACATCGTCTGGCTGTCTTTGTGGTGGTACCGACGGGAATCGAACCAGTGACACGAGGATTTTCAGTCCTCTGCTCTACCAACTGAGCTACGGTACCTCCGTATTGCGGCTGCAAAAATACGACATTTTTCACAATCGGCAAGAAAAAAACTTCAAAAAATGAGATTTTTTTATTTTTATAATTGTTTTATGTTGATAATCAATTAGATAACATTTCTTGCTCGTAATTATGACAATAAAAACTTGCTCAACGAGTTAAAAAATCGGATATTTGCACGCCCAATGAAGGGCTTGCCCATTTGTTATGGTTATGAGAACTCCTTTTCTTAAAAGCATATTGCTGACCTGTCTGCTGGTTGTCTTCGGCCTTACGGCACAGGCTCAAGCCGACGTCGACTCGCCCTATTCCTTGTTCGGCCTCGGGCAGATGAACAATAAGTCCACAAACGTCAGGCTGGATGGCATGGGCGGCGTGGCTAACGCCATGTATGGCAACGGCCTCATTAATATAGGGAATCCCGCTTCGTATGCCAAGATCGACTCTCTGGCTTTCCTTTTCGATGCCGGTTTCTATTTTAAGTCGTCGACTTTCAGTACGTCAACGCTCTCCGAAAAGGCTAATAATGCTTCTTTCGACCATGTGGCTATGGCCTTTGGTTTGACATCGTGGTGGAAGATGGCTCTCGGCGCGAAGCCTTTCACCACTTCGGGCTACAATATGCTTGTTGACGATATCGAACCTGGCATTGGAAAGACTACCACGCGCTTCAAAGGCAAGGGTGGACTTAACCAGGTCTTCTGGGGCAACGCATTTAAGATTGGCAAACATGTCGCTTTGGGTGCCAACGCCTATTACGTGTTTGGCAACAGCCAAGCCGAGACTTCGTTATATTTCCCTGATTCGGCATATTATATCGGCTCGCGACGCAGTGTCGACGTGATGGTACGCTCTTTCATGTTCGATTATGGCATGCTGTTCAATACGAATGTTGGCGACAACATGCAACTGAGTTTGGGTCTTACCTATGCTCAGAAAATCAACCTGAAAGGCGAGCAGTCGCTGTACATTCGTTCGTTTGAAGAAGACCTTGACACCGAAGTGGAGTATTTGATTGATACGATCGCCTATAGTGTTAGTGATGCAAAGATTACCATGCCGCAAGGCTTTGGTGTGGGTGTCGCACTTCAAAAGGGAAACGATTGGGCCGTGGGTGCCGACTTCAACTGGACGCAATGGTCGAAGTTTGCCCGTCAAGGGAAGGCTGAAGACCTGCAGAATTCGTGGATGGTTTCGGCTGGCGCCGAGTTCACGCCCAAGCACACATCCATTTCGGGTTATTTTTCTCGCGTCACCTACCGTTTTGGAGGCTTCTATGAGCAAGGATTCATCAACTTGCCGGGTAATGACGGTGCAGATCACTCCATTAATAAGATGGGTGTCACGGCGGGTTTGTCGCTGCCACTGCCTCGAACCCTGTCAAAGGTCAATGTAGCTCTTGAGGCTGGTCAATTTGGTACCCGTGAGGGTGGTTTGATACAAGAGCGCTATGCCAAGGTAAACGTAGGTATTTCGGTATTTGAGCATTGGTTTATGAAACGCAAATACAAATAAGAAAACCTTACTGAATCATTTTGGAATGATATTTGAATAAGAGCAAACAAGTCTAACAACTAAAAATAAGAAGAGATGAAAACGAAAAGATTAATGATGATTGCCGTTATCTTTGGAATGGCAATGAGCGTATCCGCCCAAGAGGTGTCAGAGTCGAAGTACGGAGCCGATAGCGTTGCGTGCGTGACCAACCTGTCCATCTACGGTGAGGCCTACAAACAGTGGGAAGCGGCCAAATTTGCGCCGGAGGCCATCAGTTCTGAAATGGTCAACGCTTGGAGAGCAGTCTTCCTCAACTGCCCCCGTTCCAGCCAGCTCATCTACACGAGAGGTGAGAAGATCATGGACTACTTCATCCGCACCAATCCTGCCCAGAAGGACGCCTATATCGACACCATCTGCATGATGATGGACAACAGAGCCAAGTATTTCCCGGTTGACCCGAAGACGGGTAAGTCGCAAGTGGCTGGTATCATGGGCCGCAAGGGCTTGCTTATCTACACTTACAACAAGAACCGTTACGAAGAGGCCTACAACGTACTGAAGGACGCTGTCGATCTCGATGCTTCGCAGCTGCAAGGCGCCTATATCGATGCCTACTTCAAGGCTACCATCGACATGGTGAACAACAACAAGGCTGAGAAGATGACCATCATCAACGTTTATCAGGAACTTTCCGAAGTCCTTGATAACAACATCGGTGCTCTGGCTACGACCGAGACGGAACTTGAGACTGCTAAGGAAGAAGCTTTGGCGAGCGGCGATGCCGATGCCGTGGCCGGTTTCGACAAGCAGTTGGAGAAGAATGAGAAGAACATCAACATCAACAAGGGTGTGAAGAATAACCTCGACAACCTGTTCTCTCCCTTCGCTTCTTGCGACGACCTGATCAAGGTCTTCAGCGCCAAGATGAAGGAGACGCCTGACGATGTGATTCTGCTCAAGCGTATCACCACCATCCTTGATAAGAAGGATTGCACCGATTCAAAGCTCTTCCTTGATGCTGCCGTCAGACTCAATGAGCTGGAGCCCAGTCCCGAGGCTTCGTATAGCTTGGGTATCAAGTTCTTCAAGGACAAGAAGTATAGCGAAGCTGCTACCTTCTTCGATCAAGCCACGAAGACCGACAACAACGACCGTAAGTATCGTGCCTACCGCAATTTGGCCATGTGCTACCAGAACATGGGTAGCCTCGGAAGAGCCCGCGACATCGCAAGAAGAGCTGCTCAGGTTGACCCGACGGCCGGCGAACCTTACCTCATCATCGCCCAGCTCTATGCCGCAAGTGCTTCGCAGTTCAGCGATGAAATTGAAAAAGGTGCTGTTTACTGGGCTGCTGTCGACAAGTGCCAAAAGGCCAAGTCCATCGACGCTTCAATCGCCGACAGAGCTAACCGCATGATTGGCTCTTACACCGCTGGCTTCCCGAAGGCAGAGACCATCTTCTTCAACGACTACAACGAGGGTCAGACCTTCCACGTCGGCGGCTGGATCGGTGAAACCACCACCATCAGAGCCAGAAAGTAATTGAAACACATCCTGAAAATAGGAATCCTACTCAACATCACAGCCTTCGTGGCTGTGATGTTGTTTTCGTGTTCAAACCCTGACGCCATTGTGCAAGCCATGGGGTCGGACGACACGCTGTCGGGCATCATTGCCGATAGCGTGGTTTTCTATCGCAGCGACTCAGGACGTATCAACCTCGAGCTTCATACACCTCGTATGGTACGAATGGAAACCGAAGACGACATCATGGAATTTCCTCTCGGTTTCGATGTTTATATGTACGACAAAGGGAAGAAGACCACCGAGCTTCATGCCGATTATGGGAAGAACTATGGCAAGATGCGACTCATCGAGGCCAGGGGCAACGTCATAGTGCAAAACTTCGGTAGTGACGAGACAATGTATTCCGACAAACTGTTTTGGTATCAGGACTTGAAAATGATCCACACCCGTTCACGTGTCAAGATTGTCACGCCCGACAAACAGATTGAGGCCGACAGCCTTGTGGCGGCTGAGGATTTTTCGGAATATACCATGTATTCGGGTAGTGCCCTGCTTGATGTAGATGAAGAGGAATAAGCCATGAATAGCTGGATTGTAGTCGCCATTACCCTATTTTTCTCCGCCCTTTGTTCGGGGCTTGAGATTGCCTTCAACAGCATTAATCGCCTGCAATTGGAGGTGGAACTGACCAAAAACACCTTCTCAGCCAAGATTATCCGGCTGTTCTTGAAGGACCAGTCGCGTTTTCTGACCTCTTTGCTCTTGGGCAACAATATCGCACTCATCATCTATGGCATGAGCATGTCGCAGCTGTTGGATGGCCCTGTCAACCATTGGCTGCAATTAATCTCTTTCGACAACGACTTCATGATACTGCTGGTGAAGACCATCCTTGCCACACTGCTTGTGCTGCTGGTGGCTGAGTTCCTTCCCAAGATGTTGTTTCGAATCAATCCGAATGCCATCCTGTCGTTCTTTGCTTTGCCTACTTTCATCGTTTATTGCTTGCTCTATCCTTTGATTCTCATTTACACGGGCATTTCGGAGTTCATCATCCGTTACATACTTCGTCTAAAGGTAGATAGGCAGGAATACCGCTTTTCCACGGTTGACCTCAACGATTATATCGCCGAATATGCCGACCCTGAGGAGGCCGATGAGGATATGCAGCAGGAGATACAGTTGTTCCAAAACGTGATGGAGTTTCGCTCGGTAAAACTCCGCGAGTGTATGGGGCCGCGCAACGAAATTGAGTCTGTGAAGCTAACCGACAGTATCGAAACCGTGAAGGCCCGTTTTGAGGAGACCAAGCACTCGAAACTGATCGTGATTGGCGAAAGCATCGATGATATTGTAGGTTATGTTCATTTGAACGATGTGGTTAGGGCTGTGGCCGAACATCGTGAGGTGGCTTTGTCAGATCTCATCCGTAAGATTGACTTTTTTCCCGAGACCTATACTGCCGACCGGCTATTGAAACATTTCATCCAGCATCGTCAAGGAGTTGCGGCTGTTGTTGATGAGTTTGGCGGCACGGCTGGTATCGTTACCATGGAAGACGTGGTGGAGGAGATTTTCGGTGAAATCGACGATGAATACGATGTGGAAGAGGAGGTTGAGAAAGTGGTGGACAATAACACCTTCGTCTTTTCCGCCCGCCTCGAGATAGACTATCTCAACGACACCTACAAGCTCGACTTGCCCGTTTCTGATGACTACGAGACCTTGGCGGGCATGATTTTACATTATTGTGAGAGCATTCCTGAGCAGGGTCAGGTGCTAAAAATCGGTAATTATAGGGTGAAAATCCTCAAAGCATCCCACATGAAATTGGACGAAGTGGAATTGCAATTACAGAATAACTAATTGATATTCAAATTGTTCAATTAGTGTAATACGGAAATCAATCCTTTTGAAAAATAAAATTCAACCAAAATTCCCTTTGAGTTGAAATCTTTACTAAATTTGCACGCTCAAATTTGAAGTTTAATAGCAAAGAAAAAATAGTATTATGGCAGCAATTGAAAAAATTAGAAGACGCTCAGGATTGTTGATTGCAATCATTGGTATCGCATTGTTAGCGTTTGTCTTACAAGACCTTTTCCAGAGTCAAGGAAGAAACACGGGTCCCACGGTGGCCGTCGTTGATGGCGACAAGATTTCGGTGAGAGACTATGAAGCGCTCAAGGAAAAGAATCTTGAAAACAGAAGGTCTTCAAACAACAACCTCTCTTCCGCCGAAACTTACAGCATCTACAACAACACTTTGGAAGAGATGATCAAGGATAACATCATGACCAAGGAGTACGAAGCCGCTGGTATCGGTGTCACTTCAGAGGAACTGATGGACCAGATGACGGGTGACAACCCGCACCCCTGGGTGGTTCAGAGCTTTGGCGATGGTAACGGTAATGTTGACAAACAGCGTGTGACCGAGTACCTCCAGAACCTCAATAACCTTCCGGCTGAGTATTACAACCGTTGGCTCGATTTCGAGAAAGCCGTGAAGCAGAACCGTCTGGAGACTAAGTTCGACAATTTGGTGAAGGCTTCCTATTTCCTTCCCACTCCTTTGGCAAAGAAATACTATGAGAACAAGAACTTGAAGGCTTCGGCTGATGTCATCGCTCTGCGTTACACCACCATCCCCGATTCGACGGTGACTGTGACCGATGCCGATAATAAGGCTTTCTATGAGGAAAACAAGGCACGCTACGAGACGGACGAAAGACGCGACATTGA
Organism: uncultured Bacteroidia bacterium; assembly: GCA_902801815.1. GTDB lineage: Bacteria > Bacteroidota > Bacteroidia > Bacteroidales > F082 > Limimorpha. Next base: position 93,816 of record CADCJT010000002.1, read on the forward strand.
ATACGTGTTGTTTGAAATCAAACCTTCTTTGGAAGACCGTCAGGATGCTTTGAAGTTTGTGCAAGATAGAAAGCCTGAGTTTGAAGCCGCCGAAGATGCTGCTGCCTATGTGAACGACAGCTACAACTCCGACCAACGTTACGACAGCACTTGGCTTGGCCGTAAAGATGTCCCCGAGATGATCGAACAAGCCATTTTTGATAATGGCAACGGTGTTGGCTATGTGTATGGCCCCTATGAAAACGATGATGCTTTCAACTTGGTGCGTATCGTTGAGATGCAAAACCGTCCCGATTCATTGCGCGCCAGCCATATCCTGATTGGTTATAAGGGCGCCTATGGCAGCCAAGACACCATCACCACCAAGGAACAAGCCGAAGCCAAGGCCAACGAATTGCTGGCTCAGCTGAAAGCTACGAAAAACAACGACGAACTGTTTTCTCAGTTGGCTTCCGAGTACAATACCGACGCCACCAAGGATAAAGGCGGCGACCTCGATTGGTTCACTGATGGCACTATGGTTCCTGCCTTCAACGAATACGTGATCAACAGCCCCGTGGGTTCACTGGGTGTCGTGGAGACCATGTTTGGTTACCATATTGTGAAGGTCACAGACAAGACCCAACCTCAACCCAAAGCCCGTTTGGCCTATTTGACGCACAAGATCACTTGGAGCACGAAGACTTACCAGAATGTGTATGCCGAGGCTAACAAGTTCTTTGCCGAAAACAGAACTTACGATCAATTCAACAAGGCTATCGAGGAACAAGGCCTTACCAAGCGTACCATGCCTGCCATGGAAAAATCAACCTATCAGATTACTGGTCTTGAAAATCCGCGTGAAATTGTTCGCTGGGCTTTTGACAAGAATACCAAGAAGGGTGACATTTCCGATAAGATTTTTGAACTTGACAACAACCAATTGGTGGTGGCTGCTCTGACGGGAATCATCCCTGAAGGCTATGCTCCTATGGATGTCGTTATCGACCGTTCGAAGTACCAGATCCTCAATAAGAAGAAAGGTGAGATGGCCGTCGATAAGCTGAAAGCTTGTGGCAATGATGTCAACAGAATGGTGAATGAATTGGGTGCCGAGTCCACCACGGTTTCCGATCTCAATATTGATTCGCGTGTGCTGAGCAACTTCGGTGTTGAAGCCGACATCGTTGGCAAGATTCTCGGCATGAAGGAAGGCGAGGAGGTTGGCCCCGTGGCCGGTAACGCCAGTGCCTTTATCATTAAGAACGTGAAGTTTACGCAGCCTGAGGAAACTAATGACTACAGCAGCATCATTAGGGAAAAGACTAGCCAATTCACCAACAGAGTCCTTAACAACGGAGTTTACAACTCGTTGAGGAAAGAGGTAAAGATCAAGGACAACAGAACTGAGATTTTCTAAGTCTAAGATTTTGATTGTCTGTTTAAAAAGGTGCGTCGGATGTGATTCGGCGCACCTTTTTCACTCTAGCATACTAACCGCGCTTAAATTGCGTTTATTACATAAACTGATTCTTTTCATTAATACCAATAAAGATGAAACAACTTAAATGCTTTTTATTTGTTGCAGCCATGGCTTTCTCCCTTGTGGGTTGCCAAAAAGCTGTTGAAGTGTCGTTTAATAAGGCCACACAAGAGATTGATGCTCAAGGCGGCACGGTCGAAGTCGCGCTAAAGTCGAACGGTGAATGGACCCTTACTTCCAGTGAGGATTGGATTACCATTTCGCCCATGTCGGGCAACGGCGATGCCACATTGACACTTGCCGCAGAGGCGAATGCTACCCAGGAACTCCGCTCGGCCGTGATTACAGCTACCACAAAGGACAATACAGCCACCTTGACAGTCAATCAGGAGGCTCTAGAGTATTATCTTACCGTTACACCCAAGGAGATTCAATGCGGCAGTGATGGTGGTGAATTCACCATTATGGTGTCGTCGAATGTGGATTGGAAGGTCTCTTTGCCTTCATGGGTTACCAGCTCGGTTGCCGAAGGCTCGAATGACGCGATGGTTACTTTAACTGTCGAACCACTGATGGAAGATGCGGATGAACGTTCGGGTTATGTCACCTTTGGAAATCCTTTTGGATTGGTTGGTGCCAGCTCAGTTTCCGACCAAGTTCATATCGTCCAATTGAAGGATCCTGTCCTGAACATTGAGATTACTCCCAGCAACCTTGATTTTGTGAGTGAAGGTGAGACGAAGAGCGTGGTTTTGACCACTGAAGATAGTTGGACGGCCACTGTCGAAGACGCATGGGTGACCTTAAGCCAAACGGAAGGTCAAGGCGATGCCGAAATCAATGTGACCTTGGGCGAAAACCCCTTGTATGAAATGCGTCAAACCATGGTCGTTTTCACTACGTCAGGTAATATGCAAGCCATGCTTGTTGTCCGTCAGGAGGCTTCCATCGACCCACATTTCCTTGAAGCTTCACCATTGGAGTTTGAGTTTGGAAAAGAAGGAGGAGAGAAGACAATCACCATCGGTTGCGATACCGATTGGGAGTTTGATTTGACCAGCAACTGGCTATCGCTTTCGCAGCAGTCGGGAACGGGTAATGCCAGTGTGGTTTTAACGGCTGATCAGAATCAGTTGACAGATCCTCGCGAAATGGAGTTCCACATCAAGTCGGGTGACCTTTCTTATACGTTCTTTGTCGTTCAAGAGGCAGGTGACAATCCGCTTGAGGCTAGTATTGAGCCCGATAGCTTGGTTGTGTCCTATATTGGTGGTATTCAGCATGTGCAGGTGACGTCCAATACCTCTTGGCAACTTCAAGCCAGTGATTGGGTTGGTTTCACGACGGTCACTTCAGGCGAAGGTGATGCTTCTTTTGATATCATCATCGACAGCTATTCAGATTCCGATGACAGGGTGGGCTTTTTGAATGTCGTTCATAATGGACAAGTATTGTGCAGCATGGTCATTGTTCAAGAAGGTAAACCCAACCTCTTGGAAACCGACATTACCCAACTTGATGTTCGTCCCGAAGGCGGCGAGTATGAGATACAAGTAATCTCCAATCAGGAATGGACGGTGATGACTGACGTTCCGTGGTTGCAATGCAACCCCACAAGCGGTTTTGCCAACGGGAGCTTTATTGTCACAGTAGATCCCTTGCCATCGCCTAGGCCCCGAACGGGACACATCAAGGTGAGTGGCTCGATGAATGCCGAAGTCATCATCACAGTTGACCAACACTAAAAGAAAAGGAGAGCTTTGAAGCTCTCCTTTCTTTTTAGAATCCCATCCCAAACCAGTACCAGAACTTGTTTTCCATTTCCTTCCAGGCTTGCCGTGTTGAAGCGGCGAAGTCTGAGGTGTATTGGTTGAGGAGCTCGGTGGCTTCCTTGTTTTTGCCTTCCGCAATCAAGGCTTTGGCGCGGGCTTCAAGGGCGGGGATTTCATCGAATGCCTTTTGTTCGAAGCGGTTGGCAGTACCGAGCAGGGTTTGTTTGGTTCGGCCCCATTGAACGGTGGCCAACTTGTTAGCTTTGCGGTAGTGCCAAATCCAAGCTTCATCGCGGTAACGCAGTTGGCCGCATTTGTCGAAACCTTCAGGCAGGGCGGTGGAGCCTGAGAAGATAGGGATGCGAGGGCTTTGACCAGGGTTATCGCAGGCCATCCAACAAATGGCACCGATTTCGTCAGGCATCCAACTGCGGCATTGGATGATGTGGTGGTAGCTGCTCCATGCCACGGCGACGGTGCGTTGGAAGTTGATGGTGCCAGGAGCGAGGTAATTAATGGTGTTCATCATCGCGCTGCCCACCCAAGGGTTGGCAATGGGGCTGATGATGGTGTCTTCAACCACACCGTCGTCGGTGCGTTTCTTGGCGACCATCTTCACGTTGCGGGTCATGTCCATGTCGGTGCCTTCGTAGGTGCTACGGAATAGTTCCATCACCTTGCGCACGTCAACGTTTTCGTCGGGTTTTACCGAGAAAGGCAGTTCGGGCATGTCGCGGTTGAGGTTCAGCGAGGGAGCCAGCTGGCTGAGGATGAAGAACTCGCGGTCGCTGTAGTTCTTGCCACCGCCATAGGAGGAACGGAAAGCCTTCCAGAAGACGAAGTCGCCCTTGCCGTCCCAAAGGCCATATTTCTTCGCTACGGCCTCACAGTTGTCGGAGCAATAAAAGTCCTTGCTCTTGCGCTCCAGCTTACCAATACGGGCGATATTGGCCGAAACACCCACCTCATCGTCGGGGATGCGCTTGGCCGCCCAAACGCCACCGATTTTGTCGGGACCTTCGCCGAGGATTTCCATTTGCCACACTTCGTTCTTGTCAGCGATGGTGATGCACTCGCCACCGTCGCCATAGCCGTATTCCTTCACCAGTTTACCGATGAGTTGGATGGCATCACGGGCGTTGTCGCAGCGCATGAGGGCGACGCGTTCCAGCTCCTCGATCATGAACATGCCTTTGTTGTTGACCAAGGTGTCGGGACCGGAGAAAGTGGTCTCGCCGATGGCCAATTGTTTCTCGTTGAGGCAGGGATAGGCGGTGTTGAGGTAGGCATAAGTGTGCTCCACTTGGGGAATTTCGCCAGCGAGTTCCACTTTGCGGTTGTCGAAGGGATCTTCGGTGTGCATGGTGCCTTTGTAGACCTTATGCATTTCACCTTTTTCATGATCGGCGGCGGGTTCCCATTGCATCCAGGTACGATAGCGGCCGTCACAGGTGTGGGAGGTGATGACGGAACCGTCGGTGGAGGCTTTCTTGCCCACCATGATGCTGGTGCAGTTGGCGCCGACGCGTTGTTCGTTTTCGTCTTGTGCCATCGTGTTCAGACCGATGAGCAGAAGAGCGGATAAGATTAATGATTTGATTTTAAGCATATTGAATGTGTTTGTGTTTGTATTCAAGAAACCGGCCCTTCGACCCTTCAAGGGGCCTCAGGGATCGCAGGCTCAGGGACCTTAGTCCGTCATAATGATTTGGGAGTCCAAAAATAGGAAAGAAAATGGTTGATAAGGATAAAACTGGGATTTTTTTTGTGGAATAGTAAGACTAATGGAAAAATAGTATAAATTTGCACACAGTATTCACTTAAAATCAAGCATTATGAAAAAGTTAGCATTACTTATTTTGGTTGTTCTTCTTTCTTTAGGGGCTATTGCTCAGGACAGAGGTGAAAAATTTGTTGATTTTGCAGGTTATTCATGGTTTGGAAATACGAAGTCAAAAGCTTCAAATGGTCAACAATATGCCACTTCTAACGTTCCTTCAAATACTTATTATGGTTTAGAAACGAGTTTTGGCTATTTTGTTGCAAAGCGGTTCCTTTTGGGGCTGGGTGTAGGTGTTGGGTATAGCAAAGTGCCTGATAGGCAGGAGAATTCTGAATGGCTTTTTGTTAAAACGTCTGCTATATGGCTTAAACCATATTTGTCCTACTATGTCAAACTTGCGGACAAGTTTTACTATAAGCCTGAAGTAGGTGTAGCTTTTGAAATGGGAAATTCAAAATATCATGAGACGCAATATTTAACAGAGAAATATCCTTATAAATCATTGGGCTTTTATGTGAACTATTTCGCTTTGGAATATCGTGTCAGTCAGCATTTTGCGATAGATGCCACCGTAGGACAGTTAAATAGGTCGCAATCTAAAATGGATATTGGAACGTCAGGTACAACTGTGACCACAAAGCAGTGGCATTTCGATTTCAACAGTTGTGAAGTCGCTGCGAAGATATACTTTTGAAAACTAGTTATCCCAGAATAATTCCTCTGCCACACCATCGGCGAAGAGCATCTGCGCGTCGGTGAGGTAGAGGAATTCCCGTGTTTGTGAGAGGCGGCCTTGGGCAATCAAAGGTTGGGCGCGTTTTTCGCAATAGGTGGAAAAGCGCTCGCCCATCTCGCGTTTCATGTATTTCAGGTCGATGCCCCAGTGGGTGCGGAGGCGGAGCATGACGTATTCGTCGTATTGCTGCTCGAGAGAGAGGATTTCTATTTCGTAGGAGGGCATTTCGGTACTTCGACTATGCTCAGCAACCTCAGGCTCAGGGACCCGTGCACAATACTTTTCAACGCTGGAAACATTCCATTGCCGTGAGATCCCATCGAAGGAATGTGCAGAAGGTCCGAAGCCTATGTATGGTGTTCCGAACCAATAACTGGCATTGTGCTTCGAATGCATCCCACGGCGGCAGAAATTGGAGATCTCATAATGCAGATAACCGTTTTCATTGGCGCGTTGGCAGAGGATGTCATAATCACGTATGGCATCCTCTTCGTTGACGGGATGCGCCTTTCCTAGTTCGATTTGTTTGGTCAAAATGGCATTGGGCTCTAGGGTGAGTGCATAAGCCGAGAGGTGGGGGAGGTCCAATGCAAAAAAGAGGTCAAGGTTGCGGTTCCATTGCTCGGCGTTTGAGGTGGGCAGACCATAAATCAAATCAATGCTGATATTACTGAAGCCCGCTTGTTTGGCCCAATCGATGCATTGTCGGGCGTGATGTGAGTCATGGCGACGGCTTAGATACTGTAAGTCGTTGTCGAAAAAGCTTTGTATTCCGATGCTGAGGCGGTTGACCCCAAGTTGACGCAAGCCTTCGAGGTATTCCAACGACAGCGTATCGGGGTTGGCCTCAAGGGTGATTTCAGCGTTTTCGGCGACGGGATACGTCTCCTTAATAAGGTGCAATAGCTCGCCGATTTCGTTTATGGATAGTAACGAAGGCGTGCCGCCGCCGAAATAGATGGTGTTGATGGTCATGTCATGATTACCCTTCAGCGCGGGGGATTGCGGGTCAAGCCCGCAATGAGGCCCGCGCTGAAGGTACTCCTTTCGTGCAACAATCTCCGCTTTCAAAGCCTCCCAAAACTGCTCTTTCAGCTTCAAGGAAGGCAGCGAATAGAACCCACAATAGGCGCATTTCGAGTTGCAGAAAGGAATATGGATGTAGATGCCGGCCATCTTTACTTCTCGATAACCAGTTTCACGGTCTTTTCTCCGTCATTGGTTTTGAGACGCACGAAATAGATGCCGTTTTGCAGATGGCTGATGTCGACTGTCTCAATATTATCGTTGATGTTCAGTACACTTTGGCCCATGATGTTGAACACCTCTACTTCGGTGAGACCAGTACCTTCAATGTGAAGCATGTTCTGGGCAGGGTTCGGATAGACCTTGGCTTCCTTGCTGTATTCTGGGACGGCATCAGGAATTAACTCTATCGAAAGTGGGGCGCAGGCCGACTCGCAGTTGTCGTCGAACACGGCGATGACAACGTATTCGTATGTTTGGAAGAACTCAACCTCGTTATCCACATATTCGGGCATTTCCAATAATTCCTCCAGGAGCTCGCCATTTTTCTGGATGAGGTAGCCTAACAGGTTGCCCGTTGAGCCAGATTCGGGTTCGGTCCAGTGCAGATACACTTGTGATACGTCACCGCCGGTTTCTGCCTCCAAGTCACGGACGGGATTACAGCTGACGACCGCCTCTTCTTCGCGAATCCATCCCATGCGGTCGTTACCGCCTTTGTAAGTGCCAAAGACCAGGTTTTCAACAGGTTGGTTCAAGGCATAGGCAGTCACATACACGGGGTCGTCAGGTGAGAAATTCTGTACGTAGGTCAAGGTGACGATTTCTAAGTTGCCGTCGCCGTCGATGTCGCCGAAATTGGCACCGTTCATATAGGATAGACCTTGCGGACGGAGAGGGAACCCCTCGGTCACCTCGGTGCCGTCCATCTCCCAAGCACGAATGTAGCCTTGCTCACCATCCATCAGGTTGAAGTCGGTGATGATTTCGTTCTCGCCGTCGCCGTCGATGTCGGCCACGGTGACGAAGCCTTCGACACCTGAGGTTAGATTAAGCGGAAATCCAGGAGCTATGTTGCCGTTCATATCGTATTGGTAGAACACGTTGCCTTCGCCAGAGACGCCCATGAAGATGGCGTATTTGTCGCCGTTTTTGACTACCGTCGGGGCTGAGTAGGTCCAGTAGGAGACAGGTTTAGGCCATCCAGCCAGATACTCGCCCGTGTGGGCGTCACGCATATAATGGTTCGGATTGTCACCATGGCAAGCACCAACGATGCTCCAGTTGCCATCACCTTCGAAGTCAACAACGAGCGGCGATTGATAGGAGTATTTGTAGGCTTCTTCGCTGTCCACCCTATATATCTCTTCGCCAGTATGACTGACGCAATACAAAGCGGTGGTTGTTGAAACAAACATCTCAAGGGAACCGTCACCGTCGATGTCGGCCAAGGTAGGAGTGAAAGCAGGTGTAGAAGGCAGCTCAAAGGGGAAGCCTTCGATTTCTTCGCCTTGTAGGTTCCAAGCATGGATGCCAGCTGAGATACTAGCCGAGGCCTTTCCTCGACCGCAGAAGATGATCTCCAATTCACTGTCGTTGTTGAGGTCGGCCAAAACAGGAGCGCAGATGAGTGGGTTGTTGTTGGTGACTGTTGCCATCAAGATGTTGCCCGACGCATCGAAAACGTTGATGCCGCCGCGGGCGTTGCCGTAAGCGGTTAGGGCTACGATTTCAAGTGTTCCGTCTTTGTTAATATCGCCGACAGCAGCAGGATACTGGGCCATGCCTCCAACCAAAGGTTGGGTCCAAAGGATGTTGCCTTGTCCGTCGATGACGTTGATTTCATCGTTGTGGCAGAGGATGATTTCATCGGCACCGTCGTTGTTGAGGTCGGCAAGGGCTAAACCGCGCATGGGTTTGTAGGTGGTGTTGGAACTGAAGCTCAGCGGGAAGCCAGGCATGGGTGTCAAGCCGTCGCGGCTTGCTGGTGGCAGTTGGGTGAGTACGCTTTCGGTTTTGATGATGCCGTCTTCATTGATGAAGGCCCGTGTGGCAGGTTGCTGTGCGGCCAAACTTAATGAAAGGGAGAAGAGGACAAGCAATAGTAGTGTCTTTTTCATAGTCGTTTGTTTTAGTAAATGAAAAAGGCCGTTTCATTTGCCGGAATCACCAGCGAATGAAACGGCCAGTAAGTTTTTGATATTAGCTTATTCGGCAGAGATTATTTCTCGCACTTCTTGCAGCCGCCGAGGCATTTGTATGCCAGACCAGCGAGGCCAGCGCCAACCAGCGGAGCCACGATGAAGACCCACAAGTGGCTAAGAGCCGAACCACCAGCGAAGATGGCCTGTGAGATAGAACGGGCGGGGTTGACCGAAGTGTTGGTCAGCGGGATGCTGATGAGGTGGATGAGTACCAGGGTGAGACCGATGGCAAGGCCACCAAACTTGCCGTTGGCGTGACGGTCGTCGGTGACGCCGAGGATAACGATAAGGAACACGAAGGTCAGGACGGCTTCAATGATCAGGGCGCCCCACATGTTGATGTCCCAATAGTTAGGACCGCACTTGGCGAGGTCGGCACCAAAATCATTGGCAGCAAAATTGCCAGGTTCGATATTACCGCATTTCACGATGCCATAGATAAGGGCAGCAGCGCAGATAGCACCGATGATTTGGGCCACCCAATAAATAAGCATGTCTTTGAAGCTCATGCGGCCATTGGCCCAAACGCCGAAGCTGACGGCGGGATTGAGGTGGGCACCCGAGATGTGGCCGACACCGTATGCCATGGCTACAACGGTCAAACCGAAGGCAATGGAAACGCCAAGGAATCCAAAGGCTCTACCGGCGAAAACGGCGGTACCGCAACCGCCAAACACCAAAACGAATGTGCCGAGCAATTCGGCGAAGAATTTGTTACCTGTTTTCATAACGTTTTGAATTTTAATTAGTTATTTTAATGAAATGGTTTGTTTTCCGATATATTTTCTTTTAGAAAAGACTTTTATGATACTGCAAATATACAAAAAACTAATCAGAAGACAATTTTTCTTGATTTTTATCATTTTGGTGTTTTTTTTCTATTTTTGCGTTTGATAACTAATGTATTATGGTGGTTTATAAGAAGATATTTCTATCTGTCTTTCTTGTGTCTCTTGTGTTTTCGGGTATAGCACAAGAGCATCAGTCCTATCGCTTTACGTTGGAGGATTGCTTGCGTTTTGCTTTTGCCAATAGTTATGAGCGCAAGACGATGGAACTGACGGGCAAGTCGCTGGAGACCTCCTACGAGCAATCGAAACAGCAAAGATTGCCTAGTTTGAGCGCTTCGGTGGGACAAAATCTTTCTAACAACGAGAACGGTTGGTCCACATCGGGCAACGTAGGTGTGGGCTCCTCAGTGACGATTTACCAAGGTGGCAACATCAACAACACCATTGAGCAGAACCGTCTTAACGTGGAGCGTAATGAGGTGCAGTTGCAACGCTACGACAACCAACTCACTTTGCAAATTCTGCAAAGTTTCCTCACCATTCTTGGTAATCAGGAATTGGTGAGTTACCAGCAAGAGGTGCTCAACACCAGTCGCGCGCAATTGAAGCAAGGTCAGGCGCGTCATCGCTTGGGCACCATCCTTGAGAGCGACCTTTTGCTGCTTGAGGCGCAATACTACAGTGACTCGAACAACGTTGCGGACACTCGCATCAACATCGAGAACAACTTGCTTGACCTTAAAGTGTTGTTATCGATGAACCCATCCGATGATTTGGAAATTGTTGCTCCCAACACCGATAATCTTGAGATGTTGAAAGAGACCTTGCCTACTGAAGAGGAGGCGGTCAGCCTTGCTATGGAAACCATGCCCGACCTGCGCATGAGCGACTATGACATCCGTTTGGCTGAGAAGAGCGTCGACTTGGCGCGGGGCAATTACTTCCCTTCCATCTCGGCCAATGCCAACGTGGGCATGGGCATTTTGTCGTACGACAGCGATGGCAATTCGAAATGGTATGGCACACCGACCGAGTCAGTAGGCGTTTCGATGAGTATCCCGATTTATAGCCGTGGACAAACCAAAGCCAATGTGAAAAAGAGTCGCATCGCCTTGGAACAAGCCCAGTTGGACTACGAACAATCGACTCTCGCAGTGCGCCAAGCGGCAGTTCAGGCCCACCGAAATGTGGTGTCGGCCTACAATGCCTACCAGGTTTCGCAAGTCAAGGAAAACGCTTACAGCAAGAGCTTCAATGCATACAACATGCAGTATCAATACGGTAACATCACCACGGTGGAGCTGTTGCAACAGCAAAACAATTATCTGAACGCGCTGAATTCCTACATACAGAATAAATATTCCTTGTTGATGAAACGGAAGATTTTGGATGTCTATATGGGCAAGCGGATAGAGTTATAAGTTTAGAGTTGAGTGTTTAGAGTTTAGAGTTGTAGGGCTGTCAAACCGTGGCAGCCGGAAGATAAACAAAAATTGAATAATACGATATATGAAGAAAAAAAGAAAAATATGGCTGATTATCTTGGGCATTGTCGTTTTGGCCATTGCCGCGATAGTCATCGTCAAGTTGACGAAATCAGCAAACAAGGAGTTGGTGATCCGAACCCATGTGGTGGGGGAGTATACCGTTGAGAATACCGTCACTGCGACAGGTACCATCGAACCGGTGGAGACCGTTGAAGTTGGTACCCAGGTGTCGGGTAAGGTGGAAAAAATCTATGTCGACTTCAACGACGTGGTAAAGAAAGGTCAATTGATGGCCGAATTGGACAAGCAGACCCTTAACCAGAGCCTTAGCCGTGCCAAGGCGAGCCTTACTTCGGCCGAGAGTCAGCTCAACTACGCCAAGCTGACATACGAGCGTACCAAACAGCTCTATGAGGCGAATGCCGCCACATTGGCTGCCTACCAAGAGGCGCAGAACTCATACACGCAGGCGCAGATGAGCAAGCGAAACGCTCAAGCTTCATACGACCAGGCGCGTGTTGATTTGGCCTATGCCGAAATCTATTCGCCTATCGATGGCATCGTGCTCGACCGTGCCGTAGAGGTGGGCCAGACTGTGGCTGCCTCGTTCAGCACACCTACATTGTTTACCTTGGCCAACGACTTGACCAAGATGCAGGTGGAAGCCGATGTCGACGAGGCTGACATCGGGCAGGTGAAAGTGGGACAGAGGGTGACCTTCACCGTCGACGCCTACATGGACGATGTGTTTGAAGGCACCGTGAACCAAATCCGCATGAAACCTACCACCACGAGCAATGTGGTGACCTATACTGTCATTATCGAGGCACCCAACCCCGATCAAAAACTCTTCCCTGGCATGACTGCCAGCGTGACCATTGTCACAGAAGAGCAAATGGGTTTAGCCGTGCCTGCAGAGGCTTTCAACTTCACGCCCGACGAGGCGGTGCTGAAGGCCATCCGCAAAGCTGACAAACCCGAAGGTCAACGTCCTGAGCCACCGCAAGGTGAACGTCCGCAGATGGACAAGTCGTCGGCAACAAGTCATTCGGTGGTGTGGTTGAAGAAGGGTGCCGATATGATGCCGCGTCCCGTGAAAGTGGGCATGAGCGATGGCGCCTATAAGATCATCGAGCAAGGCGTGCAGGCTGGCGACTCCGTTGTGTTGTCGGCACAATTTGTCGCCAAGGAAAAAGCAGTGAAGAAGGGAGAGAATCCTTTCATGCCCGGCCCTCCCGGTAGGAATAGGAACAATAACAACAATAAAGGTGGCAACTCAGGTGGCCAGAAATAATCATGAGCGAACGGCAATCCATCATCAAGGTTGAGAACCTCAAGCGGACGTTCGTCGTAGGCAGTGAGGAGGTGCATGCCCTCAAGGGCGTGTCGTTCGACATCTGCCAGGGGGAGTTTGTGAGCATCATGGGCTCGTCGGGCAGCGGCAAGTCGACCTTGCTCAACATCCTCGGTTGCCTCGACCAACCTACGGCAGGCGAGTATTACATTGATGGCATCTCGGTGAGGACGAAGACCAAAAACGAGCTTTCAGAGATTCGTAACCGTAAGATTGGTTTTGTGTTTCAGTCCTACAACCTCTTGCCGCGCACCTCGGCTTTGGAGAACGTGGAGCTGCCTTTGGTCTATAATCCCGATGTGTCGCACCGCGAGCGTCACGAAAAGGCGCAGCATGCTTTGGAATTGGTAGGCTTGAAAGACCGCATGGGACACATGCCCAACCAGCTCTCGGGTGGTCAGCAGCAGCGTGTGGCCATTGCTCGTGCCTTGGTCAACGACCCCGTCATTGTTTTAGCCGACGAAGCCACGGGTAACCTCGATACCCGCACCTCCTACGAAATCATGAGCCTCTTCCAAAGCCTTCACGAGCAGGGGAAGACCATCGCTTTTGTGACGCATGAGTCTGACATTGCGGTATTTACCAGTAGAACGATATTCTTGCGCGACGGTCACATCCTTCGTGATGAGTCCGTGGCGACCAAATCGGCGGCTGAAGCCCTTGCGGCATTGCCCGTAGAAAACGATTATTGATATGGATATACTGAATCTCATAAGGATTTCGGCGAAAGCCCTGCTGCGCAACAAGACGCGCACCGCTCTTTCCATGCTCGGTATCGTGATTGGCATTGCCGCCGTCATTGCGGTGGTCAACTTAGGTGAGGGACTGAAGCAGAGCACGGCCAACCAGCTCTCCGACATGGGCACCAACCTCATCATGGTGATGCGTGCCAATCAAAGGAGAGGTGGCGTGAGCATGGGTTCGGGCAACGTGCAGTCGCTCAAGGTCAGGGATTGTGAGTTGATAGCCAAAGGCGCCAAAAACGTTACTATGGTCAGCCCTGTGGTGAACAGCGCTGGTCAGTTGGTGAACGGTTCCAAAAACTGGTCGGGAACAGTGTATGGAGGTTCGCCGGATTACTTGGATATTAGGAAATACGAAATCGCCACGGGTGTGAATTTCACTGATGACGACGTGAAAAAATACGCCAAGGTCGGCTTGATAGGTCAGACCATCGTGGAGAATCTCTTTGATGACGGCGAGGATCCCATCGGCAAGACCATCCGTGTGGGCAATATGCCTTTCAAAGTTATCGGAACCTTGAAAGAACGTGGTGAGAACGGTATGGGCATGGACCAGGATGACCTTGTGGTGATGCCTTACAGCACCGTGCAAAAGCGCATGTTGGGTGTAGACTATATTCAGCAAATTGTATGTTCTGCTGCATCCGAAAATGTGGCTGAGGCTGCAGTGGAGGAAATAGAGAGCATTCTACGTGCCTCTCACAAGATTCCTGAGGGCGGAGTTGACGACTTCGAGGTGCGCACCCAGCAGGAGATGTTGGAGATGATGTCGTCGATGACAGGCATGATCACCACAGTGTTGGTCGCCATTGCTTTGATATCGTTGCTGGTGGGTTGCATCGGCATCATGAACATCATGTATGTCACGGTGACTGAGCGTACCAAGGAAATTGGCTTGCGCATGTCCATTGGCGCCAAGAACTCTGCCATTTTGATGCAGTTTCTTACCGAGAGTATCATCCTGAGCCTTATCGGTGGCGTGATTGGCCTTTTGCTGGGCTTGTTGCTTTCTTATGTGGTTTCTTTGGCCATGTCGATGCCTTATATTGTCAATGTGCCTTGGATGTTTATCTCCTTTGTGTCGTGCGCCATTTTGGGCCTCATTTCGGGTTTCTTCCCCGCTTTGAAAGCTTCACGCACCGATCCCATCAATGCTTTGAGGTACGAATAACAAACCATTTGTGTTATGAATAAACACACAATTAATACGGTCGACAACTACCTTTCGCTGAAAAGGATTGTTATGATGTCTCTTGCCATAACGATTGCCTATTATGCCCTGTTTGCGCTGAGTCACTATTTCGGTCGTCCCTCGTTCGCCAGTTCAAGTGATGAAGAAGTGGTAGAACCGGAAAAAGAGCATGTGGTAGGTCAGAACGAACTGGCATTTGGTGAGATTCAAAAACGATGGCCTGCCCTTTTTCAGGCCGATCGGTTCCAGCCAGGTTATAAATTTGTGAAACCGAAGTTCTCGACCATCTTGCTGTTCAACATCCCGTTTACCTTTTTGATGATTTTTTCAGTGTTTCTCTTCAACAGATGGGTTATGGGCAGGACCTATAGACGGCATCGAGACGAGTTGATGCTGAATGTCATCGGTTCGTTGTTGCTTGCATGTTTTTTAAGTTCTATTTGTACGCTTGTGCAATTGTATATCTGGCCCTACGGACCTGGTCCGCAGCGCTCGTTGATGGGCTATATCAGCCGTGGCATGTTGGGTGACTTTATGTTGGTGGCCATCGCATTTGTGTTCAGTTATCTGCAACGTTCCCTTTACTATGAAAAGAGGATAGCCGTGGAAAACGAAACGCTTCGTGCCGAGAACCTCAACTCGCGTTATGAGGCCTTGAAGAACCAGCTTGACCCACATTTCCTTTTCAATTCGTTGAACACGTTGCGGTCGCTGATTGAGGACGATGCCGACAAGGCGGAAGAATTCATCCAACAATTGTCGGTCGTGTTGCGCTACACCTTGCAGAACAAAGAGGTGGTGACTTTGGCTGAAGAGCTGGATTGTGTGCGTTCCTATTGTCGGATGATGAAGATGCGCTATGGCGACAACTTGGCTTTTGACCATGGCATCGATCATGATGCGTACGACAACCATTATGTGTTGCCACTCTCAATCCAAGGGTTGATAGAAAACGCCATCAAGCACAATGTTATCTCGTCGAAGCAACAACTGATGGTGCATATTCATACTGACGATGCTAATCACTTGATAATTAGTAATAAAATTCAACCAAAAATTGGCAAAGAAGAAGGAACGGGAATTGGTTTGGCCAATTTGGCGGAGCGTTATCGGATAAAATGGAATGAAAATGTGGAAATTTTCAACGATGGAAAGATTTTTAGTGTAACTTTGCCTCTTAAACAAAACGATCACACACTATGAAAGCACTGATAATTGAAGATGAAGTGATGGCTGCCAAGACGCTGAAGAAGCTTCTTGTGGAGGTCAGCCCAGGTATCGAAATCGTTGGCATACTTGAATCCATCGAGGACAGCGTGGATTGGATTGCTAGTCACGCCATGCCCGACCTCATGTTTATGGACGTCCATTTGGCCGACGGCTCATCGTTTGCTATTTTTGAGCGTGTCACCATCACCTGTCCGGTCATCTTCACCACGGCATACGACGAATATGCCCTTAAGGCCTTTGAGGTGAACAGCATCGACTATTTGCTGAAGCCCATTAGCAAGGAGGCCTTGGAGCGCGCCTTGAACAAATACCATTCATTGGTGGAGAAACCTGTTGGCAACAGCCAGATCGAAGCGCTTTTGACCCAGTTGAGCGAGAAAAAGAAATACAGGAATTATTTCCTTCTGCCCGAGCGTGACAAGTTCATACCGCTTCCGGTCAGCAATATCGTATACATATATATTGATGCCAAGACGCTGAAAATCGTGACCACGGACGGGAAGACTTTCTATATGAATCACACTTTGGACGATGTGATGAGCGAGCTTGATCCGCATGAATTCTTCCGTGCCAACCGTCAGTTTGTCGTTGCACGCCAGTCCATCAAGGATGTGTCGGTGTGGTTTGGCAACAAGTTGGCCATCAATTTGTATGTCGAAACGCCCGAAAAGATCATTGTCAGCAAGGCGCGCGTAGCTGAATTTAAAGTTTGGTTTACAAGGCAATAAACTGGTTTACAACTATTTGCGATAAATAGTAATTTTTTTGAAGAAAAAACATTGTGGGAACGAAAAAAGGTTGTATTTTTGCACCCACAAACCGAAAGGTTCAACGATGCTTCCGTAGCTCAGTTGGTAGAGCACCTGACTCTTAATCAGGGTGTCCAGGGTTCGACCCCCTGCGGGAGTACAGCAAACAAGCAAACCCTAATTGATGGTTAGTCAGTTAGGGTTTTTTTCATGTCTAATTCTGGCGTGTTTTTGGCCTCATTGTAGGTTTAACCCGCATTCACAGCAGAATTTCGGATCTCCAATGATGGCATTGCCGCATTGTGGACACACCGGCCCATCTGACGGAGCCTGGTCTTTTGTTTCTTCGACCTCTTGGGGTGATGGGGTGTCTGTTTGATTTGTTTCTCCATATTCTTGGGGCAACATGAAGGCGCTTCTAGGGTTTTGTCTGTTGCTTAATACATAAACATCAGGACCAGTGGTGTAGATCCCATTCAAATACACTCCAGTAGATTCTTCGGTTTTGGTTTCTTCTTTTTCCATATCGATATTTAATCTATAACGCTAAACCCTTTTGTGGCAAAGGTTTCCAATTCGTTTTTCTCGTTGACGTAGATGTAATACGCTTCCACACCGTCCATGCTCTCAATGAGCGGCAGCGACTTTTCCAAGCCCATCACCATGCAGATGGAAGCCAAGGCGTCGGCCCAGACGGAGTTTTCGGCCAATACGGTCACACTGAGCAGTTGATGCTCGACGGGATAACCTGTGTTGGGATCGATGCAATGGGAATAGCGTTTGCCGTTGCGCTCCACGTATTTGCGGGTGCTGCCCGAGGTGACCAAGCCTTTGTCGCGCAAAGCCACACGGGTTTGCACCACCTGCTCCGAGTCCCAGTTTTCGGCAGGCTTCTCGATGCCCACAATCCATGACTGGCCGTTGGGTTTGCAGCCTCGAGCCATGATCTCTCCGCCCGTGTCGACCAAATAGTTTTTGATACCGCGGCTATCTAAAAATGAGGCAATCAGATCGGAGGTGTAGCCTTGAGCTATGGCGTTGAAATCCAAGGTCATGGCAGGGTTGGCTTTGACGACTTTTCCGTTCTCGATGTGTACGTTGCGGTAGTCGACCAATTGCTTTAGGCTGTCGATGAGTTGGGGCGTGATGCTGTCGCCATGTTTGTAACTAAAGCCCCAAGCGGCCACGATGGGCGAGATGGTGGGGTCGAAATAGCCGTCGGACAGTCGTGCCGCCTCTTGGGCGATATTGAAGTTGTCGATAAAGATGGCATCGAGCGTGACCTCCTCGTTACGGTTGACCTTGGAGATGACTGAGGTGTCGACCCACAGGTTGACCGAAACGTCCACGGCATGGAAGATGGAGTCGATGTCGCGCTGGAAGTTGCGGCCCAACGAATCATAATAAGTGACGGCATAGTAGGAGCCTTGCGCCTGGCCTTGGAGGAACATCTTTTTAGGCTGTTTTCCACATGACGCAAGAACCGTCAGCCCTATCATCAATAAAAGTATCTTCTTCATAACTCTAAACTAAAAACCAATAGAAGCACTATATTTCCAAGCAAAGTTATCCCATACATTGGGCAGGCTATAGGGTCCGTAACGGTAGAACACGCCTAAACCCAACTTGGCCATAGGGTTGGCCAGGAGCCCGTTGATGACGATGCCGCTTTCGAAATAACCTTTTTCCATGGTCTTGAAGTTCTTGTCGGGATAGGCCTCGGCGCGACGCATGTCGCCCCATCCGATGTTGGTGACGATCGAGAGTTCGGGCTTGAACACAGGTGAGTTGGTCTTCCAAAGCATGCCACTGAAGTTGTGGCTCAGATAGAGGGCAACGAAGCGGTCGCAGAAGAACTCATCCAGGCGCATCGTGCTGAAACTCCCCGGGGAGTATATGCCGACGCGCTCGTACGTGCCCAAAATGTTGAATGTTTCCATGACAGGACAGGTCTCGGTAGCATAACCAGCTTGCAAAAGGACCTTGGCGACACCGAGATAGGGGGTGTAGAAATTCTTCGACGCCTCAAATTTGAAACGATCGTATTCATACTCGCCACCCAACACGTTGGGGAAGGCATGTTGGTAAGACACCCAAACGATGGGGTAGAGCGTGCCCAAGGAGCGGATGCCTTGTGGGGTGCTGAGGAACTTCTCTTTATAGGCAAATCTGAGTTTAAGCTCAGCGACGGTGAAACGGCCTTCGGTCTGCACATCGGAAGGGTTGAGGTAGAATTGCTCTGTATAGTGTTTGTGGCTCCTGCTGAGGTTGAGATAGGCCTTGAAATGATGAGCAAAGCGGGTTGAATAGCTCAGGTCGAAGCGGTCGCGCCGCGTGCGGATGTTTTCGTAGAAGGTGTATTTGTAGTTGTCGGTGGAAAAGACAGATCCGTTGTCCAACTCGAGCATGCCGCCAAATTCACCCATAGGTTCCGACCTGTGGCTGTATTGGAAGGCGAGTTCCATCTGGCGCTGACGGTTGAGTTTCAGCTTCATGCCACCGCCGTAGTCCCAGCTCTTGATGCGTGTCCAATAGCCGAATGAGCCATTGATGCTGAACCAGCGTGAGAGTCGGTCGTTGGTGCTGCCCCCTAAACCCAGATACACACCTCTGGTACTTGAAATGTTGATGATGTGGTCAATATCGAGGTTGAACCAGCCGATGGGGAGAGCGGATTCGGTCATGAGTTTGTCGGTGAGGCCTAGCACACGGTCAAAGATGTCGGTGCCCTGAGTGAGGGAGTCGACGAGGATGTAGGTGGCTTTTACCCGTTCCGTCAGCGAGTCGATGCGGTGCGCGTCCCAAAAAGTTTCGTCACGAAAAGCCGCGTCGGGGTCTACTTTGACTTCGATGTCGGAGAATTGTCGTTTACTGATGTCAGGATTGATTTCAATGTCGTTCAAATAGCTCTTTCCGATGGCAGCCATGGGGAAGGAGGCATCGTCCATGCTGACCACCATGCTAGGGAATATCAGGTTGAGGTTCAGTTGCTTAGGAAACCATTGTCCTTCCACTTTTTGGTACAGTTGTTGGATGTCTGCCTTGAAGAGCCCGTCTTGTACGTCGGGGGAGGCTTTCACGCTTTGTAAGGCCCAGCCGTCGCTGTTGACGGTCATCGTGCCACGAAGACCATTGAAAGAGCTGCCGCGCATAGGGTGAAACGAAATCACATAGAGCGAGTCGCCTTGCCCGATGGGATGGACCGATTCCAAAGTGAAGAAATAGCGTGTCTTGCTCCCGCGGCTGATGGGGTTGACGTAGTCGGTGCCTGTGATGCTGACGGTTTCGTCGTAGAAACTGACGCTTTGCATGCTGCTGACCATATACATGAAAGTGGGCTCTTTCATGCCTGCAATCTTGGTGCCCAGCACGTGTTGCAGCTTGCGGTCGGGCGCCATGAACATCACTTCCGAGGCCGTCTCCATCACCATCAGGTCGCTCTTCTTCATGATGCTGTCGAAGTAGTGCAGGTCGGCCATCTGCATGGCCGTGTCGTTGGCCACGGCCTGGCCGAAGCTACTGCTGTCGACGGTGATGACCATCTTGTCGTAGATGTGGTAGCTATAGGACTCGAGCGAGTTGGGATTGTTGGCCTTGCGGTGGGCCATCAGGCTGTCGATAATGCGGTGGGCGGGGTTTTCGCCGGCTTCGACGGTGACTTCGCCCAACTCAAAAGTCTTGGGTGTGAGTGCGACATTGCACTTGTTTTGGCCGGCTTGCAAGTTGATGTCTTTGGGCTCGTAGCCGATGGACGAGAACTTCACCTTCGTGATGGGCTCATTGGCTGTGATGCTATATCGGCCGTCGATGTCGCTGATGACGCCTTGTTGCCCGTCGTTGATGACCACGTTGACGAAGGCCAGTGGCTGGCGATTGCGTTCATCGGTGATTTTGCCGCTTAAAGTATGCGATTGGCCGAAAAGCGTTTCGGCTGAGAAGAGAATAATAGCGAGGAGAAGGAGAGGAAGGACCTTTATGCAGAAGGAAGGCTTCATTCTTTTGTCTCAATTAGATAGATGACTTCGTTGTCGCGCTTCATCAAATACTGCTCGCGGGCCACCTTTTCCATGGTGGTGGTGTCGGTTTGCAAGGCCTCAAGATAAGCCTTGCTTTCCGGGACTAGCTTTTCGTAGTATTCGATCTGCTGTTTCTTGTCTTTCAACGAACGGCTCAGTTTGAATTGGTCGAAGAGGTTGAACTGGTCGATGAAGAGGATGACGATCAGAAACAGCAATGTGGCGTACACGTAGCGGTTGTTGAGTTTGCGTATGACTTCCCTAAAGGTCATAAGGTCTTTGTGTTTTTCAGTGTGCAAAGGTAATATATTTCGATAAATGCGATGAGCTTTTTTCTTATTTTTGCGCTCACAAATCCAATAAAGTTATCAACAATAATTCAAAACCCCTTTAATCATGAAAAAAGCTATCGCAACGACAAAGGCTCCCGGAGCCATTGGTCCTTACAGTCAGGCTGTTGAAGCCAACGGAATGGTGTTTATCTCGGGTCAGCTGCCCATCAATCCTGCCACTGGTGAGATGCCTGAAGGTGTCACCGCCCAGACCGAGCAGAGCATGAAGAACCTTGAGGCCATCCTCAACGAGGCAGGCTGCACCTTCGACAATGTGGTGAAGTCGACTTGCTATTTGGCCGACATGAGCTATTTTGGTGAGATGAACGCCGTGTATGCCAAGTATTTCACGGGCGACTGCCCCGCTCGTGCCGCTTTCGCCGTGAAAGAGCTGCCCAAGAAGGCTTTGGTCGAAATCGAAATGATTGCCGCGAAATGAAAATCGTCTTTTTAGAGCCTCTGGGCTTGAAGGTCGCTCAGATTGAAGCTGCCTGCGAGGGATTGAAAAAAGCAGGCCACGAGGTTGTCATCTATCCCGACCGCAACGAGAATCCCGATGAGTTGAAACGCCGTGCTGAGGGCGCGGAGGTCGTCATCGAGAGTAACATTCCGTTGCGCAAGGATTTCTTGGATGCTTGCCCCAACTTGAAGATGCTCTCCATCGCCTTCACGGGCCTGGATCACATCGACATGGAAGAATGCCAAAAGCGTGGCATCATCGTGAAGAACGCGGCGGGCTACAGTACCGAGGCAGTGGCTGAACTGGCCGTCGCCATGATGGTTGACGTGTATCGTAAAGTACTCGAAAACGATGCGATTACGCGCCAATGCAACCGTAAAGGCATCATGCCTGGACGTGAAATCGGTGGCAAGACTATCGGCATCATCGGCATGGGTAATATCGGGCAACGTGTGGCTAAGTTGGCTAATGCTTTCGGCTGCAAGGTGTTGGCATGGAACCGCACGCCCAGGCAGATCGAGGGTGTGACTTTCGTGGACAAGGAGACTTTGTTGAGGAAATCTGACATCGTCACTCTGCACATCGCTTTGAATGCCGACACCCGCGATTTCATCACCGAGAAGGACTTCGCCTTGATGAAGCCGAGTGCCATATTGATTAATACGGCACGTGGTCCCGTCGTGAACGAACTGGCTTTGGCTGATGCCTTGAAACAAGGAAAAATCGCTGGTGCGGCTACGGATGTCTACGGCACGGAACCGCCTTTGAAGCCTGAGAACCCCTTGTTTGCTGCGCCTAATCTCATCATGTTGCCGCATATCGGCTTTGCCACCGAAGAGGCCTTTGTCCTCCGGCTGGGCATCGTGGTCGAGAATGTGATGCGGTGGATAAACAAAGAATGACGCAAATTTGCGTCATTCTTCGTTTTTGTTCATGTCGATTTTCGGTTTGAAGATCTTGTCTTGTGTGACGAAGGCCTCCTTAAATCGTGGTTTGATTTGTCGCAAGCATTTCTCGGCTTCCACGCGGTTGCGGAAGTCGCCGGCGCGCAGGCGGAAGTGCGGCTCCACGTAGGTCAGATAGATAGGAATGTCGGGGAAGGCCCGCTCAAACTGGGCTTTCACTGCCTTGGCGTGGTCAAGGGCATCGTTGCCGATTTCCATGAAGATGTGGATGCGGTAGCCGTTATACGAGCTGTCTACCTTATAAAGCGAACGCTGCTTGGCGATGAGGCTTTCGATGCGACTGTCCTGGTCAACATGCAGTGAGCCACGGCTTTGCGCAAAGCCAAAAGTGACCGACGCCATGAATATGATCAAACAAAGGATGCGTTTCATAACTTAAGAGTTGAGACTGCAAAGATACATTTTTTTGATGACATGCAAATTTCCGATGAAAGTTGTATCTTTGCACACAAAATTGAATGATGAATAGCAATTTAGACGCCAACGCTTCCCATCTCTCCAAGGCCGAGAAAGACCTCGAAAACGCCTTGCGTCCTGATATGTTCGACAGTTTTGCCGGACAGAAGCAGGTCGTCGACAACCTTCGCGTTTTCGTGAAGGCTGCTGCCCAGCGTGGCGAAGCCCTCGACCATACTTTGTTGTACGGCCCTCCTGGTCTGGGCAAGACCACCTTGTCGTATATCATCGCCCATGAGTTGGGTGTCGGCATGAAGATGACCTCGGGACCCGTTCTCGACAAGCCAGGCAACCTTGCGGGTCTGCTTACCAGCCTTGAGCCTAACGATGTGCTGTTCATTGATGAGATCCACCGCCTCAGTCCTGTGGTGGAAGAGTATCTCTATTCCGCCATGGAGGACTTCCGCATCGATATTATGATTGAGACGGGACCAAGTGCGCGCAGCATCCAAATCACGCTAAATCCTTTTACCTTGATTGGTGCTACTACTCGTAGCGGCATGCTGACGGCACCCTTGCGTGAGCGTTTCGGCATCAAGCAACGTTTGGAGTATTATGACGCAAAGACTTTGTCGAAGATCGTGAAGCGCTCGGCAGGTATTCTCAATGTACCCATCGACGACACGGCAGCCTTCGAGATTGCGCGCCGCAGCCGTGGCACACCGCGTATTGCTAACATGTTGTTGCGTCGCGTTCGCGACTTTGCTCAGATCCAAGGCGACGGTACCATCACCTTAGACATCGCAAAAGTAGGCTTGAAGGCCCTCAACGTAGATGAGCACGGCCTTGACGATATGGACAACAGGATTCTCACCACCATCATCGACAAGTTCAAGGGAGGTCCTGTGGGTGTCAACACCATCGCCACAGCAGTGGGTGAGGATCCCGGCACCATCGAAGAGGTCTGTGAGCCATTCCTTATCCAGGAAGGCTTCATCATGCGCACGCCTCGTGGCCGCGAGTGCACCGATTTGGCGTACAAGCATTTGGGGAAGACTCGGATTAAGCCTACTGGGGAGATGAGTTTGTTTGATTAAGATTTTCTTCTTCAGGTTTGTAACCAATCCGCTTGCGAGGTTGGGCTTTTGTTTCTCTTAATTTATCAAGGGCATCGTTGAGGGCTTCTATTTGTATGGCTATTTCCAAGTTGGTCTGTTCTTGCTGCTCATTGATGTCATTCTGATCATGCAGGATTTCCTCGATATAGGCGTTTAACTGATCCATCTTGTGTGAGAGCTGTTCATATCGCAGTTCAGACGCCTGAAAGGCGGCGACGGCTTGTCTAACAGCAACAAAAGCTCTCATAATATTAATGTTTACTTGAATGGCAATTTTACTGCGAAGTAACCCAGAAAGCATAGCCACACCTTCTTCTGTGAAGGCAAAGGGTGCATATTTGCTGTGCTGTCCTCGTCCTGTTTTTAAGATGCCATTTTGGCACCTTAGAGTGGAGACTTCGTCGGGCGTCAGCTCAAACATGAAGTCTTCAGGAAAACGTTCAATATTACGGCGTACCTGTCGTTTGAGTTGTGCCACTTCAACCTCGTACATATCAGCAAGGTCGCTATCCAACATTACCTTTTGGCCGCGAATCTCATAAATCACATTCTTGACGTTTTCGATGTTTCCTGTTTGCACATCATTTGGGATGATTTTAGTGGGTTTTGGAGTTTCCATAGCGATACTACAATTAGTTATTACGCAGCAAAGATATGCCACCTATCAAGAGTTATCCGTTGATTAAACGTTTGTAGTCGACTGTAGTCGTTTGTAGTCGTTTGCTGTCGGATAAATTGCAATTTATCAATATTTTAGTTGTTTCTTGATTAAAAAGTATAGGTAGATTTGCAGTTTTTATTTCGGGCATCAATCGTAAAGCAAATTTTCTGTATTTTTGCAGTTTCTTTAGAAACAGCAAATAATATCGCTATTATATGGATTACAACTTTACCGAAATCGAGAAGAAGTGGCAGCAATACTGGCGCGACAATAAAATCTATAAGGTTGATATTGACCACAGTAAGCCGAAATTCTATGTCTTGGATATGTTCCCGTATCCTTCGGGCGCGGGCCTGCATGTGGGACATCCGTTGGGCTATATCGCCTCGGATATTTATGCCAGATATAAAAGGCTGAAAGGCTTCAATGTGCTGCACCCCATGGGTTACGACGCCTACGGTCTGCCCGCTGAGCAATATGCCATCCAAACGGGTACCCATCCAGCCGTGACGACCGAGAAGAACATCAACCGTTACCGCGAACAGATGGACAAGATCGGCTTCTGCTACGATTGGGACCGCGAGGTGCGCACCTGCGAGCCTGGCTACTACAAATGGACGCAATGGACCTTCCTTCAATTGTTTAACTCGTTCTACTGCAACGGCTGCCAGAAAGCCCAACCTATTAGCAAGCTGATTGCCCGTTTCGAGGAAAAAGGTACTGAAGGTCTCAACGTGGCTGAAAGCAAGCCGCTGAGCTTTACCGCTACTGAGTGGAAGGCCATGAGCGAGAAGCAACAACAAGAGGTGCTGATGAACTACCGCTTGGCCTATCAAGCCGAGGCCATGGTGAACTGGTGCCCAGGCTTGGGTACGGTGCTTGCCAACGACGAGGTGGCCGACGGCCTCTCGGTGCGTGGTGGCTTCCCCGTGGAGCGCAAGTCGATGAAGCAGTGGCAACTCCGTATCACCGCTTATGCTGATCGCCTGCTTCAAGGTCTCGAGACCGTGGACTGGAGCGAGTCGGTGAAAGACCTGCAGCGCAATTGGATCGGTAAGTCGATGGGTGCTTCGGTGATCTTCAAGGTGGACGGTAAAGATATCGATTTAGAGGTGTTCACCACTCGTGCCGATACCTTGTTCGGCACGACTTTCATGGTGCTGGCTCCCGAGCACGAGCTGGTAAAGGAAATCACCACGCCAGAGCAACGCACCGAGGTGGAGGAATACATCACTCGCACCAAGAACCGCAGCGAACGTGAGCGCATGGCTGAGGTCCGCAAGGTGAGCGGCGCTTTCACGGGTGCCTACGGCATTAACCCCATCACGGGTGCCAAACTGCCCATTTGGATTGCCGACTATGTGCTGATGGGTTACGGTACGGGTGCCATCATGGCTGTACCTGCCCACGATAGCCGCGACTTTGCCTTTGCTCGTCATTTCAACCTGCCTATCATCCAAGTGGTGAAGAAGCCCGGTACAGAGGCCACTGATCCTTCCACTTGGGAGGAGAGCTTCGATGCCAAGGACGGCGAGCTGGTCAACTCTGGCTTCCTCAACGGCCTGACGGTGAAGAAAGCCATTGAGCGCATGATTGAAGAACTGGAGAAACTCGGCGTCGGCACAGGCAAGACCAACTACCGTCTGCGCGATGCCATCTTTAGCCGCCAGCGCTATTGGGGTGAGCCGTTCCCAATCTACTACAAGGACGGCATGCCTTACGCCATGGACGAGTCGAAACTGCCGCTTGAGTTGCCTGCCATCAGTGAATACAAACCCACCGAGACGGGTGAGCCGCCTTTGGCCCGCGCCAAGAACTGGGTCACGGAGGAAGGCTATCCTATCGAGACCAACACCATGCCGGGCTTTGCTGGTTCCAGCGGTTACTATTTCCGCTATGAGGACCCGCATAACGACAAGGAATACTTCAGCCGCGAAGCCAACGACTATTGGCAAAATGTCGACCTCTATATCGGTGGTGCTGAACACGCCACTGGCCACTTGATCTACAGCCGCTTCTGGTGCAAGTTCCTCTACGACATCGGCTTGTCATGCAAAGACGAACCCTTCCAAAGGATGATCAACCAAGGTATGATCCAAGGCCGTTCGAGCTTTGCCTATCGTGCCAATATGGAGAAATTGTGTGAGTATGGCGTTTGGCGTCTTATCAAGGACAACAAGTTGGGCGTGAAGTTCGAAAAGGACTTCAAGGATGGCCGCCGTCGTTTCGACTTCTTCTGCCCCGAGAAAGGTATCTTGATTGAGATTAACCGTATGGGCAACCTCGAAAAGGTGGCCGAGCCTTGGCAGGATTATGCTGCCGAGAAAGGTTACAAGCTGTTGCTTGTCCCGATTATCGATGTGGTGAACGACTACAAGAACGGCACCGACTTTGTTGAGCAGCGCATCAAAGACCTTATCGCAGGAAAGGATGTTCCCGCGTTTGTCGAAGGTGAGGCTTATGATGGCACTCCTATCTTCATCTCTAAGAATCTGGAAGGTCGTGAGCAGTTCAGCGACCCGATCCATGTGGATATCAACATGGTGCGTAACGACATCCTCGACGTGGAGGCATTCCGCCAGTGGCGTGATGACTTGAAAGATGCGCAGTTCATCTTCGAGAAGGACAAGGATGGCAACGATATCTTTGTCTGTGGCAACGAGATCGAGAAGATGTCGAAGTCGAAATACAACGTGCAGAATCCCGACGACCTCGTGGAGAAATACGGTGCCGACACGCTCCGTCTCTATGAGATGTTCTTAGGACCTTTGGAGCAATCCAAGCCTTGGGACACGCAGGGCATCGAAGGTACCTTCCGTTTCGTGCGCAAGTTCTGGAGGCTGTTCCACAACGAGAACAACGAGTTCTGCGTCAGCGACGAGCCTGCTACTGCACCCGAGTTGAAGAGCTTGCATAAGCTTATCAAGAAGGAAGAGGAAGGCATCGAGAGCATCTCGTTCAATACCGTCGTATCGGCCTTCATGATCTGTGTCAATGAACTGGCAGACATGAAGTGCAACAAGCGCGAGATTCTTGAACCTTTGACGGTGATGATTTCGCCATACGCACCGCACATCGCCGAGGAACTGTGGCACTTGCTGGGTCATGAGACTTCTGTGGTGAACGCCGCGTTCCCCGTCTATGATGAAAGCAAGACGGTGGAAAACAGCTTCAACTACCCCATCAGCTTCAACGGAAAGATGCGCTTCAATATGGAGCTGCCTGTCACGATGAATGCCGACGAGGTGCAAGCCGCAGTGCTTGCCGCCCCCGAAGCCGCCAAATGGATTGAAGGCAAGCAGGTGCGCAAGGTCATCTACGTGCCGAAGAAGATCGTCAATATCGTTGTGGGGTAAAATTGGAGTTTTTGCGAATTGAAATCGATTGTGTTCCAAATATGGAATATAGTTGGTTTTAGCCCAGCAAATCCAACGCATTGCCAACGATTTCCTGATGCATCGACTTCTCCAAAGCGTCAAAATCCGCTTTCAAGACCTGTTGTTTGAAATTTCCGTCTTCCAAAAGGCAGATTTCGTCGCATGTTTGGGTCAAAGTCGTATAGATGTGCGACGACATGATGACGGTCTTGCCCCTTTGTTTCAAGGCCTTGATGATGTCGAAAACCAGCACACTGCTTTGGAAATCAATGCCATTGAAAGGCTCATCGAAGATATAATAAGGCACATCTTGAAGCAGTATGGCGAACAAGGCCAATTTCTTTTTCATGCCCGTAGAATAGGTTGAAATGTAATCGTTTAAGGGCAATTCAAAGATGTTTCTGGCGGCCATGTTTTCAATCTTTTGGTTTCGAGCGTTGCAGACAAACTGCACATATTCCATACCAGTCATCAACTTGTAGAAAAATAGTTCCGTCGGCAAATATCCGATGTGATTCTTTAAAGGGCGACGCTCCGAAACAATCTCCCCTTTGCAGGATTCAAGGCCCGTCATGCAGTGGAACAAGGTCGTCTTTCCAGAACCGTTTTTCCCAACAATGCCGTAAACCTTATTGTCTTCAAAGGTAAACGACAAACGGTCTAGAACGACATGGGAACCAAAGGCTTTTGAAATTTCAACAAGTTGAATCATAGGTAGTTGTTTAGGTTTTTCTTGGCTTTGCCAAACAAGTAGAATGTCAAAGGAATCGGAAGGAGAGCTAATGGAGGATAGATGGGACAAATCACACAAGCGGCAAGTAGCAGTACGTCTCCAATATGAAATGGTTTAGGGAACTCGGTGTATCTCAATAAGATAACAACGGTTAGATTCAAGAGGCCCATCAAAACAGCCAACACGAGAAATCCGATGTATTTCGGGAAAAAGACAGACAACGCCACGATGGGCACGACAACTAATGAAAAAGCGTAGATGGCAGCGGTTTTCAGTTTCTGGAAAAGGAACTGTTTGGGCTGCGCATCATGGAGCCAAACATAGTATTCTGGTTCCATTTGGCAATAATACACCATGCAAGTGATGAAAACGACATATGTAGCAACAATGCCCAAGTTGAAGTTGTCGTGGATGACGGCCATCAGCACTACATAATAGAGAAACAGAATCAATGGAAAACTGACGCGAAAACCTATTGCGAACTCGAAAGGCCTTTTTGAAAACGGCGTGGGTAAGGCTGGAAGGTTCATTCTTTTTCGGTTCCAATTAGCGGTAATGCCCCTAAAAAAAGCGATGATGAGTAAACCCAATGCCAAAAGGAACTGCCTGCGAATCAGCAGTACAAGGCTGAAAGGGAGAACGAGCAACAGGTTTTCAACCGTTCGGAGAAGGAGAAACTCGCGCTTGGAATAGCAAATTTTCAGGAACTCGTTGCGTCCATCGCTGCGAAAAGGATTCATGGCAAGCACTCCGGCAGCGAGGTAAAGCCATGGGAAATAAGTCTTTTGCGGCCAAAGTACCGCTGGCAACACCATCACCACCAAGGCCAAAAGCGCGTATCCAACCACAGGAGGCAGCCCGAAATGTCTGATGCTTCTTGAAAACAGTTTGAATTGCCAAGAAAAGTAATGCTGGATTATTCCCACAACCGATAGAATTATATGCTTTTAACGCAAAAGGGGTTGCCTTTATTGCAAAAGCGTCAATAATCCCAATAACCCATCCCAAAATGCCAAAGCGGGATGATGTTTTTTCAAATCGAGGAAATCTTCCCTCACTTTTTGCAAAAATCGCGGAATTATTTCTTCGTTTTCATCTCAAACACCACCGCGTGCGGCATCTCGAAATGGTTCGGGAAGTCGATGCGGTAACGACCATCAGCCTCTCTGCAAAGGGAGGCTTTTTTGTTGCAGCCCAAGACCTTGATTCTGCCCGTTTTCAGGTTCATCCCCATGCCGTCGAACCAATAAGTGTCGGGCACGGGGCTTTCCTGCTCGTCCAGAAGGAAGATGCCATAGACCTTGTCACCCTTCTGTGTGAAACGGAACTTGCCGTAGGTGAAAGGATAGATAGGCCTTGTGCCGTAGATGGCCTCACCGTTCACCTGCATCCATTCGCCGATCTCCTTCATGCGGAGCAGGGCGGTGTCGGGCAGGTTGCCATCGGCGTCGGGACCCACGTTGAGGAGGAAGTTGCCGCCTTTGGCCACGATGTCACATAAGAGGTGGATGAGTTTGTTGGTGCTCTTGTAGGTGTCGGTGGAGACATACGACCAGGAGTTACCCATCGACATGCAGGTCTCCCAAGGATAGGGCAGGAGCGAGTCGGGCACCTGCTGCTCAGGGGTCTGGTAGTTCTCGTATTTGCCGCCTACGGAGCGGTCGACGATGATGAGGTCGGGGTTGTTCTCTCGGGCGATGGAGGCCACCGTGGGCATGTCGATGTCTTGGATGTAGCCTTGGCAGCCGAGCCACGGGCGTGTTTCGTCGTTCACGCTCCATTCGGGGCGCACCCAGCCGCCGTCGAGCCAAAGGATGTCAATGTCGCCATAGTTATGGGTGAGTTCGCGTATCTGTCTGTGGGTGAATTGTTTGTATTTCTCGAAGCGCTCGGGCATGGTCGTCGGGTCGTAGTTGACATTACGATCGGGGGTGGCCCACTCGTGCGCCCAGTAGTCGTCGCAGTGCCAGTCGGGCTTGGAGAAATAGAGTCCCGTCCAAAAACCCTTTTCACGGAAGGCTTTCACCACCTCTCCAGTGATGTCGGACTTGGGATTCTTCGAGAACGGACAACTTGGGTCGACAGTGGAGTAGGAGGTCTCCTTGGTATCGAACATGCAGAAGCCATCGTGGTGCTTCGTCGTGAAGACGACGTACTTCATACCCGCGTTTTTGGCGGCCTCAGCCCATTTCGATGGGTCGAAGTTCTTTGGGTTAAATGTTTTGTTAAGGTTTTGATAATCAGTCTTATATTTGTAATAATCGGCGCCGTCGCGGTTGATCCAAGGCTCGTTGCAGATGGACCACGACTCCACCACTTCCCATTGGGCGTAGATGCCCCAATGCATCATGAAACCGAATTTGAGGTCCTGCCATTGGCTGATGCGGTTGGTGATGACAGGGTCGGTTTCGGGGAGTTGGTCGTCGGTTTGGGCGAAGGCGGGCGCGCAGAAAATGCCTATTAATAAGAGGAGTAAAGCTTTTTTCTTCATGGAGCGGAGTTTTAATGCGCCAAAGATACGAAAAAACCACGATTCGCAGCACGATGCTGCAAGTCGTGGTTGAGGTTCTATGTGATGCAGGAGATTATTCCTGTTCCATCATGGCTCTGACTTCCTTGGCTTTCACGGTGTAGATGTTGCCATCGGCATCGCAGAAGCAGAAGGAACCGTTGTGACGGCAGCGCATGGTCAGCAGGCGTTGCATGGAGAGGTCGAGGCCGCTCATCAATTTCTTGGTGAAGGACGAAACTTCATTCTTCTTGGCATTCACTGTTACTGTTGTCATATTGTCTGATCTTTTTGAATTTTTCTTCGTTATAAAACTTGATGGATTTGATACTTCCTTCGGCGATGACTTCGGAGGGCATGATGCTGTTGTCGATGAACAGAAAGTAGTCAACGACAGGGCAGTAAAGGTTGAAAAGGTTCTTGATGCCCGCTTTGTAGCGCCTGCGGATGATACTGTCGTCCACATGATGGCCGCCGTGTTGGACACGTTCTGCCACGCGCTTGATGGCCAGGTCGGGGCTTTGCAGCCAGAAATAGATGAGGCTGGCTTTGTAGCCTTCCTGACGGGCTTTGTTGATAAGGGCGTGGTAGGATTTTGCAGCCAAGGTGGTCTCGATGGCAAAGTCTTCTTTGTCAGCGATGAGTTTCTTGATGCGCGACAACATCAGGCGACCTGCGGCGACCTTGGCACCGTCGGGATTGAGCGGCGACAGACCCTTGGCGATTTCGTCGCAGTTGACGAACTCCTTGCACTGCAGCGTCTCGGGCAAAACAGTCAAGGAGGCTGTGGTCTTTCCAGCTCCGTTGCAACCTGATATGATATAAATGTTCGGCATCAAATAAAGGTTCTGCTCGTTTATGTGAAGGCATATTTCGTGCCAAATCACGCTGCAAAGATACAAAAAATGTGAATGTGTCAACACTTTTCCACACTTTTCCACGACTTTTTTCGTGGATTTCTGGTTAATCGGTTGAAAATCAAAGATAATCCAATTCATTAATTGTTGTGCTGATTTCACCAAAAATTCGTACTTTTACCGCCTCAAATGGATGTGATGAAAAAACGATATCTCATCGGACTGCTTCTTCTAGCCTTGGCGGTAAGTGCCTGCCAAAAGCCCGTGGAATACCCCATCGAGCCGAAGATTGCATACGAGGGCTTC
Source organism: uncultured Bacteroidia bacterium (assembly GCA_902801815.1). Classification (GTDB taxonomy): domain Bacteria; phylum Bacteroidota; class Bacteroidia; order Bacteroidales; family F082; genus Limimorpha. Next base: position 126,075 of record CADCJT010000002.1, read on the forward strand.
ACCTATCTGATGAATCCCGATAGCACGTTCAGCGGTGAGGGTGTCATCTCGTTTTCTTACACTGACGGCGATGGCGACTTGGGCCTCGACGATGCCGACACCCTTCCACCTTTTGGGTTCAACGACGCACATTATTATAATATGGTGGTCGACTACATGAAATGCGTCAACGGAGAGTTTGTGAAGACGCCGCTGCTGAGCTGGAACGCGCAGACGCAGAGCTACGACACAGTCAGCTTCAACGCCCGCTTCAAACGCCTTCGCGACTCGGAGGAACCCAAGGCCATCAGCGGCACGATGGACTACAAGCTCACGGTGCAGAATCCTTTCTCGCCCAACGACACAGTGAAGTTCGAGATCCGTATCCTCGACCGAGCCCTGCATGAAAGCAATGTGATACAGACGGACCCCATCTATACCAATCCTATACTGGAAAAATAACTACAGCAATATGAAAAGACTATTCTTATCCCTAGCATTATTAATGGCTTTTGCCACCATGCAAGCGCAAACCGCTGGCGAAGGCATTAACGTGACGCACTACGGCATCCACATCAACGAGCTGAACTTTGCCAATCGTACCCTGCAAGGCGAGACCTTCGTTGACTTTACGGCCACGGCCAATGTGCAACAAATCGTCCTTGAATTGAAAACTTTGGACGTGACTTCTGTGACGGCCACTGACGTCACGGTTTCGGACTTTTCGCAAACTGGTGACTTTTTGGTCATCAACTTGACTGCGCCTATGGCAGCAGGTGCCTCGGCCACTTTGGATATCGTCTATGGCGGCAACACCTTCAGCGAGACCTGGGGCGGTGTGGAATGGTGGGGTACGGACTACGTCTACAACCTCGGCGTGGGCTTCGACAGCCAGCCGCACAATTTGGGTAAGACCTGGTTCCCCTGTGTTGACAACTTTACTGACAAGGCTACATACAATGTGTTTGTCACCACCACCAACGATAAGATGGCCATTTGTGGTGGCGAGTTGGTAGGGACTGTCGACAACGGCAACGGCACCTCCACTTGGCATTGGATTACGCCTCAGGAGATTGCCACCTACCACATCTCGTTTGCCGTGGGCGATTACGAAGTGTGGGAAGACGGCTATGATGGCATCGAGCATTACATCCCGATCACGGTGTATGCCAAGCCCAACCAAATGAACAATGTGCCTGGAACGTTTGTCCACATCAAGGAGATCATTTCATTCTTTGAGGAGAACTTGGGCCCTTATCCTTTCAACCGTATCGGCTATGTCAGTACGGGCAAGGGATGCATGGAACATACCGATAACATCGCCTTTGCAGCCAGTATCATCAACGGCAATACCACGGGCGAAGAATATGTGGCCCACGAGTTGTCGCACATGTGGTCGGGTAACTTGGTGACTTGTGAAGAGGCGGGCGATATGTGGCTTAACGAAGGATTCGCCCAGTTTTGGGGCGCATTCTATGAGGCTGGTGTTTATGGCGAGCAACAGTTCCAAAACACGATTTCAAGCAAGGTCAGCGCCATCACCTCTTGGTGTAATAGCCCTACCAATTGGATGCCGCTCAACAATATGCCTTTGAACATGACTTACGACAGCGATGCCGTCTATGAACGCGGTGCTGTCATTGTCAATACGATGATGAACTACATGGGTCGCGAGAACTTCCTCGCTGCCATGCGCCAGTATTTTCAGCAATATGCCTATCAGACGGCTACCTCTGAGCAGTTATGCGAAGCCTTGACCCAATACTCGGGCATCGACATGCATGGCTTCTTCGACACATACGTCTATTCGAGCGGCATGCCCAACATGTATGCATCCATTTTGTCTGTTGAACCGGTGGGCAACCAATATGAGGTGAGGCTTGACTTGCATTATCAGCATATTGGTGACACCCATGTCGGGCAGAACAACGTCTGCGAGTTGACTTTCATCGGACCTGAATTCCAGTGGGTTACCGAAAAGGTGAACTGGGATAACCAACATGGTGATGCAGCAATCGTACTCGACTTTGAGCCTGTTTGTATGGTCAGCGACATCAACAACAACTGGTTGGATGGCAAGCTGCAAAAGAGCCTCATGCTGAAGTCGTCGGCACAACAAGCCTTTAGTTATTTCAGATGCGAGGCCACCGCTTTGACGGATTCGGTTTTTGTCGCTGTTGAAAGCAACCTGGTTGGCCCCTATGACGACCCGTTGATTCCTGATCTCACCCTCTCCTCCAAGCGTTTTTGGGTCATCAACCGCTACGACTTTGGCGATGCCGTGGTGAAGGGCATGTTTGACTACTCTAAGAATCAAGATGGCGACATCATCCAATCCGAAAACGACTCGGCCACTTTATTGTATCGAAAGGATGCCTCCGAGGCTTGGCACGAGATTGCCTATACGCTCTATCCGGGTTCCATGTGGAGGCAAGGTCGCTTTGTGCTTGACAACTTTGAGCCAGGCGAATACACCATTGCTGTTTGGGACAAGGCAGCTCTCGGCACCGAAGAATATGTCGAACCCGAAAGTCAGATGCAGCTGTTTCCCAACCCAGCCAAAGGTCAAGTGCGGATGAGTTGGAACGGTATTTGCGATGGAGCCATCCGTATTGTCGGCATGGACGGCAAGGAACAAAAGAGTGTCGTATTCACGCAGACCGACAGCCTTGAGCTTTCAACTGCCGACATGGCCAAAGGCTGTTATACCGTCATGCGTCTCAACAAGGACGGCATGGTTATGGAAACCAGAAAATTAATCGTTAAATGAGTAATAAAATGAAGAATATCAAGTATTTGTTGGTTTTATTCGCCTTGAGTCTACTTTTCGTTTCGTGCGAGAAGCAGCCGCAAAACGAGTGGACCAAGTATTATGGCTACACCAACCAGGAAATCGCTGGAACCTATGCCTTTTCGAATATTTCAGATGCTTTCGACGGCTTGACAGAAAGCGCATATTGTCATGTTTGTGAAGATGCCAAAATTGACATCACTGCGGGATCGGGAAACATCATTGAGTTTAAGGTGAATTGTCCTAGTGATGAGCTCAATCGCACATTTGAGGGACGCCCCTGTTTTACTGATGACGACTTTCTCATTAATATGAAGTCTCCTTCGTCGAGTTCTCATCCAGCTTATGAGCTGACGGTTTATGTCTATAAGAATGATCAAGGCGATATCCGTCTTCACGGGTTTGCAAGACATGTCGTATATGAAACGGTTTATAACCCTGTGACGGGAGAAAACGATTATCAACCCAAGTCGAAGATCAACTATTATTTCGATGTCATTAAAAACTAAATACTTAAAACTATGAAAAAAGGATTATTTACTTTGGCTATCCTCGTGATGTCATTTGGAAATGTTGGTTTTGCCCAACACAAAGCGAATCTGAAAACAGATGCTACGGCTAATGTGCTCAAGCACTATGGCGTTCGCGACGAAACAACTTTAGTGCCGGAGATTGCCACTTGGGAAACTACCTATGGCGAGAAGTATCGCACTGTCTACACTTACGATGAGTATGATTATTATCTCATTGAAGAGTACACAAAAATAGACGAAGGCTACGGCTGGATGGACTATTACATGATTAACTATGAGTACGACTTCTATGGCAATTTGCTTGAGGCGGTGGCCATGTCGGCATACGAAACCGGTGTGATGGAAAACGAGGCTCGCGCTTCCTATACTTACGATGGCGATCAATTAAGCGAAGTCATTTATCAAGAATGGGATGACGGAACTTGGGAGAACGAAACGAAAGAGGTCTATAACTATAATGGTGATGTGACCACAGTCCTTTATTGGGATTGGAACGGTTCCAATTGGACTTCCGACGAGCTATACACCTACACCCGCGATGGCAATACCATCGAACTTGTCATTCAATACATGCAAGGTGGTGCTTGGCAAAACGATGAGAAAGAGATTATCACCCTAGATTTTGATGAGAGAGTCACTGAAATCCTCGATCAAGACTGGGTTGGCTCTTCATGGGTCAATGATGAATTGACAACCTACAATTTTGAAGGCGATGTTTTCCCCACCAAGACCGTGAAGGAATGGAACGGCTCGGATTGGGAGAATCATCTGAAGTTTGAATACGCTTATGACGGCAATGGTAACGCAGTGAGTGGTCTTTGCCTTGGTTTTGGAGGTTATGACTGGGTGTCAGAAGATGGCGATATCGAGATGGTATTCGGTAATGGCGAAAAGAGTAACGAATACTACGGCTTATGGGTTGAAGTGGCCTATGTCGATCTGACAAATGTGGATGAAAATGTTTCTGCTGCTAGCTTCAAAGTGTATCCTGTGCCTGCCGAGAATGAAATCCAGATTCAGGCTGAAGGTTTCCAGAAGGCTGAAATCTTTAGCCTTACTGGACAGAAGCTGATGGAAAGTGCTATGGAAAAGATGAATGTCAGTTCGTTGAGCCAAGGCGTTTATCTGTTGAAGGTTTACGACCAATCAGGAAATAGCGAAACACAAAGAATTGTAGTGAAATAAGTCGTGAAATAAGATGTGAAATAAAAAAGGAGGCAACGCCTCCTTTTTTTATTCTATTTCTTCAAGGTAATCCTAAAGGTTGTCCCTTCACCCACAATGGAGGATTTCACGAAGATTTTGCCCTTGTGGTAGTCCTCGATGATGCGCTTGGCCAACGAGAGGCCGAGACCCCAACCGCGTTTCTTGCTCGTAAAACCAGGGTTAAACACCTGCTTGATTTGCGACTTCGGAATGCCTTTACCCGTGTCACTGAGGTCGAGGTGGATGTGGTCGCCGTCGTCGATGAGGTCGAGGGTGATCTTGCCGTGGTCGCCCATGGCATCGACGGCATTTTTGGTCAGGTTTTCGAGCACCCAGCGGAACAACGAGGGTATTAATGGCATAATCAGCTCGCCATCGGGTAGGTTGATTTCGAATTCGAACTTCTTGGAAAACCGCTTCTGCAGGTAATCCATCGTGTCGCGGATGAGGTAGTTGATGTCGGTGGGCTCGGGAGTAGGCACGGAACCGATTTTTGAGAAGCGGTCGGCGACGATCTGCAGGCGTTCGATGTCTTTTTCCATCTCATGGGTGCCTACGAAAGGCTCGTCCTGCATCTTCAAGAGCTCAATCCAACCCATCAGCGAGGAGAGCGGCGTGCCCAACTGGTGCGCTGTCTCCTTGGCCATGCCGGCCCACACTTGGTTTTGTTCTGAGCGGCGGGCATAGCTGAAGAGTAGATAGGCAATCAACAGGAAGAGTGCGAATACAATAAACTGGATGACAGGGTAGTAGCGCATCTGTTGCACCAGGTCGGTGGTGCGGTAGAAGATGGCGGCTTTGCCTTTGTTCATGAACTCGATTTGCAGCGGGTCGTTTTCGTTGCGCATGATTTCCAGCTGCTGCCTCACGTAGTTGCTGTCCTGCATCATGAGGGAGTCGAGGTTGCCGAAGCTGAGGATGGTGTCCTGGGCTTCGTTGGTGACGATGACGGGCACACCCATTGAGTTGAGCGTGATTTCCTCCATGAAGTGGTCCGACATGTCCTCCAAAACGGCTTTCAGGTCGGTGTAGATCCTCGATTCGTTATAATACAGGTATTGAACGAAGCCATAGCCTGGGTCGATTTTGATGGGCGGGAACTTTGAGTAGGCACGTTTCATCTCGTCATCGAAGACGGTCTTCCCCTCTTGGTCAGGGGGCAGGTTGTTTGACGAGACGATGTTGTCTTTCCCGTCGGTGAGCACCAGTGGGATGCTGATGTTGTTGCGAATGATGTCGACGTAAGTGGCGGTGTTCTCGTTGGATGAAATATCCATGACGCGTCGGTAGGCGTTGGCCAACAGGTCGACGCGCAGTTGTTCTTGCTCATTCACTTTGTTGAAGAATTCCTCTGTCGATTTCATCATCACAGCGTGCTGCTCCATGGCGGCCGCCCACATCTTCACCTGCTTGATTTCCTGTTCGGCAATGGATTTCACTAAGTGGTTGGTGTACCACAACGACGCGCCGATAATGAGCAGGGCTACAACAGCCAAGGCCCATTTCCAGTGCTTTTTGTTGGTATAGAGGTTCGTTTTCACAAAGATAAAAACGATATTGTTTCCAAAATAGTATGTAAGGCCAATAGTTCGGCCAGAGATGGGTGGGTCCCTTCGTCAAATCTTCTTTCTCATTCGTCCCACGGGGATGCCCAGCTGTTCTCTGTATTTTGCCACGGTCCTGCGAGCAATGGGATAGCCTTTCTCTTTCAGTACGAACATCAGTTGCTCATCGGTCATGGGGTTGGCCTTGTCCTCGTTTTCGACGGCATCTTTTAGGATTTTCTTGATTTCTCGGGTCGAGACTTCTTCGCCCTCCTGGTTGGTGATGCCTTCGCTGAAGAAGAATTTCAGTAAATGGGTGCCGTATGGCGTCTGCACGTATTTGCTGTTGGCGACGCGCGAGATGGTGGAGATGTCGAGTCCTACCTTGTCGGCCACGTCCTTCAGGATCATGGGCTTGAGTTGGGTCTCGTCGCCTGTGAGGAAGTAATCCTTTTGAATGTCGACGATGGCCTTCATCGTGATGTAGAGCGTGTTCTGCCTTTGGTTGATGGCATCGATGAACCACTTGGCGGAGTCGATCTTCTGCTTTACGAACTGCACTGCCTCTTGTTTGCTACGGTTGTCCTTGCTGTTGGAGAACTCTTCCAGCATCTTCAGGTACGACTTGCTGATGCGCAGTTCGGGAGCGTTGCGGCCGTCCAAGGAGAGTTCCACCTTGCCGTCTCTGACAAAAACGAAGAAGTCGGGCGTGATGTAGTGGATGTTCTTGGTGCTTGAGCTGGAAGCATCGGCGGGTTTTGGGTTGAGCTTGAGGATCTCGTCCAAGGCGGCTTTCAGGTCGCGGTTGCTGACTTCAAGCTTCTTGGCGATTTTGTCGTAATGCTTCTTGGTGAATTCCTCGAAGAAGTCCTTGACAATCGTTATGGAGAGGTTAAAGTCTTTGTGGAAGGGGTTGTCTTCTTGGAGGCGTTGCAGCTGGATGAGCAAGCATTCCTGCAAGTCGCGGGCGGCGATGCCGGGCGGGTCGAGTTGTTGCACGATGCGGAGCACCTCGGTCACCTCTTCCTCCGTCGTGGAGACGTTCATCGTGAAGAGCATGTCGTCGACGATGTTGGCGACAGGACGGTTGAGGTAGCCGTTGTCGTCGAGATTGCCGATGATGTATTGCCCGATCTCGAGTTGCTTCTCGGTCAGGTCGTGATAGGCGAGTTGTTGGTTCAGGTAGTCCTGGAAGGTCTCCTCGTTGGCAATGGGAGCTTCGTAGTCGTCATCATCGCCGCTGTAGTTGTTGGCTTGCAGCTTATAGGAGTAGTCTTCGAGGTCTTCTTCCGAGAGGTAGTCGTTGATGTCGAACTCGTCGTCCTTGCTGAAGTTGACTTCATCGTCGTTGTAGTCGTCGTTCTCGCCGTTGTCGTTCTCGTCGGTGGGCTCATCAACGGTTGGCTCGTTGTCGTCATAGTCGTTGTCGCGCACGTCTTCGAGGGCGGGGTTGATCTCCATCTCCTCTTTGATGCGTTGCTCGAGTTCGATTAATGGCAGTTGCAACAGCTTCATCAGCTGGATCTGCTGCGGCGAAAGCTTCAGTTCCTGCCGCTGGGTTTGAGTCAATCGTTGGTTGGGCATTTCAGTTGTCAGTTTGGAGTTGTTCAGTTGTTCAGTTAGCGTCGTCCATCAACTGAACAACTGAATAACTGAACAACTGACAACTTATTAATTTAATACAAGCAGTTTTTCGGTGTTCTCGGGAACGGGATGACGTCACGGATGTTGGTCATGCCGGTGATGAAGAGGAGCAGACGCTCGAAGCCCAGGCCGTAGCCGGAATGCGGCACCGAGCCGAAGCGGCGGCTGTCGAGGTACCAGTCCATGGAGGCCTCGGGGATGCCGACTTCGTGCATGCGGTCGAGGATCTTGTTGATATCGGTCTCACGCTCCGAGCCACCGATGATCTCGCCGATGCCAGGGAAGAGCACGTCCATGGCGCGGACGGTCTTGCCGTCTTCGTTCTGCTTCATGTAAAAAGCTTTGATCTCCTTCGGATAATCGGTCAGAATGACGGGCTTCTTGAAGTGCTTCTCGACGAGGTAACGCTCGTGCTCCGACTGCAGGTCGACGCCCCAGCCGTCCACGGGATACTGGAACTTGCCCTTCTTGTTGTAGTTGGAGTTGCGCAGGATATCGATGGCCTCGGTGTAGGTGAGGCGCACGAACTCGTGCTCGAGCACGAAGTGCAACTTGCTGATGAGTTCCATCGACTTGTCTTCTTCCTTCTTGCCCTTCTCTTCGTCCTGCAAGCGCTTGCTGAGGAACTGGAGGTCGTCCATGTTGTTGTCCAAAGCATATTGGATCAAATATTTCAGCATCTCCTCGGCAAGGTCCATGTTGTCGTTGATGTCGTAGAAGGCCATCTCGGGCTCGATCATCCAGAACTCGGCCAGGTGACGTGTGGTGTTGGAGTTCTCGGCACGGAAAGTCGGACCGAAAGTGTAGATCTTGCCCAAAGCCGTGGCAGCCAACTCGCCTTCGAGCTGTCCCGAAACGGTGAGGTTGGTCGACCTCCCAAAGAAGTCCTGCTTATAGTCGACATTGCCTTGCTCGTCGCGAGGCGGGTTGTTGAGGTCTAGGGTGGTCACTTGGAACATCTCGCCTGCGCCTTCAGCGTCGGAGGCAGTGATTAATGGCGTGTGGATATTATAGAAGCCTCGCTCGGTGAAGAACTTGTGGATGGCGAACACCATGGCATGGCGCAGACGCATGACGGCGCCGAAGGTGTTGGTGCGGAAACGCAGGTGGGCGATGTCGCGCAGGAACTCCAAGGAGTGTTTCTTGGGTTGCAGCGGGTATTCGTCGGGGTTGGCGGGACCGAACAGTCCGATCTCCTTCACGGAGAGCTCCACGGCCTGGCCACTACCCATCGAGGCGACGAGGACGCCCTTGGCCCACAGCGAAGCGCCGGCGTGCATAAGCGCCAGTTTTTCTTCGGGGATGACATTCAGGTCGATGACCAGTTGAAGGTTGTTGATGGTGGAGCCATCGTTAAGGGCGATGAAGGCCACGTTTTTGCTGCCGCGCTTGTTGCGCACCCAGCCCATCACAGTGATCTCGTTGTCAGAGGCTTGCATCTGCAAGGCTTGCTTGATTTCTACTCTTTTCATTGTATGTTGTTATTCTTTGTTGCGTAATATAATTAAAGTGCAAAGTTACAAAAAAATGCAATGCAGGTCTGAAAATGTTGTACTTTTGCAAACAATATGGCCAATACTTACACACAGTTATCCACACATTTCGTTATCGCTGGTCCCTGCAGCGTAGAAAGCGAAGCGCAAATCCTCGCCACGGCGCAAGCCCTGGCCAAAATCCCCGAGGTGAAGATGCTGCGCGGCGGCATCTGGAAGCCGCGCACCCGCCCCGATGCCTTCGAGGGCAGGGGAGAGCAGGGTCTCGTCTGGCTCCTCGAAGCGAAACGTGCGACGGGCTTGCCAACAGCCACGGAGGTGGCCACGCCCCAGCATGTCGAGTTGGCGTTGAAATACGACGTCGATGCATTGTGGATAGGTGCCCGCACTGTGGTCAATCCCTTCTCTGTGCAGCAGTTGGCCGATGCCTTGAAGGGTGTCGACATCCCCGTGTTCATCAAGAACCCGGTCTCACCCGACCTGAACCTTTGGATGGGTGCTTTCGAGCGTTTCCAAAAGGTGGGTCTGACGCGGTTGGCGGCCATTCATCGTGGCTTCTCGTATTATAAGGAGTCGCCTTATCGCAATTACCCCATGTGGGAGATTCCCATCGAGCTCACCCAACGTCTGAACGTACCGCTCATTACTGATGTGAGCCACATCTGTGGCAACCGCGAGTTGCTGCAGGCTACGGCACAGAAGGCCTTGGACCTTGCTTCCGACGGATTAATGTTGGAGTGTCATATTAATCCCGATGCAGCTCTGACCGACGCTAAGCAGCAGATCACGCCAGAAGCGTTGAAATCGTTACTGTCCAGCTTGACCTTCCGTTCGAAGCAATCCTTTAACGTGGAGCGCGACCTCGCCGGTTTGCGTGGCGAGATTGACGACATTGACAGCGAGCTGTTGCAGCTGTTGGCGCGTCGCATGGAGGTGAGTGCGAAGATAGGGGAGTACAAGAAACGCAACAACGTCACCGTGGTACAGATGGATCGTTGGAAGAAGATTCTTGCAGACCATGTGGCCACAGGTGCCGACATGGGTTTGTCGCCCATATTAATTAATAAGGTGTTTGAGGCCATTCATCAGGCTTCCATTGAGCGACAGGGGCGCATCATGGAAAACGATGAGGATTCCCATTAATTGTAAATCGTCAGTTTGTTCCCGTCAAAGGTGGTATGATACTGGATTAAGTTGTAAACCGGTGTGCCGTCGGTGGGGAAGTTGGGAACCATATCGGGTTCGCGGATGATGATTTGTCCGTTCAGGATGTTGTAATATGCGTTGTTGCAGCGGTCGACGACAAAGGGAAATTCCACGACCATTCTGGTGGTGTTGCCATGGCTGTCGGTGCAAGCGTCGGGTTCGTTGGGCGGCATGCGGTCGTAGGCAGCGAAGGTGTCGTCAAGATTGTCGGCGTCGGGTCTGTGGAAAACGATGATGCCACGGCTTGTGCTTTCCATCTCGGAAGTGATGTATTCCCAACCGCCAATGGTATGTAGATTCTGATACTGCATCTGGTTGGGGTAAATCGTGATAGGATAGGGCAGAACCGGCCTGTGGGGGTTCTCCGAATATTTCGTGCAGCCATGCAGCAAGGGCAGGAGTGCTATTAATATTAATAGGTGTAGTCTCGTGTTTTTCATAACAGCAAAGAAACGCTTTTTTTCTCAAAATAGTACCGAAATGGTGGAAAAATGTTACATTTGCAACCAAAATAGTGTGTTATGAAGAAGCGAATCAGCATTGTGGCCTGCCTATTGGCCTTGCTTTTGCTGTTTGGCTCTTGCGCCTCATCGCGGTCGCGCGCCATGCGGAGGGCGGAGCGTCAACTGGAGCAGCAGGAGCGGCAGTCGAAGAAGCAGTATGACAAAGCCAAAACCACCCATTACAAGCGTCAAGCCAAAAAAACCAAGCGTATGATGCAGAAAGACAAGCGTCATGCGGAGCGTATGCGTCGTCGACAGCGCAGCAACCCGTTCTTTTCGTCCTGAAATGTACGGGGAAACGGTATAGAAGCTAAAAATCGCGATTGAAGCGGGAAAAAATCTTATTGAAGCGTATTTTCTCAAATGACTGAAAATCAAAAATATAAACAATCGAAGCGAAAATTCGCAAAGAAAAAAATACAAAAAACGAATATTTTTCTTGCGTACTTTCAAATAAGGTTGTAATTTTGACGACTTTTAATGCACTCTTATGCACCAAACAAAGTAGTATTACATAAAATTACAAGGTATGTTTAAAAATTTACTAATGACCCTTGCCATCGTCCTGGCCACCTGCACGATGACCATGGCACAAGCGCAAGGAAGACTCAAGGGTAAGATTACCGATGACACAGGAGAAACGGTACCATTTGCAAACGTCATTGTTGAAAAAGGCGGAACACAAGTGGGAGGTACCTCCTCTGACTTTGACGGTAATTATGACATCAACCCGATTCCTCCGGGAACGTATGACCTGAAGGCGAGCTGTATCGGCTACAACCCCTTCGTTGTGAAGAACATCGTCATTCCGGCCAACAAGATCACCTTCTACGACATCAAGATGGCCAGTGGAGCAATCAACATTGGCGAAGTCACGGTTGTCGACTACGAAATTCCTTTGATTTCAAAGGATAACACTACGCAAGGTGCCTCCATTACCTCCGAGGAAATCGCCAAGTTGCCGGTGCGTTCGGCAGAAGGCGTTGCCGCCAGTGTCGGTGGCGTGTTCTCCGCTGACGGTGAGGTCGGTTCCATCCGTGGTTCGCGTGAAGGCGCCGTCTACTACATCGACGGTGTGAAAGTCATCGGTAGCACCAGCGTCCCCCAGAGCGCCATCGACCAGGTCGACGTTATCTTGGGTGGTACCCCTGCTATGTACGGTGACGCCATGGGCGGTATCATCAACATGACCACCAAGGGCCCCAGCCGTACTTGGGGTGGCGGTATCGAAGCCGAGTATTCGGTTGACGGTTACGGCCACGGCCGCTTGGGTGGTAGCTTGCAAGGACCGCTCATCAAGAGCAAGAAGGACGACAAGGAAGCCCTCCTCGGTTTCTTCCTCGCTTTTGATATCACGCACAACAAGTATGGCTACAGCTCCGCTACTGGTTACTACCGTGCCAAAGACGAGTACATGGACAAGATCAGGACCAATCCTTTGACGATCGGCATCGGTACCAATGCTACCGCTGCTTACACGCATAAGGATGACCTGTACCACACTCGTTTCCTCAACAACTCGACCAACCAGAGCATTAACCTGACGGGTAAGATCGACGTCCGTACGGGTAAGACCACCAACCTTACCATCGGTGGTTCGATGGTGATGAGCGGAGGCCACTATCCCAGCGGCCGTAGCCAGTATTACTTCAATACTGACAAGAACTATCTGTCGAAGTCGGGCACCTATCGTGGTTATGTCCGCTTCACCCAGCGTTTCCAGAGCGATCCCAACAGCACTTCGTTGGTCTCCAATGTGTACTACAGCATTCAGGCCGACTACTCGCGCTATAAAGGCGAATCGGGCGACCCCCAGCTGTGGAACAACATCTTCGCTTATGGCAACTTGGGTAAGTTCACCACCTACAGGGCTCCCAACTACCACTTCCAATCAGACGCCGTCGACTCGGTTTTGGTCAATGGCGAATACAGAAACCTCAGCAACGTCTTCGTGTTGGATAACTACTACGACACTTTGGTGACGTTCAAACCTTCTAACTTCAACCCCGATCTGGCCACCTATGCCAACAACTATTTCGAACTGTATAAGGATTATGGTGCTGTGGGTTACTACAACAACCTTTCCAACATCATCCTTAACAACGGTCTGATCAACGGTATGTCGCCGAACTATGTGTATGGCTTGTATGCAGTGCCTGGCACCGTCCAAGATTCGTACAACAAGTTCGTGAACGACCAGATCGCTGTGAACGTCAACGGTTCGTTGACCCTCGGACGTGGCGACAACTCTCACGATATCAAGTTGGGTTTCCAATATGAGCAACAAAACAACTCTCAGATGTCGTTCAGCTCCAACTACTGGACGCTGATGCGCGATATGACCAACTTCCACATCAGAGAGCTCGACCTGTCGCAGCCCTTCGCCAATGCCTACGACGGCCACGCCGACACGGTGTTGTATCACAGACTGTATGACGATCAGAGCCAATACACCTTCGACGCCCGCTTGCGTCAAGCCATGGGCTTGCCAGTCACTGGCACTGAGTGGATCCTCATCGATACATACGATTTCGACAACAACACGATTAAATACTACGATGAAAACGGTAAGATGAGAACCGGTAAGGTTGAAGGCGGCCTCGACATGAGCATGTTTGGTGCCGACGAACTGACCCGTGACGGTAACTTCTCGGTTTACTACTATGGTTATAGCTACGACGGTCATACCAAGTATGCCTTGACCGAACGTCCTTCGCTCTCCGACTTCTTCAACCATCAAGACGGTGAAGGCGTCTTTGACCGCCCGATTGGTGCCCAACAGCCCATCTACATGGCCGGTTACCTGCAAGACAAGTTCGCCTTCAAAGACCTGATCTTCAACATCGGTGTGCGTGTCGACCGTTTCGATGCCAACCAGGACGTGCTGAAAGACCCGTATGTGCTGTATGACTTCAATACTGTTGGAAACGTCAAGAGCGCTATTAGCAGCCATAATATTGATGGTGGTGATTTCCATTTCGTTGGTGACGCTTCCAAGATTTATATTCCTGACAACATTGGCGACGATTACGTTCCTTACGTGAACAAGATTTCTGAAATCACTGAAATCGTCGGTTACCGTAATGGCAACACTTGGTACAATGCAGAAGGTGTTGAAATCTCCAACCCCGATGTCCTCGATATGGGTACGGGTGTGACGCCTTGGATCAAGTACAAATTTGTTGATATGGACAAGCGTAAGGTCGACATGGAATCCTTCAAGGACTACGATCCTGCTTGGAGCATCATGCCTCGTATCTCCTTCTCCTTCCCGATTTCTGACGAAGCTTTGTTCTTCGCTCACTACGATGTGCTGACTCAGCGTCCTACCAGTGCCTACTACTGCAGCCCGCTGTACTACTACCGCTTCACCGACCTCTCGGGTACGGTTGCCAACCCCAACCTGAAGCCTTCGCAGACCATCGAGTATGAACTCGGTTTCACTCAGAAGGTGACCAACACCTCGTCAATGACGATTTCGGCCTACTACCATGAGTTGCGTAACATGATTCAGATGTACCGTTTCAACGGTGCCTTCCCCAAGGCTTACAACTCATACAGCAACCTCGACTTCGGTACCGTCAAGGGTGTGACCGCCAGCTACGACATGCGTCGTACGAAGAACGCCCGTATCCGTGCCAGCTACACTTTGCAGTATGCCGACATGACCGGTTCTTCGACCTCCACCGCTGCAGCTTTGATTGCTGCTGGTGTGCCTAACCTGAGATCCACCTTCCCGACCAACGCTGACCGTCGTCACAGCTTCAACCTGACGCTCGACTATCGTTATTCCGAAGGTAAGGACTATGATGGTCCTACCATCAAGGGTGTCCAATTCCTTTCCAACACCGGTTTCGCATTGCAAGTCAACGGTGGTTCGGGTACGCCTTTCACCGCTGCTCGTAACGTGTCGTCACCCATCTCCGGTGGTAACACCCTGCTGAATGGTACCTACAACGGTTCCCGTATCCCCGCTTCGTTCCGTTTCGACCTCCGTGTCGACAAGGACTTCACCTTCACCATGGGTGGAAAGAAGGAAGGTTCGAAGGGTCGCGATGCTTTCGTAAACGTGTACCTGCAAGTGCTGAACCTGCTCAACTCGAAAAACATCGTTGGTGTGTATAACGCTACCGGTAACCCCGACGACGACGGTTACCTCTCGGCACCTCAATGGGCTAATGAAATCAACGCCCAGATTGACCCGCAGGCCTACATCCAGATGTATGAACTGTTTGTCAACAATGGCGGCTTCTACTCTATGCCTCGTCACATCAGACTCGGTATGAGCTTCAATTTCTAAATAGGAGAGAATATTCATAACGAAAAATTACAAGTATTATGAAGAATATATTTCGAATTTTGTTAGCGACCCTGCTCATCGCGGGCGCTGTGACTCCAGGAAAGGCTGAGATGTACAAGTATGAGCAGAATGGCAGCAAAGGCCAGCGCGCCCAAACCGCTGCTGGTTGTACGCCTTCGTCAGCTTTTGAATGGCTTGACATCAACAACGTCAGAACCCGTATAAACGCGGGTGGTGACATGTGGTGGGACCTGCCCGCTGGAACGGGTTCCAAGTACTTCATCCCAGCCAACGGCTCTGCCACCTCTTTGTTTGCTGGTTCTCTGTGGATCGCCGGTGTCGACGTCAACAACCAGTTGAAGTGCGCCGCCCTGCGTTTCCGTCAGGTTGGTAACGACTACTACACTGGCCCTCTGACCGTCGACGGCAAGGCCTCCATTACTGCTGAGACTTGTGCCAAGTGGGATAAGATCTATAAGATTACCCGCGCCGAAGTTGACGAGTTCCTCGCCGCTTTCGACCCCAACACTGGCAAGCTTGCCGAAGACTATCAGATGCCTTCCATCATCGAGAATTGGCCTGCCACCCGTAGTGGTGAAGACCCAGATGGTATCGCCTATTATCTGGCTCCCTTCTACGATGTCGATGGTGATGGTCAATACGATCCCAATTCTGGTGACTTTCCGTACTACGACATCTCCAACGAACTCTGCCACACCAAGATTCCGACCATGGAAGAAGAAAGAGAAGGCACGATGCACGGTTCCATCTTGGCCGACCAAGTGCTGAAGGGTGACCAAACCCTGTGGTGGATCTTCAACGATAAAGGTGCTGCCCACACTGAGTCGGGCGGTCAAGCCATCGGTATCGAAGTGCGTGCCCAGGCTTTCGCCTTCGCCACGAACGACGAAATCAACAACATGACTTTCTATAGCTACGAAATCATCAACCGTTCCACCTATACCTTGACGGGTACTTACTTCTCGCCTTGGACCGACGTTGACCTCGGTTATGGTTGGGACGACTACGTAGGTTGCGATATCGGTCGTGGTCTAGGTTACGGCTATAATGGTTCAGCTATCGACGGTAGCGGTGAACCTGAAGCCTACGGTGCTCAGCCTCCGGCGTTGGGTATCGACTTCTTCCAGGGCCCCTACATGGATCCCGATGGTATCGACAATCCCAAATATCAGTTTGAAATTGTTGCTACGTTCGATCATATGGAAGGTAATGACTCCATTTTTACTTACGATACCACGAATGCCATTCAGATTGTTGACGAAAGTATCAACGGCGTGAACTTCGGTAACGGCATCATCGACGATGAACGTTTTGGTATGCGTCGTTTCGTGTATCACAACAACTCTGACTCCGATAATGGTGACCCGAAGACTGCTCCTCAGTACTACAACTACCTGCGTGGTATTTGGAGAAACGGTGCCAAGATGCGTTACGGTGGCGATGCCTTCTCGAGCAGCGATGTTGTTGGTCCTGAATGCGACTTCATGTTCCCTGGCGATTCCGACCCGTGGAACTGGGGTACTGGTGGCAACAAACCTAACGGTGGTTTCAATGAGAATGGTAAGTACTGGACGGAGGAACAATGCGGTAATGCACCTAACGACCGTCGTTTCATGCAATCCGCTGGCCCCTTCACCCTGGAACCCGGTGCAGTTAACTACATCACCTTCGGTGTGCCGTGGGCTCGTGCTACCTCGGGCGGTGCCTGGGCTTCCGTTGAACTGCTGCGCGTGGTCGACGACAAGTGCCAAGCTCTGTTCGACAACTGCTTCAAGGTCATCGATGGTCCTAACGCTCCTGACCTGACCATCCGTGAGCTCGACCAAAAGCTCATCATCTATCTGTCGAATGGTACGCTCTCCAACAACTATAAGGAGAAATACATTGAACTTGATCCTGAAATCCCGACCGGTAGAACTGAGAGAACGTTGGTTAGAAAGGATACCACTTGGTACATCAGCAATCAAGGCGACAGTATTTACCAAGTCGAAGAGGAATATAAGGATTCCGTCTATGTCTATGACAGATACTATCGTTTCGAAGGTTACAAGGTGTATCAGCTGGCCAACGCCGAAGTGGGTGCCGACGAGCTGAACAACAACGATAAGGCCCGTCTGGTGTTCCAGTGCGACGTGCGTAACAACGTGGGTCGTCTGCTCAACTACGATTTCGACGAGTCGTTGCAAGCCAATGTGCCGAGCCTGAAGGTGAATGGTGGTGACGCCGGTATCACCCACAGCTTCGTGCTGACTGAGGACGAGTTCTCGACTAGCGACAACCCGAACCTGATCAACCACACACCTTATTATTATATGGCTGTGGCATACGCCTACAACAACTATTTGACCTACAACCAGGAAGATGCTACTGGCCTGCTTGGCCAAAAGAAGCCTTACCTCGAAGGTAGAAAGAACATCCAGGTTTATACTGCTGTTCCTCATAAGATTGTTAATGGTACTGTGCTTCAAGCCCAATATGGTGACAGCCCGGCTGTGACTCGCTTGGTTGGTGCAGGTAATGGTTACAATGAGCTTGAGTTGACGGCTGAAACTGTAGACAAGATCTTGTTCGACGAAAATGGTAAGGTCAAGATGGCAAATGAGAATATCCGCTTTGGTAATCCCAACTATCCTGCCTGCTACCATCCCTCTTATGAAGCTGGTTATGGTCCGATTAGCGTGAAGATTATTGACCCCCTGAATGTGAAGTCGCACGCTTACGAATTGGTGTTTGATACTATGTTTGTGAAATACACGCAACACATCACTAATAACAATGAAATCAGAGGTGACTCGGCCGCCCGTTTGGTCAACAAATGGTATTTGGTTGACTTGACCGAACCGGACACCATCTATAGCGACACCACCACGGTTTATGAAAACGAACAATTGTTCATCGAACGTGGTTTATCTATCAATGTTAGCCAGGTCTACCAGTTTGGTCGTATTTGGGCTGGCCAGTATTATGATAATAAGAATGATGGCACTGACCCATGGCATGACTATTATACTGTTGTCGCTAACAACAATGGTGTCATCACTTCATCGATAGAATACACCGATCCTAACCAGCCTTGGATGAGTGGTCTTCGTGATGTTGATGTGCCTGGGTCCTTCTTGAACTGGATTCGTTCTGGCACGTATGTTGATATGAGTGAAGGTAATAGTTCTGCAAACGACTATAACATGTCTTCCCAACAATATGGTGCTTCAGGTAAGAGTCAGCCTTGGGACCCAAATGAGAATTGGGAAAAGATTGCCAACCGTTCGTGGGCTCCTGCTCTTCTTTCTTCATACCATCAACAAGGTTCTGTGTTAAATCCTGGCCCCGTTGCTCTTGATGCTTTACCCGGTTACTATGAATCCTTCTTTAAGGAGACTACCAGCATCGATATAGTATTCACTTCCGATAAGAGTAAATGGACGCGTTGTCCCGTAATTGAGATGGGTATGGATCAGAACCTTACTGAAAACGGTGTGCGCCGCTTCCTCCTGCGTAAGCATGCATCTGTTGACAAGGAAGGTAATCCATACATGATAAAGAACGAAGCCAACCAGGATGTTCAGTTCAATCTTTGGTCGGAGGCTGGTTCAGAGGAATATGTCAGTGCTAACGAGGAAGATCCTAACTTCATCGCTCCTCAAGGTATGGGCTGGTTCCCGGGCTATGTCATCGATGTTGAGAACGGTATTCGTTTGAATGTTGCTTTCGGTGAAGATTCCTACTTGGAAGATTTGGGGGGTCGCGATATGCTCTTCAATCCTGCCAAGGTTCAGAAGGTAACTGCTGAAGATGCTTCAGGTTTGTTGCAGGAATATGACCCGGCCATCTTCCGTGGATCAGACGGTAATCCTGTGTTTGGTGGCAAGCATTTTGTTTACATTTGGCGTATGGATTCCATCTCTGTGCCAAATAATTTCCCATGGAAACAAATGAAGAACTATGGTTATGACGGTGGTCAACTGTTGTTCAATTCGCTTAATGCTTTCCAGAGTATGGCCTATGGTGCGCAATCAAATATGCTTAGAAACTTCTATCAGCTGGTCATGTGGATTGGTATGCCGATGGGTATCGAAGGCATGGAATGGTTGCCTGAAGGCAATGAGTGCCGCGTTCGTATCCGTCTGGCCAAGCCTTACGCTCCTGGTTACGGCTACCCGCTCCAGGAAGAAAATCCGGATCTGATGATCAACAACCTGAATCCGAAGTACACCTTCTCGATCGATGGTTGGGATCCTGTCCAGAACGATCCTGAGAAGACTGACGAAGACCTTAACCTCATCACGGTGGTGCCGAACCCCTACTACGCTTACAACACATACGAGGGCAACGCACTGACCAATAAGGTGAAGATTACCAACCTGCCCAACAAGTGTATCGTTTCGATCTACACCTTGAGTGGCACGAAGGTGCGTCAGTTCCGTAAGGATACGGATGAAACAACGAGTCTTGAATGGGACCTCACGAACTTTGCCAATACGCCTGTGGCCTCTGGCTTCTACCTGATCCACATCAAGGATTTGACCAGCGGTGGCGAGCGTACCATCAAGTTCTTCGGTGCCATGCGTCAAGTTGACCTGAACACATTCTAAAATGTAATTGCTAACCGTAAATAACTTATCATCATGAAGAAATCATTTAGATATATCGTCTTGAGCCTTATCTTCCTTATGGGATTAAGTGCTCCTCAAGCATTTGCAGGAAATAAAGACCGTTCAGGCCAAGCTGGCGCTCCCGAGTTGTTAATCAACCCTTGGGCTGCATCGTCGGGCTGGGGCAATGCAGGCATGTCGTTCGTCCATGGCGTTGAAGCCATCTACGGCAACGTGGCTGGCATCAGCTCATGCCGCACCCTGGATGTGAACTTTACCCACACCAGCTGGCTGGTTGGTGTGGGTAACGACACCCGCATCTCCTCGTTCGGCTTCTTGGCCCGCGTGGGCGAGTCGAGCGTGTTGGGATTGTCGTTCATGTCGTTCAGCATCGGTGAGATTCCGATTACCACTGTGGGTAATCCTGACCCCCATACTCTGGGTACCTACAAGCCTAACCTGATGAACATTAACTTGTCGTTCGCCAAGGCTTTCTCCAACAGTATCAGTGGTGGCGCCAACCTGAAGATCATCAGCGAGTCCATCAAGGATATGGGTGGTGTCGGTGTCGCTCTTGATGCCGGTATCCAGTATGTCACTGGTCCTTTCGACAACGTCCACTTTGGTATCACCCTGAAGAACATCGGACCCACGATGAAGTTCTCGGGCGATGGTATCTCACTCCGTGTGTTCATGGACAACGCCAGTAACCAACAGTTCACCATGGTGCAACGCGTCGACGACTTCGAATTGCCCACTCAGTTGAGCATCGCTGCCGCCTACGACTTCCTGTTTGCTGAAACCAACAGAATCACCGTGGCTGGTAACTTTGTGTCCAACTCCTTTACCAACGACCAATTCATCGTCGGTCTGGAGTATGGCTGGAAGGAGATGTTCCTGATCCGTGCCGGTTACACCTACGAAAACGGCATCTGGTCGAAGGAAGGCATCATTTACGATGATGGCTGCATGAACATCAACCGTGGCCTCAGCGCTGGTCTGTCCATCGATGTGCCGGTCTCGAAGAAGGAAGACGCCATGCGTTTTGCTCTGGATTATTCCTACAGAGACACCTACACCTACGGTGGTACCCACAGCGTGGGTTTGAGAATTATTTTCTAAAACTGGTGTCAGTTCGGAAATAATTCGTATCTTTGCAGTCGCAAACCAAAAGAAGACCCTTATTTCGGTAAGGGTCTCTTTTTTGCAACCTGTTACGAATTAAAAACAAAACATTAACCATGTCAGAAATCAAATACTTTACCCCAGAAGGGTTACAGAAACTCAAGGACGAACTCGATGACTTGATCCTTCGCGAACGTCCGCGCATCGTGCAAGCCATCCAGGAAGCACGCGACAAAGGCGACCTCTCTGAGAATGCC
Source organism: uncultured Bacteroidia bacterium (assembly GCA_902801815.1). Classification (GTDB taxonomy): domain Bacteria; phylum Bacteroidota; class Bacteroidia; order Bacteroidales; family F082; genus Limimorpha. The sequence goes on from CADCJT010000002.1 coordinate 147,269, forward strand.
GAATACGATGCTGCCAAAGAGGCCCAAGGCCTGCTTGAAGCCAAAATCGCCGAACTGCAAGACCTCATCTTCAACGCCCGTATCCTCGACGAATCGAAGATGGACAACTCGAAGGTGCTGCTCTATTCGACGGTGAAGATCAAAAACACCAAATCGGGCATGATGATGACCTACGCCATCGTGCCTGAGAAGGAAGCCAACTTCAAGGAAGGCAAGCTCTCCATCAACTCGCCCATCGGCCAAGGTCTGTTGGGCAAGCAGGTGGGCGAAGTGGCTGAGATTCAAGTGCCCGCCGGTAAGGTGCAGTTTGAAATCATAGAAATCACCCGTTAAAACCCAAGTATCATGGCTACCATCTTCTCGAGAATTATCCAAGGCGAAATCCCTTGCTATAAGATTGCCGAAGACGAGCAGTTCTTTGCTTTCATGGACATCAACCCCGTGGCAGTGGGTCACACCTTAGTGGTGCCCAAACACGAGGATGACTACATCTTCAACCTCGACGACAACGAACTCGGTGCCATGATGGTCTTTGCCAAGAAAGTGGCCAAGGCCATCGAGAAGGCTGTGCCTTGCAAACGCATCGCCGTGGCCGTCATCGGCTTGGAGGTGCCACATGCCCACATCCACCTCATCCCCATCACCCAAGAGGGCGACATGGACTTCAAGAAGGAACATGTCCACATGAGCGACGAGGAGTTCCGCGAGGTGCAGCAACGCATCGTGGCCAACCTATAAGGTGATTCGACATTTCTGATTTGTAGAGACGGTGCATGCACCGTCTCTACATTTTTTATTACCTTTGCGCCAAATAACAACGCGATGAAAAGAATCACCTTATTAATCCTGGCGCTTTGCCTGACAGCAAGCCTCTTTGCCCAGGATTTCGACCTGCCTTGCGGCAACCTCAACTACAAGCCTCAAGTGCAGACCGTGCTGCTTTATGCCGACGACAACCAGCTGAACGACCCCATCATCCCGCTTGAGGATATGATAGGCCGGCTCACTCTTTCGTTCGACGTCATCGATGGGGAGGGTGAGGTGCTCAACTACACCTTCATCCATTGCAGCCACGACTGGCAGCCTACCGACATCCAACGCATTCAGTATGCCTCGGGATACGATTCGGACCATTTGGACAACTACGCCTTTTCGCGCAACACCTTGATCGATTACGTCAACTACCAACTCCAGTTCCCGACCGAGGACATGATGCCGATAGTCTCGGGCAATTACCTGCTCGTGGTATATGGCGACGACATGAACGACCTCTATTTCACCCGCCGTTTCATGGTGGTCGACGAGAAGGCCCACGTGGGTGTCACCGTGCCGCGCTATCCCGACGATCTTGAACTCACCGATACACACCAGCAGCTCAACGTCAAGGTGAACCTGAACAACTACCTGACGGGCAACACACAGCTATACAGCTTTCTGACCATCCGTCAGAACGGACGTTGGGACAATGCCGCCGAAGGATTGAAGCCCACCTACATCTATCCCGACTACATCTCCTTCGAGCATCATCCACAAACCGTGTTTGAGGCAACCAATCAGTACAGACGCTTCAACACAAGTAACTTCTACTTCCAGTCGGAGAACCTGGCCCATATCCGGCAGACCGACGAGAGTTATGAGATTGACATCGCCACTTGCGAGTCACGGGCAAGGTTGGCCTACACCTCCTACGATGACATCCATGGAGAGAAGTTCATTTACGTTGAAAACGAAAATCTCGACAACAATACCGAAGCCGACTATTGTCGTGTCAACTTCTTCTATAAGTGTGAGGCGCCGTTGACCCACGAGGACTTGTACATCATGGGCGCTCTCAACGACTGGTGCTTCAACGAGAGCAACAAGATGACCTACGACTACCGCTTGCATGGCTACACCTGCTCGATGGTGCTCAAACAAGGCTACTACAACTTCATGTTTGTCACCGTCGACCGCAACACCTATGAGGTCACTACCGAACTGACAGCGGGCAACCACTGGGAGACCAACAACGTCTACAAGCTGTATTTCTACTTTTATAATGCCCTCAAGGGCTATGATGAACTAGTGGGTTATACTGTTGTGAATTCACATTAAAACAAAGTATAAAAACCAAGCTTTAAAATTGGATTCGGCTTCGACGGATAGAATCACATTGTTTGCTGAGGTGTTGCTGCCGATTCCGGTACCCGGCACCTTCACTTATCGTGTGCCGTATGCACTGAACGATCAGGTACGAGTGGGCCAACGGGCAGTGGTGCAGTTTGGTAAGAGCAAGATCCTGTCCGGACTCATCGTGGGATTGACCGAACAGGTGCCCTCGGTAGAAGTCAAGTTCCTTACCGACCTGCTTGATGACCAGCCGATGGTCAACGAGAAGCAGCTGAAGTTTTGGGACTGGGTGAAGACCTATTACATGTGCCATCCTGGAGAGGTGATGCAGGCTGCACTGCCTTCCGCCTTGAAGCTGAGCAGCGAGACCACCGTGGCCCTCTCGCCCGACTACCAGCTCGACTCCGTGACTTTGAACGACTTCGAATACCTTATCGTGGAGGCCCTGCAAATCAAGCCGAAAATCACCATCAGCGAGGTGAGCAAGATCATCGGTTTCAAGAAAGTGATGCCGCTCGTGCACAGCATGATGGAGAAAGGCATCCTCGTGATGGAGGAGGAGCTGAACGAGAAATACAAGGCCAAATACGAGCGTTTTGTGCGGCTTGCGACAGATTATCGTGACGAGGCCAAACTCCATGAGCTGATGGACACGCTGACAAAACGTGCCTATAAGCAACTGGAGGTGCTCCTCGCCTTTATCACCCTCGGTGGTGATGCCGATAACGACGTCATGGCCAAGACCTTGCTGCAAAAGGCCAATGCCAACTCCACCATACTGAAAAACATGGCCGAAAAGGGCATTTTCGAGGTCTACGAGCGTAAGGTCAGCCGACTCAGGGAATTCAAGGTGCAGACCGACGTGGACAGCATACAGCTTACTGAAGCACAGCAGAAAGCATACGATGGCATCAAGGCTGGATTTGGCGAGAACAAGCCCGTCTTGCTGCACGGCGTGACTTCTTCAGGTAAGACCGAGATTTACATCAAGCTCATCAAGGAAGCCGTTGACCGCGGCAAGCAAGTGTTGTATCTCTTGCCCGAGATCGCCCTAACGGCTCAAATCATCAACCGCCTGAAAGCCTATTTCGGCGACAAGTTGGGTGTGTACCATTCGCGTTACGGCAACAACGAGAGGGTAGAGGTGTGGGAACAGGTGCGCGACTTCGGTCAGACGCAGTCCCCGAAACATCAAATCATCATTGGCTCTCGCTCGGCCATCTTCTTGCCGTATTCCGACATCGGCCTCATCATCGTCGACGAGGAACACGACAGCAGCTTCAAGCAAGTCGATCCTGCACCGCGTTACAACGCCCGTGATGCCGCCCTGGTGCTGGCTGCCATGCATAAGGCCAATGTCCTCTTGGGCTCGGCCACGCCTTCGTATGAGAGCTATTACAACGCCTTGAACGGCCGTTTCCATCTGGTGGAAATTACCGAGCGTTATGGCGGTGTTCAGATGCCCGAGATCATCCTCAGCGACATGCGCGTGGAGCGACGGCGTAAGACCATGAAGGCCGACTTTGGCAGCACCCTTTTGGATGCCATGAAAGAGACTTTGGAGGAACACAACCAGACCATTCTGTTCCAAAACCGTCGCGGCTTCTCGCTGCGCTTGGAGTGCGAGGACTGCCATCATGTGCCGCAATGCATCAACTGCGACGTGAGCCTCATCTACCACAAGAGCCAAAATGTGTTGCGCTGCCACTATTGTGGCTATACGGCCAGCGTGCCGAGTGAGTGCCCTGTCTGTCACAGCCCCAACATCCGCATGCATGGCTTTGGGACGGAAAAGATTGAAGAAGATTTGAGCCTCGTCATGCCCGAAGCCAAGGTGGCCCGTCTCGACCTCGACACCACCCGTTCGAAGAACGACTACCAGAGCATCCTGGAAGCCTTCCAGGACAAGGAAACCAACATTCTTGTGGGCACACAGATGGTCACCAAAGGCTTGGACTTCGACTCGGTGAAGGTGGTGGGCATCCTCAACGCCGATAACATGCTCTCTTTCCCTGACTTCCGCGCCCACGAACGCAGCTTCCAGCTGATGGCCCAGGTGGCGGGTAGGGCAGGTCGCAAGGGCAAGCAAGGCAAAGTCATCATCCAGACCTACGAACCAGCGCATCCCGTGTTGCAAGATGTGTTGCGCAACGACTTCCGTGGGCTTTATGACAAGCAGATGGTCATCCGTCGCCAGTTCGGTTATCCGCCCTTCTACCGTCTCATTCTCATTCGACTGAAACATAAGGACTACCAGAAACTCAACCCCGCCGCGGCGGAGCTGGCTAGGATGCTTCGACCCATCTTCAAGCAGGATCTGCTTGGGCCGGAATACCCTGTGGTTTCAAGAGTCAAGAATCTGTATATCAAGCAGATGATGGTGAAGTTCAGGCGAGATTACAACACCCAGAAAGTGAAGGAATTGATTGCCCAGCAGATTCGTTTGTTTCAGCAGAATTCCGAATACAAATCCGTCCAGGTTCAGATTGACGTCGATCCGATGTAAGGTTGTTGCTACAGCGCCATGTCATGCCAACGCCGACATGTGCGTCTGCGGGCATCTATGGCTGCGTCGTATCGGTCACCAGAACTGAAGATGCTCATTTTCTGCAACATTTTTGACGCTGTATTGCCCAAAAAGACCTATTTTTGCAACTTTCTAAAAACGAGCAAACAATTCCCTTCAATGAAAAGACAACTCCTTGTTATACTGGCACTTCTGTTCAGTCTTCCATATACCTACGCCATTACTGTTAAAGGCCGCGTTATCGACAATTCGACGGGCCATCCCATGGAATATGCCACGGTGCGGGCCTGCACCTTGCCCGACAAGACCTTCGTTTCGGGCTGCGTCACCGATCCCTCGGGACATTTTACCATGGAACTCGAGAAAGGACGCTATGAACTTGAGGTGCAGTACATGGGATTCATCACTTCATATAAAACCGTCAACCTCGACGGTTCAAAGAGCACGGTCGATGTAGGCAAGATCAATCTCTCGCCCGACAGCCGCATGCTGAACGAAGTCAATGTGGTGGCCGAGAAGAGCACCTATGAGATGACCCTTGACAAGCATGTGTTCAATGTGGGTAAGGATGTGGCCAACACTGCCGGCAACGCCATCGAGGTGCTGGAAAACATCCCTGCCGTTTCAGTCGACGTGGAGGGTAATGTGAGCCTGCGTGGTGACGATGGCGTGCGTATCCTTATCGACGGCAAGGAGTCGGGTCTATCGGGCATGAGCACCCAAGATGCCTTGCGCACTTTGCAGGGCGACATGATTGAACGCATCGAGGTCATCACCAACCCTTCGGTACGCTATGATGCCGAGGGCTCGGCAGGCATCATCAACATCATCTTGAAGAAGGACAAACGTCAAGGCTTCAACGGCGCGGTCAACATCAGAGGAGGTTATCCTTGGATGTACGGCGCCAGCCTTTCGGGCAACTACCGCCTGAAACGCTGGAACTTCTTTGGTAGCTATGGCTTCAACAATCGTCGCAATATTGGCGGCGGTGTCAATAAGACCAAGCGCTTCAGTGATATCATTGAAGGCGACACCCTCTTCACCCAACTCACAGATCAGACCACTGAACGCAGGATGAACCGTATGGGTCATAACGTGCGTGTGGGTGCCGATTACTATATCACAGACCATGACATCGTGAGTGCCGCATTCGTCTACCGTTATGGCAAGTTGGAGACGCATCCCGTGGTGCGTTATTCCGATGAGTATCCGCTTTGGGACTCCGCTTCGTATGATGTGCGTGCCGAGGACTATTGGGAGTACGACCCGATGTATGAGGTCACCCTTGACTACGACAAGACCTTTGAACGCAAAGGCCGCAGCCTGAAGGCCAACATGCGTTTCTTCACCAATACCGAGAATGCGGGCTCCGACATCAACGAGTCGCTCTATCCTAATGCGGATGCGCAACAAGCTTTATGGACCATTTATCAGAAGACTGGCAACGACCAACGCATGCGTAACCTGCAGGCCAGCATCGACTATGTGCATCCCTTCCTCACCAAGGCGCAGTGGGAGATTGGCGCGAAATACACCAACCGCAACATCTTGAGCAATGACAGCGTTTGGCAGAAGAACGAAAAATGGGAACCGTTGTCCAACTATTGCTACGACTACGAATACAGCGAACAGGTGGCTGCTTTATACACCAGCCTTGGTAACGAATGGGGCCGCTGGTCGGGACAGGTAGGCCTTCGTGCCGAGATGACCGACATCTTGACCAACCTGAAAGGCTATGCCCACGACGGCAACGACTCCATTAACGGCGGCAAGCCATATTTCGACTTCTTCCCAAGTGCCCACATCAACTATTCGGTGAATGAATTCAACCAGTTCCAGGTCAGCTACACGCGTCGTATTCGCCGTCCGGGCTTCTGGCAGATGAGTCCCTTCCGTTCTTACAACGACAATCGTAACATTCGCTTGGGCAACCCCGCCTTGACGCCGACCTATATGGACAGCTACGAACTCGGTTATATCCATTTCTGGGACAAGGCCAGCTTTAACTTCACCACCTATTATCGTCATGGTACCAACATGATACGCCATTATACCTACGAGGACGATGGTGTGTTCTACAGCATGCCCATCAACTTCGGTAAGGCCGACGACTTCGGTGTGGAGATGGTGGCCCAAGGCCAGATGACCAAGTGGTGGAACCTTAACGGTAACGTCAACTTCTTCCGCTCCCAATTCAACGGCACCATCAACGACAAGGTCTATGACGATGCCACTTGGATGCTCTTTGGCCGTGCCGTGTCGAAGTTCAAGATCAGCAATTGGTTCGACCTGCAACTGACCGCCCACATCATGGGACCGCACAAGGAACCCTTGGGCATGCACAAGGGCAACTGGTGGATGGACCTTGCTGTGAGCAAGGAAATCTTCAATGGCAACGGCACCGTCACCTTCAACGTACGCGACCTCTTCAACTCACGCAGCTGGGGTGGCGAGTCGTGGGGCGACGGTTTCTGGCAGTACAACACCAGCACCTGGAACCGCCGTTCGTTCTCGCTCAACTTCAACTACCGCATCAACCAGCAGAACATCAAACGTAACCGTCCTGGAGGCGATGAAGGTGGTGATGAAGGCGGTGGCGAGGAACAGCAGATGGAAGAGGCATATTAATTTTTGGATTTATATGGGACTTCATGACAAAGAATCCCGATAAAAATTCTATCTTTGCCGCATCGTTTTATGCATAAAACCTTGCGCTTATGATATGCTTTTTCCAATCTGGTAATCAGCGAGTTATCGCTGTTGATTCCAAATCAGAGCTTTCTGAGGAAACCATTTCCAAACTCACTTGGCTTTTCGGTAATGCCGAAAAAATCGAAAAAGACACGGTGAAAGGCCACTTTGTCGGCCCGCGTCGTGAGATGATTACGCCATGGAGTACCAATGCCGTCGAGATCACCCAAAACATGGGCATTAAGGGCATCGTCCGCATCGAGGAGTTCCAAAAGGTGGAGTCGAAGAAGGCTCCTTACGACCCGATGCTGCAAAACCGCTACGAGAACCTCGACCAGAAGGTGTTCTCCGTCGACCGCAAACCCGAGCCGCTGAAATATATCGACGACATCGAGGCCTACAACCAGCAGGAAGGCCTGGCGCTGAGCAGCGAGGAGATGGACTACCTGAAAGGCATATCTGCAAAGATTGGGCGCAAACTGACTGACAGTGAGGTGTATGGCTTTGCTCAGGTCAACTCCGAACACTGCCGCCACAAGATCTTCAACGGCACCTTCGTGATCGATGGCAAACCGATGCCCAACACGCTCTTTGCCCTCATCAAGAAGACCTCGAAGATGAACCCCAACCGCCTCGTGTCGGCCTATAAGGACAACGTGGCCTTTATCCTCGGCCCCAAGGTGGAGCAGTTCGCTCCCGCCGAGCCCAACAAGCCCTCGGCCTTCCAAATCAAGCCCATCGAGACGGTGATTTCTCTGAAAGCCGAGACGCACAACTTCCCAACCACCGTGGAGCCCTTCAACGGCGCAGCAACAGGCAGCGGCGGCGAGATCCGCGACCGTTTGGCCGGCGGTCAGGGCAGTCTGCCCTTGGCGGGCACTGCCGTTTACATGACCTCTTATCCCCGCACGGAGCAAGGCCGTGAGTGGGAGAAGGACATCGAGCCGCGCCAATGGCTCTATCAGACGCCAGAAGAGATCCTAATCAAGGCCTCCAACGGCGCCTCCGACTTCGGCAACAAGTTCGGCCAGCCCCTCATCAACGGCAGCCTGCTGACCTTTGAGCATAGCGAAAAGGAAACCCTGGGCTACGACAAGGTCATCATGCTGGCCGGCGGCATCGGCTTTGCCAAGGTGAAGGACGCCAAGAAGTTGGAACCCGAAGAGGGCGACGTCATCATCGTGTTGGGCGGCGACAACTACCGCATCGGTATGGGTGGCGGCGCCGTGTCGAGCGTCGACACGGGCCAATACAGCAACGCCATCGAGCTGAATGCCGTGCAGCGCGCCAACCCCGAGATGCAGAAGCGTGTGAGCAACGTCATCCGCGCCATGGCCGAGAGCGACCACAACCCCATCCGCAGCATCCACGACCACGGTGCAGGCGGCCACCTCAACTGCCTCAGCGAACTCATCGAGGACGCGGGCGGTGTGGTGTACGTCGACAACCTGCCCGTTGGCGACCCGACACTGTCCGACAAGGAGATCATCGGCAACGAGTCGCAGGAGCGCATGGGTCTCTTGGTCAACAAGAAGGACAAGGACATCATCAAGGAGACCGCCGAGCGTGAGCGCGCCCCGTATTACGAGGTGGGTGAGGTGACTGGAGACGAGCGCCTGCGTTTCGTCCGCAAGAAAGGCAAGGCACCCATCGACTTGGCCATCTCCGACTTCTTCGGTAGCGCCCCCAAGACGATCCTGCACGACAAGACGAAGCCCTATCATTTCAAGAAGATCAGCTATACCAAGCGCGACATACACAAATACCTCAACAACGTGCTGCAAATGGAAGCCGTGGCCTGCAAAGACTGGCTCACCAACAAGGTGGACCGCTCCGTGACGGGTCGTGTGGCCCAGCAGCAGTGCGTGGGTGAGGTGCAGCTGCCGCTGAGCAACCTCGGCATCAGCGCCTTGGACTACAACGGCAAGCGCGGCATCGCCACGGCCTTGGGTCACGCCCCGATTGCTGGCCTCATCGACCCGGCCGCCGCCTCGCGCCTCTCGGTCTCCGAGGCTTTGACCAACATCCTCTGGGCTCCCATCGAAGGCAACCTCGCAGGGGTTTCTTTGAGCGCCAACTGGATGTGGCCCGCCAAGCAGGACGGTGAGACCGCCCGTCTCTATGAGGCCGTGAAGGCTTTGAGCGACTACTGCGTGGCCTTGGGCATCAACGTGCCGACGGGCAAGGACAGCCTCTCCATGACGCAGAAATACCCCAATGGCGAGAAGGTCGTTGCCCCTGGTACGGTCATCGTCTCCGCCGCCGGTGAGGTGTCGAACATCCGTCAAGTGGTGCGTCCCGTGATGAAGGCCGACGAGAACACCGAGCTCCTTTACATCGACTTCTCGAAAGACGGCTTCGAGTTGGGTGGCAGCAGCTTTGCCCAAAGCATCGGCGCCATCGGTCAGGCCGTGCCCGACGTGAAGAGCGTCAACTACTTCAAGAAGTGCTTCAACGCCATCCAGAAGCTCATCGAGAGCAACCTCATCCTGGCCGGTCACGACGTGTCGGCGGGTGGCTTGATCACCACCTTGTTGGAGATGAACTTCGCCAACACGACCTACGGCATGAACCTCGACCTCAGCGCCTTCGACAAGGACGACCTGATGGCCGTGCTCTTCTGCGAGAAGCCTTCGGTGGTCATCCAAGTCTCCAACGACGGCATCGCCAACCGCATGTTGCGCGAGTTGGGCATCACCTTCAAGATGATCGGTAAGCCTCAGGCCAAGCGTCAGGTCAACATCCTGCATGCCGACCACAACTACATCTTCGACATCGATGAGTTGCGCGACACGTGGTACAAGTCATCGTACCTGCTCGACCGCAAGCAGAGCGGTCCGCGCAAGGCCATGGAGCGTTTCATGAATTACAAGAAACAGTATCTGCATTATAGCTTTGGCCGCAACTTCACCGGCACGGCCGCCAGCCTCGGCATCGACATGCATCGCCGCAAGCCCACGGGCATCAACGCGGCCATCATCCGCGAGAAGGGTTGCCAGTGCGACCGTGAGATGGCCTACGCCCTGTATCTCGCCGGTTTCGACGTGCGCGACGTCACCATGACCGACCTCGCCACGGGCCGTGAGGACCTCAAGGACGTCAACATGATTGCCTTCATCGGCGGCTTCTCCAACTCCGACGTGCTGGGCTCGGCCAAAGGCTGGGCAGGCGCCTTCCTCTACAACAAGAAGGCCAAGAAAGCCCTCGACGACTTCTACGCCCGTGAGGACACCCTCAGCCTCGGTGTGTGCAACGGCTGCCAGCTGATGATGGAACTCGGCCTGCTCTATCCCGACCACGAGGAGCACCCCGTGATGAAGCACAACGACTCGCACAAGTTCGAGTCGGGCTTCCTCAACGTGGAGATCGCCCAAAACGAGAGCGTCATGCTCAAGTCGCTGTCGGGCCGCCGCCTCGGTGTGTGGATTGCCCACGGCGAGGGCCGTTTCTACTTCCCCTGCTACCGCGACCAATACAAGATCGTGATGACATACGGCCAGGACGAATACCCCGGCAATCCGAATGGCAGTGACTGGTCGACGGCTGCGGTGTGCTCCAACGACGGCCGCCATCTTGCTATGATGCCGCACCTCGAGCGTGCCTTCCTGCCTTGGCAGTGGGCCTTCTATCCCGAAGAGCGCAAGAACGACGAAGTCTCACCTTGGATGGAGGCTTTCGTCAATGCAAGGAAGTGGGTTGAAGATAATAGGAAGTAAGTTACTAACACTAAATAAAGAAAGGAAAACACTATGAAAAAACTATCACTGGCATTATTGGCTATTTTGGCCTTTACTTTCGTGGGATGCAATGGCTGGCTGGATATTCCCGACCCAGAGCCGGAACCGGATCCAGAGCCGGAACCCGTTGAAGAGGCCCTGATTACGCTTGAGGAAACCTCTGCCACCCTGAGCCGTGGTGATACCTACCAGATTAATGCCGAATGCGAGAACCCCATCACTTATTCAAGCGATAACGAGTTCTGCGCATCGGTGTCGGAAGAAGGTCTGGTGACCGCGAATTATGTGGGCACCGCTGTCATCACCTTGGAGTCGGAGTCCGACACGAAGACGTTTGAGGTGACGGTTGAAGGACAAAGCAATCTTTATCCCGAACCCGAAATCGAAATTGGCGAAACGAAAGAGGCTATCATTGAACGTTTTGGAGCCCCGGGCGCCGAAACCGAAGAGGCCATCGGATACGCCAACTATTCCGAAAACACCACCATGCTGATGGTGATGTTTGACGAAGACAACCTTGTGACGAGCTATTCCGTCATCATGGACGTCAGCCTCGAAGAGGAGCTGGATACTTTCCTCTCGGAGCGTTACATGTTCGTCCAGGAAGAGGAAGGCATCAAGGTCTACATCAACGCGCTGACCGTTGACGAGGCCACGCTGCTCGTCGGCTCGCAAAACTACCAAGGCGAGTTCTTGATGGCTATGTATTTCACCAATGACGAAGGTGGAAACGAAGGCGGCGACGGCGAAGAAAAGTCCGACGTCGTCAAGGCTTTGTTGAAACAGCTGGTGAAGTAAAGTAAAACAAACAATGAATCAGAACCGACGGGGCGAGAGCCCTGTCGGTTTTTATGCAGATGGCAAAAATCAACAAAACCAACGCCTGCCGCATCCTCGACCAAAAGAAGATTGCGTATGAGCTGATTCCTTACGAGGTGGATGAAAACGACCTCGGGGCGCAGCATATCGCCGACCAATTGGGCGAGGACATCGACCAGGTGTTCAAGACATTGGTGCTGAAAGGCGACAAGATCGGACATTTCGTCTGCGTCATCCCGGGCAACGACGAGCTCGACCTGAAGAAGACTGCCAAGGCTACGGGCAACAAGAGCTGCGACCTCATCCCGATGAAGGAGCTGTTGCCCCTGACGGGCTACATCCGCGGCGGCTGCTCGCCCATAGGCATGAAGAAGCAATTCCCCACCTTCATCCACGAGACCAGCGAGTTGTTCGACTACATCTACGTCAGCGCGGGTGTGCGTGGCTTGCAGTTCAAGCTCGACCCGCAGGATTTGATTCGGGTGGTGGACATGACCGTCGCCGACTTGACCCTTTTTGAAATCGGCCCCAAATGAGTTACACCATCCGCAAATCCACCTTGGCCGACCTGCCGGTCATCCTCAGCCTTCGCGACCAGGCGCGCGAGATCATGCGCAGCTATGGCAACACCTTCCAGTGGCCCGACGGCTATCCGCGCGATGACATGTTCCGAAGGGACATCGAAGTGGGTGGCAGCCACGTGATGATAGACGAAAGGGGAGAGGTGGTCGGCACCTTTGCCTTGCTGCCCAGCCCCGAGGTGACCTATAACGTCATTTACGACGGCCAATGGCTTGACGATGAGCCTTATCACGTCATCCACCGCATCGCCAGCACCCCCGATTCACATGGCGTTTTGGACGCCGTCTTGGACTATTGCGAAAGCCAAGTCGGCAACATCCGCATCGACACGCACGAGGCCAACATCATCATGCGCAAGGGCCTGGAAAAGCACGGGTATCAGTATTGTGGCATCATCTATCTCCTTGATGGTAATGAGCGTCTGGCTTTCCAGAAAGTTATGCATTAATGGAAATTATTTTGTAGTTTTGCAATCAAAAAAGAGATGATATGGAGACATTGCAAGAAAAAGAGGTTCAAGGTCGCGATTTATTAATTGCATTGAGAAACAAGGTACTGGCTCTTGTTTCGCAATCTGAAAGCGAAGAATTGCTTGCCGAGGCTATGGCTATTCTTAGCGGCAGGTCGTTGCCTTGTGCATACTCCCATGAACAGATGCTAAGCGTGCTTCGTGAGGCTGAAGCAGATTACCAAAACGGCGATTATGTAAGTCATTCGGCTATTTGCGAACGTTATGGAGTGTGAAATACATTGGTTGAGGCGCGCTTCAAACGAACTCGATGAGATATTTCAGTTTTACAGCGAGTTTGCAAGTCCGCAAGTAGCCAGGCGTAGAATTGAAAAGATAATTCATGCCATTGGTAATCTTCATACTATGCCTTTCTTAGGCGTGCAAGACGAAGACTTTACCGAGATTAGGGCTTATCGCTATTTGGTAATTCTGACCTATAAAGTGTATTACTTTATTGAAGATGATCATGTCTACATCGCCTCCATCTGGGATTGTAGACAGGGTGGGAAAGCATTCTAATCAATATTCTCAATAATCTTATCCTCTTCCGCCAAATCGGGCACTAGCCGCTGGATGGGCTTGAAGCGGTAGAAGAAGCGGATGGCGATGACGCGCACGACGGTGTAGGCCGGGATGGCCACCAGCATGCCGACGATGCCTCCGATATGACCCGCCATGAGCAGCACGATGAAGATCTCCAAAGGATGCGCCTTGATGCTCGTCGAGTAGATGAGTGGCTGGTAAATGAAGTTGTCGATGAGCTGCGCCGCCAGCATGATGGCCAAGATGATCAGCGCAAACACCCAGATGTTGACATCCAAACCTGCACCCGTGCCGAGCTTCAGCACGATGCCGAACACGATGCCGATGACGTCGCCGATAAGCGGTCCGACGTATGGGATCACGTTGAGCAGGCCCGCGATGAAGCCGACGCCAATGGCATAGCTGAAGTCGAAACGGGCGATGAGCCACAGGCCGAGGAAGTCGACCAAGGCGACGCCCAGCATCTCGATGACCAGACCCACGAAATAACGCGACAGCAGCTGCTTGATCTCGCTCAAGGTCTTGCGCAGGGTCAGCTCGTGCCTGTCGGGGACGAGGGCGCAGAGGATCCTCTCAAACAAACCGTCCTCCTTGATGAAGAAGAAGGCGATGAACACCACCGAAAACACGGCCACGACGATGTCGATGACCAGCGACGCCACCGAGCCCACCAGACCGCTCACTTGGCTGAAGCTCACCAGCTCCTTGAGTTTGCCCAACACCACGGCGGTGATGTCGAAGTCGGCACCCACGTCGGGAAACATCCCGATGATCCATTCGTTCACCTTCTCGATGGGGTTGGAGCTGAAGTGCGCACTGTCGCTGATGGCCGAGGCGTCGCGCACGATGTTGGAGACCAAGGGGACGATCTGCGTGAAGAGCAAGACCAGCAAGGCCAGGATCAGCACGATGGTGAAGATGGCCAAGAGCCAGTTGGGCGCGCTCTTCCCCTTGATGCGGATCTTTTTCAAGAGTTGCATGAAGGGCCGTCCTATCATGGAGACCACAAAGGCCACGATGATGTAGATGAGCACGTTTTTGAAGTACCAACATAAAGCCAAGACGATAGCCAAGCCCCCCAATTTGATGAGGTAACCCGCTAATTTATCGGTGTTTCGCTCGTTTTCCATGACGCTCTTTTTGTTTTGCGATGACAAAAGTAGTATTTTTTCACGCCTTGTAGACGATTTTTTATAATTTTGCGTTCTCCTTTTAAACATTCTCAACTTACATAAAATCCTCATCCTAATGAAACGTACATATCTTCTTCCGTTTTTGCTGTTATTCCCCTTCGTCCAAATGTTTGCGCAGGTTCAGCCTACGTCGCCCAACCCCGACTCGCTTGAAACGAGCGACCAGCGCATCTACGACCTCAACTCGGGCAAAGCCGTGGTGGAGGAGTCGACGGTGATGGAGATGCTCGATCTGGTGAGCACGCTCACGACCACCAAGGACGTCTACCTGGAAATCGACAAGGACGTGTGGAACAAATATGGTTTCAAGGAAGGTGAGGTGCCAGTCTACGACGACAGCGTCTACGTGAAACGCATCCAGACCCTGGCCTACGAGACCACGGTCCCGCTGACGTACAACGCCCACGTCAAGTCGTTCATCGACCTTTACGCCAACCGCCGCCGTCAGCAGACGAGCCGCATGTTGGGCCTTTCCTACGTCTATTTCCCCATGTTTGAGGAATACCTCTCGCGCTACAACCTCCCCTTGGAGCTCAAATACCTGGCCATGGTGGAGTCGGCCCTTAACCCCACGGCAGGCTCGCCTGCAGGTGCCAAGGGCTTGTGGCAGTTCATGCGCGGCACGGGTTCCGAATACGGACTGAGGGTGAGCTCACTCGTCGACGACCGCTTCGACCCCGAGAAGGAGACCGAAGCCGCCTGCCAATACCTCAAGAGCCTCTACGCTCGCTATGAGGACTGGTTCCTCGTGCTGGCCGCCTACAACTCGGGCCCGGGCACCGTCAACAAGGCCATCATCCGCGCTGGCGTGAAAAACTATTGGGCCATCTGGCCTTACCTGCCCGCCGAGACCCGTGGCTACGTGCCGGCTTTCATCGCGGTGGTCTATGTCATGAACTACGCCGCCGAGCATAACCTCTATCCCATGAACCCCGGCCTGCTGCTCCATGGCACCGACACCGTCATGGTGCGCGAGCGCGTGGGCTTCGACCAGATCAACGAAGTCGTTGGCGTTCCGATGACCGACTTGGTCTTCTTCAACCCGCAATACACCAAACGCATCATCCCCGGCACGAAGGAGTATCCCTACTCGCTGCGCATGCCCACCAAGTACACCCTGCGTTTCGCCCAGCTCGAGGACAGCATCTACGCCTACACGAGCCACAGCCAAAAGGTCCAGGAGGTCATCGAGGAGAAGGTCGAGGCGGTGAGCGACAGCTTCGTCCACGTGGTGAAGAAAGGCGAGAGCCTCGGCAGCATCGCCAGGAAATACCACGTCACCGTGGCCAAACTCAAGAAGTGGAACCACCTCAAGCGTGAGACCATCCACGTCGGCCAACGCCTCACCATTTACCGCTCGGGCGGACCCGTGGTGAGCCAGTCGACCAGCACCAACAGCAGCAAGGCCTCGAGCAGCAAGAGCTCAGGCAGCAAGTCGTCGTGCACGGTCAAGACCCACACTGTGAAGAAAGGGGAGACCCTCAGCTCCATCTCGAGGAAATACGGCTGCACCGTCAACCAACTCAAGAAGTGGAACGGCCTCAAGAGCAATACCGTCAAAGTCGGTCAGAAGCTTAAGATCAAGAAATAAATGACACAGGCCACTGACTATGGCTTATGACTATGGCCTATGACCGTTTCGACGAACGTCTCAAGCCATTACTGCTAAGGCCACAGATAGAAGTGAAAACCCGAAGCAATGAATAAATAGGCCATAGTCATAGTCAGTGGCTATAGTAAACAAACCCTACAAAAAACCCTAATACCATGAAAACGTTTCTCAAAACCGCCGTCGTCCTCCTGCTCGCCCTCCTGATGGTGTCGTGTGCCGAAGAAACCAAGGCGCGCCGCAAGGACCGCTCGGTGGGTGGCACGTCGGAGATCCTGGTCGTCACCCAGAACCCCCAGCAGTGGGATGGCACCATCGGCGACTCGCTGCGTCATTTCTTCCTGAGGGAGCAATACGGACTGCCCCAGCCGGAGTCGCATTTCACTCTGGCCCACATCAACGCGGAGGCTTTCTCCGACATGTTCAAGAAGCACAAGTGCATCATCGAGGTGGAGATCAACCCCGCCTTGCAGGAGGCCGTGACCAAGACCACCGAGGACTTCTGGGCCGCACCGCAGCGTTGTGTCAAGATCAGTGCGCCCGACATCGACTCGTGGGTGGCCCTGTTCGACAAGCAGAAGGAGATCTACCAGCAGTGGTTCGACAAGGTGGAGCGCGAGCGCATCCTCACCGTGTTCCGTCCCTCCAAGGACCAAGCCATAGCCGATGCCATCGCCCAGAAGTTCGGCTTCGGTCTCGACGTGCCGCAGGGCTTCTACATCGCCAAGAGCGAGAAGGACTTCATGTGGCTGCGCAAGGAGCTGGAGCGTTCGAGCGCCGACCTCGTCATCTACCAGACGCCCTATCGCGACACCTTGCAGTTTGAGGACAAGGCCTTGGTCTCGATGCGCGACCTGATGATGGGTCAATACATCCCGGGCCCCTCCGAGGGTTCTTACATGGGCACCGAGATGGAGTTTGTGCCGCCCAAGGTGAGCACCGCCGTCGACTTCCCCGGTGGCTACGCCAAGGAGATGCGCGGCATGTGGAAGGTCTACAACAACTACATGGGCGGTCCCTTCGTGTCGTACACCTTCGCCGACAACCGCACCGGCCAGCTCGTCACCATCGAAGGCTTCTACTACGAGCCCAACCAAAAGAAACGCACCGCGCTGCTCCAGCTGGAAAGCATTGCTTACAGCTTGAAGTTCGTGGAGCAACCTGAAGAGAAGTAAGATTCCCGCGCGAGCGCGGGAATGGAGTGCTGTCGACGTGTATAGCAGCGGCGGCTTATGGTACTTCCGAAGTGTAGGTCCCACAGGCCGCCGCGTTATTATATAATAAACAGCACTCCATTTCCCCGCAGGGGGAATCCCCTCGCAATCTCCGCGTCTCTCAACTTACTACTCTCAACTTTCCACTGACTCTAAACACTAAACTCTCAACTCTCAACTAATTATCAATTATCAATTCTCAATTATCAATTCACCCCAACTCACTCCTTCCTATAAGTAACCACCACTTCCCCCGCCGGTGACCCCACGCGCGTGACGATCCTCCCACCACTCCACGTGCCGAACGGCGTGCCGTCGACGAGCATCGTGCCGTCGCTGCGCAGGCTGAGGCGGCCTTTCCGTGTCTCTTCCAAGCCCTTGAAGACCAAGGTGGAGTCGGCGCTGATGCTGAGCGTGTTCTGACGTTCCATCTCGCCGATCTGTTTCACCAGTGCGGGTGTGCTATGTTGTTCGTCGAACTGCACATTCACCTTGTCGACGGTCCAGGTGCCGAAGAGCGGGTCGGCGTCGTGCCGGCAGGCGCCCATCAAAGCCATGACGCCCAAAAGGAAAAGAATTCTACATTTCATGACGCAAAATTACGATTTATGGGATACACTTCGTGTAGAAATCTGAAAAAAATCGATGGAATCATATTGCTCAAAAAGCGGATAACAATAAAACAAAGCAGTGTTTTGGATGATTTTTAAGTTGATTTTTGAAAGATTTCTTTGCGAAGCAAATTCCCATTCTTTATCTTTGCAGTCCCAACAACCCCCACCATGCCCACCCTACAATGGTTCCATACCGAGGAGCGCGAGGGGAGGACCTACGTCTTCGACCCGTTGCGCCGCCGTGAGGTCGCCCTCACCCCCGAGGAGGAGGTGCGACAGCGGGTGTTGTATCTCCTGGTGGAGGGTCTCAAGGTGCCGGCGGGGCTTGTGGCGGTTGAGTATTCGTTGAAGGTGAACGGCATGGACAGACGTGCCGACGTAGTGGTCTTCGGCAAGGAGGGTCGGCCTTTGATGGTGGTGGAGTGCAAGGCTCCGGCGGTGGCGCTCACCGAGGCCGTCTTGGACCAGGCCGTGCGTTATCATTCCGTTTTGTGCCCCCGTTACATCCTCCTCACTAACGGCGGCAGCACCTACTGTTTCAAGGCCGAAGGTCAAGCGCTCCGTTCCATGGACCACCTGCCCGACTATGCCGAAATGCAAGGATAGGTGTCACGCGAACGTGAACAACAAGTTCCCAAAGAAATTCCAAAGCGTCGAGGCACCCACGGCGAAGACCTTGCTCAGGTAGAAGTTCCACTTCAGCTTGCCGTTGAGCAGCCACACTGTGAACGTGTCGATGCCCAAGCCCACCAAAGCGATGCCGAAATACTTAACGTATTCCACCCCGATCTGCGGGTTGCTGCTCTCGAAGGTCCAGATGCGGTTGAGGAGGTAGTTGGTCGTGGCCGCCACCACGAAACCCAGGATGTTACTCAGGTATTTGTTCCACTTCAGCCACTCCTTGCACACGTAGGTGACGCCGAAGTTGACGAACACACCCGTCAAGCCCACCACCCCGAACTTCAGGAACTTCAGGAAGAACGCACGGTCGAACGCTATTTGCAGCAGGGCTTTCATCGGATTTTTCTTTTCTGCCTGCAAAAATACAATTTAATGGGATACGCTTCGCGTAGAAATCGTTCAAAATGGGATATGCTTTGCATAGAAATCGGTCAAAATGGGATGCGCTTTGCGTAGAAATGCTTTGCATAGACTAACGTCGAATCATCGATTTCGGCGTAGCCAAATCTGTAAAAAATCGTATAAAAATCGGTCAAAATACAAAGCAATAGATTTTGGAAAGATTTTAGAATTGATTATTGATAGATTTCTTGCGAAGCAATCCCAAAAAAATTGCCGAAGGCAATCCAAAAAAACAATTGCGAAGCAATAGAAAAAAGATTTCTTGCCCGATAGGGCAATCCCAAAAGAAAATCCCTATATTTGCGGAAAAATTCAGAAGATGAGCGCGGTAAAAGACATCGCTATTGAGGCCTACGACTACCCGCTGCCCGAGGATCGCATCGCCAAGTACCCCTTGCCCGAGCGTGACGCCTCCAAGCTGCTGGTGCTCAAGGACGACAGGATACAGGAGTCGCAGTTCAAGCACGTCGGCGACTTTCTGCCCGAGGGCGCCCTGCTGGTCTTCAACGAGACCAAGGTCATCCGCGCCCGCCTGCAGTTCCACAAGGCCACAGGCTCGCGCATCGAGGTGTTTTGCCTTGAGCCCGAGCAGGACTACCAGGTGGCCTTCGCTGCTGCGTCGCCCGTGCGCTGGAGATGCCTCATCGGCAACGCTAAACGCTGGAAGGATGGCCCGCTTACGATGGAACTCAACGTAGGCGGACAGCCCGTCACCCTCACGGCGCAACGCATCGCGCAAAACGACCAGTATGCCGACATCGAGTTCGGCTGGTCGCCCGCAGCCTTGCCCTTCGCCTCGGTGCTCGAGGCGGCGGGCGAGATTCCGTTGCCGCCTTACCTGCACCGCGACGCCGAGCCTGCCGACCGCGACCGTTACCAGACCGTCTTCGCCCGCTTCGACGGCTCCGTGGCTGCCCCCACGGCGGGGCTCCACTTCACCCAGCCCCTCATCGCCGCTTTGCGCGAGCGTGGCTTCGGCTTCGACGAGGTGACGCTGCACGTCGGGGCCGGCACCTTCCGCCCCGTGGCCACCGACACCATCGGCCAGCATGCCATGCACTCCGAGACCGTCATCGTGCGCCGCTCGCTCATCGCCAATCTCATCGCACACTACGGCAAGCCCATCGTGCCCGTCGGCACCACCAGCACGCGCACCCTCGAGAGCCTCTATTGGATCGGGGTGATGCTCAAGGAACAAGGCACCGCACTGCGCCCGCTCCACGTGGAGCAATGGTTCCCCTACGAGCCTCACGAGCCCCTCACGGCCCCCGAGGCCCTGCAATACGTCATGGACTACCTCGACCTTCACGGCCTGACGCGCCTCGAGGCCACCACAGCCCTCATGATCGCACCTTCTTATAAGATGCGCGTCATCACCGGGCTGATCACCAACTTCCACCAGCCCAAGAGCACCCTGCTGCTGCTGGTCTCCGCCTTGATCGGTGAGCGCTGGCACGAGTGCTACCGCTTCGCCCTCGACCACGGCTTCCGCTTCTTGAGCTATGGCGACAGCTGCCTATTTTTGCCGTGACCTTTTTTTTCTGGCACGGTTTTTGCTTTTTGAAAACAACGTAACACATTAAATCAAACGTAACACAATCACTTAAAATCTAATCAACATGAAAAAATCTATCATTTTCGGTGTCCTGGCCATGTTTGCCGTGAGCGCCATGAGCATTCAGAACGTGAACGCTCAAAATGGAACGACAGCTAAGAAAGAGGCTGTGAAACAAGACTCGAAGCAAAAGCCTTCGAAACCGACTCAGGCCATCAACGAGCCCAAGGCAAAGCCTCAAATAAACCAAGAAGACAAGACCTCGAAAGGTGCTCCTATCCACAAAGCCAAAGGCAACACCTCGAAGAACACGATGAAGAAGGATGGCAAGATGCAGAAGGAATCCAATCAACAGAACGTCAACGTCAACGGCAATGGCAAAACCGAAGGTAAGGCAGTGAAGCCCGGCCAGAAGAACGACGCCAAAGCTGAAATCAAGAAGGAAGGCCAACCCGCTATGAGAACCGCCCAGCCTCAGCAGAAGACCGACGTCAAGGCCCAGAAGAAGGAACAGAAACCCGACTACAACAGCGCCAACAGTGAAAGGAAGCCCAGCACTAAGGTTGACCGTAAGAATGCTAACCAACCTCAGCCCAACGCTATCCGCCCCAAGATGAAGAAAGATCCCAAGACTGAAAAGCAAAATACGGGTGCCGACATCAAATAAACCATAAGTCGGAACAAAAAAAAGAGGCTCGACGAGCCTCTTTTTTTATTTCTTTCGTCCCGAAAGCATCTCGGCGTAAGTGCGGAGGTGCTTTTTCCTTTCCTCGGGCAGCCCTACGGCATCCAAGGCCTCGAAGGCGCGGCGGTCGTAGTCGAGCATCACCGCTTCGACGGCTTCCTTCACGTGCAGTCGGTCGTAGATGGCCTGGACCTCCTCTATTTTCTCCTCCTCGTCGTGGTCGACGCGCAGGGTGAAGAGGTATTCGAGGCGTTGGCGGTCTTTTGCCGAGGCTAGCTCTAGGGCTTTCAGGTATAGGTAGGTCTTCTTGTTGTCGGCGATGTCGCCGCCATGGCGCTTGCCGAACACGGCTACGTCGCTGTAGAGGTCGAGGATGTCGTCCTGAAGCTGGAAACTCATGCCCATGTTGATGCCGAAGTCGTAGAGCCGTTGGATGTCGTCGGCAGGTGCGCCCGCCACAGTGGCGCCCATCTGCAGGGCGGTGGCCAGCAGCACGGCGGTCTTCAGACGGATCATCTCGAGGTATTCGGGGATGGTCACGTTGCCGAGGGTCTCGAAGTTGAGGTCCATCTGCTGACCTTCGCAGATCTCGATGGCCACCTTGCCGAGTTGTCGTGCGACTTCGGCTCCTTTTTTGGGCTTCAGCGCATATTGGAAGGCTTGGGCCAGCATGACGTCGCCGGAGAGGATGGCGATGTCGGCGTTCCATTTCTGGTACACCGTCTCCATGCCGCGGCGCAGCGGGGCCTTGTCCATGATGTCGTCGTGGATGAGCGTGAAGTTGTGGAAGGTCTCCAAGGCCAAGGCGGGCCAGAGGGCTTCGTCTTCGTCGCCGTCAAACAGCTCATTGGCCAGGAGGCAGAGCATGGGGCGGAGGCGTTTGCCGCTTTGGAGCAGGGTATAGGCGATGGGTTCGTATAACTCCTTCGGTTGTCCGTTGAAGTCGGCGTTCGCCAGGAAATCGGCGAAACGTTGTTGCAGGTGTTTGATTTTTTCCATGAAAATAGAGGTTTCGATGCCACAAAATTAAAGATTTTCGCTGGAAACGGATAATTTGGAGCGAAATTTGTGGTTTTTCTTTTATGGACCATGAAACTATGGCCTATGACTAAGACCATGACCACTTCGGTCAAGAGCTGAAACCTCAGCACGCCCGTGAAAGCGGTCATGGTCATGGTCAACGGTCATGGTCAAAAACCACGAAGACAAAAACAAACACCTATGAAATATCTCCGACTGATTCCCGCCTTG
The DNA here is from genome assembly GCA_902801815.1 of uncultured Bacteroidia bacterium. Lineage (GTDB taxonomy): Bacteria > Bacteroidota > Bacteroidia > Bacteroidales > F082 > Limimorpha. The sequence goes on from CADCJT010000002.1 coordinate 169,992, forward strand.
TTGCTCGGCGCAACGCTGACGGCCTGCAACACGACCAAGAAACTCTATGAAGCCCAAGAATACGACCAGGTGATCCAGCGCGTGGCGCCCGACATCTGCGATGGCGACATGAACGCCAGGCATATCAACTACGTGGCGGCTTCCTACCACAAGGCCAACCAAGCCGACCACGAGCGCATCCAGGCCCTGAAGGCCACGGGTCAGCCCGACGTGTGGCCCGAGATATACCAGCGTTATTGCAGCATGAAAGGACGCAACGACGCCTTGGCCTGCTTCCCGACGAAGGTGAAAAACGGCATGAACTACGTGAAGCTCGACCTCGACGACGACATGACCGTCGCCCGCAACCACGCCGAGGCCTTCCTGGTGGCCAAGGCCAACCAACTGCTGAACACGGGTTCGGCCGCCGACGCCCTCGAGGCTGACAACTACATCGAGCAGCTGTGGCACACCAACAAGGACAACAGCAGCCTACCCGAGCTGCAGAAGAAGAGCCTGCTGCGCCAGGCCGAACGCGTGCTGGTGTCGGTCGACAACGACGACGAGCGTCCGCTGCTGCGCAGCTTCGTCGACGCCGTGCTGCATTTCGATGCGGGTGAGGTGCCGGCCAACGTGGTATCGGCCACGCGCCGCATGCATTTGCGTAGCGACGACGCCGAGGTGCGGGTTGTCGTGACCGACATCCAAGTCACCCCCGACCGCCTCGACGAGGTGACCTTCAAGGAGACCAATGGCGGCAAGACCGTCGAGGTGACCGACCATTCGCAAAACAAGACCGTCACCGTCACGGGCGCCATCAAATACTACGATGCCTACGGCTATCGTTCGTTGGCCTCCATGCCCTTCGAGGTGAAATCCACCTTCAAGAACGACTACACCACCATCAAGGGCGACCGCGATGCGTGTTCGGCGGAAACATTGAACCGGTTGAACACGAAGCCGGTGCCGGTCCCCACGGATGAAAGCATCTTGCTGGATGCCGCCAAAAAATTGAACGATTTGGTGGCAACGGAAATCCGGAAATAATCGGGAACCCCGAAACAGCATTATTGTCGGGGCTCGTTCGCAGCCTTCAGCAGCCGTTGCGTCACCGAATCCATGATGCGTTCCAGCACCTCGGGGCGCTCCGTATAATACTGCATGTTTTGTGAGAAGATGCTGTCGGTGATGCCGTAATGCTCGAAGAGCTGGTCATAATAAAACCGCGACATCTTGAGGTAGTCTTTCGGCACGACGGGCGTCGTGTCGTTGGGGTCGCGTTCGCGTTCCTGCTGTTTCTGGTAGTTGATGTCGGCTTCGATGACCTGCACGTCGGTCATGATGGTGATCATCTCCTGCTCGGTGAGCAGGCGTTCGGGCTTAAAGCCTTTGTCCTTGCGACCGCATGCGGTCGCAAGGACAAAGCATAGGATGATGACGGATAACCTCTTCATCTTTCATCAGTTGCCGACATCCGACAGGAACTTGATGCGCATCAGGCGCACTTCCTCTTCGTTGTATTCATCCTCGCCCAACTCCTCGAGGGCCTTCTTCACGTCGTCCGACTCGGCCTCGTGGAAATAGTCCAAGATGTCCTCCTGGTGGTAGATGTCGATGTTATCCTCGATGTAATAGTTGATGTCGAGGTGGGTGCCGCTCGACACGATGCTCTCGATCTCCGACAGCAACTCGTCGAACTCCAGGCCCTTGCCGTAGGCGATGTCTTCCAGCGGGATCTTCTTGTCGATGTTCTGGATGATGCCGATCTTCAGCGCGGAGTTGTTGACCACCGACTTCACCACCATGTCGTTGGGGCGGGTGATCTCGTTCTCCTCCACGTATTCCTTGATGAGTTTGATGAAGGGCTCGCCGAATTTCTCGGCCTTGCCTGCGCCCACGCCCGCGATTTGGGTCATCTCCTCCTTGGTGATGGGGTATTGGATGGCCATGTCTTCGAGCGACGGGTCTTGGAAGATGACGAAAGGCGGCAGGCCGTTCTGTTTGGCGATGGTCTTGCGCAGGTCTTTCAGCAGGGCGAAGAGGGTCTTGTCGGCGCCGCCGTCCTTGTTGGCGCCCATGGCCGCCATAGTCTCGGGATCGTCGTCCTCGGAGCCTTCGTAGTCGTGGTCTTTGACCAGCATGATGGTGTAGGGCTTCTTGATGAAAGCCTTGCCTTCCTTGGTGATCTTCAGGATGCCGTAGTTCTCGATGTCCTTCGACAGCAGCTTGTTGACCAGTGCCTGGCGGATGACGGCGGTCCAATACTTGTCGTCGTGTTCGTCGCCGGCGCCGAAGAACTCGTTGTTCTCTTGTTTGGCCGCCTTGATGTCGCCGGTGAGCTTGCCGGCCAGCAGCTCGGCGATGTGTTTGGTCTTGAAGAGCTGTTTGGTGTCTTCCACGGCTTCGAGGACGAGCTTGAGGTCTTCCTTGCCGTCGAATTTCTCCTTGGGTGAGCGGCAGTTGTCGCACGAGCCGCAGTTCTCCTTATTATATTCCTCACCGAAATAATGCAGCAGCAGGCGGTGACGGCAGACGGCCGACTCGGCGTAGGTCACCGTCTCGTTGAGCAACTCGCGGGCGATCTCTTGTTCGGCGACGTTCTTGCCTTTGTTGAACTTCTCCAGCTTGTGGATGTCCTCGTAGTCGTAGAAGGCGATGCAGTTGCCTTCGCCGCCGTCGCGACCCGCACGACCGGTCTCCTGGTAGTAGCCTTCGAGGCTCTTGGGGATGTCGTGGTGGATGACGAAGCGCACGTCGGGCTTGTCGATGCCCATGCCGAAGGCGATGGTGGCCACGATGACGTCGACTTCCTCCATGAGGAACTTGTCTTGGTTCTCCTTACGCGTCTGGCTGTCGAGGCCGGCGTGGTAGGGCAGGGCGCGGATGCCGTTGACGGCGAGCGTCTCGGCCAGCTCCTCCACCTTCTTGCGGCTGAGGCAGTACACGATGCCCGACTTGCCTGGGTTCTGCTTGATATATTTGATGATGTCCTTGATGACATCTTTGGTCTTGGGGCGTACTTCGTAATACAGATTCGGGCGGTCGAACGACGACTTGAAGACCTTGGCGTCCATGATCTCAAGGTTTTTCATGATGTCGTTCTGCACCTTCACCGTGGCGGTGGCGGTGAGGGCGATGATGGGGAGGTTGTCGCCGATGGCGTTGATGATTGGACGCAGACGGCGGTATTCAGGGCGGAAGTCGTGGCCCCATTCCGAGATGCAGTGCGCCTCGTCGATGGCGACGAACGAGATCTTGAGGCCGCGCAGGAACTCGGTGGTCTCGTCTTTGGTGAGCGACTCGGGTGCCACATAGAGCAGCTTGGTCTTGCCGCTCTTCAGGTCTTCCTTCACCTCGAGCAGTTCGGCTTTCGAGAGCGACGAGTTCATCACATGCGCGATGCCCAGCTCCGTGCCGAAGTTGCGGATCATGTCGACCTGGTTTTTCATCAGGGCGATGAGCGGCGAGACGACGATAGCCGTGCCTTTCGACATCAACGCTGGCAGCTGGTAGCACAACGACTTACCACCACCCGTGGGCATCAAGACGAAGGTGTTGTTGCCGCCTAGGATGCTTTTGATAATCTCTTCCTGGTTCCCCTTGAACTGGTCGAAACCGAAAACATTCTTCAGTAGCTTGTGTATCTCAAGGTCTGCTTTTTTTGCCATGACGATCTCCTTTTGGTATTGTCCGATTTTTTGCGTTATTTTGCAATCTGAATTGAAAAACTACGTTATTGCCAGAGAGCATTTCCGCTCCCAAATCAGCAAACACAAAGTTATAGCATTTCACCTATACGGCGCAAGTAATTTTTGAGAAAAGATGACAAAAAATGGAGAAATAATTCAATTTGCGACTCAAATTATTGAGAATGAGGCAAATGCAATCAATAGCTTGAAAGCCAAACTTGACGACGACTTTGCCGAAACCGTGGCTTTGATTCTCGAGAACAAGGGCAACCTCGTGTTTTCGGGCATCGGGAAGAGCGCCCTCATCGCCCAGAAGATCGTGGCCACGATGAACTCGACGGGCACCACGGCCGTGTTTATGCACGCCGCCGATGCCATCCACGGCGATTTGGGCATCGTGCGCGAGGGCGACATCGTGGTCATCCTCTCGAAGAGTGGCGAGACGCCTGAGATCAAGATGCTGGTGCCGCTCATCAAGCTGAGGGGCAACAAGATCGTGGCCATGGTGGGCAACCGTCAGTCGTATCTCGCCGCGCAGGCCGACTTCGTCCTCGACGTGACCGTCGACGAGGAAGCCATCCCAGGCAGCCTGGCCCCGACGAGCAGCACCACCGCCCAACTCGTCATGGGCGACGCCTTGGCGCTGATATTGATGAAGTGTCGCGGCTTCTCCACCGCCGACTTCGCCAAGTTCCATCCCGGCGGCGCCCTTGGCAAACAGCTCTACCTGCGCGTGAAGGACCTCTACGTCAACAACGAACGCCCTGAGGTGGGTCCCGACGACAGCCTCACCCGCGTCATCATCGAGATGACCCACAAACGTCTGGGTGCCACCGTGGTGATGCAGGACGAACGCCTGTTGGGCATCATCACCGACGGCGACTTGCGCCGCATGCTGATGAAATACCCCAACATCGAGCAGGTGAAGGCTTCGCAGATCATGACCTCCAATCCCAAGACCATCGACACGGAGGCCCTGGTCGTCGACGCCCTGCACAAAATGCGCGAGAACAGCATCACCCAATTGCCTGTGGTGCATGAGGGGAGGTATTTGGGGATTATTCATTTGCATGATGTTTTAAAAGAAGGAATTTTTTGAATTGATAATTGACAATTGACAATTGATAATTGAGGATTTCAAGATGAAGTTGAGAACAGAAGAATTGGTCAAGAAATACGGTCAGCGCACTGTGGTTAACCAGGTGAATGTTGAATTGGAGCAAGGTGAGATTGTCGGTCTGCTGGGTCCCAACGGGGCGGGCAAGACGACGACGTTCTATATGGTGGTGGGGCTCATCAAGCCGTATTCCGGCAAGGTGTACCTCGACGATCAGGACATCTCCGACCTGCCCATGTACCGCCGTGCGCAGATTGGCATCGGCTATCTGGCGCAGGAAGCCTCGGTGTTCCGTCAGATGACGGTGGAGGACAACATCGCCTCGGTGATGCAGTTCAAGAAAGGGCTTAGCAAGCAGCAGCAGGCCGAGAAGCTGGAAGGCTTGCTCGACGAGTTCGGTCTGCAGCATGTGCGCAAGAGCAAGGGCATACAGCTCTCAGGCGGTGAGCGTCGCCGCACCGAGATCGCCCGTGCCTTAGCCGTCGACCCCAACTTCATCCTCTTGGACGAGCCTTTCGCCGGCGTCGACCCCATCGCCGTGGAGGACATCCAACGCATCATCTTCAAGCTGAAGCGCAAAAACATCGGCGTGCTCATCACCGACCACAACGTGCATGAGACGCTGAGCATCACCGACCGTGCCTACCTGCTCTTCGATGGCAAGGTGCTCATGTCGGGTTCGCCTGAGCAGTTGGCTGCCGACGAGCACGTCCGCGAGGTGTATCTGGGACATAATTTCATCCTTCACAAGAAGGAGATGTAAAGAAGCTTTTTAAAGGGCGGCAAAGTTTGCCGCCCTTTAAAAATGCGAATCCCGCAGCAGATTGCTCTGCCGCGGGATTCTTGAAAAAAACTAATACTATTTGTTTCTTATTGCTCCTTGACGAAGCGCAATGTGGCGTTGCCGAAGTGTACCATGTAGAGACCCGCGGCAAGGTCGCGCACGTTGATCTCTTGGTTCTCGCTGGCGCTGACCACCTTCACCAATTCGCCGAGGCTGTTGTAGATCGCAACCGAGGTGTTGGCTTCGATGCCCAGGATGCGGATGCTCTCCTTGGCGGGGTTCGGGTAGATCATCAGGTTGGGCTGCTCGTTTTCGCCCACACCAGTGGCGAAGAAGGCCACCAAGGTCATGTCGCTGTTCATCGTGATTATACGCGGATTCTGCGAGTTTTCATCGCTCCACTTCGAGAAGACGTGACCCGGGTTCGGGAAGGCTTGGATGATGGCCGTGGCGCCTGCCATATAGACACCACCACCGCTCACCGTACCTTCGGAGGTGTTGCAGATCAGTGTCAGCGTGTAGGTCGTCGTCGAGCTCTCGGCAAACTGTGCCGTGTAGGTGGCGTTGCCCGTTACTGTGATGGTACGCGGGTTGTCGGTGTTGCCGTCGTTCCAGCCAGTGAACATGTAGCCTTCGTAGGCAAGGGCGCTGATTTCAGTCGTACTGCCTTCGACGAAGGTGCCACCGCCGAAGACCTGGCCCATTTCCTCGTTGGAGCTCAACACCGTGATGGTGTAGGTCTGGGCTGCGCCAAACTCGGCCACAAACTCGAGGTCGCTGTTCATGATGACCGTGCGCGGGTTATCGGTGTTGCCGTCATTCCATCTCAAGAAGGTGGCATAGGAAGCAGGAATGGCCCTGATTTCGGCTGGTGCACCGGCAGGATAGATGCCGCCGCCAGTCACTTGGCCTAAGATCGGGTTGCCAGAGGTCACCGTCAGCACGTAGGTTTCGCCGCCTGCTGCCATGAACAGAGCGGTGTAGGTGGCATTGCCCGTCACCGTAATGGTACGTACATTACTGGTGTTGCCGTCGTTCCAACGCAAGAAGCTGTAGCCGCTGTTGGCCGTGGCCGTCAACGTGACCGTGGCGCCGTAAGGATAACTGCCGCCACCAGTCACCGTGCCGCCAGCTGTGGGGTTGGCGTTCACCGTGATGGTGTACTGGTCGGAGTTGAAGTAAGCCGTAAAGCTCATGTTGTTGTTCACCGTGACCGTGCGTGGGTTGGTGGTGCTGCCGTCGTTCCAGTGGTCGAATGCATAGCCGCTGTTGGCAATGGCCGTCAGCGTGGTGGTGGAGCCGGCGGGGAAGGTGCCCGTGCCGCTCACCGTGCCTGCGCCGGTGGGTGAGACATAGGCCGACACCGTGTAGTAGGTCGAGCCGCCTGCGGCGAAGGTAGCCGTGTAGGTGGCATTGCCCGTCACCATCACTGTGTGGTTGGGTTCATTCGAGCCGTCGCTCCAGCCGACAAACTCATAGCCGCTATTCGGAATGGCCGTCAGCGTGGTGTAGTCGCCGTAGTAGTAGGCACCGCCACCGCTGACGATACCGCTGTTGCTCGGGCTGGCCACCACGGTGATGATGTATTGGTTACGCGTGAAGTAAGCCGTGAAGCTCATGTTGTTGTTCACCGAGACGGTACGTGGGTTGGCCGTGATGCCGTCCTGCCAATGGTCGAAGGTGTAGCCTGCATTGGCTACGGCCTCCAGTGTGGTGACTGTGCCTGCAGGGAAGGTACCCGTACCGGTCACCGTGCCTGCGCCAACGGGGTTGACAGAGGCTGTCACCGCGTACATGGTGGTACCCACTTCATTGAAGAAGGCCGTATAGGTTTCGCTCTGCGTAACAGTGATAGAGCGCGGGTTGTCGGTGTTGCCGTCGTTCCAACCAGCGAACTCATAGCCGCTGTTGGCTGTGGCTGTCAAGGTAGCTACGTTGCCGTAGTGGTAGGCACCGCCGCCTGTCACCGTACCAGCACCGGCGGGGCTGACGTTGGTGGTGATGACGTAGTTGTCCTGCGTGAAGGTGGCAGTATAGGTGGCGTCGCCCGTGACGGTGATGGTGCGCGGGTTGCTGGAGTTGTTGTCCTGCCAGTGGGCGAAGGTCCAACCTGGGTTGTTGACAGCCTCCAAGGTAATGCTAGAGCCTGCGGGATAGGTGCCGCCGCCCGTGATGGTGCCTGCACCGGAAGGTGTCACCTCGGTAGTGATGGTGTAGTAGACGACAGGCGTCTCGGCGAAGTAAGCCGTGTAGGTGGCGTTTTCGGTGACGGTGAAGCTATATTGCGGAGAGTTGCTGACCACGGAGCCGTTCAACTTCCAGCAGTCGAACTGGTAGCCACTGGCCGGCGAGGCAAGCAACGTGCAGGTGGCGCCAGCGGGATAAGTGCCACCGCCGCTTACCGTACCCCAACTGTTGTTGTTGGCATTGACGTTGATGGTGTATTCGGCGGCAGCTTGTGAGATGGCGAAGTCATCGACGTTCCAATGGTGACCGTTGGCGCCCATGTACTTGAAGGCGATGCTGATGGTGTGGCCCTTGTACGGGGTCAGGTCTATAGTGCGTTCGGTCCAGCTGTAAGAATAGTCAGGCTCCGTGTAGAGCAGGGTGTAGTCAGCCGGGACGTAGGCTCCCGTCTTGTCGACGGCAATCCACACGGTGTGCGACTCGCCCGTGCCGTTATTTCCAGAATTCTTGGACAAGTAGGTCAACGTGTAGTTGAAGTTGCCCGTAGGCAATGTCACTCTCCTACTATAGAGCCAGCCCACTTGAGCCGTGGAGCTAGGCTTGTGCCAAATATTCTTGGTTCCATCTGACCATTCGTATAGTTGCCAGTTCTCATCGCCACTCATGTCGGCATCATAACCAGTCCAGCAGGAGCCGTAGCCTGAGTCGAAATTCCAGCTGTACGGCGCCTCAGCCACAGAGCACGGCGTGAAGGACTCAGTAACGCTCACGTCGTCGATCATCCAAACACGGTCCGAGTTACCTGTGTACTTGAAGGCAATGTAAATTGCCTGTCCCATATAATCGTTAAGGTTGACGCTATAGGTTTGGGTGCCACTGTTTTGGTTCTCGTTAACCACTCGAGTCCATGAGCTTGAAGCAGTGGGGTTTTCATCAGTGGTAACCCACACACCTAAGGTGTAAGTACCATCAACATTACTCTTAAAGGACAACGTCGCGTTGTCTTGACCAGGTTGCAGGAAGAGTCTCGGAGTGACCAGCCAGCCTTTTTGATAGGTATCGGTATTAGGTTCGTGGCGCGCGCTATAGTTGCCAGAGATTTTACCAAGCCTGGAGCCACTCCTAAACCAATACGCCAATTTGGAATTGTTGTTACCGTCCTCGTCAATCACGGTCCAGCAGGGCCAACTGGTGGAACCGTTCTCGAAGTCTTCGGTGAAAGGCAGGCCGCGTACCTCGGTATTGTTGCAAGGAGGCGTGTCCATACGGATATTCTTGATTCTGTAAGCATCAGTGGGGGAGTAAAGCACGGAGCCATCTTTCCACACCTTACCTGCACCAGAGACTCCGCCCACATAGTAAACGCCGTTGGTGTTGGCAAGCACCGAAGTGAAATAATGATCTGTGGAGTAAAGCTGACTGCCGTTTTTCCACACCTTGTCTAAAGAGCCTTCCTGGCCCGTCACATAGATGTCACCAGCTTCGTCAACATAGATCTTGGTGCGATCACTACCATACGCATTTGAACTGGCAAGGGTATACAATACATGTGAGCCCGTAGAACCGTCGTCGGGGGTCTCCCATACTCTCAGCTTGGTTGCACCATCCTGCACGGCAGTACCCACGGCATAGAAATAGCCATTAAAGTGGGCGATATCATAAATCGCCGTGCCTTCAGGATAGCTGTGGAACACAGCATTTTCTTTCCAAATTACACCATGATAGTCGCTTGAACTCGTGTACTGAACACCACAAGTGTACAAATACAAATCGAGACCCGTGGCACCATAGGCACAACTCGAGTAGGTTCCGTCACCCATCTGACGGTGCACATCAGTGCCACTGTTTTTCCAAGCCACGGCGGTCTCCACTCCACCAATCGTCTTGCAGCCCGTAGCTATCAAAACACCACTAGGGAATCTGTACAAATCATAGATGTGGGCATTACCGCCATAGAACGAAGAATAATTCGATGAATTCTTCATGATTTTGGCATCATTAAAAGCATTATTGGAAGCTGTATAGGCATTACTCGCCCAATACACATCTCCATTGTACACATCCAAATCTGAACTCTCACCATAGTAGCCCTCAACATAGGTGGAATAATACTGTTTTGCAGCGTTTTTATAAACGGCTGCTTGCTGCCTGCCAGTATTCGCATCTGTGTAGTAGCCCGATGTCCAAACATCCTGGGCCACACTCATGCCGGCGAAAGCCATCACCGCCATGACAAATAGTACAATCTTTTTCATAACAATTTGATTTAGTGAAACATATTTTAATTAATAGATATTTTTTTTCGTGCTATTTTACACTTTTACCGCTTCAAAGTTAAGTATAAAAAGCAAAATAGCCATAGGTAAAATTACCTATTTTTAGCTATTTTAGTAGAAAAAGAATGAAAAATGGATGTTTTGGATCCCCTTTGCATGGAGGCTCCTCTTCGGTGAAATCTATTCCATTTTCTCCGCAAAAAACACCGAAAGCAGCATGTAGAACACCATCACGAAAGGCAGGGCCACCAGGCGGAAGACGGCCACGGCGGCTACGGCCACGATGAGGAAGATCCAGCGCACCTCGTTGCCTTTCCATTTTGCCGATTTCATCTTGAACGAGAAGAAACGCAGGCGGCTCACCATCATGAACGAGAACACCATCGTGATGCCAAGACAAGCCCAATAGCCCAAAGCGCCATCCGTGAGATGTCCCACTTGGCTGAGTGCCAAGGGTAACGAGGCGATGAAGATGGCCATGCCGGGGGCGGGCAGCCCGCGGAACGAGGTGGTCTGCGTGTCGTCGATGTTGAACTTGGCCAAACGGATGGCAGAAAAAACAGGCAGCAGAAATGCTAAACAAGGCAATACACTGATACCCAGCCATCTGAAATCGGGCATGTCGGCGGCATGTGCCATCATCCAATACATGATGAAGCCAGGTGCCACTCCTGACGAGACCACATCGGCCAGCGAGTCCAAGTCGGCCCCGATGGCCGACTTCGCATGGAGCAGCCGCGCGGCAAAGCCATCGAAGAAGTCGAAGAGTCCCGCCGCGAAGATCATCACAGCCGCCTTGACGGGCATGCCGCAAGCGATGAAAAGGATGGACATGCAGCCCGAAACTAGGTTGCCGCAGGTGATGGCGTTGGGGATGTGTTGCTTGATGGACATAACGTTTTATTTTGTGCAAAGGTACTGCTTTTTTCAAAAAAGCAGTACCTTTGCACAAAATCTAAAACAATTTATGCATCAGTATTATTCCTTGCTGAAGGTCGCTGAAGTCGTCAATGGGCAGCTTGTGGGAGCACAGGCCGACCGCCGAATCAGCGACTTGCTTATTGACAGTCGCCACTTGATGGACCCTACACAAACCTTGTTTTTTGCCTTGCAGAGCCACCGCAACGACGGCCACAAATATATCGAAGACCTATATGAAAAAGGTGTGCGCGCCTTTGTGGTGCGCCGCCAGCCCGACACGCCTTGCCCTGGCGCCTCCTTCGTCGTGGTGCCCGACACGCTCAAGGCACTGCAGGCCTTGGCCTCCTACCATCGCCAGCAGTTCGACATCCCCGTCATCGGCATCACGGGCAGCAACGGCAAGACCATCGTCAAGGAATGGCTCTACCAGATGCTCAGCCCCGACTACAACATCGTGCGCAGCCCCAAGAGCTACAACTCGCAGGTGGGCGTGCCGCTGTCGGTGTGGCAGACCAACGAGAACAACGAGCTGGCCATCTTCGAGGCCGGCATCTCCGAACCCGACGAGATGATGGCGCTGCAAGACATCATCCGTCCCACCATCGGTGTGTTCACCAATATCGGGCAGGCCCACGAGGAGAACTTCATCAACCGTGCCCAGAAAGTGGGCGAGAAGATGAACCTCTTCACCAAGGCGGAGTCGCTGGTGTATTGCATGGATTATTCTGAAATACAGCAGGTTGTGATACGTTCGGGTATGGCCTCCAAGGTAAAACTCTTCACTTGGAGCCGTAAGTTCGACGACGCCGACCTCTTCGTCACCGAAGTGACCATGGGCGACAAGCAGACGCAGATCCAATGCCGCTATCAAGGGGCAACGCATGCCTTCACCATCCCCTTCGCCGATGCAGCTTCCGTCGAGAACGCCATACACTGCATCGCCGTCGGGCTGCTGCTGAAGATGAGTCCCGAGCTCATCGCCAGCCGTCTGCAGTCGCTGACCTCCATCGCCATGCGCCTCGAGATCAAGGCGGGCATGAACAACTGCACCATCATCAACGACTATTACAACTCCGACGTCAACTCTCTCTCCATCGCCTTGGACGTCATGCGGCAGCAACACCAGCACCAGCGCAACGTGGTCATCCTGTCCGACATCCTGCAGAGCGGGCGCAACGAGATGGACCTCTACACCGAGGTGGCCCAGCTGCTCAAGACCAAGGGCGTCGACATGCTCATCGGCATCGGCGAAGGCATCTCGCGACAAGCCAACAAGTTCGACATGGAGTGCCACTTCTATCCTAATGTGCCCGACTTCTTGGCGCGTTTCCCCTTCTCGAAGTTCAACAACCAAACCATCCTGCTGAAAGGCGCCCGTGCCTTCGAGTTCGAGCAGATCGGCATGGAGCTGCAGGAGAAGGCGCACGAGACCGTGCTGGAGATCAACTTCAACCATTTGGTCAGCAACCTCAACCACTTCCGCTCCAAGATCAAGCCTGAGACCAAACTCATGGTGATGGTGAAAGCCTTCGGCTATGGCAGCGGCAACCTCGAGGTGTCGAATGTGCTACAATTCCATAACGTTGACTATCTGACTGTTGCCTTTGCCGACGAAGGCGTGGAGCTGCGCCGTGCGGGCATCAACTTGCCCATCATGGTGATGAGTCCCGAGGTGAACAGCTACGACAACATCATCAAATACCACCTGGAGCCCGAGGTGTTCAGCTTCCGCAACCTGGAGTTCATCGAACGGGCCATCGAGAACCTGGCCCTGCCCGAGGCGCATCCCCTGAATGTGCACATCAAGTTGGACACGGGCATGCACCGCTTGGGCTTCTCCAACAGCGAGCTGTCCGAGCTTATCCGTCGCATCCAGGCCAACCCCATGCTCCACGTGAGGAGCGTGTTCTCGCATTTGGCCACGGCCGACAATCCTGCCGAGGATGCCTTCACCTTAAGCCAGATCCATAACTTCGAGGAAGGCAGCCAGCTGATCGTGGAGGCTTTCCCGCACGTGTTGCGTCACATCCTCAACACGGCAGGCATCTCGCGTTTCCCGCAATACCAGTTCGACATGGTGCGTTTGGGCATCGGTCTCTATGGCGTGCCCACCTGTGAGGCCGACAAGGGCTTGTTGCAGCCTGTGGTGTCGCTCAAGACTACCATCAACCAGATCAAGCACATCCCTGCGGGCGACAGCATCGGCTACAACCGTCACGGCCGTGCCGAGCACGACATGCGCATCGGCATCGTGCCCATCGGCTATGCCGACGGCCTCTCGCGCCTGTTGGGCAATGGCAACGGCACCTTCTACTTGAACAACAAACCTGTGAAGATTGTGGGCGACATCTGTATGGACATGTGTATGTTGGATTTGACCGATGTGGAGGCCAGCGAGGGCGACACCGTGGTCATCTTCGATGCCGAGCACGACATCAACGACATCGCCAAGGCATGTCAGACCATTCCATACGAAATCATGACACGTGTCTCACAACGAGTCAAGAGGGTCTACTATCAAGAATAAGGCGTAATTATGAATGCGGAATGCGGAATGTGGCCTCCGGTAGGCTCATTCCGCATTCCGCATTTTGCATTAACTTCGTTGAATCTGCGATTTCCGCATTAACCATTCAATGCCTCGGCGCCACCGACGATATCGATCAGCTCGTTGGTGATGACGTTTTGGCGGGCCTTGTTGTATTGGATCTTCAGCTCCTGCGACAGCTGGTCGGCGTTGTCGCTGGCGATGTGCATGGCCGTCATGCGGGCGCCGTGCTCTGCCGTCAGGGTGTCGAGCATGATGGAGTAGAAGTTGGTGCGCACCACCTTGGGAATCAGCTGGTTGACGAAGGTCTCCTTGTCAGGCTCCACGATGTAGTCGAAGCTCATGCCTCCGCTTGCGGCTTCGGCCTTGAGGGGTAGTACCACCTCGCGCGTGGGCACTTGCACGCCGGCGTTCTTGAAGTGGTTGAAGACCAACTCCACGCGGTCGACTTTATGGCTGAGGAACAAGTCCACCATCATGTCGCTGACCTCCATAGCCAGTTCATACGACATCTTCTCGGCCAAAGGCTCGTAGGCCTTCTCCACCTTGATGCCGAACTTCTTGGCGTAGTCGTTGATTTTCTTGCCAAAGAGGAAGACGGTGACGTTCTTCTCGCCCAGGCTCTCGACGTATTCGTCGTACACCTGTTTGAAGAGCTTGCTGACGTTGGAGTTGTACACGCCGCAGAGGCCGCTGCTCGACGAGAAGGCCATGAGTGCCACCTTCTTCACCTCGCGGTGCTCGGCCAGCGGGATGCTGACTTCGCCCTCAAGCGAGCCGAGGTAGTTGGCGAGGGCCTCGCTCAGCTTGTTCTTGTAGGGCAGAAAACGCGTCGTGATGCCTTCGGTCTTCTTTAGCTTGGCCGCCGACACCATCTTCATCGCACTCGTGATCTTCTGTGTCGAGGCAACGGAGCTGATGCGGGCTCTTATTTCTTTCAAGGATGCCATGTTTTTTATTTTTGACCCTGACCGCTGACCCTGACCCTGACCGCTTTTTCCCTAGGTTGAGCGGGTCATGGTCTGGGTCAATGGTCATGGTTAATTAAAGTGTTCACTCAAATTCAAAGCTTCCTCCTTCAAGACTGCCTTGATGTCGTCGTCGATCTTGCCGGCGCGGAGCTGTTCCATCACGTCCTTGTGCTTGACGTCCATCATGTCGAGGAACTGTTTCTCAAACTCCTGCACCTTGTTTTCGGGGACCTTGCTCAACAAGCCGTTGGTGCCGCAGAAGATGATGGCCACCTGCTTCTCGACAGGCATAGGTGTGTATTGCGGTTGTTTCAGCAGCTCGACGTTCTTGCGGCCTTTGTCCAAGATGGCCAATGTGGCGGCATCGAGTTCGGCGCCGAACTTCGAGAAGGCCTCCATCTCGCGGAATTGGGCTTGGTCGAGTTTCAGGGTACCAGCCACCTTCTTCATGGACTTGATTTGGGCATTACCACCCACACGCGACACGGAGATGCCGACATTGATGGCTGGGCGAATACCTGCATTGAAGAGGCTGGTTTCCAAGAAAATCTGTCCGTCGGTGATGGAAATCACGTTTGTGGGGATGTAAGCCGACACGTCGCCCGCTTGCGTCTCGATGATGGGCAGTGCGGTGATGCTTCCGCCGCCTTTCACGATGTCCTTGATGCTGTCGGGCAGGTCGTTCATCTGGCGCGCCACGTCGTCGTTCTTGATGATCTTGGCGGCGCGCTCCAGCAGACGGCTGTGGAGGTAGAAGATGTCGCCAGGGTAGGCCTCACGTCCCGGGGGACGGCGAAGGATCAGCGACACCTCACGATAGGCCACGGCCTGTTTCGAGAGGTCGTCGTAGATGATGAGGGCATGACGGCCCGTGTCGCGGAAATATTCGGCGATGGCCACGCCAGCGTAGGGGGCGTAGAACTGCATGGCGGCGGGTGAGGATGCCGGGGCACTCACCACGATGGTGTAGTCCATGGCACCATGTGCCTCGAGGGTGTCGACGAGGTTGGCCACCGTGCTACCTTTTTGTCCCACTGCGACATAGATGCAATAGACCGGGTCGCCATTCTTGTAGTTCTCCTTTTGGTTGATGATGGTGTCGATGGCGATGGCGGTCTTACCCGTCTGGCGGTCGCCGATGATGAGCTCACGTTGGCCGCGGCCGATGGGAATCATGGCGTCGATGGCCTTGAGGCCCGTCTGCAGAGGTTGGTTCACGGGCTGACGGAAGATGACACCAGGAGCCTTACGTTCCAATGGCATCTCGTAAGTTTTGCCTTGGATGGGGCCCTTGCCGTCGATGGGTTGTCCAAGGCCGTCGACCACGCGACCCAGCATGCCTTCGCCGGCCATGACGGAGGCGATGCGCTGGGTGCGCCTCACCGTCTCACCTTCCTTGATGTCCTCGGTGGGACCGAGTAGCACCACGCCGACGTTGTCTTCCTCAAGGTTGAGCACCACGCCCATGGTGCCGTTCTCGAACTCGACGAGCTCGTTCGACTGCACCTTGTCGAGGCCGTAGACGTGTGCCACGCCGTCGCTCACTTGCAGCACCTTGCCAATCTCCTCGAACTGCACCTTGTTGCTCATGTTCTGGAGCTGCATCTGCAGGATGCTTGATATTTCACTTGGTTTGATGTTTGACATATATAGTGTGTTTGTTTGTTATCTGTCTTTGTTTGGCTGTTAGCTTTTAGCTGTTAGCTATTAGCTTGGCAGCAACTGAGCTAACAGCTAATGGCTAATAGCTAAGAGCTTTTCAGCCTGTTTTTCAGCGCATTCAGCTGTCCCACTACGCTGGCGTCCATGCGGGTGTTCTCGATGTCGAGGATGAAGCCGCCAATGAGGTTTGGGTCGATCCTGGCGTCAATCTCGGCATCGGCATCGAAGGTCTCCTTGATGAAAGCCTTGATCTTGTTGTAGCTTGACTCCGTCAGTTCGGTGGCGGTGGTGACGCGAGTGTTGAGGATGCCGTGTTTGGTGCGGTACATCTCCATGTATTTCAGCGCGATGAGGAACATCTTGTCCTCACGTTTTTGTTCGGTCACGAAGGCGATGAACTGTTTCAGGGTGTCGTGCATGGGCTCACCCACGGCCATTTCAATCAGCTTCACTTTTTCTTCTGGGGCCACGATGGGGTCGGCCAACACCTCGTTGAACTGGGCGATGGCCAGGCTGTAGTTGTGGGCAAAGCGCATCAGGCCTTTGTAGATGGCTTCTTCGCAGCCTTGCTCTTGGGCGATTTGAAACAGCGCCCGCGCGTATCTCACCGATATCTTTCCGTTGTCCATAGCTTAGGCCTGAATCTGGGTTGGGTTGTTTTTGAGTAGCTGCTCGATGTAGGCAGTCTGCGCTGCTTTGTCGCTCAGTTCGCGTTGCAGCACCTTCTCGGCGATGTCGACGCTGAGGGCGATGACCTCGTTCTTGATGTTGGCCATGGCCTCAGCCTGTTCTTTTTCGATCTTCAGGCGGGCATCGGCCACAATCTTCTCCGCTTCCTGACGGGCCTGCGTCTTCGCCTCTTCGATGAGTTGGTTCTTCAGGTCCTGGCTCTCCTTCATGATCTTGATCTGCTCGGCTTGTGCCGCCGCCATGGTCTCCTGCCGTTTCTGCTCGATGCCGGCAAGGGCGTTGTTGGCTTCTTCGGCGGCCAGCAGTGAGTCGGAGATGTGGGCGTTACGTTTCTCAACAGCCCCCATGATCATCGGCCAGCCTTTCTTTGCCAAGATGAAGAAGACGATGAGGAAGGCGATGAGCATCCATATCACTAATCCACTTTCGGGAAGAAATAGATCCATGTGTTATTATGTTTAATTGTTGAATCGTTGATTGTTGAATCGGGACGCATGACTGCGGGACACGGGACTTCCGTTTTCACGGAGTGATAGTCTCGTGTCTCGCGTCTTATGGTCTCGCGTCTCGCGAAGCGGTTTAGCCCAGAGCGGCCAACAGGCACACGACGATGGCGAACAGCGTTGCACCTTCAACGAGAGCGCCAGCGATGATCATACCCGACTGGATATTGCTCGATGCTTCGGGCTGACGCGCCATGGCTTCCATGGCGGATTGACCGATTTTACCGATACCGAGAGCGGCACCGATGACTGCGATAGCTGCTGCGATGGCGGCCATACCTGGCACCAAATTCATCGCATCAAGAAGGATTGCTAATAACATAATGTTTAATTTTAGAATTGTTAATGGATGATTATTTATTTAATTACTTGATTCTCAATTTCAAACTCTACACTCTACACTCTAAACTCTCAACTCTTATGCTCGGGTTCATGCTGTGCCATTCCGATGAACAGCGACGACAGTATGGTGAACACATACGCCTGGATGTAGGCGACCAGCAGCTCCAAGGCCGTCATGAAGATGGTCATGAAGATACTGACGATACTCATCACGCCGCCCATGCCGGCGCCATACATGCCGCCGATGATGAAGATCAGCGCCATGAGCACCATGATGACGATATGACCGGCCAATATGTTGGCGAACAGACGGACCATCAGGGCGAAGGGCTTGGTGATGGTGGAGATGAGCTCAATGATGGGCATCAGCGGGAGGGCCTTCAAGAAGATAGGCACGTCTGGCCAAAGGATGTCTTTCCAGTAGTGGCGGTTGCCGAAGAGGTTCACGAAGAAGTAGGTCAGCAGCGCCAGCACGATGGTGATGCTCAAGTTACCCGTCACGTTGGCTCCGAAGGGGAAGAACGGGATGAGGCCGAACAGGTTGGCGAAGAAGATGAAGAAGAACACCGTCAGCAGATAAGGCGCGAATTTCTTCACTTTCTTCTCGGGGACATTGGGACGGATGATGCCATCAAGCACCATATAGGTGAGCCATTCGATCAGGCCCTGGTATTTGGTGGGTTGCCCCATGGGGTCTTTCTTGTATTTCTTTGCGGCGGGCAGGAAGAATGCCAGCAGGAAGGCGCAGACGAGGAAGATGCCGAAGGCGTTCTTGGTGAACGAGATGTCGAAGGGCCGCGAGAGGCTGCCGTCGGCCTTCACCTCCACCAGCTTGCCTGGGTATTTGTCGGCGTTGATGGGGGCGACGTAGAAGTTGGCGCCCTTGTGGTTGAAAGTCTCGCCCTCTTTCAGCTCGCAGACGTGCTTCGACGAGAAGCAGTGCCAGCTGCCGCCGTCCTTGCACTTCACGATGACGGGCAGCCACACGCACACCGGCTCCCCTTTGATCTCCGTGATGTGAAAACAGTAGGAGTCGCCCGTGTGGCCGAAGATGAACGACTTGGCATCGAACTTCTCCTTCCCTTCGGGTGCGGGGGCTTGGCTCTCTTCCGTCGGCGCAGGCACGATGCTGTCCTGGGCCAGGACCCATCGGGGCGTCAGCAGGGCTGCGGCGACGATGATGACAAGCGTGATATGACGAATAAGGTTTTTCATTCGATGCTTTCTTTGTTCGGGTTGTTGTGCTTGAGATAGTGGGTATAGATAAAAGTCTCTGCAAC
Organism: uncultured Bacteroidia bacterium; assembly: GCA_902801815.1. Taxonomy (GTDB): domain Bacteria; phylum Bacteroidota; class Bacteroidia; order Bacteroidales; family F082; genus Limimorpha. Next base: position 188,941 of record CADCJT010000002.1, read on the forward strand.
CAAATAAATGAGGTAGGCCGCCGTCGTGATGATGACGAAAGCCTTGAAACCTTCCTTGACAAACACGAGGTAGAGCACGATGGCAATGGCGGTCAGTGCGAACTTGATGCCTTTGTAGACATAGAGCCAAGTGAGCTTGCCGGGATGGACCTCGGTGTTTTTCACCATGAGATGGCTGAAGAAGGCGCCAAGGACCATATAAAGGTTGGGTCCTGTAATCATCCAGTTGCTCCACCATTCCTTCTCGGCAAAGCTGCAGAGCAGGATGCCGTCGAGGACAATGCAGAGGAGCAGGAAGACTGCCAGGTATTTGGTCAAAACGTTCTTTTTCATAGCTCTACGCAGATGGTCAGTTGGTTGTCGTGGTTCTCGGTGAAGCCGCCTTTGATGGCAAACTCGTGGCGCTCGCCCTTGACGTCGGTGAGGCTGACCTTGCCGGCCTCAAGGATGGCGACGATGGCGGCATGATGTTCGAGCAGGGTGAAAGGGCCCATTGTGCTCGGCACCGTGACGGAGCTGGCTTCGCCCTCAAACAAGGTATCGCTCGGTGATATGATCTCTACTTTCATCTCACCTTATTAATTATTGGCGTTTTTGAGGAGTTCCTCGCCCTTGGCGATGGCATCGTCGATGGTGCCCACCAAGTTGAAGGCAGCCTCAGGATATTGGTCGACTTCACCGTCCATGATCATGTTGAAGCCACGGATGGTCTCTTCAATCGGCACCATCACACCCTTCAAGCCTGTGAACTGCTCGGCCACGTGGAAGGGCTGCGACAGGAAGCGCTGCACACGGCGGGCGCGGTGGACGACGATCTTGTCCTCCTCCGAGAGTTCCTCCATGCCAAGGATGGCGATGATGTCCTGCAACTCCTTGTTGCGTTGCAGCAGCTGGATGACGCGCTGGGCGGTGTTGTAGTGCTTCTCGCCGATGATGTTCGGGTCGAGGATGCGCGAGGTGGAGTCGAGCGGGTCAACGGCAGGGTAGATACCCAGCTCGGCGATCTTACGGCTCAACACTGTGGTGGCATCCAAGTGCGAGAAAGTGGTGGCAGGAGCGGGGTCGGTCAAGTCGTCGGCAGGCACGTAGATGGCTTGCACTGAGGTGATGGATCCGTTCTTGGTGGAGGTGATGCGCTCCTGCATCTGACCCATCTCCGTGGCCAGGGTGGGTTGGTAACCCACAGCCGAAGGCATACGGCCAAGCAGGGCCGACACCTCGGAACCAGCCTGAGTGAAACGGAAGATGTTGTCGATGAATAGCAGGATGTCGCTCACGCCGTCGTCCAACTCGTCGCGGAACGACTCGGCCACGGTCAGACCCGACAGAGCCACGCTCACACGTGCTCCAGGCGGCTCGTTCATCTGGCCGAACACCAGGGTGGCCTGCGAGGAGGCGAGGGCTTTCTTGTCGATCTTCGAGAGGTCCCAGTCGCCTTCTTCCATGGCCTTGACGAATTCGTCGCCATATTTGATGATGCCTGACTCGATCATCTCACGGAGCAGGTCGTTACCCTCACGAGTACGCTCACCCACGCCAGTGAACACCGAGTAGCCGTTATATCCTTTTGCGATATTGTTGATGAGCTCCATGATGAGCACCGTCTTGCCCACACCGGCGCCGCCGAAGAGGCCGATCTTACCGCCTTTCAGGTAAGGCTCCAGCAGGTCGATGACCTTGATGCCGGTGAAGAGCACCTCCTTGGAGGTGGCCAAGTCTTCAAACTTGGGCGCCTCGCGGTGGATGGGATATTCCGCGCTGCGGTCAAGGTTGCCGATGCCGTCGATGGCGTCGCCCGTCACGTTGAGCAGGCGGCCCTTGATCTGGTTGCCGATGGGGATGGAGATAGGTTTGCCCAGCAGGTTGACCTCCATGCCGCGCATGAGGCCGTCGGTGGAGTCCATGGCGATGGTGCGCACCGAGTCCTCGCCGATGTGCTGCTGGCACTCGAGCACCACACGCCTGCCGTTGGGGCGGATCACCTCAAGGGCGTCGTGGATCTTCGGGAGGTTGGCTTCGCCGTTCTCGAAGTAGACGTCAACCACGGGGCCGATAATCTGTGTGATTGTTCCTTTTGACATGTTGTATGTTGTTGTTTCTATTTCAGAAAATGAGATTACAAAGCCGCAAATGTATCAAATAATGTTGTCCGTTCGACAGATTTTGGCAAAAAAGAAGAAAAAAAACCTGAAAAGGTATGGCAATGCTTTTATGCAAGAATTTTTTCTTTTTTCTCTTCGTTTTCTTGTTAGGATTGCTTAATTTTGCCCCCTTAAATCATAGAATCAACAAAACGAAAATATATGCAAGACAAACTGCAAGAATTGACCGACAGGCTTTATAACGAGGGCTTGTCGAAAGGAAAACACGACGGTGAAGAACTCGTGCAGAAGGCACAAGCAGAGGCCGACCGCATCGTGGCTTATGCCAAAGCTGAGGCCGACCGCATCATCGCCCAGGCCAACAAAGAAGCGGAGGAGATGAAGACCAAGGTGAATGCCGACATCAAGATGGCGGCCACCCAAAGCATCGCCGTGACGAAACAGGAGATTGAGAAGATGGTGGTGACCCACACCGCCACCGAAGGTGTGAAGGCCAATATGGGCAATGCTGCCTTTGTGAAGGAATTGATTACCAGCGTAGTGAAGGCTTTCAACCCGCAGAATGCTTCGCCCGTCGACTTGAACCTCATCCTGCCTGAGGCACTCAAAGCCGAAGTTGAGCCTTTCGTGAAGAACGAAATCGCCAACCAGTTCAAGGGCGAGGTGAAGGTGGACTACTCCAAGAAAATGAACGGCGGATTTAAGGTCGCACCCAAGGATGGCGGCTACGTGCTCCAGTTCACCGATGACGAGTTCACCCAACTCATCGCTAACTACCTGCGTCCCGCCACCAAGAAAATCCTCTTCGGCTGATGGATAACTACGTCTATATCGTGGCCGGCTTGCCGGAACTGACTTCGGGCTTCGAGAACACGGGCTTCGACTATGCTGCCGTGAAGGAGTCTATCATGGAGCTACTCTCCGAGAAGGACCAGAAGTTGGTCGAGCTTATGGAGGAAGGCTTCAATGAGGACATCCTTGGCGCGGAGTTTTACGACAAGGCCGCCAAGAGCAAGAACCGTTTCATCCGCGAGTATTTCGACTTCGACGGTCGTCTGCGTAACATGAAGGTGAATTACCTGGCCAAGCGCCTCGGCAAGAAAGCCGAAGACTACACCTTGGAACTGCCCGAGGCCGACTTCGAGGAGGGCAAGCAGATAGAGGAAATCCTTGCCGACGCCGATTTCGTGGAGCGTGAGCAGAAGATGGACGAGCTGAAATGGGAGAAGGCCAGCGACATCGCCCGCATGGACTACTTCAACATGAACGCCATCCTCGCCTTTTTGGTTAAGGCCAAGACGGTCCAGCGCTGGGCCGAGCTCGACGCCTCCAAGGGACAGGAGATGTTCCAGAAACTCGTGCAGGAGATTCGAGGCACGAGTGCCAATTTGGATTTAAGTGTGTAAATAATAGAAACAACAACATATGAAAACAACAGGAAAAGTTACAGGAATCATTGCAAACCTCGTCACTGTGGAGGTGGACGGCCCTGTGGCACAGAATGAGATCTGCTTCATCGACCTCGACGGCGTCGAGCTGATGGCAGAGGTCATCAAGGTGAACGGGAACAAAGCCTCCGTGCAGGTGTTTGAGAGCACCCGCGGCCTGCAGATCGGCGACAAGGTGGAATTCCAAGGCTACATGCTTGAGGTGACCTTGGGACCTGGTTTGCTTTCGAGCAACTTCGACGGCCTGCAGAACAACCTCGCCACCATGGAAGGTGTGTTTCTGAAACGCGGTGAATACACCAAGGCCCTCGACGAAGAGAAACTTTGGGACTTCACGCCTATCGCCAAGGCAGGCGACCACGTGGTTGCCGCCGACTGGCTGGGCGAAGTCAAGGAAGGCTGGCTGCCCCACAAAATCATGGTGCCGTTCAACTTCAAAGGCACATATACCGTGAAGAATGTGGTCGCCGCCGGACAATACAAAATCACTGACACCGTTGCCACGCTGACCAACGCGGAAGGCGAGGAGGTGAAGGTGACGATGATGCAGAAATGGCCTGTCAAGGTGGCCGTGGGCGGCTATGTGGAGAAACCACGTCCCTTCAAGGTGATGGAGACGGGTGTGCGTTGCATCGACACGCTGAATCCCATCGCCGAAGGCGGCACGGGCTTCATCCCCGGACCTTTCGGTTGTGGCAAGACCGTGCTGCAACACGCCCTTGCCGAGCAAGCCGACGCCGACATCATCATCATGGCGGCCTGCGGTGAGCGTGCCAATGAGGTCGTGGAGATCTTCACCGAGTTCCCCGAACTGAAGGACAAGCACACGGGTCGCTCGCTGATGGAGCGTACCATCATCATCTGCAACACCTCTAACATGCCGGTTGCCGCCCGTGAGGCTTCGGTCTACACGGCCATGACCCTCGGCGAGTACTACCGCGCCATGGGTATGAAGGTGCTGCTGCTGGCCGACTCCACCTCACGTTGGGCGCAGGCCTTGCGTGAAATGAGTAACCGTTTGGAGGAACTGCCCGGTCAGGACGGCTTCCCCGTCGACCTCTCTGCCATCATCTCTAACTTCTACGCCCGTGCAGGTTATGTGAAATTGAACAACGGTCAGTCGGGTTCCATCACCTTCATCGGAACGGTGTCGCCTGCCGGCGGTAACTTGAAAGAACCTGTGACCGAATCCACCAAGAAAGCCGCCCGTTGCTTCTACGGCCTTTCGCAGAACCGTGCCGACAAGAAGCGTTATCCCGCCGTTGACCCTGTCGACTCCTATTCGAAATACCTCGAATACCCCGAAATCATCGAGTATCTTGATGAGAAGATTGAGAAGGGCTGGGTTGAAAAGGTGACAAAGACGAAATACATCATCCGCCGAGGCAAGGATGCCTACGAGCAGATTAACATCTTGGGCGACGACGGCGTGCCGATGTCGTACCACGAGCAATACTGGAAGTCAGAACTTGTCGACTTCGTCATTTTGCAACAAGACGCTTTCGACGACATCGACGGTTCCACACCGCTCGACCGTCAGAAGTTCATGCTCGACCTCGTGCTTGAAATCTGCGACCGCAGCTTCAAGTTCGACAACTTCGAGGAGTGCACGACCTACTTCAAGGGCTTGATCAACATCTGCCGCCAGATGAACTACTCGGAATACAAGTCGGAACAATTTGAAAAATATCTTGGACAGTTAAAGGAGGAACTGAAACATGAGTGAGAAAGCCTTTCAACGCATCTATACCAAGTTGAGCGCCATCACCAAGGCCACTGTGACCCTTGAGGCGCAAGGCGTGGCCAACGACGAACTCGCCCTCGTGGCAGGCCGTCTGGCTCAGGTGGTGAAGATTAAAGACAATGCCGTCACCCTGCAGGTGTTTGGCGGCACGGAAGACATCCCGACCAATGCCGAAGTGACCTTCTTTGGTGAGCCGCCTTCGCTGAATGTGAGCGACGAGCTTGCCGGCCGTTTCTTCAACGCCTACGGCGAGCCTATCGACGGTGGTCCGGCTGTGGAAGGAGAGAAGCGCCAAATCGGCGGTCCCTCGGTGAACCCCTTCAAGCGTCGCCAGCCTTCGCAACTGATTCCTACCGGTATCGCCGGCATTGACTTGAACAATACTTTGGTCTCGGGCCAGAAGATTCCGTTCTTCGCCGACCCCGACCAACCTTATAACCAGGTGATGAGCATGGTGGCCCTCCGTGCCGATGTGGACAAGATCATCCTTGGCGGCATGGGTCTTTCGAATGACGACTACCTCTTCTTCAAGAACCAGTTCGAGAGCGCAGGTGCCTTGCACAAGATCATCAGCTTTGTGAACACCACCGACCAACCGCCTGTTGAGCGTCTGCTGATTCCCGACATGGCTCTGACCGCGGCTGAATATTTTGCCGTCGATAAGAACGAGAAGGTGCTGGTGCTGCTCACCGACATGACGCTTTATGCCGATGCCTTGAGTATCGTGAGTAACCGTATGGACCAAATTCCTTCGAAGGACTCCATGCCCGGCTCGTTGTATTCCGACTTGGCTAAGATTTACGAGAAGGCTGTGCAACTGCCCGATGGCGGTTCCATCACCATCATCGCTGTGACGACCTTGAACGACGGCGACATCACGCACGCTATCCCCGATAACACGGGTTACATCACTGAGGGCCAGTTGTTCCTCCGTGCCGACCCCGACTCGGGCAAGGTCATCGTCGACCCGTTCCGTTCGCTGTCGCGTCTGAAACAGTTGGTGCAGAACAAGAAGACCCGTGAGGACCACAGCGCCGTGATGAACACCTCGGTGCGACTCTATGCCGATGCCGCCAACGCCAAGACCAAGTTGGAGAACGGCTTCGACCTGAGCGACTACGACCTGCGCTGCCTCGACTATGCCAAGGAATACGCCACGCGCCTCTTAGCCATTGACGTCAATATCTCCATCGAAGAGATGCTCGACACGGGCTGGGAGTTGTTTGGCAAGTATTTCACTAAGGCTGAGACGGGTCTGAAGGAGAAACTCATCGAGAAATACTGGAAAGAAAAAGCATAAATCATGGCCATCAAATTCCAATATAACAAGACCTCGCTGAACGAGCTGAACAAGCAGCTCAAGACGCGTACCCGTGCCCTGCCCACGCTGAAGAGCAAGGAAAGTGCGCTGCGCCTTGAGGTGAAGAAAGCCAAGGAGCGTTCGGAGGGGCTTGTCGAGCAACTAGAGGCCGAACTCAAGTCGTATGAGTACATGGCCCGGCTTTGGAATGAATTTGAGCCAGGACTGGTTTCGGTGACCGATGTCAAGCTGAAGACCGTTAAGATTGCAGGCGTGCCCGTGCCGGCCTTGGAAGAGGTGCTGTTCGTTGTGAAGGACATCAACCTCTTCACCAAGCCCATGTGGTATGCCGACGGCGTGCAGATTTTGAAGAACCTTGCACAGCTGGGCATCGAGTCGGAGGTCTATACCGAGGTGAGCCGCATCTTGGATTACCAACGGAAGAAGACCACACAGAAAGTCAACCTTTACGAGAAGGTGCAAATTCCTGGCTACAACGAAGCCATACGTAAGATCAAGCGATATATGGAAGACGAGGAGAACCTCTCTAAGGCTTCGCAGAAGATCGTGAAAAACAAACACATAGCAGAAGAGGAGGCAGAAGATGGTAACTGAAATGACGAAATATGATTTCATCCTGCTGAGCGGCGATGCCGATGCTTTCCTCGAGAAGCTGCAAGCGGTGGGCGTGGTCGACATCACCCGCTCGTTGAAGCCTATCGATGACAAATCGGAGAAACTGTCGGCTCGCGCGGAAATCTATCGTAAAGCCCTTGCTCAGTTGAAAGAGATTGAGAAGGCCGACGATCCAGGCGAAAAGCCTACCGACTTCGCTGTGGAGGTGATGGAGACCGTGCGCGACAAGGATGCCATCGCGGCCCAACTGCCGCAACTCTACAAGGATGTGGAAGACCGCAAACCTTGGGGACAGTTCGATGCCAAGAGTTTCGACCGCCTCAAGGAGAACGGATTGAAGCTTCACTTCTATAAGGCCAAGGCCATTGAGCCAGCCTGGAAGGAGCAATATGCCTTGAGCGAGATCTCGAAAGTGGACGGCTACAGCTATTTCGTGGTGGTTTCCGAAAGCGACGACTACGACTTCCCGCTGAAGGAATTGCCTGCCCCCGAGAGCGACTTTGCCGCTATCGAAAAGAAGATTGCCGACTTGGAGGCGCAGGTGAAGCAAAAAGAGCATCGCTTGGCCCAACTGAAATGGCATGAGCCTGTGCTACAAGCCGAGTTGGACAAGACATTGTCGAAGCTTGACCTGCATCTGGCACACGTGTCGGGTGAGAAGGCTGCCGAGGACTATCTGACAGTCTTCGAAGGCTTTGCCCCTGCGGTGAACGAGCCCGCCTTGCGCGACATGCTTGAAAAGGAGAATGTATTCTATTTGGAGGACAAGGCCAAGGTAGATGACAATCCTCCCATCAAGCTGAAAAACAACAAGTTCGTGTCGATGTTTGAGTTGCTGACCGACATGTACGGCCGGCCCAAATACGATGAGTTCGACCCGACGGTGTTCATCTCTATCTTCTTCATGCTCTTCTTCGCCTTCTGCATGGGCGACGCAGGTTATGGTCTCGTGCTCATCTTGGGCAGTCTGGCATTGAAGAAGAAACTGGGTAAGATTGCGCCTTTGGGTATCACCTTGGGTATTGCCACCACCATCATCGGCGTGTTGTTCCATACCTTCTTCTCCACCGACATGTTGGAGTGGACTTGGATCCCCGACGTGGTGAAGAAGTGCATGGTGCCTAAGGAACTGTTCGGTTTCGACGGCACAATGGTTTTGGCCATCATCGTCGGTATCGTGCACATCTGTCTCGCCATGATCGTGAAGACCTACCAGAGCACCAAGGTGAAAGGCTTTGCCAACTCCTTGGGTACCTGGGGTTGGACTTTGCTCATCGTGGGCGGCATCATCGTGGGCGGTCTCGCCCTGATGGGTGTGATGGACAAGGCGGTGACCAAGTGGGTCGTCATCATTTTGGGTGGCCTCTCCGCTTTGGGCATCTTCTTCCTCAACGACCTGCACCGCAATCCTTTGCTCAATGTGGGCTCGGGCTTGTGGGAGACCTACAACACGGCCACGGGTTTGCTCGGCGACGTGCTGAGTTACCTGCGTCTGTATGCCTTGGGTTTGGCGGGTGCCAAGCTCGGCGAGGCCTTCAATGCCATCGGCACACAGGCTTTAGGCGACGGCGGTGTTGGTTGGGTGTGGTTCATCCTCATCGTGGTCATCGGCCACGTGCTCAACATCGCCATGTGTATCTTGGGCGCTTTCGTGCATCCCTTGCGACTCAACTTCCTTGAGTTCTTCAAGAATTCGGGTTATGAGGGCTCTGGCAGAAGATATAAACCTTTACAATCTTAATTTGAAATCAACAATTAAACAATAATCAATAAACAATTAAACATCATGTTAGAAACAGTATTAGGTTATCTCGGTCTCGGCCTCGTATTGGCCTTGGCAGGTATCGGAAGTTCAATCGGCACTTCGACGGCGGGCAACGCTGCCGAGGGCGGTCTCAAGAAACGTCCTGAAGCATCGGGTAATTTCATGGTGTTGTCGGCACTGCCGGCTACCCAGGGTATCTACGGCTTCGTGGCTTTCTTCATGCTCCTCAACAAGATGAGAGCTGGTGAGCTGTCGGGTCTCATCGTGTTTGGTGTGGGTCTCTGCGTGGGTCTCGCCTGCATGATCTCAGCCATCCGTCAGGGACAGGTTTGCGCCAACGGTATCGTCGGCGTGAGCCAAGGTCACGATGTGTTCACCAACACGCTGATTTATGCCGCTCTGCCTGAGTTCTACGCTATCTTGGGTCTTGTGGGCGCACTGATGGTGTAATTCCGAGAGGAAACCCTTCAAGAACAAAGGCGACTCCGTTTGGGGTCGCCTTTGGTGATTAATGTGCGAAAAAAAATTCGACATTTTGCGAATTTTTCAAATTAATGTGTATCTTTGCCACGTGATAGTAACATTTGACCAGGCATATTTGAAAGAGTTGTACGACCAAGGCAAGACCAGCGACAAAAAGCATCGGTTCCAACCTGACATCGTCAAAAGGTACCAGCAGCGAATCAAGACTTTGGAGGCAGCTCCACGTATTGAGACCTTGTATCAAATCAAATCTCTGAATTACGAGGTTTTGAGTGGGGACAAGGCTGGAATCTCTTCGATAAGGGTTAATGACAAGTATCGTATCGAGTTTACGGTCAGCCTTTTGGATAATCCTGTTGTGACTATCTGTAATATTTTGGAATTGTCGAACCACTATAAATGACTTGATAATGATTACATTGAATGGTGTTGATCCTCAAATGATTGCAAACAATATGATGCCCTCCAAACCAGTGCATCCGGGTTTGTTGTTGAAGGAAGAGATAGAGTATAGGGGTGTCACCCAAAAACAATTGGCTCAGCAGATGGGTGTTTCTTATTCTGTTTTGAATGAGATTCTCAATGGCAAGCGGCCCATTTCAATAGAATATGCCTTGTATTTGGAAGCCGTGTTGGGTATTGATGCGCAATTGTGGATTCAGATGCAGGCGGATTATAATCTCCAGGTTGCAAAAAGCGACAAGTCAATCAAGCGGCATATTCTCGAGATTAGGAAGATTGCAGTGGCGTTTTGATTTCAACAATTACATTTCGTCCTTCAGCCGTTCAATCATTCTTCTTTCTTTCTTCGTCGGCCTGCCAGCGCCGCGGTCGCGCCATTCGGCCTTGTAGGCGTGCATGAACTCGATGCGTTCGTATTCCTCCTTAGGCGTAAGGTCGTTGTAGACCTCGGGCACCTGCTTGGCGGAGACGCGGTTCTTGATGACGGTCTTCACTTCCACCACCTTGTGGAGCTGCTCAATCTGCACTTGGATGACATCGCCCACCTTCACCTCACGTGATGGCTTGACGGGGTTGTCGTCCACCTTCACCTTGCCGCCTTTGATGGCATCCACGGCCAGACTGCGCGTCTTGAAGAGACGCGCCGCCCACAGCCATTTGTCAATTCTGACGCTGTTTTCTTCTTCGGCCATGTTGTGTGTTCTTTTTGGGATTGGCCTGCGGCCAAGAAATCTTTCAAAAATCAAATCTAAAATTGCACAAACAAAACAATAATATTTTGAATGATTTTAATAATGATTTTTGATTGATTTCTTGCGAAGCAATCCCGAAGAATTACTTCTCTTTAAAGATAAGTTGAATCGGTACACCGTTGAAGTCCCATGTCTCGCGGATCTTGTTTTCCAGGAAACGTTTGTAGTTTTCCTTCACGTCCTTGGGTAGGTTGCAGAAGAAGATGAACTGGGGAGCGATGCTCTTCAGTTGGGTGATGTACTTGATCTTCAGGAAACGTCCGCGCGAAGCCGTCGGCAGCGGCACGGAGTTGATGAGTTCCTGCATCTTGTCGTTCAGCTCGCGCACGGGGATGCGGCGCTCACGGTTCTCATAGACCTTGTGAGCGGTTTCCAGCACCTTATAGATACGTTGCTTGTTGATGGCCGAGGTGAAGATGATGGGGTAGTCGGTGAAGGGTGCCGTTCTGGAACGGATCAGCTCTTCGTAGGCCTTGTGCGTGTTGGAGTCTTTCTCCACGAGGTCCCACTTGTTAACGACCATCACCAGGCCTTTCTTGTTCTTCTCGATGAGGCGTAGGATATTCATGTCCTGGGCCTCGAAGCCTTGTGTCGCGTCGAGCATGAGGATGGCCACGTCACAGTCTTCGATGGCGCGGATGGAACGCAGCACGCTGTAGAACTCGATGTCTTCTTCCACCTTGCTCTTTTTGCGCAGACCGGCGGTATCGACGAGCATGAACTCCATGCCGAAGGCCTTATAGCGTGTGTAGTTGGCGTCACGGGTCGTGCCTGCGATGTCGGTGACGATATGACGGTCGGTGCCAAGGAAGGCGTTGATCAATGATGATTTTCCGACGTTGGGTCTACCCACCACGGTGAACTTGGGCAGGTCGGTGTCGAAGTCGGTGGTGTCGGAGGGCAACAGCTCACAGACCTTGTCCAGCAGTTCGCCGGTGCCTGTGCCAGTCATGGCCGACATCGGGAAGGGCTCGCCCAGACCCAAAGCATAGAATTCACCTGCCAAGATTTCCTTATTGGGTTCATCTATCTTGTTGACGGCCAATAAGACAGGCTTCTTTTGCTGTCTTAAGATGACCGCCACGTCCTCGTCGAGGACGTGCAGACCCTCGCGACCGTCGACGATGAAGACGATGACGTCGGCCTCGTCGATGGCCAGGTCTACCTGCTTGCGGATTTCTTCTTCAAAGATGTCGTCCGACCCTACCACATAGCCGCCCGTGTCGATGACGGTGAATTCTTTGCCGTTCCAGTCGCTCTTGCCGTAGTGCCTGTCACGCGTCACGCCACTCGTCTCTTCCACGATGGCCATACGCTGCTTCAGCAGACGGTTAAAGAGCGTCGATTTTCCCACATTGGGTCTCCCCACAATTGCTACAATGTTTGACATAATGCTTTGAATTTAAATCGGCTGCAAAAATAAGCAATTTTTTAATGCGGAATTAGGAATGCGGAATGCGGAATGTCGCAAAGCTTCGCGCATTCAGCATTCAGCATTCAACATTCAGCATTCAACATTCAGCATTCAACATTCAGCATTCAACATTCAGCATTCAGCATTTATTATGCCTCGTATCCGAATCTTTTCAGTTCCGCTTCGCTGTCGCGCCAGTCTTTATCGACCTTGACGAAAAGCTCAAGGAAGATTTTCTTTCCTGTAAACTCCTCAATGTCAGTGCGGGCCTGCATGCCAAGCTTCTTGATAGCGCTGCCGCCCTTGCCGATGATGATGGCCTTCTGCGAGTCACGGGCCACATAGATGACGCTGCGGATATGGATGCGGTGCTCGGTTTCCTCGTAGCTCTCCACCTCGACCTGTACGGAGTAGGGGATTTCTTGTTGGTAGTTGAGTAAAATCTTCTCGCGGATGATCTCGGTGATGAAGAAACGCATCGAGCGGTCGGTGAGTTCGTCTTTGGGGAAATAAGGCGGGCATTCGGGCAGTTTTTCCAGAATCTGCTTGAAGATGAATTCCACGTTGGCGTTGTACTGTGCCGAAAGCGGGAACACGGTGGCATTGGGTAGGGTCTCGCGCCATTGCTCCACGGCTTGTTCCACCTGTTCCTGTGTGGAGAGGTCTATCTTGTTGATGAGCACGAAGACAGGGATGTCGGTCGTCTTCAGCCTTTCGACAGTCTTTTCCTCTACCTTCTTGTCGGTGATGTCAACCACAAAGAGGATGAGGTCGGCATCGATGAGGGCCACGTTGACGAACTGGTTCATCACCTCGTGCATCTTGTAGGCTGGATCCTTGATGATGCCGGGTGTGTCGGAGAAGACAATCTGGAAGTCATCGCCATTGACGATACCAAGAATACGGTGGCGGGTGGTCTGCGCTTTGGAGGTGATGATGGAGATTTTCTCGCCTACGAGCTGATTCATGAGGGTGGACTTGCCCACATTTGGGCGTCCTATAATGTTGACATAGCCTGCTTTATGCGTCATAATGAAAAATTTTTCCTGTTTTTTGCCTTGCAAAGAAACAAAATTATTATTTTTGCAGCCGATTTCGGGAGCGAAATTTTTTGTTTTCCGAGATTTTTCGCACGATGCGGGGTAGAGCAGAGGCAGCTCGTCGGGCTCATAACCCGGAGGTCGGAGGTTCGAATCCTCCCCCCGCTACCAACGATAAGGATGGCTTGGCCATCCTTTTTTCGTTTCTATTATCTCTCTTGAAGCGCGTGTCCGCTATCTTATTTACCCCACACTGCAGTGTGGGGTCATAGGGAGCAGTCTCACTCTATCACATCAGTATGAGTCTGCCATACAGACTCTACCCACCCCAGTAGCGTGTCTCCGACACGCCATAGAGATGTCTCGATAGGTGTCATCCCCACACTATATGTGGGGTAAATAGAATGGTGTGTCTCCGACACACGGTCTGTACTATTGCCTAAGTATAGTCACAGCCTGCACCGTTGAGTCCTTCCCACGATACAAGATGTCAACCTTAAAGTCAGCAGCCTCAGTGTAGATATACAGCGGTAGGACCTCGTCCAGCTCGGGCTCGTAGTCGAAATGCAGGTGGATGGCTGTGCCTGAGAGGTAGTTCTCGTCAGGTTGCAAGGCATCGGCGGCATCTAAGGGACGGATGGAGAACACGGGGGCGGCCATCACAAGGGCACGCGGCAGCTCGATGCTGAGCGTGTTGTCGGGGTGCTTGAACCAGCCCTTGATGGATTTCCAGGTGCTTCGCTCTTCGGTCGGGTCGACCTCGGGAGGTAACACGATGATTCCTGTACGTAAGGTGTTCTGCAGTTTCTGGGGCTCCAATGAGTAGCTGCTGAGGTATTCCTCACGGTCGCGTTGCTGCCAAGCGTTGAGGTTGCTGTTATCGCCACGGTTGGGCGCAAGGGCTTTGGCTTGCTTGTATTTCACCTCGTCGATCCAGCAGATGCGGTCGTCGGTCATGGCGATGGCGCGGATGCGGGTGATGTCGTCGTAGTTTTTGTCTTGATAGCTCAGTTCGACCACGTCGAGGTCGGCGGTGGTATGGGGCTCGATGACGCTTTGCGTCTTGGGCACCTTCACCACGTCGTATTCGTCTTTGTACATGTCCGTGTAGTGGATGCAGAGGAAGACGCGCACGTTCTCGAGTCGCAGGTCTGAACGGTTGCTGAGGCTGACACGCACCTCGCTCTTGTCTTTCCAGAAGACCCAACTCGAAGTGGGTTCAACGCTGACGTCGATATACGACTGTTCGATGAGCAGGCTCTTGAAGGGACCATAGAGGTTCTCCTCGCAGAACTGCATATCGGAAAGCAACTCGTCGTAGATGCCTTGGTTGCCACGGCGGAAGAAGTGGTTGAAGATCTCCTTGCGGCTCTCGTCCATGTCGCCTTGGCTGGCGTGGTAGCGTGCCTTTTGCAAGTTGGGACTGAAGAGGCCATAGCCTTCCATGGTGGAGGCATAGAGGCGACGCAGGTATTGTCCCTCTTGGGTCTTGGTCAGGTAGGTGCGCATGTTATAGGCATCGAGCATGTCGGTGAGTCGCTCGGCTTGCCGTGGGTATTCCACCGAGGCTTGATGGAAGCGCAACATGGCGGTGTTTTGGTCGCCTAGTTGCTGATAGAGCAGGCCTTCGAGCATGAGTGCCGGTGCGGTGCGGGTGGGGTAGAGCTCGGTGTAGCGTTTCAACATGTCGTCGGCCTGACGCTGTTTCACGCTCATCGGCAGTTGAGGCAGTTCCTCTTCCTCGTTGTTGGGTTGCGGCTGTCCAGTCTCGATGTCGTTCATGCTGATGCTGGGCTTGGGTTGGGCCTCTGAAGCGCTTTCGAGGATGAGTCCCATCGACTGCAGGAGCATGGCCTCGGCGTTGTTGGGATATTTGTCGAGTATGTTTTGGGTGTGTTCCAGTGCTTCGTCGGCTCTGCCGCCATAGAGGTCCAAGTAAGCGCGGTCTTTCTCGACGCAAAGGGCATCATATTCACCCATGTATTTCTTGTAGATGGGAACGTAATATTCCAGATAGCTGCGGTACGACTCGCGCAGACGGTCGAGGTCTTCACGGATTTGTGCCTTCAGCTTGTTGTCTTTCTCGTATTGGGCAAAGGCTTCGTCGAGGCTTTTTTCGATGTCGCCACCCGATGCCAAGTGGAAGAGGGCGAAGATGTCGCTGTGCATCATCATGATCAGTTCAACGAGGGAGGTGTCGCCCATCAGGTTTTCGCTGCCACGGGCAACGCTGCGCATGAGCATCCAGATATTGCTCAGTTTTTCGTCCTGTTGTTGTAGCTTGTAAGTGTATTCCAGCAGGGGAAAGAGCTTGCGTTTGGCTTCCAGCACGTCGGGGGCCACGCCCGTGTAGTCCTGTTTGGCCATGTAGTCGAGGAAGTCGTCGAAGCTCTCGGCATGCATCTGTGCCAGCTCCATGGCGTTGATGACGCGGATGGTCTGTTCCAAGTCGTAGGGCGCATCCGATTGTTGTTGCTCTTGGCTGCTGAGGTTATCGTAGGCCTCAACAAACTCGTCGATTGGCTGGTAGTCTTCGAGGTCCATCGAAAGGAGGTCGATGCCTTTGGTGGGGTGGCAGCCGACGCCCGCCACAAGCAAAAAAAGCATCACGGCAAAGGCCGCAATGCTTTTGTATGGAACTGGTTTGGACATGATGATGATTGTTCGGGTTGTCTTTATTCTTGTTGGATAAGACCGAGATTGGTGAGGCTGCCGCCTATAGTGCCATCGATAGTGATGGTACCGGTGGCAAAGAACACGTTGACCTCGCCATCGCCGTGGCAGGTTCCGTCAAGCATCAGTTGATCGTCAACCAGCGTGGCTGTGAGGTTCAGGTTCATGACCATCGTGGGCGAAATGGAAAATCCATTCATTTGATAGTTGAAGGAATAAGGGACATCGGTCAACGCTATGATGACTTTGTCGCCTTCCACGGTTCCCGTGACCGTCGATTCCTGGCCATTCACATTGAATACGACGACGACTTCATCCATAGTCTCACCTTCAGTGATGCTAAGGATGACTGGTGTCTCGTTGTCGGTGACCTCTTGTTGTATGGGATCCATGCCTGCAACGCTGGCTTCCATGGTGCCGTTGAAGAGGACGTTGCCTTGGTATTCGCCCAGAAACTTGGCATTGGGCTTTTCTTCATACACGATATTGAAACTCTTTGTGGCAGTCTGTCCAGCTGCGTCAGTTATTGTGCCTTTAATGTTTACAATGCCGGTGGCATCAATGGTGAACTTGTTTAAATAAGTGTAGACTTCTGCATCGATGCTCTCGGAATCACTGGCAAGTTGAATGCCGTTTTGGGAGATGAGCACTTCTATATTGGTCAGCTTCTCGCCTGTGACTTGAAAACCAACCATGATTTCGTCGCCCGAATACAATTGCGCGTTTTCGGTCACGCAACCCTCACCAGCGTAAATGTTGATGGTAGGAGCAATTGGGTCTTTTTTGCAGCTGGCAAAGAACATCAGTCCGATGCAGCAAGCCAGGAAAAATGTGGATTTCTTCATGATGATATACGTTTTAGGTTATTGTTTTACGAGTTTCCCAGTCAGCGTTCCCGACACTTCTTCAAAGATCTGCTCTTGACCCATGAAGGTGGCCGATCCATTGCCCGTAAAGGAACCTGTGATGTTCAAGGTGTCGCTCTCGGCTTTGGTGCCCTCCAGTTGCAGGTCGAGGTTGAATAGGTAAGGGTTGCTGAGTTGATGCGTTTCGTCAATGACAAGGTGGAGGGGGTCGAAGGTGGCCTTGTCGTTATTGGCGGTACCCATAGCTTGATGTGTCTCGTCGTCAACGGTCATGGAAGCGATAAGAGCATTGTTTTCCGTGCCTTTGGTGATGACCATGCCGATGCCGTCGATGGGGAAGGCCATGCCGGTTTGCTCCTGGTTGTTCATCGAGGTGATGGTGAGCGTAAACTGGCCGAGATAGTCGCCAATATAATCGGTGGTGTAGTCGACGGGTTCGGGCGTGGGTTCAGGTTCGGGTTTTGTGCAGGCTGCAAAGAGGACTGCAAGGCTGCATAATGCAATAAGAAGTGTTTTTTTCATGATGATATAGATTTTGTTTGTTGATGTCCAAATAATAATAAAGTGCAAAAATAAGGCCAAAATGCTTTAGTTAAACGCTTTTTCTGTGAAAAATCGTATTTTTGAGCCTCATTTTGTGTCTATGAAGAAGAAATGGATACCCTGGGTAGTAGCGCTTGCCGTTTTGGCAATAGGTATGGTGCTGCTTTATGTACTTGGTCCCGTTGAGGGTCCGATGCCGTTGTGGATGTCAATCCTGCCACCTTTGGTGGCCATCGCGATGGCCTTATTAATAAAAGAGGTGATTTCGTCGCTCTTTGTCGGCATCCTGACGGGTACCTTCCTCATGGCCTTGTATGGCGGGGCGAGTCCTGCCTCGGCCTTGGGCGGCGGACTGCTGCGTGTGGTGGATACCTACGTCGTGGGCTCGTTGTTCGACGCCGACCATGTGACGATCATCGTTTTCACGCTGCTCATTGGCGGTACGGTGCGCATCATCACAGCCAACGGTGGCATGCAGGGTGTGGTCAATTGGCTGTCGCGAAAGGCAAAAGGGGCGCGTTCGGGTCAGCTGATGACGTTCTTTATGGATCTTTGCATCTTTTTCGACGACTACTCCAATACCCTCGTGGTTGGCAACACGATGCGTCCTATCGCCGACAAACTCAAGGTGTCGCGTGAGAAACTGGCTTATATCGTCGACTCCACTTCGGCGCCTGTGGTGGCCGTGGCTTTTGTGACGACCTGGATTGGTGCGGAACTGAGTTACATCCAAGATGGCATCAACGCCATTGGATTGGATGTCTCGGCTTATTCAGTGTTCTTCCATTCCCTGGCATATAGCTTTTATCCTTTTTTGACCCTCGTTTTCGTGCTGATGCTCATCTTCAGTGGACGCGACTTCGGCCCCATGCTGAAGGCTGAACGCAAGGCACGCATTGCTTCTTCCATGGAAACGGACATGTCGAACAGCGTGGCGAAACCTGCCCATATCATCGATGCCTTGATTCCATTGACTGTGCTGATTTTTGGCACTATCATCGGACTGATAGCTACGGGTTACGATGCCTCGGTGTGGCAGGCGGAAACGGATTTCTTCTCCAAACTCTCCGAAACCATAGGTGCAGCCAATTCCTATAAGGCTTTGCTTTGGGCTTCGGTGCTCTCACTACTCACCGCCATTCTGATGACTTTGTTGCGGGGTGACATGAAGTTTGGAAAGATCATGGAGGAGATGGTAGAAGGCTTCAAGAGCATGTTCAACGCGGTGTTGATTCTGACCATGGCTTGGTCCATTGCCTTGGTAACCAAGGATATGCATACGGCCGAGTTTGTCTCTCATTTGCTGGTGCAATGGTCGCTGTCACCCGTGGTGGTTCCCGTGTTGACCTTCCTCTTGGCCGCTTTGATCGGCTTCTCGACGGGCACCTCATGGGGCACGATGGCCATCCTTTATCCCTTGATTCTGCCGGCTTTGTGGCTACTCTGTCAGGAACAGGGCATGAGCGTTGATGCGACGATGCCGTTGTTCTACAATGTGGTGGCGTCGGTGCTGGCGGGTTCCGTCATGGGCGACCACTGCAGCCCGATTTCCGACACGACGATTATGAGTTCCTTGGCCTCGCGTTGCGACCATTTGCAGCACGTCAAGACGCAGATGCCGTATGCCCTTACCGTGGGTGGGGTGGCGATGCTGTTAGGCGTAATGCCCACTGCCTTGGGACTGCCCTTCTGGGCGGCGTTTTTGATGGGGTTTGTGGCGCTGGGGCTGATAGTAAGGCTGGTTGGAAAAAAGGCTTGAAGATAACGTGTTTTTTTTATATCTTTGCGGCTATGAAGAAAGGACTTCGTTTCATAGTGTTGTTGGGAATGTTGGTTTTTGCCGCCTGTGACCATCCTATAGAGACGCGCCATGGCACGTCTTTACAAACCGTTGCATCCCCAGAACTGTCCGCCATCGACAGCCTGATGTGGAAGCAGCCCGACAGCGCGTTGACGCGTCTATTACCGTGTTTCGACACCTGTGGTAGAGACGCAAAATTTTGCGTCTCTACCGCAACGGAATACAACTGCCATTACGCCTACCTTCTTTTGGCTGAATTGTTGTACAAAAACGACTGCGAACAGACCAACCGCCAAGATTTGCAAAAGGCTGTGTATTATTTCGATTCATTGTGTGCTTGTAGAGACGCGGCGCGCCACGTCTCTACCGACCCGACCATCGCATTTTTGGATGCCCGAGCCCACTACATCAACGGCGTAGGCTATTATGAAAAAGACAGCATGGTTGAGGCCTGCAAGGAATATTTGAAGGCATTGGAAATCATGGAAACTGCTTTTGAGGAGAAGGATTTGGAAGGGGAAAATGCACAATTTATGGCTATGGCCTATACTCGATTGACAGTATTATTTTCTGATTTATATCTTCACGAACAAGCCATTTATTTTGCGAAAGTATCCCTCGTGTATTTCCAAAAACAGGAATCTCCTTCATGGTATCAAGCATGGATAATGAATGAAATAGGCTCTCATTATGATATGATGGATGAATTGGACAGTGCTCATTATTACTATCATAAAGCATCTGTAGTGATAGATGATACAACCATTATATTGTATAGGGATATAGCCACTCATCAAGCTTATTTAAAGTATAAGGCTAATAATCATAAAGATTATGCCTTAAATAAACTATACCATTTGCTTTCCGAAGCAGAAAACGAAAAGGAATTATGTTCACGGTGTGCAATTATTGGTGAAATCTATTATCATGAGAAACAATTTGATTCGGCATGGGTTTACTTAACCAAGGTTTACAATGAAACGCAAAATCCTGAAGCAAAAAAACAAGCTGCCGAATGGCTTGTAAAAATCTGCAAAGTTCAAGGCAGAATGACAGAAATGTATGAATATGCCGAACTATTGGTTCCCTTTGCCAATCAAGAAGAGAACCAAAGTGAAGTCAAATCTCATATGACTGAACTGTATAATGCTTTTAGGCAAGCAAAGTTGTCGAGGCAACACCGACAGATGTTAAAGAAAAAAACGACACAAGTTATTGTAATTGTTGGTGTGCTCGTTGTTGGATTGTTGGCTTATGTTTTTCTTTATCACAGAAACAGAAAGCGAAAACAACTTCTTGAAAAACAAATCAAGGAAGAGCAACTCTCCCACAATATGAAGCAGAAAGCGTTGTCAGGGCGATTAAAACAAAGCAATCAACGGCTACAAGAAACTTTAAAAAAAATTGAAAGCCAGGAAACAGAGCATAAAATAATAGAGAATGATGCTTCATATAGCTCAATTTGTGAAAGGTATGATGCTTTCAGGCAATCTCCGATTTGTCTTGAAATTCAGGATAAGGTTAACCGTCTTAATTCGGATAATCGCAATACACTTAAAACCAATTCAGACATAACCGAGTACAAAGCATTTGCAATGACGATGTCGCAAACTGTCCAATTAACCAAAACAGCTGAGTTGTATTTCCCCAACCTTTATACAACATTGAAAGCTCAATATGCTGCATTGGATAGAAAAGAATGGCTACATTGTTGCCTGTATTTACTTCAGTTTGACAAAATGAGCATCTGTGTGTTGCTCCAGGAGCCATATTACTCATGCAGGCGTTGTATTGTGAAATTGGAAAAGGCTTTTGATTGCAGGCAAGGATTGTCGGCTTTCATAATAGAACAGATGAAGGTGTGTTAAATATTGATTTACAAATTGTTAATGATAGTTCTGTAATTATTGCAATTACGAAATTTGCCCTTTTTGAAAAAAAACGTCATATTTTCGAACCGTCTAACTTAATAAAACGTTTAATAATATGCAACACACAAAAATCAAACAATTCATTTTACTGCTCGGTTTGATTTTACCGACAGTATTGTGCAGCGCCATGTGCATCGACGTGTCTGATGGACATAGTCATATCAATGTTAAGGGAGCTAATGTCCAAGGAGCCCCCAAAGGCTCCACCATCCAAGCCTCCATCAATGGACACACACTCATAGTGTCATTCACCGAAAACCTCGGCCAAGTATCCGTGGAGATAACCACTGCCACGGGCATGCCCGTGGACAGTTCTGCGACCCTCACGCCCAACGGTATCCAATTCTACATCCCGCTTGCGGGCGACTACATCGTCACCTTCACCCTCCCTAATGGGGATGAGTATTATGGGGAGTTTACGGTAACGGATTAAAACTAAAAATCGATGATTTAAGTCCTTAATAATACAATGAAAAAAACTTAAAGGCCATGAAACAATTCAAGCGTTTAACTGTGTTGCTTTTGGTCGGCTTGGCAATCACAGCGCATTCACAGAGTTTTGTCGACAGTATAAGCAAGATTAACGGCATCTTACTGCCAGATACTACGCGAGGTGACTTTTTACCTATTTCTGAATTAAGTCTTACTTCTGCGTCATTGGCTAAATCCTTGCCTTTGATTGTGTCTAATGACACGAGTAGATTTTTCCCACCTATTTTTCTACAAACAGGGAACAGCTGCCTCCATGCGGCAGAAATAGGTTACACTTTTACTTATGAAATGAATAGACTTCGAGACGAGATGGCTGGGCCTTGGAACTATCAAAATCCTAACGTGTTTCCATATCTTTATTCCTTTAATTTTTTCAATGGAGGGGGTAATGTGAGCGGAACACCTATTTATTCTGGTTTTAAAGCGGTCTTGTCGAACGGTTGTCCAAGGTATAGTGATTGGTGTTACACCAATGGACAGAATAATAGCATTCGATATTGGATGGACGGCTATGAGAAGTATTATACTGGTATGAGAAATCGGGTTGTTGGTGTGAAAACTATTACATTGTATAATAACAATAATGCAAATGCTTGTGTTGATAAATTGAAGCATTGGCTTGCAGACCACGGTGATGGTTCGGATATCGGTGGGGTTGCGGTTGTTTGTGTTTATACAGACGAATGGGTTTATAATGACACGCTTCCTGCACAGTCGGCGCATTCAGGTGAATATGTTATTAGCCAAATGGGGAATGACTCTGCTGCCCATGCAATGACGATTGTTGGCTATGACGATAATGTTTGTTATGACATAAATGGGGATGGATACATTACCACAGACATAGATATCAATGGTGATGGAAGAATAAATATTTTTGATTCTGAATACGGTGCATTGAGAATTGCAAACAGTTGGGGAACCATGATGTTTGGTAATGGTGGTTTTATTTGGCTACCATATAGTTTGTTAAACGAAATTGTGCCGATTGGGGGCTTAAGGAGAGTTTATGTTTGCGAAGTCGAAGAACGTAATGTACAACTTGCATATAAGGCGACTATTGGACATTTGAACAGGGGACATTTGTCTTTGCAAGTCGGTTATGGATTGACGACTAATGAAAAAGATTATTATAATATTTTTAATTACCAAGGGGGAAATAATGTCAGTATTAGTGGCATTGACAATAATCCAATAACAATAGGGCTTGATTTTAGTTCAAAGTTTGGTGCATTGAGTGATTATAAACACTATTATTTGCAAGCTATAGATAATAATACGTCAAGCGGATCATACAATGAGAATAACTATTTTATCAGAGACTTCTCATTAATGGATTATCGATGGGGAGAAGCATTTGAGTTGCCGTGTCCGACTACTAGTATTCCGATTGGGAAGAACACAACAACAACCTTGTCCATCAATTACGACCTCTTGCCTTTTGATGGGACTCCTGTGCCCACTAATTGGAACTCCGATAAGGTGGCAAGAAGAACGGTGAATGTCGGGTCAAATACTCAAATCGGCGATGATGTTAATTTGGACATGTATGGCACTAATCTATATGATTGCGAAATATTCATCAAATCCAATACCACGTTGACGGTAGGTGACGGGGTGACCTTCACGGCAAAACGTGGAACGTGCAGGATTGTTGTCAATGGAAACCTCGTGTTAGGCGAAGACGTCAGTTTCCGTACGGAAAACGGTGCAACGTTGCTGTTGGAGTTCACCAACGCCCAATCCATCTCGAGCTTTGTCGGTACGACGTTTCAAAATTGTGGTTTAAACTTGCCTAATATAAGCCTGAGTTTTCAAGGTTGTTCCTTTGATGAGACCCCATTGGTTATGAGGAACCAAAACCTGGTTCCGGGTTTGATTGCCACTGTAGAAGGTTGCTCATTTAATGCTGCTTCAAATCAATTCGCCAACGCGATTGAAATAGAACAATACGATTCCTATTTGATAAAAGACAACACTATTGATGGGAATGACAATTATTATACTAATGGGATTTTTGTTACGAATTGCGGGAATGCAAGTGTCATTGTTGTGAGAAGGATTGTCAATAACAGCATTTCGGATTGTTGTGAAAGTGGATTGGCGTTCTATGCATCGTCTGGGGAAATATATAACAATAGGATAACAGGTAATAAGGTTGGAGTAAAACTGCTAAATAACAGCAATGTAAAGGATTTTTCAGGCCGTTGTATTGAGACGGACATTCAAAACACACAATACATCCATGATAACGATAATATTGAAGTGAAAATAACAAGGAATTGTGTTCCATTACGGATGAAATATAATGCCATCACAGCATCGGCCTCCCATCCTTACATAAAATATGAAGACGAAACACCTACAAACACTCCGTTAATTATTAATATCGCCCATAATCATTGGGGAAGCGGATTGAATCCCAATACCCATTTTGTCAGCACAAATCCCAATGTAAGCTTTACGTATCTTCCATTGTGGAACCCCGGTTCGTGTCTTGGCAATGAGGGGGGAGACGTAAGGGATATGGTCACATTGGCAGATTCTCTTTCCGATATCGGAAGGTTCGGCGAAGCGAAATTGGTTTACAAGCAGATTGTAAGCCTTTACCCGTCGACTGTCGAAGCCCAAGTTGCACTGAAGACGCTGTTCAATCTGGAGTGTGTTTCAGGATTGGATTTCGATGGCCTGAAAACATACTACCTAAATGATACCGTGATTGCCAGGAATAATAATTTGAACAAGCTTGCCTCTTCATTGTCAAATAGATGTAACGAGGTTATGCGTCGCTACGAAGATGCGATAATGTGGTATGAAGGTGTGTTGCTTGACACTTTGTCGACGTTTAATGACAGCATTTTTGCAGCTATAGATCTGGGGAATCTTTATCTGAGAATGGATGCTATGGGAGAGAAAGGAGTGGCCGGCAAACTGACGCAATACAATCCGGTTTCACGAGAAGCGTATGACAAACAGGTTTTATATGCGTTGTCGTTATTGCGCGATTCAGAGCAAACCGCTGCGGATAACTATCCTACGGACTACTGGATGGACATTGTGACTGAACAGCCCGATGGCTATGAGATGGACGGGCAAGGCAATGTAACCATTTCTAGCGCGGAAGGCTTGGCTTGGTTTGCCGCCGTGGTGAATGGACGAAACGGACAGGAAGCCAATGACTTTGAGGGAAAAGAGGTAAAACTGGCTTCAGATTTAGATATGGGAGCACACTTATGGGAGGCGATAGGAGGAAGCCAGTGGAGCGACTCCATTCAGGATTATCTGCTCAAGTATTTCAAAGGCACATTTGATGGCAAAGGACACGAAGTATCGAATGTGGTAGGAGGTGATAAAGGTTATTATAGAAGAGTGGATGAATTGTTCCACGAAAAATATCATGGTTTGTTCGGCAATCTTAACAATGCTGTAATAAAGAGATTGAAATTGAACGATTTTGTGTGCTTGAATCGGGACGACCATGTATTACA
Organism: uncultured Bacteroidia bacterium; assembly: GCA_902801815.1. Taxonomy (GTDB): domain Bacteria; phylum Bacteroidota; class Bacteroidia; order Bacteroidales; family F082; genus Limimorpha. Next base: position 213,881 of record CADCJT010000002.1, read on the forward strand.
ATTTGGCTCTATTGCATGCTATTCTGAACAATCTGTCATAGATCGTTGCGTTTCAAAAGGCTTTATTTATGAGTTTTATAATGGACAATACGAGGGCAACAGGGAAATCTACGCAGGAGGATTGATATACAATAATATCAATTCAAAAATAAGCAATAGTGTTTTTGTCGCCGATTCGTGTGTCTCATACGAAATGGGAGGTCTTGTTCATAGCAATATTACGACTATGGAAGACCATCGTGCAGAAATATCAAACTGCTATTTTTATGGCGAAATGTACGATTACCCATTGGTTTTTAAGGATCGTACTATGCATACGTCGGCAGGCATTGTACAATACAATTCCACCGACCCTGAAATAGAGCAGGGTTCCATCGTTAGAAACTGTTATTATTACCCAACAGAGCCAAGAGGCGACCTGGTGGGTTATAGGGCGGCTGTCGCATGGTGGCATCGTGGAAATAGTGTGATTGAGAATTGCTATTATTTGGCAGAACATGATGTTCCTTTCTACACAGACGTTGTAAGCAGACCGGACGAATGGGCCACGGTTAATAACACCTCCGCTTTTTATTGCGCCAACGATGGTTGTGTTTTGGAAGACCCAGTTGAAATCGGCGGAGAAACGGTGGACGACCTGAAGGAAGCGTTGAACCGCTGGATTGCCGTGCAGCAGAACTCGGAAGACTACGAAAACTGGTGCGAAGATGTTTGGATGGAGCAAGGCGGGGCCCCGTTGCTGTGCAATGTGTATGAGGCGACAGAGGAAATAACAGAGAAGCCCTCTTATGTCGTCCCCAACCCTGTAGAAAACACGCTATCAATCATTGCTGATGAGGTGGTTACAACTGCTATATATGATGCGACAGGGAAAATGATAGTGAAAACAACGGACAAGCATATAGACATGGCTATGTATAAGCCAGGAATTTATATTGTCAGCATCACATTTAATGATGGAAGGAACCATGTGCAGAAGATTGTAAAGAAATAATGATACGCCTGACGTAGGGAATCTGAAAAGTATAATCCATCAGATTAATTTGAAAGCCCCAACCAGATTGGGGCTTTCTTCGTATCTTTTAATCGCACCGCTGTCCCTCGTACTGCTGTACCTCGTCGTATTTGTATTCCAAAGAGATACCAACCTGCTTGAACATCTCCTCAGTCTCGGCACCGTCGTGGTAGCGGCGTTCACACACCACACGGACGATGCCGCAGTTGATGATGAGCATGGCGCAGGTGCGGCAGGGGGTCATGCGGCAGTATAAAGTGCTGCCGTCCAATGCGATACCTCTTCTGGCGGCCTGGCAGATAGCGTTTTGCTCGGCATGGACGGTGCGCACGCAGTGCTGGGTGACGCTACCGTCTTCGTGGATGACCTTGCGGAATAGGTGGCCCACATCATCGCAATGGGGGAGGCCCTTGGGCGAGCCCACATAGCCTGTTACCAGGATTTGTTTGTCCTTCACGATGACGCAGCCGCTGCGGCCACGGTTGCAGGTGGCGCGCTCGCTGACGGTGTCGGCCAGGTTGAGGAAATAGTCATCCCAGGAAGGGCGCACATGCAGTTGTGTCAACACCTTTTCCACCTGTTGGTGCAGCTCTGGGATGGTGCCGTCGTTCATGAAGACGAAGTCAGCCTCCTTGATGCAGGCACCGAGGTTCTGCTTGTTGGGATCAGTGGCGGTCATCTCGCGTTCCTCGTTGGCGACGAAGGTCTCGAAGTCGATGTGGTCGGTCTCCGAACCACGCAGGTAGATGCGGTCGTAGCGGATCTTACGGTCGGCGTCGACGGCGAAGAGGTAGAACTCGCCCTTCTCGCGCAACGAGTGGATCTCGCCTGGGGTACGTACGCTCTCGATGACGGCGTTCTTGCCTTCGGCCTTGGCACGCTCGAAGAGCTGGTCGGTGATGTAGCTGGGGCAGTGTGCAGCGCGCAGGTCGTTGCCCACCATGGTGAGGGTGTCGCGGTTCACCTCGAGCCCGCGGCGTTGGCATTCTTCTGTGATATAGGCCCGCACCGAGTAGTGCACGAAGCCTTTTTCCTTGACGAGATAGTCGACGATGGTGCCTTTGCCCGCACCTAGGGTGCCTGTGATTCCTATGATGATCATGGTCTTGTTGTTTTTAAGAGCAGGGACTGACGTCGCCTGCTTATTATCCTGTCGTCCCTACGGGACTGGTATTAACTCTAAACTCTAAACACTCAACTCTAAACTACTTCACTTGTTCTTTAATCTCCACCACCCATTTCGTAACATCCGCGGGCTCGAACTGCTCCATCTTGGTCAGAAGGTCCTTCGCGTCGTCGCTGACGATGAGGTTCTCGGCATGTTCGCGGCGCATGAAGCCCTCGTTGGCGATATGTTTGATGAACTCGACGATGCCATCGTAATAGCCGTTCACGTTGTAGAGCGCGACGGGCTTGTCGAAGACGCGAAGCTGGCTGAGCACGTAAGCCTCGAAGAACTCGTCCATGGTGCCGATGCCTCCAGGCAGGGCGATGAAGCCATCGGCCATGTCCTCGAGGATTTTCTTGCGTTCAGCCATTGAGTCTACCACGATGAGCTCGTCGATGCCGTCGTGGCCGACGTGCATGTCGAGTAGGTGCTTTGTGATGGTGCCGGTCACCTTGCAACCGCGTTCCATCATCACGTCGGCGATGACTTTCATCAGGCCCACGCTGCCGCCGCCGAAAAGCAGTTCACAGCCATGGTCGGCCAGCACGTGACCCAATTCTGCGGCTTTTTCCTTGTAAATCGGGTCGAAACCCATACTGCTGCCGCAAAAAATGCAAATCTTCTTCATTCACTAAATTTTTGCAAATGTAGGCTTTTTTTCCGTAGTTTTGCAACACCTAGATCTAAAATCATGAAAAACACGACACTAATCTTTGCATTGGCCTTGGCTTTAGGCTTGGCCACTTGTGGCAACCAGCCCAATTCAAACAATGCTATTGATGATGGAAGCATTATTGATAGCGTGGCAGTGGTTTCGGAAGCGCCTTTTGAGTGGAGCTTTGACTTGATGTGGAATATATATATGATGAAGGCATTTGGGTATCAGTTGGACGAAGAGGACACTGTCCGATTGGTTCGCGAGAGAGCGAAACGGAGCTATGAAGCCCAACCCTTGAAAAACACGCTTCATGTTCACACTATCGATTTGACATATTGCTATGGGGATACAGATGTTGTAAGCTTCAAATATGATGAAGCGGATAAATTGTTCGTGTTCTTTCTTGTTGATGAAGATTGTGAGCCTCCGTGTCACTATAGTTGCCAAACATTCTCTTATGATTTGAATGAAAAGACAATAACCGAGGTGGAGTGCCCAATCATGTCGCTGGAGGTCAAGGATTTCTTGGATGAATTGCTCTTGTCGGATTACTCGGCAGATCAATTGTCGGAGATGAAACCGGTAGAAGATTGTTATGAATTCAGGTTTATGAAGGGGACTGAAAACGCTGATCTTTTGGTGCAAGCTGAGTGGTTGGATGAAAACTTAAAGCATCGTGCTAATGTTTTGGCCTTCGATTGGAATGGCCATGAGTTTGTTCGCAATCCCGAAGCGGATATTTTGGGAACTACGATTCTCAAAGACGGTTTCTGCAGTCTCCCGTTTGATTCGGAGATTCCATACGAGATACAGGGATATGATATTGAGAGGCAGACCTTTATGGCCGAAGGTGAGGAGCAGGAAAAATATGTTATTTCAAAAGATGGAGAATTGATTATGGAGATTGAACCTGAATGGGAGATTGCGAGTGGCGGCTTCATGCTCGATTTCGATCCTGATAATCTTGCTTTGAAACCTAACCATAAAGTTGACATCGTCAATATCTATTGCGACCGTTATCAGACTGCTGACAAGTACCATGTCGGGACCCTAATCCGGGAGATATTGGAAAAGTATGCCGACGAAGCCATCACGCTATATACTGTCGACGAGCAGTTGATGGTTGACGTGGATGGCATCCAGTTTGTCGTGGATAAGAACGACTATGATGGAACGCTTCCCGAGATTCAGAGTGATGAGGGCGCCATTGTAGAGAATCCTACTTTCAGACCGGAAGCCAAAGTGAAAATGATTCGTTTGTATAACACAAAATAAAACTCAAAATGGATAGGACAATAGGCATTTTGGGTGCCATGGCCCAGGAAATCGACGAGGTGAAGGCCCTATTAACGAACAAGACCGTCGTAAAAATCGCGAACCGTGAGTTCGTGGTAGGCAAGATCCAAGGTATCGCCTGTGTGGTGGCTTTCTCCAAATGGGGCAAGGTGGCCGCTACGATCACTGCCACCTTATTAATACAAGAGTTCGGCGTCACCGACCTCTTTTTCATCGGCACGGCAGGCGCCTTGGCTGATGGCCTCAAGGTGGGTGATATCGTTATCTCTAAGCGGCTTGTCCAGCATGATTTGGATGCCCGCCCCATCATTTCGCGCTTCGAGTTGCCTTTGCTGAACCGTGTCTATGTTGACAGCAACCCGGAATTGACCGAGCTGGCCGGCAAGGCGGTAGCCAACCTTTTGGAAAAAGGCGTTGATAAAATGGTGGGCGAGGAAGCCGTCAAGGAGTTCAATCTCGCACCGACTCTGTATTTTGGCGACATTGCCAGTGGCGACCAGTTCATCAACAGCGATGAGAAACGCGAGGAAATATTGGGCTTGTTGCCCGATGTGCTCTGTGTCGAGATGGAAGGCGCCGCCGTGGCGCAGGTCTGTCTGGAATTTGGCACGCCTTTCACGGTCATCCGCACCATCAGCGACACCGCCGACCACAACGCCCGTGTTGACTTCGGCAAGTTCATCATCGAGGTGGCCAATGCGTATTCAAGGGCCATCGTCCAGGAAATCATGCGTCTGCTATGATGATTACATAATCATCGCACACACACTACCCACCAGCAGAAACACTATAAATCCAATGACCAAGCATCCGAGTTTGGACTTGAGGGCGAGTTTGGTGTGTGAGAGCAGCTCTTTCAGCGAAGGCCGTTTCTGGTCGACCGCCTTTCTCTGTCTTGTTTTCCCATTGGGGAGGATCTCGTAATACAATGGGGCGCCATACATCATCGCTTTGGCCAGTCCGCCAGCCGCCAGGATGGCGAAGAAGCCCGGGATGCAGTACCATGCCGCGCCGTAGCCGATGCGGATGTCTGAAAGTGGCTGCCATCTTAATATTTGAATAGGTATCGCGATAAGGACAGGCAGGAAAATCACGGCAAGGATAATCAACACGGTTTTGATGATGCGCCAAGGAGTGAAAAATTTCAGCTTGGCAGGCACGGGGCCTTGGCCAAAGTCGGCGACGAACTCCGTCTGGGTGTCGTTGTGGCTGGCTTTTTCTTTGGGCAAAGTGATGATTTCTTGAATGAGCTCCTTGTGGTGGCGGTTGTGGGCGATGGCGAAGAAGACGAGGCCGAACACGGCGGCGACAGCTAAACCAGCAAGCGCCTCTCCAATAATTAACGAAGCCAAAATGCTGACCACCAGAGTGGAAAGCAATGGCCATAGCCACCATTTGCTGGTCAGGTTTTTCGTTTTACCCGTGGCAATTGATACTTTGCCGTTTTGTCCGTTCACGGCTGCGGCTATGCCACCTTTGCACTTCACTAGATACACGGGCAAGAGGGCGGGGATGGACTCGTTTTCGTCATCGTCAAGGATGACGGTGAGCTCTTTGGTGCCCACTTTCTTTGTGAGGTTTTGGTATAGTTCTGCACGGGTTTCTTCTGAAACGCGGGCATTCAACGCTTCCCCAGCCACATTCTGGATCTTGGCGTTTTGGTGGTTCAGGTAGCCGAAATCGAATGCGCGAGCCTCATCAAAGTCGAAAGGCTCGATGCCGTCGAGAAACAGGTTGTCCCAGTCTTTGGAGGCATTCACGGCAGTATGGTTCAGATAAGCGCGAAACGGATAATTTGCCCCTGTGCCGTCTTGGAGGGTGATGCTCATTCTTCCGTTATAGGCACCGCGAACGATGTGATAAGGCAGATAACATCCTGTGAAACGGTGACGGTTCTTCTCGATCAGCTTGGCGGCAGGGTTGCTTTTGTTCTGGTTCAGCCAGGCGTTCAGCTTGTCCAGGGCTTCTTCTTTGTTGAGTTTGAAGGGGATGATTACCTCTGGCACATCGTTGCCAGCAAACTCGGCGTCGATCATGGTGTTTTGGCAAAAGGGGCATTGTGCCGAGGCATCCTCACCCGTGGCCATCGTTTGGGCTCCGCAACTCGGGCAGGAAAAAGACTTGACTTTGGCGAGGTCCTGAAGGACGATGCCATGATGGAGGCTTTTCCAATGCCGGTATTCGGCTATTTTTTCCGAGGACTCGGCTTCGGAGCCGCAATGTGAACAGCAATATTTTTGCTTGGATATATCATAATATTGGTCGCCTCCGCAATTGTTGCAACGGACGACTAATGGGTTGCTGACTTGTTCCTCCATAGTAGATATGCTTAATTTGGTTCGACGATACTAGTTTTCCAATTCTAATCTAATTCTGATAATCTCCCAAAACATCCCCATCCCGATTTCAATAATGTCATCTGGAAAGTCAAACATCGGGTCGTGAAGGGCGGGCTGTTCCAAGCCAGAACCCAAACCGAAAAAACCTATCGGACAGACGTTTCCAAACCTTCCGAAGTCCTCCGACCAGCGGAAAGGCTCTTCCAAATGACCGAGATTTAATTCAAGGTTCTTTGCAGCTTGTTCAATGGTTTTCACGCAGTTGGCGTCGCTGTTGGTGGCGGCAAAGGCCTCATGCATAGAGAAATTGAAGTCGAAGAGGTAGTCCTTGGCCTTGGCACGACAGAACTCGATGATTTCCGTTGACATCAGCTCCAGGTTGCGGTCATTGAAGCTACGCAAGGTAAGCCAAATCTCGGCATGGCCTGGGGCGACACCGAAAGTCTCTTCACCCAAGATGGCATGGGTGATGACGAAGGTGGTCAGTGGCTTCACGGCCTTCAGTTGCTCGCGTTTTTTCTCCAGATGGTGGATGAGTTGGGCCAACAGTTCTGATGGACTGTGGCCCGTCTCGGGTTGTGAGGCGTGTGCGGTGCGACCGTCAAAAACGAGCTTTAAGCCAAACGAAGCCGCTGCAAAACAGCCTTCCTTCACCATGATTTTGCCTTTTTCAAAACCAGGCAAATTGTGCAGCCCGTATGCCACGTCGGGTTTGATTTGCTCAAACTGCGGGTCGTTGAGGATGGCCTGCGCTCCTTGTCCAGTTTCCTCGGCAGGTTGGAAGAGCAGCACTACCTCGCCTTGGTCGGGACGTTGTTCGCCGAGCCATTGCGCCAATCCGCAGAGGATGGTGGCGTGACCGTCGTGGCCGCATTTGTGCGAAACACCTTGGTTTTGTGAGCGGTAAGGAATATCGTTCGGCTCGGGGATGTGCAAAGCGTCAATGTCGCCACGGATGAGGATGCGCTTGCCGGGCTTTTCACCTTTATAGATAGCCGCCAAGCCATAACCACCGATTTTCTCTATGATTTGGTCGGGTAGGGTCTGCTTCACCCATTCGTTCAAGATTTTGTTGGTCAGCGCCTCATGCCCCGAAAGCTCGGGGTGGGCATGGAGGATATGTCGGAGTTCGATGAGATTCTGCATACGACGAATTTTGCTACAAAACTACGCTTTTTCGTAATGCGTTTGGGATTTAGTCTTATCTTTGCCCCCAAATTTTTGAGAATACAAATGTCAACCGTACTCTATCCACTGAAATTCAAGCCCATCTTCAAGGATAAAATTTGGGGCGGACGTAAGATCAAGGAAGTCCTTGGAATGGACTATGGTCCGCTGCCCAACTGTGGCGAGGTGTGGCTGCTCTCTGGCCTTTGGGACGAACAGAGCGAAATCGCCAACGGCGACTTTGAGGGCGACGAGATCAACGACTTGGTGGAGACCTTCATGGGTGACTTGGTCGGCGAGAGTGTCTTCGACAAATACGGCGAGCAATTCCCTTTGTTGCTGAAGATCATCGATGCCAACGACTGGCTCTCGGTGCAGGTGCATCCCGACGACGAGTTGGCCGAGAAACGAGGCTTGGGCAATGGTAAGACCGAGATGTGGTATGTGATGCAAGCCGACAAGGATGCTGAACTCGTCATGGGCTTCAACCGCGAGATAACGCGGATGGATTATGCCAATATATTGAAAAACAATACGCTGCAAAGTGTTTTGAATCACGAGCAGGTGAAGAAGGACGATGTGTTTTTCATTCCTGCTGGACGCGTCCATGCCTTGGGTCCTGGCATTATGGTGGCCGAGATCCAGCAGACGAGCGACACTACCTACCGCATATACGACTGGGATCGTATCGACGTGGCCGGCATGCGCCGCGAATTGCATATCCCGCAGTCGGTGGAAGCCATTGACGGAACGATGCCTGAAAACTACAAGACTGAGGTCCCCGATGTGATGAACAAGACGGTCTCTGTCGTTGATTGCCAATACTTTGTCACTAATCTCTTGCAACTTCAAGGCGAGATGGAAAAGGATTATTCCAACCTTGATTCTTTCGTCATTTTGATGCCTTTGGAAGGATTTTTTACGTTGAATTGGGAAAATGGCGCGGTTTTTGTAAAAGCAGGAGAATGTGTCCTGATTCCCAATCTCATCAAAAAGGTGAGCATCAGGGCGGAACAGTATTGCAAACTACTTGAAGTGTATTGCCAATTGGAAGAAAGCGATTTTTAAATTATTGAATATTAAAACCTTAAATCTATGAAAAAAGTAATGACACTCTTGCTGATGGCTCTGATGGTGACGGGCCTTCATGCGCAAACGAAATCGGACTTGCCGAGCATAACCTTGAAGAATCTGAAGGGTAAGGATGTGAATATCGCCAAGCTCAACAACGGTGGCAAACCCATTGTCATCACGTTCTGGGCCACATGGTGCGGTCCCTGCATTAAGGAACACAACGCCCTCAACGATGTTTATGAAGACTGGAAAGCTGAGACGGGCGTGAAGATTTATTCCGTTTCCATCGACGACTCGCGTTCGACCGCTAAGGTGAAGCCGGTGGTGGATGGCAAGGGCTGGGGCTTTGAAGTGTTGCTCGACCCCAATGGTGACTTGAAACGTGCCATGAACGTGAGCAATCCGCCTCACACCTTCCTGATTGACGGTAATGGCAAGATTGTGTATCAACATACAGGCTATTTTGAAGGCGCCGAAGACGACCTTTATGAAGAAATCCTAAAACTCGCAAAGAAGAAAAAGTAAAAACATACTTATATGCGAAAAAACATACTAGTTTTACTCGCACTCGCCCTGGGCTTCAGTTTCAGAGCGAGTGCTCAGTCATTTGTAGAAGGCGGTCAGGTGAGCGGCAGCTTCCAGACCGACGCACAGTACTACATGATTGACAAGGGCATTGGCATTAACGACCTTAACGGCAAGAAACTTGGCCTCAATGGCTTCGGCAAGGTGAACTACACCAACGGCGACTTCTCGGCGGGCATCCGTTTTGAAGCTTTCATGCCGGAATTGAACGGCTTCCGCAGTGAGCTGAACGGTGTAGGCTTGGCCAACTTCTTCGCCACTTACGACAACGGCTTCATCGGGATGACCGTGGGCGACATCTACGACCAGTTCGGAAGCGGCCTTGTGTTCCGCACATACGAGGAATGGTCGCTGGGCATGGACAACGCCCTGCGCGGTGCGCGCGTGGTGCTGCGTCCCACCCAAGGCGTCACATTGAAAGGCGTCTATGGCCGCCAGCGTTTCTTCTGGGCACCTTATCTTGAACGCGACATGGGCTCCGACGACTATCGTGGCATCGTGCGCGGCGTGGATGCCGAATGGGACCTCAACCAGAGCATTTCTTCGCTCAACGACTCCGAGTTCAAGATGAGCCTCGGCGGCAGCTTCGTCAGCAAGAAACAGGCCGACCAGAGCTCGTTCTACAACATCCCTGAAAACGTGGGCGCCGCTGCTGCTCGTATCAATTTGGGCTATGGCAATTTTGCCTTTAGCACAGAGTATGCCTATAAGATCAACGACCCGTCGGCCATCAACAACTTCATCTACAAGGAAGGTCGCGCTTTGATGTCGTCGTTGAGCTATTCGCAACAGGGCTTTGGTGCCGTGTTGCAGGTGAAGCGCACCGACAACATGAGCTTCAAGTCGATGTATACGGGCAAACAGAACGATTTGGACATCAACTTCATCCCACCTATTAATTACACGCATACCCACAGCTTGCCGTCGATGTACACCTATTCGACCCAGCCTAACGGCGAGATGGCTGCCCAGTTGCAGGTCAACTATACCATCCCTAAGGGTACGGCTCTTGGCGGAAAATATGGTACCAAGTTGGCATTCAATATGAGCCAGGTGAACGACATCGTTCGCGACTCCGTTAGGTTTGGCAACGAGATGGGTTTGAACCAAGCTGGAACCTTGGGCTACACCTCCAAGTTCTTCGCCGTCAGTGACCATCGTTTCTTCCGCGACATCAACTTTGAGGTCGACAAGAAGATCAGCAAGGACTGGCACATCACTGCGCAATACATTAACCTGTATTACGACATTGAGACCATCGAAGGCCATGCCGGTGCACCCGTCGTGAAGGCCAACATTGGTTTCATGGACGTGACGTATAAGATCAACAAACGCCAGAGCCTGCGCCTCGAGCTTCAAGGCTTATGGGAAAACGAAGTCCATAAAGGCTACGAGTACGAGGAAAGCGAGAAGAAAGACTATCAGAAGCGCGGCGACTGGGCTGCCGCCTTGGTGGAATACTCCGTCAACCCGCACTGGTCATTCTCCATCGCCGACAAATGGAACTACGGCAACCCCGTGGAGGAGTACCGCGATCATTATTTCACGGGCACGGTCACCTATATCCACGATGCCACCCGCGTCATGCTGAGCGCTGGACGCCAGAGCGAAGGCGTGGTCTGCGTGGGCGGTGTGTGCCGCACGGTACCCGCATCCAGCGGCGTTTCGCTGACCGTCTCGACGAGTTTTTAATTGATGTTTAAATCCTAAAAATCAGAACAATGAAAGGTATTATAAGAATAGGATTGATGGTGCTGGCAGTTATGTTTGGCATGAACGCCTGCGATGTCGAAAAGGAACCCTATATCCAAGGTGCCGACGATGAGAAAGCGATTTTGAAATTCGAGGTGAATGATGTCATTGGCACGGTTGACGAAAGCTCAAAGATCGTGGTGCTAGATTTCCCTGCAGGCACGGACGTGAGCCATCTGACGCCAACCATCACCATTTCAACATACGCTACCATCGAGCCCGAATCGGGTGTGGAACAGGATTTTACTAACCCTGTCTACTATACCGTGACAGCTATGAATGGCACCACCGCTCAGTATATGGTGGAAGCGGTCGTGCATGATGCCGACAACGAGAAAAGCATACGCTCATTCGTCATTGACGATGTGGAAGGCGTGATTGATGAGTTTAGCAAAACAGTGACGGTGCAGATGCCGCAGGGCACTGATGTCACCGAACTTGTCCCGACCATCGAGGTTTCGGAAGGCGCTACGGTCAGCCCCGCATCGGGTGAGGCCCAAGATTTTACCAATCCTGTGTCCTATACCGTGACGGCACAAAACGGCACTACGGCAGTTTATACCGTGACAGTCATTGTGGAAGGTGGCGAAATAGTGCCCACGGGCAAGATGGTGCTGATTAAAGACTTCACCGGTGCGCGCTGTGTCAACTGCCCTGCCGCTGCCGAATATGCCCATAACCTCCAGCATCAGCTGGGCGAGGACCATGTCATCATCATGAGTGTCCATGCGGGTTACCTGGCCCAACCTTTGGGACAGTTCCCCGATTTCCTCACTGACGAAGGCACCGAATGGTATAACAACCACGACTCCAACCCGCTGTTTTCCGTTGACCATGTAGCCCTGACCGATGGCAACACGCTCAGCGTGGAGCAAATCGACGCCCCTGTGGCTACCGCTTTGGAAGAGGAACAGTCGTTCGAGATTTCGGTTGTTCCCAATTATGATGAAGCCAGTCGCGAATTGGGAGTGGCGGTCAACGTCGTGGCGTTGACGGCAATGGATGGTGAGTTCTATATCACGGCATGTCTGGTTGAAGACAATATCGTGGGATGGCAAACCACCCCAAGTGGCGTCGATAGGGAATATGTGTTCCGTAACGTGTTCCGTGGTACGCTCAATGGCGCCAGTGGTGAGGCTTTTGAGAATATCCATGTCGATGCCCACGACACGTCCCATTTCAATTACAGCAAGGAGCTTGATGCCGCTTACAATGCTGACGAGTGTTACCTGATGGTCTACGTCTACGACAAGAGCCAAGGTGACAAGATCCTGCAGACGACGGTAAAGAAAATCAAATAATCTGATCCTGAAGGTCTTATGGTCTTCAACTCCATAGAGTTTCTCATCTTCCTGCCCATTGTGGTATTGCTCTTCTATGTGCTGCCACAAAAGCTGCGATGGGTGATGCTGCTGGCGGCCAGCTGCACGTTCTACATGTGGTTTGTGCCCAAGTACATTCTCATCCTGCTGGTCACTATTATCATCGACTTCTCGGCAGGAGTGCTCATGGAGAAATATGCCGACCGCCCTAAGCTGAAGAAAACCTTCCTAGTCATCAGCATCGTGAGCACGCTCATGGTGCTGATGATTTTCAAGTATCTGAACTTCCTAACGGCAAACTTGTCGCTGCTTTGTGCTCAGTTGGGCATTGAGCGGCGTTGGGTGACCGACATCATCTTGCCCATCGGTTTGTCGTTCCACACCTTCCAAAGCATGAGTTATGTGATTGAGGTGTATCGCGGCCACCAAAAGGCGGAGCGCCATTTTGGTTACTATTCTCTTTATGTGATGTTTTTTCCTCAGTTGGTCACTGGCCCTATCGAAAGACCAGGCAACCTTTTGCGGCAGCTTCACGAGAAGAAGGAGTTCCAATATGAGAACATCTCGAAGGGCATGCGGCTCATCATCTACGGCTTCTTCATCAAGATGGTGGTGGCCGACCATTTGGGGGCGTACGTCGACAAGGTGTATGCCGACCCGTCGAGCTTCAACTCATGGAGCGTGATGCTGGCTATGGCGTTCTATAGTTTCCAGATCTATTGCGACTTCTTCGGCTATTCCACCATCGCCTTGGGTGCCGCCAAGCTAATGGGTTTTGACATCAGCGACAATTTCAAGACACCTTATCTTTCCAAGAACATCGCCGAGTTCTGGCATCGATGGCATATCTCGCTTTCCACATGGTTCCGTGACTATGTGTATTTTCCCCTGGGTGGCAGTCGTGTGAAGTTTGCCCGTTGGGCGTTCAATATCCTGGTCGTCTTTGTGCTTAGTGGCATTTGGCACGGCGCAAATTGGACTTTCCTGTTTTGGGGCTTTGCCCATGGCTTGTTGCATATCTTGGAGAAGGCTTTGCGCAACCGGTTCCCCGAAAAGGAGATGAAATCCAAGTGGCTGAGTGTCAGTCTCGATGCCTTGCGTATCGCTAAGACCTTTGTGCTGGTTACGCTGTTCTGGGTGATGTTCCGTGCCACCGACTTCGCCAACATGAAAGACATGTTTGTGGCAGCAGTCACCAACTTCGGAGGTGGAGAGAGCCTCGGCGTGAAGCCTGAGATTTGGCTTTATCTCGGCCTTTTCATCCTCTCCGACCTGTTGCTCTTCAACACCCGCTTCGATGCTTGGTGCGACAACAAGCCCATCGTACTTCGGTGGTTCATCTATGGCCTGCTCATCTTCATGACGGTGGCCTGTTCAAGTGTCAATAGTTTTCCGTTTATCTATTTCCAGTTCTGACCATGAAGAAGTTCCTGATACGCATATTGATGGCTGCCGCGCTGCTTTTCGTCCTCAACTGGATCTACACCAAGTGGTTCTTCAAAAAGGACGTGGCGGAGCATTCCGACATATTGGAGCTGGTGTGGCAGGTGGAGGCCGACAGCTGTCGTATCGTCTATCTTGGCGAGTCGTCGAACATCACAAGTGGTGCGCAGGAAACCGACAAAAGGAAAATCAGCGCCTATCTTGCTGAATATTTCCCCAACGTGAAGACGGGCGACATGACCAAGGAGGCCTCGCATGCGCAGACCTATTACTACCTGCTGAAAAATATCTGCAAGAAGTCGAAGGTGGAAACGGTGGTGGTGACCATGAACCTCCGCTCCTTCGATGCCCGTTGGATTTATTCCAATCTTGAGACCCCGCTGCGCAAACAGCTGGTACTGATGGAGGACTATCCTCCGTTTATGAACCGTCTCCTGCTTGCCTTGAAGGCCTATCCCATCAGGAGCGAGGAGGAATTGGACTCGCTGACACGGCAGCATTGGCGCGAAGACCCGCTGGAGTTTCCATTTGAATTCGAATGGGACAACGTTTATCAATGGGATTCGGCCACGGCTTGGCAGGGTCGTCATAATTACGAGGGAGAATACGACCCGAAATGGACCGAACTGGCCTGCCATTACATCAAGAGCTACGGTTTCCAGATCAGGGACGACAATCCACGCTTGAAGGACTTTGACGACATCGTCGCCTTGAGTCGCAAACGGGGCTGGCACTTGGTCTTCAACTTGATGGCGGAGAATGTGGATAAAGCCAATGAATATGTGGGCAAGGACTTGATGTACCTGATGAAGCAGAATCACGACTATCTGCTAAACCGTTATGGCAATCTTGAAGGTGTGACCGTGGTCGATAACCTCAATTTGGTGCGCGACGTTGACTTCATCGACCAAGATTGGACCACAGAGCACTACTACGAGGATGGCCGCCGCATCATTGCCGGCAACGTGGCCAAGGCGTTGAAGGCGTATTATCCCGAAGAATACCGAAACGTTGACTGGAAACGCGATGCGGGGCATTATTATTTCGGCGATGCGGTGCAAACCTTGGATAAAGGCCAGCCTTATGGCCCGACCTTGACTTTGCCCGCCGACAGCCTCCGCACGGATTGGGAACGCGTGAACGTTGCTTTTATGATGCGGCAGGCTGATACCTTGCATAATGCGAAACTCGCTGTGGAATCGCTTGTTGCGTATGACAATGTCCTCGTTTCCTATATTGACGTGAAACCGCAGATCCAGAAGATTGGCGAATGGGATTTTGCCACTTTCGACTTGTCCGTCGACCCCATTATGCGGAATGCGCTACAAGTCAAGATCTTTGTCTATAATCCTTCCGACGACGCCGTTCAGCTGAAGGATATGGATGTTTCTTTCCGTCCGGCCTATCTGAAGCCAGGCGTCAAAGGACAATCCATGAAATAAGTAGAGTTACAGGTTGCTGAGCCCTGAGCCCGTCGAAGGGTCGAAGCACCGGTGTTCTTGCGTTTGTTTTACTTCCAGCACGGTAAGCTGTATTCCCTCCACCTTAAACTTCACTTCCATCCCTCCGAAAGCCATGCCATAGACGCGTTCGGGGTCGGCTTGGTATTGCGGCCTGGGGTCATGGGCAAGCACCTCGATGAGACTTTCCCTCTGGTTTTCAGGTACTTTCTTAAGTAGTTCCTCGGGACAATCCACCTCCAGAAGGTATTCTGCTGGTGTTGAGGCGAAGCCGCTGACGGCATCGGGATGGCTGTCGGTGTAGGCGATATAAGGCTTGATGTCGTAG
Source organism: uncultured Bacteroidia bacterium (assembly GCA_902801815.1). Classification (GTDB taxonomy): domain Bacteria; phylum Bacteroidota; class Bacteroidia; order Bacteroidales; family F082; genus Limimorpha. Next base: position 229,488 of record CADCJT010000002.1, read on the forward strand.
ATGGGTGTGCCATCCATCAGGTCGGCGCCTGAGACGTAGAGCACGGAACCGAGTTTTGGGTCAAGATCCACTTTTTCGAGACGCACCGACGACAGCCCTATGGGGTTGGGGCGGAAGGGCGAACGCGTGGCGAACACGCCCTTGCGCACGTTACCGCCCAAGCGTGGTGGACGCACCGTGGGCGACCATGTGTCGCGCACAGCCTCCGAGAACTCCCAGAGGAGCCAGATGTGCGAGAAGTCTTCCAAACCGCGCACGGCCTCGGCGTTGCGATAGTCGGGCTCGAACACGATACGGCCTTGCAAAGAGGCGATGATGCCGCTTTGTCGTGGGATGCCGAACTTGGTCGGGAAGTCGGTATGGATGCGGGCGATGACTTTCATAATGCAAAGGTAATGAATTCTTTGGTTCACTGAAATTAATATTTTGCTGAACAAGCGAAAAAAACCTTACTTTTGCAGGCGCAATAATAACGCATTCACTATGCAAAGCAACGAAGAAATATCCATCTTGGTGCTCTACACCGGCGGCACCATTGGCATGATGCAAGACCCCAAGACGGGGGCCTTGGTGCCATTCGATTTCGACAATATCTACACCCATCTGCCCGTGCTGAAGAACTTCGGCTACCAGATTGACTTCTACAGCTTCGACCCGCTCATCGACTCGTCGAACATGTCGCCCGACTTTTGGGTCAGATTGGCGACGAAGATAGGGGAGGAGTATGAGCATTACGATGGCTTCGTGGTGTTGCATGGTTCCGACACGATGGCCTACACCGCATCGGCCTTGAGCTTCATGCTTGAGAATTTGAACAAGCCCGTCGTGCTTACGGGTTCGCAGTTGCCGATGGGCATGGTGCGTAGCGACGGCCGTGAGAATTTCTTGGCGGCCATCGAGATTGCCGCCGCCAAGGATGAAGACACATCCATTGTCCCAGAGGTGAGCATTTTCTTCCAAAACCAGCTGTTACGCGGCAACCGAGCCACCAAGTTCAACGCTGAGAACTTCAATGCCTTCATCTCGTCGAACTATCCTAATCTGGCCGATGTGGGTGTTCACATTAAATATAATAAGGAGCGTATCTTGAAGCCTAATTTCAAGAAACTGAAGGTGCATACCAACATGGATCGCAACGTCGGCATCCTAAAGCTCTTCCCAGGCATTTCGGAAGACTTCGTGCGTCACGTGCTGAAGACGCCTCATCTGAGTGCGTTGGTTTTGGAAACCTTTGGGTCGGGCAATGCCACCACTGCCGAGTGGTTCCTGGCCGCCCTCAAGGAAGCCATCGATGGAGGTCTCCTTATCCTCAACATCACCCAATGCAAGGCCGGGTCGGTGGAGATGGGACGTTATGAGACCAGTCTCGACATGGCCCGCATAGGTGTCATCAGCGGTCATGACATGACCACTGAGGCCGCCGTTGCCAAGTTGATGTATCTGGTTGGTGAAGGGCTACCGAAGCCTAGAATCCTTGAAATAATGCAAAATTCCATCCGAGGCGAGATGACGCTTTGATGCTATGATTCAAGCAATTGGGAAATTGTTGTAATAAAAAATCAAATATTTTTGTTTGCCAAATGAAAAATTGTGTACTTTTGGCAACGATTTCAGATAAGGTCTGAGGGGTTGGAAGGCATTTGGAGAGATGTCCGAGTGGTTTAAGGAGCACGCCTGGAAAGTGTGTGTACTCCAAAAGGGTACCGCGGGTTCGAATCCCGCTCTCTCCGCGGAAAGATACAATAGTTTAATTAGAACAAAGTAATTCATAACAGTAATAATTAAAACATTCAAGCTAAACTATGAAAAAATTAATTGCTTTCCTCATGGTTGCTGGCCTTATGACTTTTGGCTTTAGCAATCTCGTCGTTGCTCAAGAAGAGCAAGCGCAAACCGAGCAGACGGAACAAACCGTTGCTCCTGAACAACAACCCGAAGTCGCTCCCGTTGAGACCGTGGAAGAAGTTACTCCCGCTGTCGATAACGCTGCCAAACCTGCGACTTTCCGTGAGTCCATCAAGAAACAATTCATCGATGGTGGTCCCGCTTTCATGGGTATCGTGTTGATCATCCTGCTCATCGGTATGGCCATCTCCATCGAGAGAATCATTTATCTGACCTTAGCTTCCGCCAACTCCAAGAAACTTCTTGCCGGCATCGAAGCCAAGATGAAGAATGGCGACGTTGAAGGCGCCAAGCAGCTCTGCAAGGACACCCGCGGTCCTGTGGCCAGCATCTTCACTCAAGGCCTCATTCGCTATCAAGATGGTCAGTCGCTGGACGAAGTCGAAAAGGCTATCGTTTCCTACGGTTCCGTCGCAGGTGGTAAGCTTGAAAGCGGTTTGAGCTGGATCGGCCTCTGCATCAGCTTGGCTCCTATGTTCGGTTTCATGGGTACTGTTATCGGTATGATTCAGGCCTTCGACGACATCGCCGCCGCTGGTGACATGAGCCCGCAGATCGTTGCTTCCGGTATGAAGGTCGCTCTGTTGACCACCGTGTTCGGTCTGATCGCCGCTATCATCCTTCAGATTTTCTTCAACTTCATCGCTTCTAAGATCGAAAACATCGTCAACGATATGGAAGACGCTTCCATCTCGTTCATGGACATCCTTGCTAAGTACAACAACAAATAATAAGTATCAATCATGAACGGTAAGCTTTCAAACATCGGTAAATGGGTATTTGGTCTGTTGGCTTTGATCACGGTGGGCTTGGCTATTTATTTCTACCTTGGCCTCACTGATGAAAGCCGCACCAACTTATTCCTGAATTGGGGCTACATCTTGATTATACTTGGTATTGTCATTGCATTGATTTCAGTCATCTTCACAGCCGCCGTCAAAGGCGTCAACGGCAAGACACTATTGATTGCCATCATTGCATTCGCTATTATTGCAGTTGTAGCTTACTTTATGTCGAAGGGCTCTTTCAACACTCCGTACCAAGCCGGAGAACTTACTTACTCGGGCAAGACGCACGGTTGGGTTGAACTTGGCCTTAATTTCTTCTATGTCACTCTTGGCGTCGCCATCCTTTCAATCCTGTTCTCTGTTATCTACAAGGCAGTTAAAAAGTAAAACATTTCATCATGGCAAGAAAAACTCCGGAAATCAATTCAAGTTCGCAGGCTGACATAGCATTCTTGCTGTTGTGTTTCTTCCTGATGACTACCTCCATGGACGTGGACTACGGTATCACCCGTCGTCTGCCCCCTCCGGTCGAGCAAAATGACGAAGACGTCAAGGTCAAGGAAAGGAATGTGATGAATGTAATGGTGAACAAGAGCGACAGGTTGCTGGTCAACGGCCGTCCCTCAGACATCTCTATGCTGAAGGATCTCGCCAAAGAATTTATGACCCCGCGTCCTGGCGACGAAACCGCTCCTGAAGTGGAGACCAAGACCTTCAATGAAGGCATTGGCGACATCCTCGTTTCGAAGGGTGTTATCTCCCTCCAGAACGACCGCGGTACCTCGTATGCTATGTATATCAGTGTGCAGAATGAGTTGGCACGCGCCTTCAATGAAATGAAGGAAGAACTGGCCCAAAAGACTTGGCACAAGTCGCTTGACCAACTCAGTGAAGATCAAACCAAGGCTCTCAACGAGGCTGTGCCTGTGCGTGTCAGTGAGGCTGAGCCTGTTGATTACAAAAAGTAAAGGAGGATAGAAATATGGCAAAATTCAGAAAAGAAGGTAAAAAGGAAGTGCCACAAGTGAGCACCTCTTCGTTGCCCGACATCGTTTACATGTTGATATTCTTCTTCATGATTACGACCACGATGCGTGACGTCGAACTGAAGGTGAAGTCGTCACCCCTGCCGAAGGCCACCGAGATCCAAAAGCTCGAGCACAAGGCTTTGGTGAGCTCCATCTACATCGGTGCCCCGCGCGACAGCAAGCTCGGTACCGAATCGCGTATCCAATTGGATGACTCCTTCGCCACCCCGGCCGACATCGCCGACTGGATCCAGAAGGAGCGCGACTCGCGTAACCCCGCCGACATCCCCTTGCTGACCACGGCTCTGAAGGTGCACAAGGATACCCGTATGGGTGTTGTCACCGACGTGAAGCAGGAACTCCGTAAGGTGGGTGCCTTCCGTATCAACTACACGACACTGAAAGGCAGTGCCTTGGAGAACTAAGATCACACATCTTCAAACTATGGGCGACAGCATTTGCTGCCGCCCTTTTTTTATGAAAATAGTAAATGCCTTTACTATCCGTATGCTTACTTTTTGTATCTTTGCACGTTAATTCGCAAAACAAAGAAAGATGAACTTCACACCAACGAAATACCAACTGCAAACGGTGGCCACAGGTCGTGTCTTCGACGACCAAGGTTGGACGCTCGACGACAAGGAATGTGCCTCGCCCAGCATGGTGCGTCCCATTTACGAAAAGAAACAGCTTCACGTGAAGGAAGACAAGGACTTGGGTCTTTATCGCTATGCCGACTGGCTGCCTATCAAGACCATGCTCAGCAATCCTTCCGAGCCGATAACTTATAAAAGCGAGAAGTTGGCCAAACGCCTTGGCCTAAACAACCTCTACATCACTTTCAACGGCTGGTGGCCTGAGCGTAATGCCCGTATGACTACCTGTTCCTTCAAGGAAATGGAGGCTTATTCGGTGTGCGCCCGCTTGGGCGAGGAACTGAAAGATCAAGTGTTGGTTGTAGCTTCGGCTGGCAATACGGCCCGCGCCTTCGCCAAGGTGTGCTCCGACAATGGCATCAAACTGTTGCTCTGCGTGCCTCAGGACAATATCAATGCCTTGTGGTTCGACAAGCCATTGAATCCCTGTGTGAAGCTTTTCACCACCGAGTCGGGCAGCGACTATTTCGATGCCATCAACCTCTCGAATGTGGTTTGCGAAATGAAAGGCTACCTTGCTGAAGGCGGTGCCAAAAACATCGCTCGCCGCGACGGCATGAGCACTACGATGATGTCGGCCACGACTTTCATCGGTCGTACGCCTGACTTCTATTTCCAGGCCGTGGGTAGCGGCACGGGTGCCATTGCCGCTTGGGAAGCCAACCTGCGCTTCATCGGTGATGGTCGCTTTGGTACGAACAAAGCCCGCCTGATGGTGTCGCAAAACAAGCCCTTCGTGCCGATGTACGACGCTTGGCGCGCCGACTCACGCCCCATGTTGCCCTACGATGCCGACCAAGCCCGCAAGGACGCAGCCGAGATCTGTGCCCCTGTACTCTCCAATCGCAAGCCACCTTACAGCTTAGCTGGAGGCCTCTATGACGCCTTGAAGGATACCAATGGCGACATCCTTGCCGTCAGCAATGCCGAGGCCAACGCCGCCAAAGCCTTGTTTGAGGAGACCGAAGGCATCGACATCTACCATGCTGCCGCCGTAGCCACGGCTTCATTGCAACAGGCGATTGAAAAGGGAATGGTGAAAGCCGATGACGTGATTATGCTGAACATCACTGGTGGTGGTGAAAAGCGTTTCCAGGCCGAGCATGAGCTCCATTACCTGAAGCCGAATCACATCTTCAAGATCGACTTCACGAAAGAAGAAGTGGAGCGTGTTTTGGCAGAGATGATGTAAACGCCTGCTTTTAAGTCGCTAACATCGAAACGAACGGAATTGCCCTTGGCAGCCATGCTGCTGAGGGTTTTTCCGTTTATGTCGTAGAGAGTGACGGATTGTAAGTCTTCCGCTTCAACCGTTACAAAATCCGTGGTGGGGTTGGGATATACACAGATCTTTGCCGTTTCGTTTTCTTCAGTTTGCGTAATGTCCAAGGGCGTTACCCAGAAGGTGACCATGGCCGTGTTGCAGTTGCAAGGGATGGTCATGTGAACGTCGAGCCAAGCCACCGTACCGGGTTCGATCTCGGGGCGCAGTGTGGCATGGCATGTCACCTCGACGTATTCGTCGGGTTGGGTGGGGAAGGTCGAGGTCATGACGCCGTTAGAATAGAAGCTGAAGTTGGTGAAAAATTCGTTTGACGGGTGCGCCGAGATATCGACAGGGTCATAGCCCGTGTTATGGACGCGGAAGCGGAAGACGGCCTCTGTGCCGGGATACATGGCCGTGTCGCCCGAGATGGCTTCGGCCTCAAATTGGTATTGCTCCACCATGTCGACTTCGATGTCGTCGATGGTGATGTAACTGCCACGTAAGCCGACAGCGTGAATGGCGATGTATTCACAATTGTCGGGGATGGTCTCCATGAAGTTCGTGAATCTCTCGTACTCGCCGCTGGCCACAGTGGCAGAGAGGAGTTGCGTGTGCATGTCGTCGGGGTCGGGTGAGGTGCCGGCCCAGAACTCCAATTGGTAGGCTCCGTCGGAGATGGCCCAGCAGGAGAAACGGTATCGCATGGTGGGGATAAGGTACATGGGCATGTACATCCACGCGTCTTCGGTGTCGTTAAAGACATACCAATTGCCCGTATGTGGGATGCGGTTGTGGTCTTTCTCGAGGTAGCCGCAGAGCCATGAATTGTCGTTGCAATTCCAGCCCACAGGACTTTCGAGGTCGTGGTTGGCGTATTCGAAGCTTTCGTTGAGTATGTTGCCGGCCGAGGCGAAGCCTACGGTGAGGCAGAGCAGGAGCATGGTAAAGAGTTTTTTCATAGTGTTTCTTTAATTGATTATTTGTATTGTTTGTTTTGTGCTTTTCAATGGTTTAAATCCAAGATATACTCATACAGAAGTGCCTAAATATAAGGTACTTAAGGTGTACAGTCTTTTTTTCTAACTTCATGGGACACAGCCCAGAAATCGGCGGTAAAAGTAGTGAGTTTTTTGATATGGAAGGAAGGATGTGTGTAAAAAAGTTTAGAGTTTAGAGTTTAGAGTAGTTTAGATTTGAGAATATAAAAAAACCATGAGGGAGTGGGAGATACCTTTTTTTCTTCCTTGGAGTTTGTATTTATGAAAAAAACCGTATCTTTGAAGCGTTTTTTGAAAGCACCATTTATTAATATGCCCCACATCTTTGGTAATATGGTTTACCTGAACATCAAGGAGCGCGATCGTTTCTGAAGGCATGTTCATGGTCTCTCGTTACGCTTTCATTTCGTGAAAACGTCACCCGTGTCACGCGTCAAAAAACAACAATTCAACAATTAAACATACAACAACTAAACAATAACATCATGGAATTACCATTTGCAGAAGCGTGGAAAATCAAGATGGTTGAACCCATTAAGAAATCCACCCGCGAACAACGCGAGAAGTGGCTCAACGAAGCCCACCAGAATGTCTTTATGCTGAAGAGCGACTATGTCTACATCGACTTGCTGACCGACAGCGGCACCGGCGCCATGAGCGACCGTCAGTGGGCCGCTATGATGCAGGGCGACGAGAGCTACGGAGGCGCCCGCTCGTTCTACCACATGAAGGACACCATCACCGAACTCACCGGTTTCGAGTATGTCATCCCCACCCACCAAGGCCGCGCTGCCGAGAATGTGCTGTTCTCCTACCTCGTGAAGCCTGGTCAAGTCATCCCTGGCAACGCCCACTTCGACACCACCAAGGGCCATATCGAGAGCCGTAAGGCCTTCGCCATCGATGTCACCGTCCCCGAGGCCTACGACACCCAGCTCGAAGTGCCTTTCAAGGGCAACGTCAGCCTCGAGAAACTCGAGAAGGTGCTGAAGGAAAACCAAGGCAACGTGCCGTTCATGGTCCTCACCGTGACCAACAACACCGTCGGCGGTCAGCCCGTCAGTATGCAGAACATCCGCGAGACCTGCGAACTCTGCCACAAGTACGGCGTGCCGGTCAACATCGATAGTGCCCGTTTCATCGAGAACGCTTACTTCATCAAGACCCGCGAAAAGGGTTACGAGAACAAGACCTTGAAGGAAATCGCTCTTGAAATGTTCAGCTATGCCGACTCAATGACGATGTCTGCCAAAAAGGACGGTCTTGTCAACATGGGTGGTTTCATCGCTACCAACAAGAAGGACTGGTACGAAGGTGCCAAGTTGTTCTGCATCCCCTTCGAGGGCTTCCTCACCTATGGCGGTATGAACGGCCGCGACATGGACGCTCTGGCCGTCGGTCTGAAGGAAAACATCGAATTCGACATGGTTGAGACCCGCATTAAGCAAGTCCACTACCTCGCCGCCAAACTCGATGAGTACGGCATTCCTTACCAGCGTCCTGCTGGTGGTCACGCCATCTTCGTCGATGCCGACAAGGTGTTGACCCAAATCCCGAAGGAAGAGTTCCCGGCTCAGACACTGACCTGCGAGCTTTATCTCGAAGCTGGCATCCGTGCTTGCGAGATCGGTTATGTCCTCGCCGACCGCGACCCGGTCACGCGTCAGAACCGTTTCGGTGGCAACGACTTCGTGCGTCTCTGCATCCCGCGCCGTGTCTACACCAACAACCACATGGACGTGATTGCCGCTGCCCTGAAGAACGTGTACGACCGCCGCAACGAGATCAAGCGCGGTTTGGAAATCACTTGGGAAGCCGAGCTGATGCGTCACTTCACTTGCCAGTTCAAGAGACTGGGATAATCAAGGCGATTTGTTTTATGAACAATTCGGGGGAGCTTTTGCTTCCCCGAATTTTTTTGGAATATGGCTCGTATTTGATAAGAATGCTTACTTTTGCATTCCATAATCAACGCTCATGAGCACTACAGCAATCATCATCAGTATCATATTCGTTCTCTGCCTGACCGCTCCAGTGGTCACGCGGGCGGTGGGCTTGGTCAATGCCGACGACAAGCCTGTGAAGAAGATTTGGATTCCTTTGATTTTCGGTCTCAGCCAAGGCGTTATGGCTGTGGCAGGCTACTATATTGGCAAGTTGATACGTCACTTGTTTGTCGACGAGTTTGCGCCCTATCTGGTCTTCGTTTTGATGATTGTGGTGGCCGTCAAGATGTTTGTCGACGCCATAAGGGTGCTGAAAGGCAAGATGCTCTATACGGTCAGTGGCGATTGGGACTTCCTCTTGTTGTCCATCATGGCGGCATTCAATGCTCTACTGATGTCGTTGGCAGGTCCGTTTTTCCTTCCGGCGATGCCATCGGGTGCATGGTTCTTTCCCGCTGTGGCTCTGGCAGGGTTTTTGTGGGCCTTCATCGTGACACGCATCGCCTTCAATCCGGGTGTGATGAAGAAGATGAGCTTCATCGAGTTCTCCGCCGCGGTGTTTATGGTGGTGGTTGCGGTTTTGTATCTGTTTACGGATCTGATATAGATAATTGATAATTGATAATTGATAATTTGAGGTGATGAAAAAGTTGTTTTCTTTCGTAATTGCTTTGTCTTTTGCGCTGATGGTTTCGGCGCAGGCGCCATCCAATTACTATAACTCTGCCAACGGCCTGACGGGCAACCAGTTGAAATCTGCCTTGCATAACATCATCAAGGGGCACACCACCATCTCGTATGCCCAATTGTGGAATGCCTTTTGGAGCACCGACAACAAGGGCAACGGTATCGTTTGGGACATGTATTCCGATAACCCGCACGGCACGCCGCCCTACGTCTATCATCTTGGCGAGGACCAGTGTGGCAACTATACTGCAGAAGGCTCGTGCTACAACCGTGAGCACTCTTGGCCTCAGAGCTGGTTCAACGACCAGACCACGCCGCGCACCGACTTGCATCACATCTTCCCGACCGACGGCTATGTGAACGGTCGCCGCAGCAACTATGCCTACGGTGAGGTGGGCTCGGCCTCTTGGACTTCGCGCAATGGCTCGAAGCTGGGCACATGCAAGACCCCGGGCTTTTCGGGAACGGCGTTTGAGCCTATCGACGAATACAAGGGCGACCTTGCCCGCGCTTTGATGTACATGAGTGTGCGCTACTATACCGAGGACGGCAGTTGGGGTTCGAGCGATATGACCACCAAATCGGAATTGAAGCCTTGGGCCATACAGCTGTTACTCAAATGGAATGAGCAAGACCCTGTCAGCCAGAAGGAAATCGACCGCAATAATGCCATTTATAATGACTATCAGCGCAACCGCAATCCCTTTGTCGACCATCCTGAATACGCTCGTATGATTTGGGATCCGACTTGGAATACAGTGGACGAGGACAACACCTCTGTCTATCTTTTCCCCAATCCCATCGACCGTGGCCAGGTGTTGCATCTGAGTGGCAATGCCCATCAATTTGATGCCGTAGCCATCTGCGACTTGTGTGGGCGCACGATGTTCAAGGCTACGGGTAGTGCAGTTGGTGATTTTACTGTGACGATTCCCACAGATTTCAATAGAGGCTGCTACATCGTCAAATTGATGCGGAATGGGAATGTGGTGAAATATGAGAAATTATTGGTAAAATGACGTATGTAGGGACGCATCGCATGCGTCCGCATAAAACGGTCGTTTGTTCATGCGGACACACGCGGTGTGTCCCTACATCATTTTCTTGTGTCTGAAATAGATATAGAACGCGACGGCGACCACCGCCATGAATCCCATGATGCCCCAGAAAGCCCAGGCCTGCTGTTGGAAGGGTAACTGGACGTTCATACCGTAGATGCCCGTGATGAAGGTCAAAGGCAGGATGATGGTCGACACGAGGGTCAGGATCTTCATCGTCTCGTTGGTCTTGTTGGTCTGCATCGAGTCGAAGGTCATGGAGAGGCCTTCGATCAACTCCTCGTAGTCCTCGGTCATGTCCCACAGTTTCTGCAGGTAGTCGAGGATGTTGCCCCAGTAGTCTTCCATGTACTCGATGTCGTCGGTGAAGCCTCTGACCTTACCGGTCTCGAAGAGGTGGAAGAGCCTGAGCTGCGGCTTGAAGATGGTGTTGATGAGGATGAGGTTCTTGCGTGTCACGCTGATGCGCTCGATGATCTTCACTTGTTTCTCCTGCAAGAGCTCGCGGTTGATCAATTCCACGTCCAATCCAACTTTGCGCAACAGGTACACTGACTCGGTCATCAGCTTTTCGAGGATGCGGTAGAGCAGGATGTCGGAGCTGCGGAAGTTCATGTCCTCGCCGTTTTGGATGCGTTCTTCATACTCTTCGAAGAGTTGTGACACGCCCCAAGGGTTCTTCTCGATGGAGATGATGTATTCCTTGCCCCAGAAAATCTTCACCTCCTTGATTTTCACAAACTTGTTCTGACGGTCGAAGTTGGGGAAATGAAGGATGAGGAAGTAATAGTCGTCGTAAATATCGATTTTGGGGCGCTGGTTGACGGATTTGCAGTCTTCGATGTCCAAAGGGTGGAAGTGAAATCGGTCTTTCAGGAATTCAAAGTCTTCTTCCGTTGGGTTATTGAGATGACGCCAAGTCAAGTCCCCGATTTTCAGGCTGTTAATCATAGGCCTTCCCCCTTTCTTTTAAAGTGAATACTCTATTTACATCGGCGCAAAATTTGTTTCGCGCCGCGAAAATAGTGTTTTTTGTTGAAAAAGGGAGAACAAAACTTGCAAAAAATGCAAATTTGTAGGTTTTATTTCCACTCGAACGTGTTGATCATGTGGTCAATGTCTTCACGGATGAAGTTGATGACGGGCTGCATCGAGTCGTTGTCGGGTTGGAAATTGAAGTAAAGGGCACCGCGCACAAAGTTTCGGGTGCTGTCGGTGAGGTAGAACTGCATCGGGGTGGCCACGCCCTTGCCATCCATCTCGATAAAGAGGCCATAAACTTTATGCTCGTCGTTGACAATCAAACTGTCGCGCAAGCCATTGGCTTTTTGTAGGTGCTTGGTCAACATGGTGTGGACATCTTCCAAGTACTCGCCCAAGTTGCCGTTGATGGGCTTGTGCGTCAAATGGATGGAGCCCTTGAACTGCGGCATCTCAACGTTGACCCAATTTTTCTCGTCGGGTGAATAGCGGTCGTAAGTGAGCATGGCGTAGTCGGGGCACTCGAAACTGTAACGTTCGATGGTGTCGACGCGGCTGTACGACTTCTCGGGTAGGTCGATACGGAAATAGCCGCGCGGCTTGGGTAGGTAGGCAGCTTCGTCGTCGCATGATGCGGCAATAAAGGCTAAAACCATGATTGCCAATGGAATTATGAACTTGCTGATTCTCATGTTTGTTCTATTTGTCGGCCCTTCGACGGGCTCAGGGACCTTGGTTTATTATAAGCTTCTTAGCTATAAGCAATCAGCCGTCAGCTATCAGCTCAGTAGGAACGTAGCTGATGGCTGACTGCTGACAGCTGAAGGCCAAATTCGTAAACTGGTTTATTAGTCATCAAATACTACCTTTACTTCTTTAATGCGTTTGGTGTCAGCATCGGTGATCTCCATGTGGAACTTCTCGAAGTTGAACTTGAATCCAATTTCGGGGATACGGCCTTCGATTTCTAGGATGAGTCCGGCCAAGGTGTCGGCTTCGCCCTGCATGGGCTCGAAGTAGTCTTCGTCGACACCAAACACTTTGCAGAAGTCGACGATACTTGTCTGAGCCTTAAAGAGATAAGAGCCGTCGTCAAGTTTTGTGAAGTGCTCTTCCACGTTGGCTGTATCGAACTCGTCGTTGATCTCGCCAACGATTTCCTCGATGACGTCTTCCATCGTGATAAGTCCCGAGGTGCCGCCGTATTCGTCGACGACGATAGCGATATGGATCTTTTTCTCACGGAAGTCCTGGAACAGGTCGTTGATCTTGCGGTTTTCGGGCACGAAGAAGGCGGGGCGGACGAGTTTCTGCCATTCGTAGGACTGGGCGTCGAGGTAGGGGAGAAGGTCTTTCACGTAGAGGATGCCTTCCACCTGGTCCAAGGTTTCGTCGTAAACGGGAATCCTTGAGAATCCGCTCTTGATGACGATGGCGAGCATCTCGGTGAATTCCATGCTTTTCTCCACGCCGATGATGTCGACGCGCGGTATCATCACGCCGCTCACTTCTTTCTCGCTGAACGAGGCGATGCCTTTTAGCATCTGTTTTTCCTCCATTTGGGTCGACTCTTCGGTGGCGATGTCCACAGCAGTGGAGAGGTCTTCCATGGAGATTTCGCCTTTTTTCTTCTCCAAGTGCTTGTCCATGAACGAGGTGGAGTTGACCAGCAACTTGCTCAAGGGTTTGAATAGAACGATGAGGAAACGTAGGGGTCGTGCCATGAATCGGGCGACTTTGACTGGACGCTTGCCGGCATAGATCTTCGGTGTGATTTCGCCCACGATGAGAATCATGGAGGTGACCATCACCGCTTCCAAGAGGAAAGCCGCCACAGGGTAGTTCACCATGTCGAACAGCAGCGCCATGATGTAGGTCGACAGCAGGGTGATGGTGACGTTGACGAAGTTGTTGCCAATCAATATGGTGGCCAGCAAGGTTTTGGGTTTCTCGCGGAGCTTCAACACGAGTTTGCTTTTGGCGTCGCTGCGCGATTCAAGGTCTTCGACGTCGGCGGGTTGAAGCGAGAAGAAAGCTGTCTCGCTGCTTGAAATCAAGGCCGAGGCGATAAGCAATAGGACAAGCACCACCAATCCAATGATGGCGCCGATGGGTTGTTCGGAAAATCCTTTGTAGAAGTTGTTTGAAACAACGGTGAGAAGTCCTATGAGAGGGTCAGGGTCAGGTGTTTCCAAAATCTTATGATTTAAAATTCAGGCTGCAAAATTACGAAACTTTTCTGACATGTCGCATCATTCCCTTAAAATGGCAGGTCGTTGCCTTCGTCTTGAGCGGGTGCTTGAGGCGTGTAGCCTGGTGCCGGTTCTGGGGCGGGAGCGTAGGGTTGGCCGTAGGACGACTGTGTGGCGGGACGGGCGGGTGCCATCTGCATCATTTTGTCGGCATGCACTTCGGTGACATAGCGCACGATACCTTGTTGGTCAGTGTATTGACGGGTGCGCAGTTTGCCTTCCACGTACATGAGGTCACCCTTGGTATAGTTGCGACGTCCTTCGGCAATATCGTTGGCAAGGTTGCCCCAAACCACGATGTTGTGCCAATCGGTCTGTTCCACCCAGTTGTTGTCGCGGTCGCGGTAACGTTCAGAGGTGGCCATCGTGACTGAGATTTTCTTGTTGCCGTTTTCGAAGGTGGTCACTTCAGGGTCTTTCCCGAGACGGCCTATAAGGATGACTTTGTTCAAGCTTGCCATGGTGTAGTGTTTTTAATTGTTTAAGTATAAGTCGATTAAGCGTGGAATGGGAAAACTGCCCAAATCCGTTTCGGGCGTCAAAAATAAATCTTTTGTTTCAATCCGCAACAATTTTTTTTCAAGATTTATTTCGATGAATTGGGCGAGGATAGTACGATGGGTTAGCTTGTGGGTGAAGACAGGGGACACTTTTACGATGGTAAACGGTTTGTTTTCAATCCATTGTTTGAATTGATCTGAGGCAATGACTTCTTCAACCGATAAGGGCTTTTCGCTTTCGATGCAGGGGAAATCATAAAGGTTTTTCCAGATGTCGTTGTCGCTGCGTTTGTGTAGGTAAATGTTGTTTTTTACCCTGATTACCAAATAGTTGAAGTGCCTTGTAGTGACCTTGACTTTAGGAAGTTTCACAGGCCGTTGCATTACGGTTTGGTGGGCGAAGGCCAGACATTGGGCTTGGAGGGGGCAGAGCAGGCAGTTGGGATTCTTTGGTGTGCAGTGCAAGGCGCCGAATTCCATCATGGCTTGGTTGTGGAGGCCAGGCTGTTTGCGGTTGAGGAGCTCGTCGGCGAGTCGGGCAAAGGTTTTTGGACCTTCATTATTATTAATAGGTGTGTCGATGTCGTAGAGCCGAGCCAAAACGCGGTACACATTGCCATCGACAACGGCATGGGGTAGGTTATAGGCGATGGAAGCAATAGCTGCAGCAGTGTAGTCGCCGACACCTTTTAGTTGTTTAAGTTTCTCGAAATCAGCGGGGAAAATGCCTCCGTATTCAGCCACGACTTGTTGAGCGCACTGGTGCAGGTTGCGGGCGCGTGAGTAGTAACCCAGGCCTTGCCACATTTTCAGGACTTCTTCTTCAGAGGCTTTGGCGAGGTCGGTCACGGTAGGCCATTTCTCGATGAAACGCAGGTAATAGTCCATACCTTGGCTGACGCGCGTCTGTTGCAGGATGACCTCGGAGAGCCACACTTCATAGGGCGTAGGGTCATGCCGCCAAGGCAAATCGCGGTGGTTTTCGGCGTACCAATTAATTAAGGTGTCGTGTAGGATATTCATCGTGGTTTTCGAGGCGAAATTCTTTATTTATAACTCATTAGAAGAAAAATTTTGCATTAATGGGGTCTGCGTATTGAAAATGTTCGTACCTTTGCCGCAAATTTACAACAAACATTATAACTAACCATTAAATAAGAGAAAAAATGACTAAAGCAGAAATCGTTGCTGAAATCGCAAGCAAGACCGGCATTGAGAAAGGTGCTGTCCAGAATGTTGTTGAGAACTTCATGGAAGTTGTGAAGAATGCCATGGCTAAGGGTGAAAACGTCTATCTGAGAGGCTTCGGTAGCTTCATCATCAAGACGAGAGCTGAAAAGACTGGCCGTAACATCGGCAAGAACATCGCCATCACCATCCCGGCCCACAAGATTCCGGCCTTCAAGCCTGCTAAGACCTTCATGAACGCTGTCAAATAAGAAAATCAACAAATAAAATCTTATATTATGCCAAACGGTAAGAAACACAAAAGACACAAGATGTCGACTCACAAGCGCAAAAAACGCTTGAGAAAGGACAGACACAAGAAGAAATAAGCTCTTCTTGAGCCTAAACACGACAATAACACAGCATTGGTTTTCCCCATTGTTGTGTTATTGTTTTATCAATCAAAACGTTAACCCCAAAGAAAAACACTATGTCTGAAGAACAACAGCAAGAGGTTGCAGTGGAAGTGAAGACAGTGACGCGCGACTTGGTCATCAACTCGCACGCTTCGGAGGTTGACATCGCTCTTCTGGAAGACAATTCGCTTGTCGAACTTCACAGAGAAAAGACCAACAACCAGTTTGCGGTTGGTGACGTTTACTTGGGTAGGGTGAAGAAGATCCTGCCAGGCCTCAACGCAGCCTTCGTCGACGTGGGCTATCCCAAGGAGGCCTTCCTGCACTATCTCGACCTTGGTCTGCAGGCCAATTCGTTGATGAAGTATAAGAAGGCGGTCGTCGGTGGCGAGGATGTGCCCATGGACAAGTTCAAGCTTGATCCCGACCTGCCCAAGAACGGCAAGATCGGGGATCTGCTCAATGTGGGCGACCTTATTCCCGTGCAAATCGCCAAGGAACCCATCCACACCAAGGGACCGAGAATCACCGCCGAAGTTTCCTTCGCGGGCCGTTATCTCGTGCTTGTCCCCTTCTCCAACCGCATTTCGGTATCCCAAAAAATCCGCAGCAGCGAGGAGCGTAACCGCCTCCGCCGTCTGATCCAAAGCATCAAACCTGCCAACTATGGCGTCATTATCCGCACCGTCGCCGAAGGCAAGAAAGTTGCCGACCTCGATGCCGATCTCCGCTCGCTGATTTCCAAGTGGGAACAGTGCATCATCGAGATGAAGAAGATGACGACCTTCGGCAGGATGGTCAGCGAGATGGACCAAACCAGCGTCATGCTGCGCGATTTGCTCAACGAGTCGTTCAACAACATCCACGTGAACGACGAGAAACTCTATGAAGAGATCCAGAAAAACATCCAGACCTTCGCGCCGCAAAAGGCCGACATTGTGCAACTTTACAAAGGCAAAGAACCCATCTTTGACTATTTCAATGTCACAAAGCAAATCAAAGGCTTTTTCGGTAAGATTGTCACTATCAGAAACGGTGTCTACCTTGTCATCGAGCACACCGAGGCCATGCACGTCATCGACGTGAACAGCGGTCATCGTGTGAACAAGGAGAATTCGCAGGAAGACAACGCTTTCCAAGTCAACGTCGAAGCCGCCAAGGAGATCGCACGCCAACTGCGTTTGCGCGACATGGGCGGCATCATCATCGTCGACTTCATCGACATGCACGAAGCCAAACATCGCAAGGATCTGTTTGATGCCTTGGTCGAGGCCATGGCCCACGACCGTGCCAAGCACACCATCCTTCCCCCGACGAAGTTCGGCCTCATCCAGATCACGCGTCAGCGCGTGCGTCCCGAGACGGAGGTGCAGGTGCAGGAGAAATGCCCTGTGTGTGCTGGCGAAGGCAAGATTCGCCCCGCCATCCTCTTCATCGACGAGATTGAAAACCACCTCAAGTACCTCATGGTCGACCAAAACGAGAACCACTTGACCTTGCAGGTGCATCCTTTCATCTATGCCTACCTCTGCATAGACGGCCTGTTTTCGATTCGTCGCAAATGGATGAAGAAATACGGCAAGAAATTCAAGGTGCAGTCGATGCCCGAATTCCATGTTTTGCAGTACAACTTCCAGAACGCCAACGGCGACGACATCAAGCTCTAATGTTTAACGAAGGAAGTCACTGCCCAAAAACCTCAGAAGGCTCGTCTGCACGACGAGCCTTTTTTATGGTATGCCCTAAAGGGCAGAAATAGTTCAAAAATCATTCAAAAATCCATAAAAAGTCTTTCAAACAGGTTTTCTAATTTTTGAATTGATTTTTGTCAGATTTCTTTGCGAAGCAAATCCCCATAAATTCCTATCTTTGCACCCAAAATCAGCACACTATGAAAGACATCGTTTTGAGCGGCATCCGCCCCACCGGAAACCTTCACCTTGGCAATTACTACGGCGCCGTGCGCAGCTTCGTGAAGATGCAGGAAGACTACAACTGCTACTTCTTCATCGCCGACTGGCACTCGCTGACCACGCACCCGAAGCCCGAAAATATACAGCGTTCGGCCCGCACGATTTTGGCCGAATACCTCGCCTGCGGCATCGACCCTGAAAAGGCCACCATCTACATCCAGAGTGATGTGCCAGAGACCATTGAACTGTATCTCTATTTCAATATGAATGCCTACATCGGCGAGCTCGGTCGTGTGACCACCTTCAAGGAGAAGGCACGTCAACAGCCTGACAACGTGAATGCGGGCTTGTTCACTTATCCGACTTTGATGGCTGCCGATATTTTGCAACATCGTGCCAAATGGGTGCCCGTGGGTAAGGACCAGGAACAGAATATGGAGATGGCCCGCAAGTGCGCCCGCCGCTTCAACAACATTTATGGTATAGAGTTCTTCCCTGAGCCGCAGAACTACTACTTCGGTGGCGATGCCATCAAGGTGCCGGGATTGGACGGTAGTGGCAAGATGGGCAAGAGCGATGGTAACTGCATCTACCTCTTCGAGGACGAGAAGACCATGCGTAAGAAGGTGATGCGCGCCGTCACCGATAGCGGTCCGACCGAGCCTAACAGTCCCAAGCCCGAGGTCATCCAAAACCTCTTCACGATGATGAACATTGTCAGTGAGCCTGACACGGTGAAATATTTCGACGAGAAGTGGAACGACTGTTCTATCCGTTATGGCGACATGAAGAAACAACTGGCAGAGGACTTGGAGAAGACCGTTGCTCCGATCCGCGAGCGCATCATTGAGTTCTCATCAGATACCGAACGCCTCGACCGTATCGCCCGCATGGGTGCCGAGAAGGCCCGCGAGAGCGCGGCGAAGACCTTAAATGAGGTGAGGAAGATTATTGGGTTTAGACAGTATTAATGCTGAATAATGAATGCAGAATGCTGAATGATCGTGTCTCATCCCCATTCAGCAGTCAGCATTCCACATTCATAATTCAATAAAATGGGCGATTTCATCACATACGAAAAAATACCAGAACGTGCAGTACTCATTGCTGTTGCCAGCAAACAACAAGGCCGCGAGCGTACGGAGGAATACCTCGACGAGTTGGCTTTCTTGTTGGAGACGGCAGGCGGTATCCCAGTGGCTCGTTTTGTGCAGCCTTTGGATCGACCAAGCAGCGTGACTTATCTGGGCTCGGGCAAGTTGGAGGAGATTCACCAATACATCAAGGCGGAGAACATAGAGATTGCCGTCATTGACGACGAGTTGAGTGCCACGCAAGCCCGTAACATGGAGCAAGCCTTGGAGTGCCGTGTCCTTGACCGCACGAGCCTCATCTTGGATATCTTTGCCTCCAATGCCCATACAGCGCACGCCAAGGCGCAGGTGGAACTCGCGCAATACCAATATCTTCTGCCTCGCTTGACACGTATGTGGACCCACTTGGAGCGCCAACGTGGTGGTATCGGTATGCGTGGTCCTGGTGAGACCCAAATCGAAACCGACCGCCGCTTGATATTGGAACGCATCGCCTTGCTGAAAGAGAAACTGAAGGACATCGACAAGCAGAAGACCGTGCAACGCAAGAACCGCGGTAAGCTCGTGCGTGTGGCCCTCGTGGGTTATACTAATGTGGGCAAGTCGACCATCATGAACCTGTTGAGCAAGTCGGAGGTCTATACCGAAAACAAACTCTTTGCCACTTTGGATACTACGGTGCGCAAGGTGGTGGTGGATAATCTGCCTTTCCTGCTTTCCGATACTGTCGGTTTCATCCGTAAGTTACCACATCATCTTGTGGAGTCGTTCAAATCCACCTTGGACGAGGTGCGCGAGTCGGACATCCTGTTGCATGTGGTCGACATCTCGCATCCCGATTTCGAGGCGCAGATGGAGGTGGTGAACCAGACTTTGGCCGAGTTGGGTTGCACCGACAAGAAGACCATCGTTGTTTTCAACAAGACCGATACCTACACTTGGGTGGAGAAAGACCCCGACGACCTGACGCCGCCCACCAAGCGCAATGTCTCCTACGATGAGCTGAAAAAGACCTGGATGGCCAAGATGAACGAAAACTGCATCTTCATCTCTGCCAAAAACCGTGACAACTACCAGGAATTCCGTGATTTGCTGTATAAGGAAATCCGTGATATGCACGCGATTCGATATCCATACGATAATTTCTTGTACTGATTCTAAATACATGAATCTATGAAAGGAACTGCCTCATACTTGATGAAATTTCTTGATGGCTCACAAAAACGTTTCATCATTCCCGTTTATCAGAGAAATTATGACTGGAAACAGGAAAATTGTAGACAATTGTTTGATGATCTGGTCAGTGTCGTCAGAGAGAAGAAGGAAACTCATTTCTTTGGAAGCATCGTGTCGTATGCCCATAGTCGTGACGAGGTTGTTCTAATCGATGGGCAACAACGAATCACTACAGTTTCTCTAATTCTTATAGCCATTGTTAATGCCATAAAGAAAGGTGTAGCAAGTACAGAAGATAACACGCTTCACCTGAGGATAGAGGATTTTCTAGTTGACAAGTATGACAAAACCGAGCGGAAAGTCCGTCTGAAACCTTTCCGTGACGATTGCGTTGCTTTTGACAGACTTATTTATAATGATGAGGCTGACTATATTTCTGAATCAAAGGTTACCATCAATTATAGGTACTTTTACGATAGGATTGTTAATCACAAAGAACTGAATGTAGATGAATTGTTTAGGGCGATCAATTGTCTTGAAATCATTGACATTGAACTTGAACCTCAACATGGTGACAATCCTCAACTTATCTTTGAAAGCCTAAATTCAACCGGACTTGACTTGACGGAATCCGACAAGATACGTAACTATGTGTTGATGAACCTTGCTCCTGATGTTCAAGAAAATTATTATGATCGTTATTGGAACAAGATCGAGAAATGCTGCAGAGATGGATTGGATGGTTTTGTTCGTAATTATTTGACAATTGAGACAGGAGTTATCCCCACTTTGAAAGGTATTTATTCAGCGTTTAAGTCATATACTAAAGCAAAGGGTAACATTGAGTCGGTGCTTCAAGATATGCTGGTTTATGCATCTGCTTATAAAGATATCGTTACTTTCAATGTGGGCGATGATGATGCCAATGAAGTGGCCCAACGTCTCGACCTTCTTGATATGACGGTCGCCTATCCTTTCTTGATGGCTTTTCTGGCTTATACAAAGGAAAAAGGATTAGACGGCAAGGAAATATATAAGGTCTTCTCTTGTGTGGAAACCTTCATTTTCAGGAGGTTGATGTGTGATTTGCCGACAAACGCTCTCAATAAAATATTTGCGACCTTGCACAGCTCGGTATTGAAGAATAAAAAGGAAGAAGATACCTATTCCTCCGTGATGATCTATTTGCTTGAGAATAGAAAACTTTCCGGCGCGTTTCCGAAGGATGAAGAATTCCTCAATGGATTCACTAGCAAGAATATTTATTCTATGCGGGCAAAAAACAAGGAGTATATCTTTGAGCGTTTGGAAAATGGAAGCAGTAAGGAAAAGAATGATGTGATTGGCAATATTGAGAAAGGTATCCTTACCATTGAGCACATCATGCCCCAGACATTGAGCGCAGCATGGAAGCAGGCTCTTGGTGATGATTGGGAAGCGATATATGAAAAATGGTTGCACACCATCTCAAATCTTACATTAAGTGCTTATAACTCTAGCTATAGCAATAGACTCTTCGAAGAAAAGAAAACCATGAAAAATGGTTTTTTGGAAAGTGGGATTCGGCTTAACCATTATATTTCCCAGTTTGAAAAGTGGGGTGAGGAGGAATTGGAACTACGAAAAGCTAAGCTTTCCGAAATGGCCCTTGAGCTTTGGGAATATCCTCATACTGAGTTTGTTCCTGCAATAAAGGAAGACGATGTAGTCTCTCTTTCTGAAGACAACGGTGTTGCTACGGGTAGATACATCCAGTATTTTGTTTTCAAGGAGGAGCGTCAAGATGTTGGCTCATGGTCCGACATGATGTGGGAGGTGGTCACTAAACTATTTGCCATTAATCCATCTGTTCTTTATCAGGAGGCCTCCGATAAAAGAAATGTTTGGTTTGCTACCTTGGCACTTTCAAAACACTATAGAAAACTTGCCGATGGCTTGTATTATTGCCCCAGCAGCAGTAGTACTTGGAACAAGATGTCTATTTTAAAGAAGTTGTTCAGTCTTTACGAAATAGAGGAAGACGAATTATCGTTCGGTCTATGGCCTAAGAGAGGAGACTCTGTTGGTGTTACGGACGCAGATGAGGAATAAGAAAACGATACCGTATTTGTTAGGCTATGTACTTCATAGATACCCATACCCATATCTACGACCACCAATTCAGCCTCGACCGAAACGAGACTGTCCAACGTGCGTTGGATGCAGGTGTGAAGATGTTACTCCTGCCCAATGTGGATGCTTCAACCATTGCACCGATGCTTGAGTTGCACGAGCAATATCCCGACTGCACCCGAGTGATGATGGGCTTGCAGCCCGAGGAAGTCAAGGAAGACTACAAAGAAGTCCTTTCCATGATGGAGAAGGAGTTGGGTGAAGCCAGTCCCGCGTCCCGCGTCTCACAGTCCCGCTTCCAATATGTTGGAGTGGGCGAGGTCGGCCTTGATTTCTATTGGGATGCGACCTACGAAAACCAGCAACTTGACGCCTTTGAAACCCAACTGGCTTGGGCCAAACAACTTGGCTTGCCACTCTCCATCCACTGCCGCAACGCCTTTGACAAGATGGTGAAGATCCTTGAAAAGAAGCAAGACGGCGGATTGCGCGGCATAATGCATTGTTTTACGGGGACTGAAGAAGAGGCTAAAGTCTATCTCGAATTGGGCTTCCATCTTGGTTTAGGAGGCGTAACAACCTATAAGAATTGCGGCGTGAAAGATTATCTGCCTAACCTTCCTTTGGATAGGATTGTTTTGGAGACGGATGCACCCTATCTGGCACCAGTGCCTTGCCGTGGCAAGCGCAATGAACCTGCGTTTTTGGTGCATACGGTGCAAAGGATTGCAGATGTTTTGCAAATGCCATTGGATGACTTTGCTGAGGTCACAACGACGAATGCCAAGGTGTTGTTCGGCTTATAAAAAGATCGCCGACGCAAGCGCCGGCGACCCGCCATTATGAAGATAAAAAAACAACTGTTGTTTCTCGTTTTCAATTATCCACACTTCGAATAACCGCAGCTCTTGCAGTGCTTGCAGCCGTCTTCGAAGACGAGCTTCTCGCCGCAGTTAGGGCATTTCTCCTTTTCGTCGACGACGCCGTCGGGTACATATTTCTTCAAGGCACGGGCAATGCCGTTCTTCCAGGTGTTGATGCTTTCTTCCTCAACATTGAGGTTCTGTACCAATTCTATCACATATTGGATAGGCATGCCGTGGCGCAGGATGCCTGAGATGAGCTTGGCATAGTTCCAATACTCCTTATCGAACGAACGCGACAAACCTTGCATCAGCACTTCATAGCCATCCTTGTCGTTGTAACGGAAGTCGTAACGGGTGGTCTCGCCTTTGATTTTCTCCTTGATGATGACACCCTTTTCGACGTATGGCGGCAGGAAGAAGTCCTCGGCTTTGCCCAAGAAAATCTCGTATGGCTTGCCATGAAGTTTGCCGACGAAGGCAATCCACTTCTCGTAGTTGTTCTGGAAACGCACCACGTCGCATTCCAGCTCCTTTGGACGTTGTGGTGCAGCCGTTTCACGGATGTCGTCGGGACGGGCGCTTTCTTTAGCTTCTTTTGAGGTCCCTGAGCCCGTCGAAGGGCCGTCTTTCTTCTCATCCTTGGAAACCAACACGCCGTCGCGCGAGCCGTCGCGGTAGATGGTCATGCCCTTGCAGCCACTTTCCCATGCGGTCATGTAGATCTGGCTGACGAGTTCTTCTGTCGTCTCCTTGGGCACGTTCACGGTGACACTGATGCTGTGGTCGACCCATTTCTGCATCGAGCCTTGCATCTTCACCTTGTTAACCCAGTCGATGTCGTTGGCCGTGGCCTTGTAGTAAGGCGACTTTTCAATGACGGCGTTGAGCTTTTCATCATCATAATGTAGCACCTCATCCACATTGTAGCCGTTCACTTCGAGCCAGGTGATGAACTTGTGGTGGAACACATTGTATTCTTCAAATGAGTTGCCTGTCACGTCGGTGAAGGTCACGTGGACGTCCTTGTCGTTGGGGTTTACCTTGCGGCGGCGTTTGTAGGCCACCATGAAGACGGGTTCGATGCCAGAGGTGGTCTGGGTGCAAATGCTGACGGTGCCTGTGGGGGCTATGGTCAGCATGGCGACGTTGCGGCGACCTACACGCGTCATTTTTTGGTAGAGGTCTTCGTCCAAGGCGCGCAGACGCTTGATGAAGGGGTTGCTCTCTTCGCGTTTGGCGTCGTACATGGGGAACTTGCCACGTTCTTCGGCCAGGTTGACGGAGGAACGGTAGGCGTTGTAGGCCAACAGCTTTTGAATCTCGGTGGAGAAGGCAATGGCTTCGTCGGAGGCGTAGCGTTTGCCTAAGGCGGCCAGCATATCGCCCTCGGCGGTGATGCCTATGCCTGTGCGGCGACCTTGTAGGCATTTCGCCTTAATGTTCTTCCACAAGTTGACCTCGGTGCGTTTGACTTCGTCGTCTTCGGGGTCGGCAGCGATTTTGGCCAAGATGCCGTCCACCTTCTCAATTTCAAGGTCGACGATGTCGTCCATCATGCGCTGGGCGATGGCCACATGCTTTGAGAAAAGCTGGTGGTTGAAGCGGGCTTTGGGTGTGAACGGGTGGTCGACATAACTATAGAGGTTGATGGCCAGCAGTCGGCAGCTGTCGTAGGCGCAGAGCGGAATCTCGCCGCAAGGGTTGGTGCTCAAGGTCTTGAAGCCGAGGTCGGCATAGCAGTCAGGGATGGACTCGCGGATGATGGTGTCCCAGAACATCACGCCAGGTTCGGCCGACTTCCAAGCATTGTGGATGATCTTGTTCCACAAGGCGCGGGCGTCCACTTCCTTGGTGTATTTCGGGTTGGGCGAGTCGATGGGATATTGCTGGATGAAGGGCTTGCCTTCCTTTACGCATTGCATGAACTCGTCGGTGAGGCGTACCGAGACGTTGGCGTTGGTGATGCGCCCTTGGGTCATCTTGGCGTCGATGAAAGCCTCTGAGTCGGGGTGCTTGATGCTGATGGTCATCATCAGGGCACCGCGACGTCCATCTTGTGCCACCTCTTTGGTGGAGTTGGAATAGCGTTCCATGAAAGGCACCACGCCCGTGGAAGTCAAGGCGCAGTTCTTGACGGGGCTGCCGGTGGGACGGAGGTGCGACAGGTCATGACCCACACCACCGCGACGTTTCATCAGCTGCACCTGTTCCTGGTCGGTCTTCATGATGCCGCCGTAGGAGTCGGAGTCGCCGTTGTTGCCGATGACAAAGCAGTTTGACAGCGACGAAATTTGGAAGTCGTTGCCGATGCCGGTCATGGGGCTGCCTTGGGGCACGATGTAGCGGAAGTCTTTCAACACCTCGTAAATCTCCTCTTCCTTCATCGGGTTGGGATAACGGCGTTCGATGCGGGCGATCTCGCGTGCGATGCGGTGGTGCATGTCGTCGGGCGTCAGCTCGTAGATGTTGCCGTCGCTGTCCTTCAAGGCATATTTGTTGGTCCACACGTCACCGGCGAGGGAGTCGCCGTGGAAATATTCTTTTGCGGCGGCTTTCACCTCGTCCAAGGGGTAGGTGTGGTATTCAATTTTTGGCTTTTCCTCTGCGATAGGCTGTACCGTTGCGGCATCGCATCTTTCCACTACCTGTACCTCATCTTGGCTTTCGATTTGTTCGGCTGCAAAAGAGGCGTTTTTGCGCGTTTCAATGATCTTGTCGTATGGTGTGGCTTCTGGCTGCACGGCTTCCGGCTCCTCGAGTCCACTAAATAGGTCACCCTCAAATTCCATTTGAGTATGATTTGATTTCATCTTGTTGATATTTAATAAATTAAATACAAAAACAATAAAGCTTGACTTGCTCTTTTTCAATCTGCGAAGTTAAGAAAGAAGGGCAAATCATGCCTTATCAAAACCACTTTTTACGGCTATTTTTATCAACAATATGTGTTGATAAATTTTTCCTTTTTGATTGTCAAAAGGATATGAAAAAATGAGAAAAAATGGTTGAATTTGGCACGCTGTAGAGACGTGCCATGGCGCGTCTCTACAACGTTGTTTAATTTTTCAATTGTTCCATCGCAAAGGCATACGCGCCAATGGCCACTGCTGATGATGTGCCGAGTTTGGTGACGCCCACGCCGACGCACTTGGTCGGGTCGTACCAAACTTCTTGGTTGCTGAACGGCACCTTGATCATCTTGCCCGACTTTTCGGTGAAGCGAATCATGTCTTGTGCATCCATTAGGTTGTAAGCTTCGGTCTCCATTCGGCTGAATGAGTGACCGTCCTTAAGGCCGGTAAAGGGCTCGTTCATCTTTTTGATTAACATGGGCATGAAGACAGGCCAGGCTCCTGACAAACCACCGCCGATGACGATGATGCCATCGATGAGCGAAATGGCGTTGGCCAACACATCGGCCAAGGCTGTGGCCATTTCATTCCACGACTTCAAGGCTGCTTCCTTGTCGCCAGGCAGCTGTCCCATGGCTATCTTGTAAATGTCGTAGGGATGCGGTGTTTTGTCGAACTCGATGCCAGCCTCGCGGCCATACACGCGGCGCACGGCTCGGATGCTGATGCTGTCTTCGGCACTGGTGGTGGGGTAGAGCGGGTTGCGGTGACGGTTGATTTCACCGCCTGCCGAGTTGTCGCCGTTGAGCAACACCTTATTTATTACTATGCCTCCGCCAAAACCTGTGCCGATGGTGACACCTAACAAGTTCTTGTAGCGTTTTGGGTTGCGTTGCTGCTCAAGCAGCTTATTCACTTCGGGTAGCAAGCCGTTTAGGGCTTCGCCGTAAGCAAATAGGTCGCCGTCGTTGTTGATGTAGACGGGCACATGGAATTCGTTCTCAAGCATGGCTTTCAGCGGTACTCCGCCATGGAATGTAGGCAGGTTCTCCAAGTCGCCGATGATGCCGTTGGGATAATCGGCTGGACCGGGGAAACAGAAGCTGATGGCTGCCGCCTTGGTACCACAGCGAGTCTCACATTCATGGAAGCCCGTGATGAGTTTTTGAAGCACTTCTTCCAGCGTAGGAGCTGCCGAAGGAATGGTGAAAGGTTCGATGATTTCGTGCCAGTCTTGCACGGCTGAGAACTTGAAGCCCGTGCCGCCAGCGTCAAGGATGAAGATGACAGAGTTGTTATTCATGTTGTTTTGCTTTTAATGACGGATTGTAGAACTTTTCCACCCAGAGCACCCACATGAGGAAGATGATGAGGTAGAAGAACACTTTGAAGACATAGTCGTGAGCCAAGTGGAAGGTGTTGATGTCGTTTCCGAAGAGGTGGATGTGGATGTTGGGCCAAACGACCTGCATCAGCAGCACGCCACAGATACGCACCACATTGGTCCATTCGATGATGACCAGGCCTGCGGGAATGAACCAGGCTTTGTGTTTCCAAGGACCAGGGAAGATTAGCATGAGGAAGAGCCAGTGCATCCATTGTTTCAGACTGGCACATTCAGGTGCGATGATGACGCTGGCCCAGCCGCCATCGCGGTTGATGGCAGAGATGAGCCTTCGGGCATCGATGGTGGTGATGTCGATATGTAACAGCTTGTCGAGTACCCAACAGGCTTGGCTGTAGACCATGTCGACAGACCAAACCATCAGCATGGCAATCCATTTGCCGATGGGCCAATAACCAAGGGCTTGCCACCCCAAATAGAGGAAATGAAAGCTGATGATCAATAGGATAAAAAGCCCTACGTTGACCGTGCTTCGGTTTTTTGGGTTCTTGCAATATGCCTTGATGCTATCGAGACTCATGATAGAAATTTGGTGGCGAAATTACGAAATTATTGAATTATCCGTACCTTTGCACCCTAAAATAGTTGTAAAATGGAAAACGACACGATTGCCACCCAGGTGACGGAAACGATACAAGACACCTCCGCACTTGCAACCATGACCGATGGTATCAAAAAACTCACCACAACACCGGTTTCGGAATGGCTTCCGGATTTGGTGAAAGAATATCTTGTTCCATTTGGATTGAAACTTGTCGCGGCTATTGTGGTTTTGCTTTTGGGCCGGTGGGTCATCAAACTGATCAAGAAATGGATGGCCAACGGATTGATGAGCCGTCATGGCGATGCCACCTTGCATAGTTTCTTGTCTAACTTGGTCTCGGTGGTGCTGTATTTCTTCCTCATCATGGCCATCGTCGGCATCTTGGGCATTAATACCTCTTCGTTGGTAGCGTTGCTGGCATCGGCAGGTCTGGCTGTGGGCATGTCGCTGGGCGGCACCTTGCAAAACTTCGCCGGCGGAGTATTAATCATCATGTTCAGGCCTTTCAAGGTGGGCGATTTCATTAGCGCACAAGGTATGGAAGGCGTGGTGAATGAGATTCAGATTTTCAATACGCATCTTCTTACGTTGGACAACAAGGAGGTCATCTTGCCTAATGGAGCCTTGGCCACAGGGGTGATGACCAACTACTCGAAGCAAAAGACGCGTCGCGTCGATTGGGTGTATTCCATCTCGTACGGCGACGACTACGACAAGGCAAAAATGGTCTTGCGTAGGCTTTGTGATGCCGATGAGCGCATTTTTAAAACCCCCGAGCCTTTTATCGAATTGGGCAAACTCAACGACAGCTCTGTCGACATCACCATGCGCGCTTGGGTCAACTCGAAAGACTATTGGCCGGTGTTTTTCAGCATGAACGAGAAGGTTTACAAAGCCTTTGCGGAGGAGGAATTGCACATCCCATTCCCTCAAATGGATGTTCACATGAAGAGTTGAAGACCTCGTAAAGTCAAGATTTTTAGCGTTTCGTGAATTTTTTTGCCATATTTTTTTGCTGAAAGGGATTTTGAAACGAAAAAAATTGTATTTTTGCAGCCCGTTAGAAAAAAGACAAGTATAAATAATAAAGGATAAGAGTCATGTCAAAAGTTTGTCAAATTACAGGTAAGAAGGTCATGCACGGCAACAATGTTTCTCACTCCAACAAAAAGACCAAGAGAACGTTTGAACCGAATTTGAAAATCAAGAAGTTCTATGTTCCGGAATGGGATGAATGGGTTGTGCTGAAGGTTTCGGCTGCCGGTATGCGTACCATCAACAAGAAGGGTATCTACCAAGCCATTTTGGATGCCTCTGCAGAGGGTAACCTTGAACGTTGGTAATCCATTGCCGATGTGAATCATATCAGAGCTGCTGTGCCTTGCGCAGCGGCTTTTTTTGTTTGAATAGGCTTCAAACCGCTTATTAAAGATAATAATTTCAGACAATTTCAGTTATCCATTCATGCGAGCGAAGTTTCTCCTTATTGCGTTGTTGATGGCCTCTCTGTTTGCTTCGGCACAACAGCTGCCGATTGCTACGGTCTACGGCAAGGTCATCGACGAGCAGGGACATCCTATTGAAATGGCTAATGTTGTGGTCCCCGAACTTTTGGTGGGCTACACGACCAAC
This sequence comes from uncultured Bacteroidia bacterium, assembly GCA_902801815.1. Lineage (GTDB taxonomy): Bacteria > Bacteroidota > Bacteroidia > Bacteroidales > F082 > Limimorpha. Next base: position 258,731 of record CADCJT010000002.1, read on the forward strand.
TCGCGTGGATACTATGAGCTATCGCTGCTGTCGGATTCCACTTGGACCATTCATTTCTCCTTCATCGGCTACGAGCAGAAGCAGGCTACGGTGCGTCTCAAAAAAGGCGAGAAACGGAAACTCGACATGGTGCTGCATTCCACCGCTACGGTGCTGCCTGATGCTGTCATCAGCGACCGTGGCACCGAGGCCTCAAGCCTGACGCGCCTTGACGCCAAGCAGGCCACCATGCTCCCAACGATGGGTGGTGGTGTTGAAACATTAATCAAGACCTTGCCTGGAGTGGTTTCGAACAATGAATTGAGCTCGCAGTATCGTGTGCGAGGCGGTAACTTCGACGAAAACCTGATTTATGTGAATGGCATCGAGATCTACCGTCCATTCCTCGTTGGGTCGGGACAACAGGAAGGTCTTAGTTTTGTCAACTCGCAATTGGTCAACAACATCGAGTTCTCGGCAGGCGGCTTTGCAGCGGAGTATGGTGACAAGATGTCGTCGGTGCTCGACGTGACCTATAAGACTCCAAAAGAGATGGCAGGCTCTCTGTCGTTGAGCCTTTTGGGTGCCGAAGCCCATGTGGAAGGCGCTACGAAAAACGAGAAGTTCAGCTATTTGGTCGGTGCGCGCTACAAAAACACGGCATTGGCATTGGGCATGATGAACACCAAGGGCGACTACAAGCCCAATTTCACTGATGCTCAAGCCTTGTTCAATTATCATTTTAACGACAAATGGAGCTTGTCGTTTTTGGGCTATTACTCCAAGAACCGTTACATGCTGATTCCCCAAAATGCACAAGTCAATTTTGGCACTATCGACTTGCCGTTGCAGCTGAATGTGTATTTCGACGGTCAGGAAATCGACGACTATGCCACGGGTCTTGGAGCCATGACCTTGTCTTACAAACCCAACAAAGACTTGAATCTGAAATGGATAGCTTCAGCCTATTCTGCATACGAGACTGAAACTTTCGACATCCGAGAACAGTATTTTTTCGGCATCCGTAACACTTCCTTCGGCTCCGATGAGTTTGGCGAGGTGATTGAGAACCATGAAGTAGGCACACTCACCAAACATGCTCGCAATGGTTTCTATGCCCAGGTCTATAACCTCGACCATAAAGGTCTCTATGCCTTCGACAACAAGTTGCTGAAGTGGGGCTTCCGCTTCCAGCATCAGGATATTGACGACGTTGTGGACGAATGGCAGATGATGGACTCGGCAGGTTACAGCTTGCCTCATGTTCCCGACATCATAGGTGGCTATCCCGATGTGTTACCCGAGATAGGGATGGACTTTGTGCATAAGTCGAATAATGTGCTGTCTGTCAATAATCTTGATGGCTTTGTGCAGAACTCTTGGACTATTCCCTATAAAGACAAGGGCGATTTTGTCATTACGGGTGGCTTGAGAGCCAATTATTGGGGCTATAATAAAAAGGTGTATGTCAGTCCGAGGGCGGGTATCGCCTATAAACCTGAGAATGAGAAACGTGAGACGGTTTATCGTTTGTCGGGAGGCGTGTATAACCAAACCCCGTTCTATCGGGAGATCCGTAACCGCGACGGCAGCCTGTTCAAGGATGCTGAGGTGCAACGATCCTATCAGATTGTTGCGGGCAACGACTTCAAATTCCGTGCCTTCAACAGGCCTTTCATCCTGACTTCGGAGTTGTATTTCAAGTGGTTTACCCACGTCATCCCATACGACATTGACAATGTCCGTATTCGATACTATGCCGACCAGTCGGCCAGGGCTTATACAACGGGTCTTGATTTCAAGGTGAATGGCGAGTTCGTGAAGGGCATTGACAGTTGGGCAAGCCTTTCATTCATGCGGGCAAGAGAAGATATCCGTGGCGATTATTTGTTAGTAGGTGTGCATGGCGATACGCTTCCGTTCTACAATCACAGTGATGTCGAAGTGGCCGATACATTGGCTTTGGGCTGGCACTATCGTCCGTCGAACCAGTTGGTCAACTTCTCGCTGTTCTTCCAGGATTACATCCCCAATGCCCCAACATGGCGTGTCAATATGACCTTGACCTTCGGCATGGGTCTGCCCATTAATGATAACAACTCCGATTTTTATTCCACCTCAAGCCGATATCCGGCCTACCGCCGTGTGGACATCGGTTTCAGCAAGCAACTCATCAGCGAAGCCAGCAGTTTCAGCAAAGGCAATCCATTGCGCTATGTGAGGAATATGTACGTGAGTGTGGATGTCTTTAACCTTTTGGACATCCCCAATGTGATTTCCTACAACTGGGTGAAATACATCGACAACAGATATTATGGTGCACCGAATTACTTGACGCCACGTTATGTCAACGTGAAGTTGGTGATGGAGTTTTAAAACGAAAAAAGCGAGGCATTGCCTCGCTTTTTTCGTTTAATACATCGCCGTCATCTTAATCCATTCGCGGCCTTGGGCGCATATCTCCTCGACCTCAGCAACGGTCTTGGGTATCGGTCGTCCAAGGATGCGGCATCCGTCTTCTGTGATGAGCAGGTCGTCCTCGATGCGGATACCTCCGAAGTCCTTGTAGGTCTCCAACTTGTCGTAGTTGATGAACTCCTTGAACTTGCCTTCGGCCTTCCACATATCGATAAGGGTGGGAATGAAGTAGATGCCTGGCTCATCGGTGACCACAAAGCCTGGTTTCAAGGTCTTGCCGCAACGTAGTCCGCTGAAGCCCAGCTTAGTGCTGCGTGGCGTGATGTCGTCGTAACCCACGTAGGTCTCACCGAGGCCTTCCATATCGTGCACGTCCATGCCGAGCATGTGGCCGAGGCCGTGAGGCATGAAGAGCCAGTGGGCGCCGTTCATCAGGGCTTCTTCGGTGTCACCTTTCATCAGGCCGACGCCTTTCAATCCTTCAATCAAAGTGCGGCAGGCTAAAGTGTGCATCACCATGTAAGGCATGTAGGGACGCGTGTTGGCGGCCACAGCCTGGTTGGCGGCGAGCACGATTTCGTAGATCTCGCGTTGGCGTTGGTTGAACACACCGCCCACAGGTGTGGTGCGTGTGAAGTCGGAGGCATAGTAGTTCTCCGTCTCGGCACCGGCATCGCAGACCATCATTCGGCCTTCCTTCAACACGTTGTGGTGACCATGGTTGTGCAAGGTCTGTCCGTCGACGCTCAAAATAACAGGGAACGACACGGGACCACCACCCGAGAGCGAGAGGCCTTCCACCACACCAGCAATCTCTTGCTCGACCATGCCGGGTTTACACATCTTCATGGCGGTGGTGTGCATGTAATAAGCCGTGTTGGCGGCGCGTTCCATCTCGGCGATCTCGAGTTCGCTCTTCACCTCGCGCATGGCGATGACGGCCTTGATGAGTTCCAGACTGACATGTTCCTTCACTTGGCTGACGTGGCAATTCAGCCAGTTCGAGCATTGGATCTGCGTGTCGCCGCGATAGGTGGGCAGGATATGGATCTGACGGCCTTGGGCCATGGCTTTTTGGAGGTATTCGCCAAACTTATTGAAGTCGCGGCAGTCGGTAATGCCGATTTTTTCACCTTGCTCCTTTAATGAGGGCAGGGGACCGCACCAGATCACGTCGTCGATGGTGACTTCCACGCCGAAGAGGATCTCTTCGCCGCTTTCAAAGTCGATGACGCCGACCAGGTCGGGATGGTTAAGGCCAAAGAAATAGGAGAAATTGCTGTCCTGACGGTAGATGTAAGTGTTGTCGGGATAGTTGAAGGGCGCCTCGTTGTTGGCAGGGAAGAAGGCGATGCCCTTCGAGATCATTTTTTTCAATGTGGCGCGACGGCCACTATAAACGTCTTTTGCGAACATATTGGTTTGTTTTTATTGTTGATTCGTTGTGTGTATAGACGCGGCGCACCGCGTCTATACATGGTTTTGCAAAAATAGAAATTTTATCGCATCGCCATCTCAATTTCTTCGATTTCGGTTGGCAGGCCTTCGAACAGATTAATGGGTTCGCCTTCGGTAATGAGCAGGTCGTTCTCGATGCGGATGCCGATGCCTTCTTCGCGGATATAGATACCAGGCTCACAAGTGAGGATCATGCCTGGCTCAAAGGGCTTGAACTTGTCGATGCTGTCGTGTACGTCGAGGCCGATGTGGTGCGACATGCCGTGCATCAGGTATTTGCGCTCCAAAGGTTTGTCGGGGTCTTGGTGTTTTACGTCTTCGGCGGTGAAGAGACCGAGTTTGATCATTTCCTGTTCCATCAGGCGGTGTGTGGTCTCATTAATGAGGTTGATGGTGCCACCTGGACGGTAGAGTTTGGTGATTTCCTTCATCACGCGGAGCACGGCATTGTAGCAGTCGGCTTGCCGCGGAGTGAACTTGCCATTAATAGGAATGGTTCGACTCAAGTCAGAGGAATAGTTCTTCAACTCGCAGCCGATGTCGAAAAGCAGCAAGTCGCCATCGTGGAGGAGGCTTTGGTTTTTGGAGTAATGCAGGCAACAAGCATTTTTGCCTCCCGCGATGATGGGGGCATAAGCGTGCCCTGAGGCATTGTTTTGTTTGAAGATATACTCGATTTCAGCCTGGACTTCGTATTCATGCATGCCAGGTTTCACGGTTGCTAAGCAGCGGCGGAAGGCTTTTGCTGTGATGTTGCAGGCCTGTTGTGTGACGTCAATCTCGTCTTCCGATTTCACCATGCGCAAGGCGTTCAACATTGGGGCGGTGCGGCCATAGTTGTGCATCGGGTACAGTGATTTGACCTTTTTTACGAAGCGCTGTTGGATAGTCTCAACAGCACATTCATATTTCGGATATTCGTAGCTGTTCAGGAAGATGGTGTCGCCATAGCCAGAGAAGACGATGTCGTTCAAGGTCATCCAAAAGGCGTCGCTGCCTTTGACGGTCTTGATGCCTGAAAGCTCGGAGGCCTGTTGGGCGTCAAGCATCTCGCCTTGCCACGTAGCCTTCACCTCGTCGTAAGGCTCAATGAAAAGGATCTCGCGCATGGCCTCATCGGGGTAATCGGGCGCGATGAGGAGGAATGCGTTTTCTTCGTTAATGCCAGTAAGGTAAAAGAAGTCTGATTGTTGGCGGAAAGGATAGAATTCGTCACCATTACGTGGCATGGGCTCGTTGGCAGTGAACACTGCAACGGATTTGGACGGCAGTTGTGCTGCGAGGTTCGCCCTGTTCCTGTTGAAAAGACGGTTGGGGATGGGATTGTTCATAATGGAATCGTGTTGCTATATAGTCCTACAAAATTAGAAATTTTCCACGATGTTATTGACACTATCAAAAAAAAGACTACTTTTGTCACCAAATTACTAACCTAAATCTATAATCAAATGAAGAAAAGTTTACTTATCGTTGGCCTTCTGTTGGCCATGTCGCTGACCGCGTCAGCACAGAACAATGGTTTTGCCTTTGGATTCAAGTTGGGTCCTGGCTTTGACTGGACGGGTTCCACAACAGGTGCCGCTAAAAGTGAAGGCATGAGAACGGGCTTTGGCGTTGGTGTTGTGGCGGAGTATTATTTCGCCGAGAACTATGCCATCGTCACTGGTGTTAACGTGAACATGAACCGTGGTCACTACAGCTTTGACAACGCTCATATGGTTGACTCGGTTCTTGTGACCTATCCTGTTGACAGATACTACAAGTCAACTGTTTATGAGATTCCGTTGATGCTGAAGATGATGACCAATGAGCTTGGCAATCTACCGCTTCGTGTTTATGCTCAAGTTGGTGCTGGCCTCGGCTATGCCCAAAAAGTCAAGGCGAAGGATAGCTACTTGGATGTTACCGAGACCGAATTCACTGCTACTAACAAGGAATACAGTAATCTTCGTACTTCTTTGAAGATTGGTGCCGGTGCCCAGTATGCCATTGATGAGTCGACCCGCGTTTTTGCTGGTCTGTATTTCTCACATGACTTCATCAACAACATCAATTACATTTCCCCCAACTATTACGGAAATTACTATGAAAATGGTGAGGACATTGGCGATCGTGAGACGAAATTGAACGTGCTTCAGAACCGTATCGGTATCGAAGTGGGCGTCCTCTTCTAAGCCAATCGGATGCACAAAAAAAGCAGAGCAGCCAATGGGCCGCTCTGCTTTTTTTATGGAAATCGGAGATTAAAAGAACTTGTAGCCGATGGTCACCATGAACATGTTCTGCTTGGTATTGTCGATGTTGCTGAAATCGAAGGTCTCACCGAGGGTGGTTTCATTCAGCGCATCGAACATCTTACTCAGTCCGAAATTGTAGTTGATGTCAAGGGTGATGCGCTTCAGCACGTCGACGCCGAGACCGGCTTGAACGCCCCATGAGATGTTCTTGGGGTTGAACTTCTCGTCGGTAGTTGTGTTTGCTATTTCGGCTGTTTGGCCCTCAAGGGTATAGGTCTGGTCATACAAGGTTTTCGATTGCAGGACGAAGTTGGCCGTGGGACCCACTTGGGCGCGCAGGGTGACCACATCGAGGTCGATGACGTTGAAGCCAACCAAAATAGGTACTTGAAGATTCATCTGGTTCAAAGTGAGGTTGACATTGGCGCCGGTAGGAAGGTTGAACAGGTTCTCGTTTTCTTCCACGCCGATAACATGGGCGTCAAAGACATTGGAGGTCTTGAAATAAAGCACTTCGGGTTGGACATAGACGCGGCCAACGGTGACACGGCCGAAAATACCAGCCGTGAAATGGTTGGAGAAACCAGCCTTAATGTCGGCTTTTTGGTAGGAAAGGGAAGCGGTTTGGAAACCGACTTTAGGTCCGATGGCGAGGTCGATACCGCCGCCAGCGAAAGCTGCACTACCCATCATCAAGAGGGCTGCAATCAGTAAGAATGTCTTCTTCATTTTGATTTGTTTTAGTGAATGATTTAGAATGATTTGGCGACAAAAATAAGAATCATTTTCGGATTTTGAGGAAATGTCGGCAAAATAAATTATTTTTGTAGGTCTAAAATTTGTTATTATGAGAAAAACTTTGTTGATTATCAGTTTGGTAGCGGCTATGGCCATGGGCGCCAATGCTCAAACTGGGAATGCCAGGTTTGGCATTAAATTAGGGCCTACTTTTGATTGGGCAAGCTCGGGTTCTACAGCGGCCACAAACGATGGTCTCTGGTTAGGCGCCAATTTGGGTTTGGTTTGCGATTATTACATCACGAGCTATTTTGCGGTTTCCTCGGGTTTGGATGTCAATATCCTAAATTTGAAGTATACCTTTACTGATCGCAGATATGTGGAAGACTTTCTGGAAGAGACCAATGTGTTGGTATCGCGTCGGTTGAACGCCGTTAGTGTAGAGATTCCATTGAAGGCCAAGCTCATTTTTGATGTGGCGGATTCGTTCAAGGCATACACCGAAGCCGGCCTTGGTTTAGGCATTAATTGCAGAGATGTTTGCAGGGACAGTTATAGTTTTTATTGGGTGAACTATGAAGAAGGTGATATTTATGTCGATTGCACCAACCAATACCGTCCGTTACAGTTGTCGATGGTATTTGGCTTGGGTGCCGAGTATGAAATCAACCGCGATTTCTCTGTTTTTGCCCAGTTGTCTTTCGACCATGCTTTCTCAAATGCTTTTGTCAGTGTTTTGGAAAAGCAGACGGGTAGCATTCTGCGTAACAATTACATTGGCATTGAGTTTGGCATCATGCATTAAGGAATAGTTCTTCCTTTTAGAGGAACAAAGAAAAAAGCCTGGCGGAATTCCGTCAGGCTTTTTCTTTGTAAGGTTGCGTGTTGATTATTTGTCAGCTTCCTTGAGAAGTTGGATGAGCACGCGGCGGTCATATTCCGTCGGGTCAAGGATCTTCACACCACCGATGGGTTCGATGACGATTTGGTCCTCAGGAACACCCAATTCAAGAAGTTCAACCTTAATCTTGTTGCAACGGTTCTCCGACAGGGTTTGGTTGTAAGCCGGAGTAGCGGTGGCACTGTCGCACGAACCCGTCAGAAGGAGCTTGTAACCATTATCCTTGGCGACTTTGGCGATTTCTCTCAGGTTGACGATATCTCTTCTCGACATCAGCTGATAGGAGTCGCGGTTGAAGAAGATCGAGAAAGGATAGCTCAGGACATCCTCGGCATTGGTATTGACAAACTTTACAATCGTGTCGTGAACGGTTTCGATAACCTTGATGATGCTGTCGTTCTTCTCCATAATCTCGGGGCAATCCTTAGGCAGATCGTATTCTCTGCTGAAGTAGTAGGTCAAGCCGAGACCGACACTGAGGTTCTGATCGATTCTGTGGCGGTTGTAATAGGTGGGCATTTGACCGGCCTCATTGGAGATGTTGCCTTGAGCGGGAGTTCCATCGGGATAGACCCAACCACCTTGTTGGTTAGCGGGTTCATAGAACCAAGAATCGATGTTCCAACGTTGGGCAGACCACTTGAGGTCAAGATGGAGGTCGAGATGGTTGCCCAGTCTGAAGTTGTTGATTAAACCAGCGGCAGCCGAGAACTCGTAGTTAATACCTTTTTCATCACCAACTTGTCTGCCGTTGATGGTGATGGTTTCACCCTTGTGTTGCCAGTTGTACCATTGATTGGGATTGATCAGGATGCCTTCGCTGACACTGGCTACACCCATGCCGAGGTAAATGACGGGAGTCCAAATTCTGTTGGGGTTGTAGTAGCCCTGGAAGAAATCGATGGGGCTGAACAGCACATCACCGTGCAGGTTGTGGTACACGAAAGAGGTGTTGTAGTAGCCGTTTTCATCCGGAGCGGAACCGTCGTATGAAATCAAGTTTCCATTTTCATCGAAATTGAATTTACCATCATAGAGGAAGTGGAACAAGGGACGGCCAACATACAAGCCATTGATGTAGCTCTTGCCACCATTCACATCATAGGAGAGGCGCAAACCAATGCAGTGGTTGAGCCATTTACCTACATTGATGTTTCCACCAAAACTGGGCTTGCCCCACTGGATGTCAGTATAGTTACCGGCAGGATTCTTGTCAGAACCTTTCCACCAGTCAACGTTACCATCAGCGGAGATAAACCAGTTTTTCCAAGCCTTGGTCGTCAAATAACGAACCGAATCCACATGACCTGCAGCCATCACAGAGCTGGAAACTGCAAGTAATGCAACCATTGTGATAAATACTTTCTTCATTGCTTCTAATGTACTATTGTGTTAATATTCAATTCTCCCAATTGAGCTGCAAAAATAGACATTTTTTTTATACCATTTGAATAATATCGGAAAAAAGTGTGTTTTTTCTTAATTAATTATTTTGCAGAAAGCCGTTCCAGAGTGTTCAATACGAGTTTTCTTACGTAAGGATGATAGTCTATTGAGAATTTTTCCGTCACCCGGTTGGCTACGACCACACAGATGGTCAGGCAGTTGTGTCCCATCATCTTGCCGAGTCCGTAAAGAGCCGATGATTCCATCTCGAAATTGCAAACGCGCCATCCTTGGTAGTTGAAAGATTCAATCTTGCGGTTGTTCTCGGGATAGCTGAGGTGCATCCTCAAAGTGCGACCTTGAGGCCCGTAGAATCCTGGGGCAGTTGCGGTTACGCCTTGGTAATAGCCTTGGGCCAAACGTTCGAACAATTCCTTTGAACCTTCTACGGCATAGGGGAGCGGCAGGTCTTTCGGATAGTTCATCTGCTCGATGAAGGCGTCGCGAAGGGCGGTTTCATTCACCTCTTTATGTTTCTCGTAGAAATACAGCAGACCGTCCAAGCCGATGGCATATCGGGTGGCTACATAGCTGTCGTCGACTTCGATGTCGGGCTGCAAAGCGCCGCAGGTACCAAGGCGAATGAGGTTCAAGGTGCGATGCTCTTCCTTCGGCATCCTTGTCTTCAAGTCGATATTGGCCAAGGCATCGAGTTCGTTCATCACGATGTCGAGGTTGTCGGTGCCCATGCCAGTGCTCAGAACTGTGATGCGCTTGCCATTGAAGTAGCCTGTGCGGGTGACGAGCTCTCGGTTTTGTCGTTCAATCTCAATCTTGTCGAAGTATGAGGCAATTGTGATAACGCGACCTGGGTCACCAACCAAGATGACATCATCAGCCAGCTGGTCGGGATGTAGGTTTAAGTGATATATTGCGCCCTCGTTATTGAGGACAAGTTGTGATGCGGGAATGGGTTGGCTCATATCTTTTTCATTTTGAAGCTGCAAAGATACGAAATAATTTGAAATGACGTTTTTTTTCACGATGGCAGCCGAAAAATGGACTATCTTTGCGCAAATTTGAAAGGTGATGAAAGAAATAGTCATTAAAAATATCTCTATTGGTGACGAGTTACTGATTGGTCAGGTGATTAATACGAACGCGGCCTGGCTTGGCGAACATTTGTCCGCATCGGGCTTTCAGCTGGATTCTTCGTTGACTATCGGCGATTCCGAGAAAGCCATACTAGATGCCTTCAATGCATGTATGGATGCTGATCTTGTTTTGGTTACTGGCGGGTTGGGTCCTACGGCTGACGACATCACTAAGCCGACCGTATGCAAGTTTTTTGATACGGAATTGGGGTTTTGTCAGGAGGCCTACGACAATGTGGTTGCCTTGTTCAAACGTCGAGGCTTCCAAATGAGTGAGCGTAATCGAGGCCAAGCGATGTTGCCCAAGGCGTGTGAATATATCCCAAACACATACGGCACTGCGCCATGCATGTGGCTCGAAAAGAAAGGCGTGGTATTTGCGTTTATGCCTGGCGTCCCATTCGAGATGAAAGGCATCTTTACTGATGAGTTGTTGCCACGCATCAAGCAACGCTTCCATGCCGTACCCTACGAAAAGCGCGTCATCATGACCACTGGTATAGGTGAGTCGTTTTTGGCCGATAAGATTAAGGATTGGGAAGAAGCTTTGCCCGATTTCCTTTCTTTGGCTTATTTGCCTCAGCATGGCATGGTGCGCTTGCGGTTGAGTGGCCGACATGAGGATGCCCAGTTGCTTCATGCGACATTGGACGATCAAGTCGATAAACTCACACATTTGATTTCCAAGTACGTCTTTGCCATGCAGGACCAACCTATCGAACGCACGGTTTTCGACCTATTAATTAATAAGGAAAAGACTTTCGCCTTGGCTGAAAGTTGCACAGGTGGCAACATAGCCCATGTCATCACCTTGATTCCAGGTAGTTCAAAGGTGTTCAAAGGGGCAACGGTCACTTACGCTAACGCGACAAAGACAAAAGTACTTGGTGTACCTTCCGAAATGATAGAGAAGTGTGGCGTGGTGAGCCAAGATGTGGTCGAAAGCATGGCCACGGGTGTTCGCAGTCTCATGGATGCTGACTACGGTGTGGCTACGACAGGCATTGCTGGACCAAGTGGTGGCACGGACGAGAATCCCGTCGGCACTGTGTGGATTGGCGTGGCTTCGGCCTTGGGTGTTGTCTCCAAGTGCTTCAACTTCGGCAAGGACCGCGAGAATATCATTAATCGCGCAACGATAGCTGCTTATGAGATGCTTAGACAAGAGTTAATTGGATGAAAATGAAAAATATAACTAAAGCTTTAACCCTATTAGTCCTCTTTCTCATCATGGCCTCCTGTCATGAGCAAGAGGCTGCCTATAAATCGAAATTGGACATTAAGGCCGAACCTTATGATCTTGAGTTCGACCGATACGAAGAGGTGCTTTTTAACCTTGATACAGCTCGTTTCCAAGAGGAACTGATGAAGATACAGGACCGATACCGTGTGTTTCTCAGCGGCGACCTCAATAATCCAGAAGCAGTGCAATACTTGAAAGATTTTGCTACTGATCCATTCAGCATCCTCTTGTATAACAAGGCGAAAGCCGCTTTCCCCGACCTCAAACAAGTTGAGCCTGTAGTGGAAGATGTGTTTGCATATTTCCATTATTATTATCCGGACATTGAGCTGCCCAAAAAGGCTTTTACTTGCATAACGGGTGTCCATCCCGATGAGCCACCAGTTCAAATCATTGACAATCAGTTGGTGATATCATTGGACTGGTATCTCGACGACGAAGAGGTATACGACCAAATAGGGATGCCAAGATACATGTCTTTGCGTCGAAATAAGTTGACCTTGGCAAAGGAAGTGGCAGAACAACTCTATATGTATTACCTGTACGAATGGCGCAAGCAAGGTCAGGTGATAGGAGAGATGGTGTTTTATGGTCGACGCAATTTCTTCATCGAGGCATTGTGTCCTGAACTTCCCGATAGTGTTTTGCTTGGCTATTCATCTGACCAATGGCGATGGGCCGTTGAGAATGAAGGACAGGTATGGGCCGACATTGTGGGCAACCGTCGGCTTTACGAGGCAGGTTTGGATACCTACATGATGTTCTTCGGTGATGGACCTTTCACACAGGCATACAGCAATGACGCTCCTTCACGCTTGGGCGAGTTTTTTGGTTTAAACATAATACGCTCTTTTTTCTCAAACAATGAGATTTCGCTCCAAGACCTGATGCAACGAAAGGATTTGCAGAATATCTTCCAGGATTCGGGTTATAAGCCGAAGAAATAGTTTAGAGTTGAGTGTTTAGAGTTTAGAGTAGGGGCAGACCTATGTGTCTGCCCGTTTTTTTATATTGTTGATTGTTAGAAATATATCCGACAGCAAACGACAACAAACGACTACAGTCGACTACAAACGTTTGTTCAACGGCTTTTTCTTGACAAGGGTTGCATCTTTGCGGCATGAAACTTTAAAAACGAAGAATCATGTTAGTAAAAACATTTGGATGTGCCCTTTTCGGCATCGAAGCAATTCAAGTCACCATTGAGGTGAACATCGACAGAGGTATCAACTTCTTTTTGGTCGGCCTGCCCGACAACGCAGTCAAGGAAAGTCAGCAGCGTATCCAGGCTGCTATCATTAATTTAGGGTATTACTATCCCCACAAGAAAATCGTGATTAACATGGCGCCCGCCGACATCCGCAAGGAAGGTTCAGCATACGACTTGCCCATTGCAATCGGGATTATGGCGGCTTCGGAACAGGTCAGCACCGACCTTTTGGAACAGTTCGTCATCATGGGCGAGCTCTCGCTTGACGGCACGCTCAAGCCTATCAAAGGGGCTTTGCCTATCGCCATCAAGGCTAAACAAGATGGATTTCGAGGGCTTATCGTACCGAAAACAAACGCACGTGAAGCCGCTGTTGTGGAAGGTTTGGATGTGTATGGTGTGGAAACCATTCATGATGTTGTGTCAATCTTGAATGGAGAACTCCTCAACCAGCCTGTGACCGTCGACATGGCGGAATCGTGGCAGGACGTCAGTTTCGAGTTCGACTTCAGTGATGTCAAAGGACAGGAGAACATCAAGCGTGCCTTGGAAATCGCGGCCGCAGGCGGACACAATGTCATTCTCATTGGCCCTCCAGGTAGCGGAAAGACGATGTTGGCCAAGCGCATGCCCACTATCTTGCCGCCTTTGACGATGGCCGAGGCCTTGGAGACTACCAAGATCCATTCTGTGGCTGGGTTGATTGGGCGTAACGCCACATTGGTCAGGACGCGGCCTTTCCGCAGCCCGCACCATACCATTAGCGACGCCGGCCTCGTTGGCGGCGGTACCTATCCACAACCCGGTGAAATCTCACTTGCACATAACGGCGTGCTCTTTCTTGACGAACTCCCAGAGTTTAAACGCACCGTCTTAGAAGTAATGAGACAGCCAATGGAGGATAGGGTCGTAACAATTTCAAGAGCCAAGATGACCGTGGATTTCCCTGCCAGTTTTATGTTGGTGGCGGCTATGAATCCTTGTCCGTGCGGCTATTACAACCATCCCGATAAGGAATGCACCTGCAAGCCAGGCATGGTACAGCAGTATCTCAATCGCATCAGCGGCCCTTTGATGGATCGTATCGACTTGCACGTTGAGGTCGTGCCCGTTGCCTATAAAGACTTGTCCGACAAGCAAAGAGGTGAATCAAGCGCGGCAGTGCGCGAGCGTGTTGTCAAGGCGAGGAAGATACAGGAGGAACGCTACGCCCAATATCCGGCTATTCATGCCAATGCACAGATGACTTCGCAACTCATCCAGAAATACTGCGAGTTGGATGAGGACTGCCGCACCATCCTCAAAAATGCCATGAACAGGTTGGGACTCTCTGCCCGTGCATACGATAGGATTCTCAAAGTCTCCCGTACTATCGCCGATCTGGACGGCAGCGAGGACATTCAGACTGGCCATTTGGCAGAGGCTATTAATTATAGGAGTCTGGATAGGGATAATTGGGGGAGCTGAGTTATGGAACAAGTAAACGAAATGGTTGTATATCAACCTGATGAAGTTGTCAGTTTGGAAGTCAGAGTCGAAAATGAGACGGTATGGCTAAATTTGAATCAAATTGCAATGCTGTTTGATAGAGATAAATCTGTGATATCCAGACATATAAATAATATTTACAAAGAGAAAGAGCTTTCCAAGACTTCAACTGTTGCAAAAAATGCAACGGTTCAAATCGAAAATGGCAGGTCAATTGTCCGCCAGATGGATTATTACAATTTGGATGTTATTATTTCTGTAGGATATCGGGTGAAGTCCCAAAGAGGTACACAGTTTCGTATTTGGGCTAATCAAGTGCTAAAACAATATCTACTTAAAGGTTATACGATCAATAGCCGATTGACACAATTGGAGCAAAGGATGGACAATAAGTTTTTGGAACACGAACGGCGTATTTCCGACAATGAAAAGCAAATCGATTTTTTTGTTCGGACGACTTTGCCTCCAACTGAAGGCGTGTTTTGCAATGGGCAAATCTTTGATGCGTATGTGTTCGCTTCTGATTTGATTAAGTCGGCAAAAACAAGTATTGTATTGATTGATAATTATGTTGATGAGAGTGCTTTGTTGCTATTGTCAAAAAGAAAAAAGGGCGTTTCTGCAACTATTTTTACAAAAGTAATCTCACAAGCGTTACAACAAGACCTTGACAAACATAACCTTCAATATGAACCAATCAGTGTGCTGACTATAGCAAATGTTCATGATCGTTTCTTTATCATAGATAACATGGTTTATCATTTAGGGGCGTCTTTGAAGGACTTAGGCAAGAAGTTGTTCGCTTTTTCTAAAATGGAATTGGCTGGAGATGAATTGTTGGAAAAGTTGTAATAGATTTTCAATTCTTTCTATCCCTGTCATACGACGTCCCAATCCACTATTGATTAAGCAGTTTTGGGATGTTCATATAGGAGTTGTTTTCGTCTGTTAAATAATTGGTTTTTTGGTTGAAGGACAAATTAATAGTTTTTACTTGAATTAGTGTCAAAATGTGTAACTTTGCGCACACGAACAATACAAACAAACCATGTTACAAAAAGGAACGAAAGCCCCTTACTTTGAAGGGCAAGACGAGAACGGCAACCTTGTCAAACTGACGGATTTCGCCGGAAAGAAACTGGTGCTCTATTTCTATCCCAAGGACAGCACGCCAGGCTGCACCGCCGAGGCCTGCGACCTTCGTGACAACTACGAGCGCTTTCTGGCATTGGGCTACAACGTGCTGGGCGTCAGCCGCGATAGTGCCAAGTCGCACCAAAACTTCATTGCCAAATACAACCTGCCTTTCCATCTCATCGCCGACACCGACTTGACTATCCTGAAAGCCTACGAGGCTTGGGGTGAGAAGAAGATGTACGGCAAGGTGACCGAAGGCACGTTGCGCACCACCTACGTCATTGATGAAGAGGGTATTATTGTCGATGCTATTGGCAAAGTGGATACCAAGAACCATACGGCACAGATTTTATAAGCCATTGCGATAATGGAAATAATTCTTTATTTTTGCAGCCAGACAATTGAATAGCATTGAATGGATAACTACCGGTTATATAGTATAGGACATTCCAACCAATCTTTGGATGAGTTTATTGGACTACTGAATGCACATGGCATCAATTGTGTGATTGATGTCAGAAGCATTCCTGCGAGTAAGTACTCTCCACAATTCAACCAAGATGGTTTGAAATGCTATTTGAAGTCTCACAACATTCAGTACTTGCACTTTGGCGACGAGTTTGGCGCAAGACGAACGGATTGCTTGGATGAGAATGAACAAGTCGATTTTGAAAAAGCAGTTGAGACTCCCCTTTTCAAGAAAGGTGTTGAGCGTGTTATGAAGGGCTTGGAAAAAGGCTTTCAAATTGCTTTCATGTGCTCTGAGGCCGATCCTTTAGAATGCCATCGTTTTTCACTTGTTTCTCGCTTTTTTTACGACAATGGAGTCGATGTTCAGCATATTCTGAAAGACGCTTCATTGGCATCCCAAGCCAAGTTGGAAAAAGAGATGATTGCAACCTACATCCATTCACGCAAATACCATCTTTCAGAAGTGGATTACTTGTTTGGATTGTATACCGAAGAGGAACAGCGAAGAGATGCCTATCGACTGAAAAACAAGGAAATAGGATACAAGCCCGAATTGCAAAACGAAGAAATCTATTAACGTATGATTACTCTTTTTACCATCGGCTTTACGAAAAAAAGTGCCGAACATTTCTTTAATTTGCTGCGCGACAACCATGTAAAGCAGTTAGTTGATGTACGGATCAGCAATAGCAGTCAATTGGCTGGTTTTGCCAAAGGAAAAGACTTGGAGTTTTTCGTCAACGAGATTTGCCATATTCCCTATCAGCATGTCGCCGATTTTGCACCGACAAAAGAGTTGCTTGACAGGTGGCACAAAGAGGAAGTAACCTGGGAAGAATATGTAGAAATTTATACGAACTTACTGAAAGCCAGAGATATAATTCGTAAATACGGTGTAAAGGCTTTTGATGGCTCGTGCTTCCTGTGTAGCGAAGACACCCCTGAGCAATGCCACCGCAGGCTATTGGCCGAATATTTGCAAGCGCATAGTAAAGAAAAGGTCGCGATTGTTCACCTCATTTGAGCATTATGGATAAGTATTTCATTTGTTTGGCCAATTCATACAAACATGGTGGACGTTGCATTGCTGGCGTTGAGGTCTCGCCAAGGCCAGACGGTCGTATGGATGTTGTTCGCCATGATGACGGTCGCCCTTGTTGGATTCGCCCGGTTTCGATGGCGGAAAACGGAGAAATCCCAATGCAATTGGCACAAGATGTCAAATTGCTTTCTTTGGTAAAACTTACCGACGTGGCACCTTGTCCTCATAAGGCTCACACCGAGGATGTGCATTGCTCACGCATGGAATGCTGCCCCAATGACAATGAGTTCAAAGACGATTTCATGAGCCAACTCATTGACCCTGTTCACCAAGCGGTATTCTATTTTCGAGGGAAAGCCATCCCAGCAAAGATGATAGACCGGCTCAACTATTCGTTGATGCTCATACGCCCTGAAATAGCTAGTGCGTATATTGACGAAGAAAGGGAAAAGTCTAAATATCGGATGAAGTTTACTTATTATGGCTCCAACTATGACTTCCCTATTACGGATCCTTATTTTTTGGATGCTTTTAAGAAGAATCCGGAAAGATACACGGACTTAAAAGGAGTTTACCTTACACTCTCATTGGGGTTGGAATTCGAAGGTTTTCATTTCAAACTGGTTGCAGGGGTGTTCTTGCCTCCAAAAATAGAATTGGAAAAGAAAGAAATCTCTTCTCCTGACAAGGAGCTTTCATATATAGATCGGCAGAAACAACTTCATCCAAATGCCTATGCTAAATGGAGTCAAGAGGATGATAGTTTATTGATGGAGATGCATAGACAGGGTGCTTCGCTTAATGAAATCATGACTCGATTTCAGCGGAATGAAGGATCGATCCGTGCTCGGTTGAAAAAACTCCTTGTCGAAGATTCATCAGGTAATTGGTTTGATTATTATGATCAAGAATTGGCCCGTTTGATTGACCTCAAGAAAGAGACAGAGAGCCAAATTGGCGCATTGCGGAAAGAACTGCTTCAACAAATGGAAATCCATGATGAAGAGAAGATAAAAACGACAAGGTTCACGATTAGTTATTCTCCTCCAAAAACTGTTTTGAAATTTGATAGCGACCTTCTTCGAGAAAAAAACGAAGAACTATACAGAAGCTATTGTACTATTTTCGATAGCAAGTTGTTCCGCGAGGAGAATCAAGAATTGTATGAAAGCTGTTGCAAACCAGTACAAAAAGATGCTTCAATAGTGGTCAGGCAAAACAAAACAGATGAGTCTTAGTACAAAAAAAGAATCAAACTAAAACAATGACATACTATATCCTCGATGCCTTCACCAATCAACTTTTCGGCGGCAATCCCGCGGGTGTGGTATTGCTCAAATCGGATCGTTTTCCCGAAGAGAAGCTGATGCTGCAAATCGCTGCCGAGTTGCGCTATTCGGAGACAGCTTTCATTAGGCGACACTCCGATAAGGAGTTTACTATCAGGTATTTCACGCCCAAAGCCGAGGTTGAGCTATGTGGACATGCAACAATAGCCTCATTCTATTTGTTGCACCATGAATGTTTGGCTTCGGGGACTTGCCTTTGCCATACGCTTGCTGGTGATTTACGCATTGAAGCAGGGGAGAGGGTGATGATGCAGATGGCCATGCCGCGTATTGTGGCTACTGTCGAAGAGACAGAAGAAATCTATAAGGCATTGGGTGTCAATGATTACCATCCCGTGATGCCTATACAAATTGTCTACTCGGGCCTTCCCGATTTGATGATTCCCTTGCCCGATGTGGACACCTTGCAGGCCTTGAATCCCGACATGGAGGCCATCACTGCCATCACTAAGAAATATGATGCAGTCAGTTTCCATGTCTTTGCCTTCGCCAACGACAGCTACACAGCCCATGTCCGCGACTTCGGGCCTTTGTACGGCGTGCCCGAGGAATCGGCCACTGGTACCGCCAACGCGGCATTGACCTTCTATCTGCAACATAACGGGTGCCTCGGTGCAGAAGCAGAGTGCGCCTTCATGCAAGGCGAAGCCATGGGTCGTCCTTCGGTGGTGGCCACACAAATCCGAAAGGATGGCACCATCTATGTGGGCGGCACGGCGGCGATTGTCGCGAAAGGAGAATTGTGTGTTTAGCCTATGTCGGAGCTGAAAACCATATTGTCCGGCAGAATCAGCGGAGGCGATGCCCGAGCCTTGGCTGGTGGCGACTTCAAGGAGGAACTGTTTCAGTTGCTCTTCGACGAAGACAAGCGCACTTCCGACAACGCCGCATGGGTGATGACACACCTGCCCAGAACCGCAGATGCCTGGCTGTCCGAAAGGCAGAATACCCTTATCGACGAGGTCTTGCGGACCACCAGCACCACCAAGCGCCGTCTCGTTATGAACCTGTTGGAAAGAACTCCCTTTGAGGCCGACAACATCCGCACCGACTTCCTCGATTTCTGCTTCAACGCCATGCTCTCCGACGAACCCATCGGCGTGAAGTCATTGGCCATCAAGCTGACTTATGCGCAAAGCAAATTCTATCCCGAACTTCTTGAAGAGTTCAACACGGCACTCCAAATGATGGAGCCAGAGGTGCTGCCGGCCGCGTTGAAACATATTAGGGGAAAGATGCTGGAAAAATGATTAGTTTTGTGTTAAAATAATCAATTGTTGGAATCAATAATATGCTATTATGGAATTTGTATTGAACGAATATCATCGAAATACTCCAGACGAAGAACTGATAGAGGATGTGAAACGAGTGGCAGATTTGCTCAAAAAGGAATCCTTGTCATGCAAAGACTATTCTTCGCACGGTCGTTTTAGTTATGGTACTTTGAGGAATCGATTTGGCTCTTGGAACGAAGTATTAAGACGGGCAGGGCTGTCTGTTGAGAAAGGACGTCTTAAGTTTCATGATTATTGCGAATCGGATGAGGTTTTTTTCGCTGATTTACGACGTGTTGCGAAGTTAATGGGACGTGGTTATGTTACGCGAACAGAATATGAAAAACATGGAAGATTTAATTACGGAGAGAGGACAAAAAAATATGGAGGATGGGGCTCTTTGCTGAAAGTGGCAGGATTAGAACAAACACCTTTTAGAACTGGCCCTAAGCAAATGTATTCTGAAAAAGAATTGTTTGAAGAAATAGAACGTGTTTGGATAAAACTTGGAAGGCAACCGTCAAGTACGGATTTTGAAAAGAATGAGTTTAAATATGGAAGAAATACATTCTTACGCAGGTTTGGTGGATGGAGGAAAGCATTAGAGGCTTTTGTGGACTATATCAATTCAGAGGATGATGAGGAAAAGTCTGAGATTGTTCCTGAAGAAGGAGCCCATGATAAAACCTTGATAGATCAGAAGTCTTTCAAACATAAAACAAAACGAGATATTAACCTTCGTTTACGTTTTAAGGTGATGGCTCGGGATCATTTTAAATGCTGCAAATGTGGCAAATCGCCTGCAACAGACCCTTCTGTAGTATTGCATATTGATCATATTTACCCTTATTCAAAAGGCGGTGAGACAATAATGGAAAACCTTCAAACTCTTTGTTCCGACTGCAATTTGGGCAAAAGCGACCTTGTGATTCTTTAAAGATATATAGTGTTACAAATTGAACCAATCATGAATACTTCATTTATCATTCGTCCTGCGGAGCCCGAAGAGGCAGGCCTCGTCCTTGAATTCATCAAGAAACTCGCTGTGTACGAGAAATGCGCCGATGAGGTCGTGGCCGACGAAGCCACCATCTATCATTCCCTTTTTGTGGAGCATGCTGCCGAGGTGGTCTTTGCCGAGGAAGACGGCGCGGTCGTCGGATTCGCCCTGTTTTTCCACAATTTCTCCACTTTTGTCGGGCGCAAGGGCCTGTATCTCGAAGACCTGTTTATCCTTCCCGAAAAACGCGGTCGGGGCTATGGCAAGGCATTGCTGAAATACATGGCCAAAATCGCTGTGGAGCGCAACTGCGGCCGCATGGAATGGATTTGCCTCGATTGGAACAAACCCGCCTTGTCCGTTTACCGCAGCATCGGTGCCGTGCCCATGGACGAATGGACCGTGCAACGCTTGGACGAAACGGCATTACGAAAATTCGCTTTGGAGGATTGAATATGGCAACATACCTTTATCCGACCCCAGAAGGTTTCGATGACCTGCTGATGTGTACCGACGGCGAGGTGTTGACTGGCCTATGGTTTGCAGGCTCGCGTGACGAAAACAAACATCCATTGGGCGTTGTAGAGACGCGGCGCGCCACATCTCTACCTCCTATAATCCATGAAACCTATCATTGGCTGGACCTCTATTTCACCGGCCGTCAGCCCGATTTCACGCCAGCTTACCGCATGGAGGGCCTGACGCCATTCCGCAAGACGGTGTTGGATATCGTATGTGAAATACCTTTCGGGAAAACCATGACCTACGGCGAAATTGCGAAACGCATTGTAGAGACGTTTCCTGAAACGTCTCTCAACATGACGGAAAAACCAAGAAAAATGTCAGCACAAGCGGTAGGTGGTGCAGTGGGCTGGAACCCCATCTGCCTTATCGTGCCCTGCCATCGCGTGATGGGCGCAAACGGCAACCTTACAGGTTACGGAGGCGGCATTCACAACAAAATCGCGTTGTTGAAACTGGAAGGATACCTTATTTAAATCCCAATAGTATTATCTTTGTACTGTAATATAAATCAGGTTGTTATGGAATTCAAATGGGAGGATGGCTTCACTATAGCCACAAGAATTGAGGCCGATGGCGCCATCGTCATTTCCGCCAATGCAGCAGGGTTGCGATCGCTGGCCAATCATTTTATGGCGCTCGCCGATGAGGAATCTACACACTCGCACTTTCATCTCGACGAATACAATTCTTTGGAGGATCACTCCGTGGAATTGATTGTAGAGAAATTACCAGACTAAGCGATGGGGAGATAGGTCATTCGAAGTCAAAGAACTCTTTCAGTCCTTGCTTTTCTTTTAGTTCATCTGGCGTGAAACCATAATGCGCAGCCGCCGAAAGCGTCACCACGTTTTCAAGGAATTCGTCGTAGGACAATTCAAACCATTCTTCGGGGATGTCGGTGTGGATGGTGCCGCCGTCGTTGTGGCTGCCGCCCCACCACCATGATTCGTCGAGTGCCGCCTCGTAGGTGCCATCGTCCATCTTGACGAAGGCGTACCAAGTGGTCCATTCTCTCATTCCTTCAGGTGTTTTTTCACCTTCATAATGCGGAGCGGAATGGTCTTTGTCAGAGTAGCCTGGCTGCCCTTTATTGGCATCACATCGATACACCCAAAAACGCTCGTTGGTCTCATTAGGAATCCTTTCCAAAGTAAGGCCGTCACAATGATATATGGATCTCTTTCTGCCCTTTACCCTATTTTCAGCCGTCATCATCTTCGTGATGGCAGCGATAGGTCTCTTTGTGCTTTTGTCTTTCAACAGACCTTTTTTTTCAAGGAGGTCCTTGATGGGTTCAAGTTCATTTTTCCAACTGTTGACATAATACCTGCAAGTATTGTCTTCGTAAACGTAATAAGTGCCCACAAATATGTCGTTGTAGGTGATTTTGTAATGATCAATAAGCCAACCCATAGTTTTATGGTGTTTAAATAATAATCCTGTTTCCTTTTCGTATGTTGATGGTGCCTGGCATAATATGCGAGGCAAAGATAGGAAAATTTGTATGATTTCCGAAATAATGTTAGTTTTCAACCTTTTGCATCCCGTTGGGATCTGCCAAACTTTAATGAGTTTTTTTTAGTATTGAATTTTTCCCTACCTTTGCAGCCCAAATCAAAGACCTGATTTGTATTCGCAAATAATTGAAAATCAGATACAATAATGAGTTTAAACATTTCAAAATTGAGAAACATCGGTATCGCTGCGCATATCGATGCTGGTAAGACTACGGTTTCGGAACGCATCCTGTTCTTCACGGGCGTCAACCGTAAGGTGGGTGAAACGCATGATGGACAAGCCACCATGGACTTTATGAAACAAGAGCAAGAGCGCGGCATCACCATCGCTTCGGCAGCCATCACTGCCCATTGGAACGGTTATCAGATCAACCTTATCGATACTCCCGGTCACGTCGACTTCACAGTAGAGGTGGAGCGCTCGCTGCGCGTCATCGACGGCATGGTGGCGGTGTTCTGCGCCGTGGGTGGCGTGGAGCCGCAATCGGAAACGGTGTGGAATCAAGCTGACAAATACCGTGTGCCCCGCATTGCTTTCGTCAATAAGATGGACCGCACGGGTGCCGACTTCCAAGAGGTGGTCAACCAGATGCATAAATACTTGGGCGCCAACGCCGTGCCGTTGCATCTCCCCATCGGAGCAGAGTCCGATTTTGAGGGTATGGTCGACCTGGTGCAGATGAACTCGGTGCGCTTCATCGAGAAGGAACGCATCGTGGGTCCCATCCCGGAAAACATGATGGAGCAAGCCCAGGAAGCCCGCCGCAACCTCATCGAGAAGGTGGCTGACCTCGACGACGAGATCGCCGAACTCTACCTTGAGGATGCCGAAATCCCGACCGACAAGCTGATGGCCGCCATCCGTCAGGCCACCATCAAACTGATGATGGTGCCGGTGCTTTGCGGTGCCGCCTATAAGAACAAAGGTATCCAGCTCCTTTTGGATGCCATTGTCGACTACCTGCCTTCGCCCAACGACTTGGGCGCCGTCATCGCGCACGACCCCGCCAATGAGGAGAAGACCTACCGCCGCAACCCCTCCGAAAACGAGCCTTTCTCGGCCTTGGCCTTCAAGCTCATCAACGACCCGTATGTGGGCCAGCAGACCTTCATCCGCATCTTCAGCGGCAAGCTGACCAACGGCATGAGCGTCTACAACACCAACAAACTGAAGAGTGAGCGCGTGGGCCGCATCTTCCGCATCAAGGCAAAGGAACGCGAGGAAATCAACGAGGCTAGCGCGGGCGAAATCGTGGCTCTCGTGGGCATGAAATACACCAAGACGGGCGACACGCTCTGCGATGAGGAGCAGCCTATCTTGTTGGAATCCATTAACATACCTCCTGCGGTTATTGAGATGAAGGTCAACCTCGACGACAAGAAGAACCGCAGCAAGCTGAGCGAGGCCTTGGCCAAGCTTTGCAACGAGGACCCATCGTTCCACGCCCACTTCGATGAGGAGACGGAAGAGACCATCATCGCTGGCATGGGCGAGTTGCACCTGGAAATCATCGTCGACCGCCTAAAGGAAGAGTTCAAGGTGCCGGTTACGGTGGGCGCGCCTTCGGTGTCGTTCCGCGAGACCATCACCGCACCGTTCGAGTGCAACTACCGCTATGTGAAGCAGACCGGCGGCAAGGGCCAGTTTGCCCACACCGTCATCCGCTTCGAGCCTAACCCGGGCGGCGGCTTCGAGTTTGTCGACATCACCAAGGGCGGTGTGATTCCGAAGGAATACATCCCCTCGGTGCAGAAGGGTCTGGCTGCGGCCATGAACAAAGGTCCTTTCGCGGGTTATCCCGTGGTGGATGTGAAGTGTGTCCTCGTGGATGGTAGCTCTCACCCCGTCGACTCCAGCGACATGGCCTTCCAGCTCTGCGCCCAGATGTGCTTCAAGCAGGCCTTCATGAAAGCCAGCCCCGTGCTGCTTGAGCCTGTGATGAAGGTTGAGATCAACACGCCCGACGACTACATCGGCAATGTGACGGGCGACGTCAACAAGCGCCGTGGTCGCATCGAGGCCATGCGTCGTTTCCGCAAGGGCTCGCAGAAGCTGGATGCCTTTGTCCCGCTGATGGAGATGTTCGGATACGCCACCGCCTTGCGCAACCTCACCTCGGGCCGTGCCAACTACTCGATGGAGTTCCACCAGTACATGCCGACGCCGAAGGACAAGCAGGAAGAGATTGTCAAGGAGCGCAATCAGAAAGATTAAAAATAGGTGCCGCTTTGCGTCACTGCGAGGAACGAAGCAGTCCAGTCAATGGTTCTCTGGATTGCTTCGTTGTTCCTCCTCGCAAAGACGCGATGCATATCAATAAAAACTGATTACACATTTTATGTAATTTCATTAGATTTTGGGCGATTTTTTCGGAAGTCGCCCATTTTTCATAGGGACAAAATTTTGTCCATGCCGAAATTACATCATTGATTTCCAATGAAATAAAATTGGACAATCCAAAAAAGCATGGACAAAACCGAGAGGCTCCCCAAAAACCTCTTGACAAGCGTTTTTTCTGTATATTTTTGCGATGTCGAAGCCCTGAAAGGGCGCCCGCACTTCAACGGGGATTTCAATCCCCAGCCAACCAGTAAAAACATGTGCCTATGAAAGCAACACTAAAATCACTCATCCTAACAACCCTCGCGCTCGGCGTGATGCTGTCCTCGTGCGACACTCCCGCCAAACGCCTGCAGCAGGCGCGCGCCTTATATGAAGAAGGTACCGAACTGCGCCAGCAACGCCTCTCGGAAGAGGCCACCGAGCGTTTCCTGCAAGCCCTCACGCTGATGCAAGGCTGCGAGCCAACCACCGAAAACCTCTGCCTCGAAGGTCAACTCAAAGACAACCTCGGGGCGATGTACAACAAACACGGCCTCTTCGACGATGCCCTCAAGATGCACTGCGAAGCCATCGAATGCTTCCGCAATATTGACGACTCCACCGCCGTGATGACCACGATGCGCAACTGTGGCCGAGTGGCGAAATCGCTGGAGCAGTTTGCCCAAGCCAAGCGCTACTACGACACGGCCTTCAGCATCGCCACCTTATTAAACGATAAGGCCATGCAGAGCGACATCTACTTGGAGATGGGCCGCGACTACTACCTGCCTGTGGGCAACTATCCCGAAGCCATGACTTGCGTTCGCCGCGCCTTGGAGGGCGAGCTTGACGACAACAACACCGACATCGCCAACATGACGATGGGTGTATTATACTACTACACAGATAACTACGCCGAAGCTAAGCCTTACCTCGAAGCCGCCCTCCGCAGCGAGCGCGCCGGACTGAAGATGTCGGTGTACCAAACACTCTACGCCATCGCCTATAACGAAGGCCATTTCGAGCAGGCCATGGAATACCAAGACCTCTTCACAAAATACATGATGCAGAGCGACCAAGAACACGCCTCCGACAACCTGCAACGCCTCAAGGCCGAGTACGAACTGAAGGCCCAGAAGAGCGAGATGGAGAGCTTGCTCCGCAACCGTAGCCTCAAACTCTGGCTCATCATTGCCGCAGCAGTGATTGCGCTGTTGGTCATCGTGCTGATCGTGAGGAAGAAGGTGAGCGACCACAAGTTGGCCGTGGAGCAGTTCCGCAGCCAGGTGGAGCGCGACCAAAACCGCATCCACGAGTTGGTGAGCGACATGGAAAACCTCATCCGTACCAACGACGACCTGCGCCGCGACCGTCAGACGCTCTCGCAAAAAGACCTGCTGATGACGAGCAAGATCATGGGGCGCAACAAAGTCTACACCACGGCGCAGAGCCTTGGCGACCAGGTGACCGCCGACACGATGAACTTCGCCCTCAGCGACGACGACTGGGCCGACTTCATCAGCCTCACCGACTTGGTGTACGACGGCTTATCGCAGCGCCTCCTCGAACTCTATCCCAAACTCGGCAAGTGGGATGTGCGCATCTGCTGCCTCTCCAAGAACGGCTTTTCCAACCAGGTGATTTCCATCCTCTTGGACACCCAGACCGAGTCGTACTACCGCCGCAAGACCCGCATCAAACAGATGAAGATGAACCTCACGGACGACACAAGGACCTTTGAGGAAATTGTGAATGCGGTTTAATCACAAAACAAATAATATCTTATGAGAAACTACAGATTACACAGATTTGACAGATATACGACGAGAAATTTGCAGGACGCAAGCGTCCAATTATTACAGATTTCCGCCTATGACAGTCTATCCGTATCAATCGGGAGCCTGCGACCCATAAATTCTACGGGAAGAAATCGGTACAATCTGTAAAATCTGTAGTTAAATAAAGTCGAAATCAAATAATTAACAATCAAATAATTAGACCTATGAAAAACAAATTATTCATCACATTGACTTTAATGATGTTTGCCATCGGAAATGCCCATGCTTACGACTTGATGGGTCTCAGCCCCTCGCATCACATTTTGTATCTCAACATCCTTGATGCAGAAAATCACACTGTCGGTGTTACATACCCCTGTCAAGGAGGCTCTACCTATTATTATAACCACGATATGCCCGAAGGTGACCTTATCATCCCTGAAACCCTTACCATAGGTTCAAACACCTGGACGGTGGTCGAGATTATGGATCATGCTTTTGTTGAGTGTCCGATTACTTCCGTTGTGCTTCCTAATACTATCACTGCCATTGGAGAGAGGGCCTTTTACTATTGCCCAATTACTTCCCTTGACCTTCCCAACAGCGTCACCGATATTGGAGAACAAGCATTCGCCGCCACTGGAATACGACAACTGGTACTTTCTGAATCGGTTAATTTGGTGGGTAGCGGTGCTTTCGCAGGCTCCAGACTGGCATCCTTGACCTTGCCAGAAAAAGATGTGCAGTATAGTTATGGGTGTTTTGCGAACACGCATTTGGTTTCGGTTGTCCTTCCAGAAGGTCTTACGGTCATCCCTCAAAATATGTTCGGTAGTTGCGATTATTTGTCCAGTGTGGTGTTTCCAAGCACATTAACGACTATTGGTAAGGAATCTTTCGCATATTGTTTTTCTCTCCAAGAGATTAATATTCCGAGTTCCGTGACATTGATTGAAGGAGAATGGAATGCTTTTAGAGGAACGCAAAGTTTGGCTGCCATCAGCGTTGAGGAAGGCAATCCTGTGTATTATTCCGAGGGTAATTGCCTTATTGAGCAGGAAACTAAGAGGCTTATTACAGGTTGCAAAAACAGTGTGATTCCTGATGATGTCGTTACTATAGGTCCAATGGCTTTTGAGCGCGGAATTGTGGAAGGACCGCTTCGCCTTCCTGCTTCGGTGTCCTCTATTGGTCAGGGTGCATTTTACAACTGTCCTTCAATCAACAAGATATATTCCTTTAATCCCGTCCCACCAACCTTGTATATGCAAGGCATTACGACTTCTTTCCAATATGTTTCAAAGCACATCCCCGTTTATGTGCCGGTCGGTTGCGTTGAAGCCTATCGAAATGCGCCAGGTTGGGACGAGTTTGAAAACATCGTCGAGATGGGCTTGTTTCCTCAAGGTGCGGAATGGTATTACGAAATATTGGGCGATGACGGTAGCATCACCTACCAATATCTGGAATACGCCTCCGACACGACCGTCAACCACAAGACGGTAGTCGTCATCATCCGTACCAACACGCTCTACGACAAGGAAGGCAGTACGGAAACCAGTCGCGAGTACCTCTACGAGGAAGACGGTGTGGTGTATTGGTGGAACCCGACCTTGGGCGAGTTTACCACGCTCTACAACTTCCGCGCCGAGGAGGGCGACGAATGGGAAATCAAGGTGGGAGAGGAGAGCCTCACGATGCATGTCGACGAGGTGCTTGACTATGAATACGAGGGGCAGATTTATCGGATGTTGCGCGTGAGCGACCCGGAAGACATTTTCAGCGGTGACATCATCTGCGAAATCGGCCACATGACGAGTTTCTTCCCCGAGCGACTGATGACACGAGGCAAGGACTATCAGGTGGAAGGCATCCGCTGCTTCTGGCAGTTCGGCCAACTGGTCTTCAAGCAAGGCGATATGGGCTGCGACGAGGTGCATTCAGGGCATTACTGGGCTGTCGATGAACAACCCGATGATGCGGCCTTCACCATCTATCCCAATCCGACCCACGGCGCCCTCTTTGTAGAGACGGTGTGCACACCGTCTCTACCGAGCCAAACCTACCGCATTACCAACCTCATGGGCCAGACCGTCCAAACGGGCAATCTCACTGCTGAAACCCAACAGATTAATGTGTCGGCTTTGCCGCAGGGCATGTATTTCATCAGCGTCGGCGATATGACACAGAAATTTGTGGTGAAATAAAAACGCGGTCCTGTAGGGCTGTCACATCGTGGCAGCCGCCTGTGCAGCCATGACAATAAGCGGCTGCCGTGGTTCCTGAGTTTGTCGAAGAATGGTACGACAGCCCTACAGACCGAAACGAATAGATAAATAACAATCAAAAACATACGACAATGAAAAAACTAGTTTTAACCTTAGCAATCTTGCTCGCCTTTTCGTTCAATGGCATGGCGCAGCAAAGCAGTTTCGCTCCCCAAGGCGCGGAGTGGTATTTCAATGTCAGTTCCTTCATGGGCAGCCCGATTTCCTATTATCACATGGAGGTGCTTGGCGACACGATCATTCAAGGTCACCAGTGTAGCGTCATTTCGCGCCAGTTCCTCGGTGGCAATGGCGATGAGCAATATGTCTATGAAGAAAACCGTAAGGTGTATTGGTACAACCAGACTTTAGGCAGATTCACCACGCTTTATGACTTTGATGCCGAAGTGGGAGAATCGTGGACATGCGAAATTGATTCCTGCGCCTATGAAGTCACGGTGACAGAACTCACTTATTATGAAGGTTCAGGCCATAACCATCAGTTCAGGGCTCAACGGGTTTCATACGATGGGGAATTGGGCTATTTTGGCGGTGGCACCATCATCGATGGCATCGGCGAAATCAGCGGTTTGTTCCCTTATCCTTACGCTTGCATGGGCGATATTTATGATGGTCAATACCCAGATTGGTTGCGCTGCTATCTTGTTGACGGCGAGATGGTGTTGCACCTTGGTGCATACGATTGTGATGAACAAGGCTATTGCTGGGACGGCACTGTGGCTGAATCCTACGGAGGTGGCGACGGTACCGAAGAGAACCCATATCAGATTTATACTTCGAATCAGTTGGCTTTACTCGCCCAGCAAACCAACAATGGCACAGGTGGCGATGCCTATTACAAGATTATGGAGAATATCAATCTGGCCAATTGTGATGGCGGTATTCAGCAATGGATTTCCATAGGGACACCCGAACATCCTTTCACGGGGCATTTTGATGGCTGGGGCGATGCCAAAACCATTTTGAATTTGCATCAAACCATCTCTGACGGTGATGCACAGCCTGTGGGAGGTCTCTTTGGCTGCACCAACGGTGCCGAAATCAATAATGTCCATTTAGCGCAATGCTATGTCAGCGGAAATGGGAAATATGTGGGCACCCTTGTGGGTTATGCTGGCCTGACCAACATTTCTAATTGCAGCATTTATGACGGGCGCGCCTCAACCGACAATGAGAATGGCAGAGCGGGCGGCTTGATTGGCTTTGCTGGTTACACATACGGCGAACAGGGAACGGACGAGCAGACATACTCCATCATGGCGTGTCAGGTTAGAGAGGCTGTGAAGGTTGAATCTTCATTGATTGCTGGTGGCGTTGTGGGGCAAGTCAACGATGTGCATATGAGAGCACCGTATGTGATTGTTGGTTGTTGGATGACTGGCAGAGCTGAAGGCTTTAATGTTCAGGGCGGTTCTGCTACAGGTGGAGTAGTCGGCAGTATGTGGTATGGAACGATGGAGGGATGCTCGAACAATCAAAAAGTAGTTGGTGGTCGGTATAATGGCGGAGGAGTTGTAGGCGGTTTGGTGGGTATGTGTAACTATGGTGATATTTCGCTCTGCCTCAATAATGAGACAGGCCAAGTCAGTTGTCCGGATACCGCATATAATGTTCATGTAGGAGGGATTGCTGGCTTTTTGGGTAGTGGCAATGTCGTAGGGTGTTCAAACAATGCTAATGTGGATGGCTTAGGATGTTGTGGCGGTATTGTTGGCATTTATATGTTCAGGGAAAGCCCCGATTCGACTCATTTTATCCAAAACAGCCATAATATGGGAATGGTGACATGTAATGCGCATGAATATGCTGGCGGTATTGTAGGTTATGTCGGGGTTTCATCGGGGAATCTCTATATTATTGAATGCAGCAATCATGGTGATGTGGCGATTGAAAATGAGTATCATGGATATGCAGGTGGCATTTTGGGATCAACGAATAGCAACCGTACCTATATCATGAATGTGTTCAATAGAGGTTTGGTGAGGGCACCAAAGTATGCAGGAGGCATTCTTGGAGGCGATGGATATCTCCGACATTGCACCATTCAGAATGTGTATAATACGGGTGTGGTCATAACGGAAGAAGAAACTAAGGGAGCCATTGCTTTTGAACAGGGAGAAACGGACCATTTCGGCGATTGCTATTGGTATGGTCTTTTGGACAACCATGCTGGCGTAAGCCAGGGCGAGCCGTTGCAACATTCCTGTGCTTTCTGGCCTACCACATATTATGGTGAATGGTCGCTCGACAGCTTGCAATTCGGCCACGATTTGGTCGAAGCCTTGAATACAGGTGCGGAAGCCTTGGTGGAACAATATCCTGCGGTGCTCACTCTGGTACACCGTTGGGAATATGATAGTGACCATAATAACGACGGATTCCCAGTGTTTAGTGGGATAGAGATGGTAGGCTATCCTTTTGTTGGAACGGAATGGTACTACGAAATCCAGAATGAGGACGGTACCATCACTTATCAGCATTTGGAATATGCAGGCGACACCACTGTCAACCACAAGGAAGTGGTCATTATCATCCGCACCAATACGCTTTATGACAAGGGAGAACACCAGGAGGTCACTCGTGAATATCTTTATGAACAAGACGGAGTAGTGTATTGGTGGAACGATGATTTGCAGGAATTCACAGTACTTTACGATTTCGGTGCCGAGCCTGGTGATGAATGGGAGATCATAGTTGGTTCGGAGAGTGTCACCATGCATGTGGACTCCGTGATGTATAATGAATATGAAGGTGAAGTATATAAGGTGTTGAAGGTGAGCGATGAAAACAACATTTTCAGCGGTACCGTTGTGAGTGGAATCGGCCACATGACGAGTTTCTTCCCAGAACGACTGATGACACGCAACAAGAAATATCGCGTGGAGGGCATGCGTTGTTTCTGGCGCAATGGAGAATTGTTATTCAAAAACGGAGATAGGGACTGCGACGAGGTGTATCAGGAATACCACAATGGCATCGAGGAAGACGGCTCTTCGACAGGCTCAGGGACCTTCACCGTTTATCCTAACCCGACCGATGGCGTTCTCGTTGTAGAGACGCGGCGCGCCACGTCTCTACCAGCGGCAAATGAATACCACATCACCAACCTCATGGGTCAAACCGTCCTCACGGGCAGCCTCAACGCTGAAAACCAACAGATTGATGTAACGAATCTGCCGCAAGGTATGTATTTCATCAGCCTTGGAGATATGACACGGAAATTTGTGGTGAGATAAAATCGCGGTCCTGTAGGGCTGTCACACCGTGGCAGCCGCATATACAGCCATGACAGTAAGCGGCTGCCGAGGTTCCTGAGTTTGTCGAAGGATGGTACGACAGCCCTACAGACCAAATAAATGAATAACAAACAATCATCAAAAATTACAACATATGAAAAAGACAGTTTTAACCCTGGTATTGGCTCTTGCCTTCATGCCAGTTTTTTCGCAAGCCACTTTGAAGCATACCTTCACCAACAATAGTGGCGGCCTTCATAGCGTTTTCCAGAATTCAATTCGTGAATATGTCTACGAGATCCTTCCTGAGGTTTCGTATGTCGTTTGTGAATTGGATGAGGATGAAGCCATCACGGGCTTCTCAGTGTATGATGCCGATTTCCAACTGACTAAAGAAATTCCGTTCACCGTAGAGGGAAAATGGGGCATCAGATACAGCTCTTTTGGTGTGGTCATCGCAGGAAAACACCTTTTCAACAATGATGACAAGATTGAGATTTGCCTTACGCCTTGGAAGCAAGGTGGCAAAATGTACACAATGATCCTCAACGAAGACGGTGAGGTGCTGTTTATGCAGGAGGGGTCGCTGATTTCCTATTTGTACAAGGCTGGAGACGAGCTGAGATTCGAGATTTCGAATAGTTACGATAATTACAACATCGAGGTTTATGCCACCCAAGGCAACTTCTCGGCCGATGAGATGATAGTCACGACCCAAAATCCCTATCCCAATCCAGCTAATACGACGGTGTCCATCCCATACACCCTTAATGGGAAGTCGGCTGAAATGCACATCTATGACTCCCGAGGTGTCTTGATGGACACCAAGACCCTCGATCCCGATGCAGAATGGGTTGACCTGAATGTAAGTGCTTATCGTCCTGGTATCTATGTTTATGAATACAATGGTATGAGTAACAAATTTGTGGTACGATAATTGTGGCTTTTTTAATTGTCATGCAATAATCATAGCATTATGAAAAGAATAGCATTGATTGTGAGTCTGTTATGCTGCGTGTTGTCGGCATCGGCTCAAAACGCAAAGGGATGGTCGTTGATTCCCTACGCAAAAGTGGCTGGCTCCATCGATTTCCTGTATGGGCCTTATGAGAGCAAGTTTCACGGCGACTTGGGCGTGGATGCCAAATATGATTTCAACGAGCATTGGTCTTTGTTGGGCGGCATTGACTACCAATATAGGAGAACCAATTCAGATAAACCAGAGAATTGGGAAGACGGCGTGCCTGGCACTGGTTTCAACAATTATTTCCGTCTGCCTGTCCGCGTCGAATTCAGTTACAAATGGTTTTATGTGAATGCCGGTCCCTATGTCGAACGTGCTGTCAATCCATGGCTTGATGCGCGTACATACGAGCATTTCGGCTTCGGCGGCATGTCGGAAATCGGAGGTCGAATCAGATTGACGGAAAACAGTCGGTTACGATTGGGACTGCAATTCATGATGGGCCATGATAGGATTACCTATAAGGTGGGCCATGCAGAAGAGCATTGGACATGCCTGTCATTCATCGGATTACCGTTGTCGGTAGGTTATGAAATTCATTTGTAAAACCTTAAAGCCATGAAAAACACATTGAAAATTATGCTGTTGCTGCTTGCTTTGGCAACTTTGGGCTCCTGTGTGAAAGAACCTGTGAAACGGCGCAATATTGCTCCTAAACAGAATGAGCTTATCTTTAATACTACCAACTATAAGATGAGCGTCAGCCCCATTGAGTCGTGTCAAGACGAATTCGATATCGTGACAGAGTCCGAAATGGATTTCTTTGGTCCTCTGATGCGTTTCCGTTTTTATGGTATTCCTAGTGTTTTGTTGGGCCATACCGTTGACTTAACCAAGAAGTCGGCCATACCGCTTTCCTTCGATTTTGGCAACCGCTTGGAATGGCATTCCTCACCTGACGAGATATCGGGAGCTATTGCCGAAACCAATATGGATCCTCAAACATCCTATCCCGACGAATCGCCTTTTGAGAGCGGTTGGATGGAGTTTGTGGAAAAAGAGGACGGCATCACCTTTATTCTTCGTGGAGTGTTGAAAAACGGGGATGCCATCCGGATGGAATTGTTTGTTCCTTTGGAGCCCGAGCAATAATTTATCCCATCTCGCGTTATTACTGCGAAATTGAAAACGAAATTTGATAAACTGTTTATTAACCTAAAAACTACCAACAATGAAGAAAGTAATCTTATCGCTCGTCATGCTTCTTATGGCAACGAGTATGTTCGCACAAGAAAAGGATGTTCCCAACCCTGCCAAGGTTCGCGTCCCCAGCGGCTACCAAGGCTTCATCGAACAAGGGAACACCTGGCATTTCGACAAGAATATGCCCAATAGCATCAGCCTGTCAACCACACATGGCTTCTATTTCAATGGACATATCTATGCCGGTATCGGCTTGGGTGTCGATTTCAACAACGACCGCGCCTTGGTGCCTTTCTACACCAACTTGCGTTACCAGTTCAACAACACCAGGGTGGTGAGCCCCATCATCAGCCTGCGTCTTGGTTCATACGTCGGCGACGGTTTGGGCGCCTATGGTGACCTTGCCTTCGGCGTGCGTTTTGCCTCCAAGCGCGACTTTGCCGTCAGCGCTATGGTGGCCGGTACCTATTACGACAAGATCAATGAGAGTTATTATGATGGTAATCATCATACCCAAGAAGCCCGCCAAATTAGTCCTTCAGGCATCTCTTTGCGCATCGGTATCGAGTGGTAATAGCGACCTTTTGACATAAGACAAAGCCCGAGAAGTGATTCTTGGGCTTTTTTCGTATTTGTTACAAATCAACGACCTCCCAATGGCCTCCTTTGTCGGGACCGATGCGGCGAAGCAATCCTTCTCGCTTTAGATGGGCAAGTTGCTTCTCAACACCTTTGGGTGAGATTCCCACTGCTTGTGCCAAACCTGCCGTGGTGAGTTTGGGATTCTCACGCAGCATCTCAAGGATTTTCTCCCCACTTCCTTTATTTTTCTCCCTACTATTTGAGGTTTTTCTCCCCACTTCATTTTGCGAATCAACAAAGGATTGGATATCTTGCTGAAGGTTCTTTCTCAGCGTTTTGAACATGAAATCTCTGAAAATCTGCAAGTTTTCGCCTCTTCGAGTGTCGATAAGCGCTTGAATGTATTCGGATTTGTCTTCTTTTAGGATTTTTGTGGGTATTAGGCCGTATTCAAATTGAAGATGATTCATGAGCAGTCGGGCCATTCTGCCGTTACCGTCCACCCATGGATGGATAGTCACCAATTCATAATGAGCATCAAAACTGAGTTTATATTGTTTTTTTTTGTCTTCTTTGCTGATGCTTTTTCGCTTGTCATTCAGATTGTTGCAGAAGTTCTGTAATCGATTGGGCACCTTGTGGAAATCCATATACGATGCGCCTCCGATACCAGCACTAACATTCACCAATCTTATGTCTCCGTTGGCGGATGAGAATTCACCCAAAGCGGTTTTATAAGTGCTGCCCGTGCTTTTCATCACCAAGGAAGCCATCTTTTTTAGCCATTCTGTCGTTATTTCAGTGTGGGCTTTTGCCATTGAAATACTGGCTTCGTAAGCCGCCTTCAAGTCCAAGTTCATCAAATATTCATTGATGTTTTTGCCTTTGGAAGTTAAACCTTCGTCAAACAAGAGTTGGTTCTCCACCTCAGTGATGGTTGAGCCTTCAATGGCGGTAGAGTGGGTGATAAGTGAGTATAAGTAGAACTTGTCGTAGTCCACTTGTTGTCCAATACCCAAGTTCTCGTAAGTTTGTATCAGTTTTTCTATTTCTTCCCAGATGCTCATATTGTTGTTTTGGCCGCAAAGATACAACTTTTCTCCCTACCATTGTATTTTCTCCCTTCTTTTTTTAGTGTTCTCTGTTCGCGAACAGAGAACACTAAGTTGCAAACACTTGAAATATAACAAAATAAATAAGGCTGCCGCAACCCTGCGACAGCCTTAATTATCAATTGTCAATTTTCAATTTTCAATTACTTAAACGCATTTTCGCTCAATCCCTTGCCACTCAAGGCCAGGTCTTTCATGTAGCCAGGCACCTCCTTGCCGAGGTACTTGTCCACATACAGCTTGGCGAGGTATTGGCCGAGCATAAAGCCGTGACCGCGCAAGCCGGTGAGGATACCGACCTCCGGGTCGACGATGTAACGCGGCTCGGTGTAACGACCAGCCCAGCAAGCTAAGAAGCTGACTTCGCCCAAGTTGGGAATCCACTCGGCGAAGACCTCGGAGACAATCTCCAAGAACTCCTTGCTGTTGTACTTGATGTTCTGGCGTGCCTCGTAAGCGTCGGTGTCGGGGCTGGCGCAGCCGATGATCTGGCCAGTGTGGGCCCACTGCTGTCCGTAGACGGCGCTGAAGCCCTTGTAGTGACGGCGGTCGATGATCATGTCGAGCGGGCCACCATTGGGTCCCATCATGGGCAGACGGCGCGTGATGAAGGCCTGGTGCTTCACAGGATAGAGACCTGTGTCGAGGCCCAGCATATCGTTGAACTTCTCGGCACCCCAACCCATCGCATTGACGAAGTGGTCGCAGGTGTACTCGATGAACTCACCCTCGTGGGTGCGCACCAAGGTGACATAGTGGCCGCCCACTTTCTGCACATGGAGCAGCTCGCAGTCCTCGAAATAGCGACCGCCCTGCTGCACACCGATCCAACGGATGTAATCGATGACACGACCAGGCGTGGCCTGCCAGCAGTCGCGGGTAATCAAGGCGTGGCTGTAGGTGTCCTTGCTATCGTCCCACAGCGGCGAAATCTCCTTCTTGAAGTCCTTGCGTTCAATCATGTAGGCATCGCTCCAAGCGCGAGAGGCATCAAGGGAGTTGTAGGTGGCCTCATCGTGTACCAAGTTGACATAATGCGTCGGGTGGTAGTTGATGTTGTGCTCGGCCTGCATCTTCTTGAAGATCTCGTGGTTGTGCACGGCGATGTCGGCGATGTCGGGGTTGGAGAAGGCTGGACGGCCGCCACCGATGCAACGCCACGAAGCGCCACGGCTGTAGTTGATCATCACGGGCTTCTTGCCAGCTTCCGAGAAGTAACGGAACAAGGCACTGCCTGCGATACCGCCACCCGCGATGAACACCTCGACCTGTTCTTTCTTCACGCCGTTCATTTCGGGGAAGATGAAGGTCTCTTTGGTGTGCGGGTTGTAAAGGTCGCCAAGGCTGACTTGGTTCGACAGCGGGGCACGCGGTGTGGCGTCGCCCACCAGTTCGATGCCGTAGGAACGCAAGATCTGACGGGCGCGAGGGATGCAACGCTTGCCACGGCAGGGGCCCATACCCATGCGGGTGATGTGTTTCAGCTCATCCACAGAGATGGTCTTGCGATTGCCGATGACGCGCAGCACGCGGTCGAGTTTGATGTCCTCGCAGTGGCAGACATAGGTCTCACTCTCGCCTTCGGCCAATTTCTTGGGCGAAATCGGGGTGGTGAGTTCCTTGTTGGCGTTGTAACGGTCTTTCAGGATGAAGCCCTTGACATCGGTCAACTCGAACACTCTGCTGGCCTCTCCAGAGGGGCGAGAAGAGCGGGCTTTCACGCGGGCCACATTGGTTTTGTTCGACTTCTTGAGGATCTTCTCGATGACGCCTTCGCCAATCTTTTGGCCGTCGTTGTCGACAAGATAGACCTCTGCACCTTCCTGCGCTTCATACTCTATAGGCAGGAAGCAGGTCGACTTCTGCACATCGTAGCCGAAGATGGCCAGACCTGGGCAGCTGGAGACGCACAGCATACAGCCGATGCACTTGTTGTAGTCGATGGTCGGCGTGCTGCTGGTGGAAGGCTTGGTGATGGCGCCTTGCGGGCAGCTGAACGAGCAGGGGTTGCAGGCGAAACCGTAGAGGCAGTCGGCCTGCACGAAAGCCTTCTGCATCATGCGCTCAGGCGTGGGCAGGTTGGGTTTCTCGAGGAGACGCACAGGATGCTGTTGCGAGTCGATATATTGTCTTGAAATCTCAAGATAATCGTCATAGTTGAAGCGCACACCGATGGCTTGGGCCACCTCGTAGGCGACCTGCTTACCACGCAGCACGGCGCTGGTGCCTTCGCCGATACGGATGGCGTCGCCGGCACCGTAAGTGTTGAGGCCGAAGACTTCGCGGCCTTTCACCAACAGTTGGTTGTCGGGGATAAGGCCAGTGCAGATGTTGATGATGTCGATGTCGTCGATGACTTGTTCAGTGCCAGGGATGGCCTTGAAGTTCTCGCACTTGGCGATGACGGCGCCCGTGATGCCGGTGTAGTCGGCATTGGGGATGGCACGCACCAGGACGTAGCTGGTCATGATCGGGATGCCGAGACGGCGCACACGGTTGGCCTGCACGGGGAAGCCGCCCTCGCGTGGCATGGCCTCGATGATGGCCTTGATGGTGGCACCCGCCTGCATGCCTTGGTAGGAGGTCAGGTAGCCGATGTTGCCAGCACCCACGGTGAGGACTTTCTTACCGAGCAAGGTGTGCTCTTGGTTCATCATCTTCTGGAACACAGCGGCGGTATAGACACCCGGCACATCATCGTTCTCGAAGGTCGGCATGAAAGGCACGGCACCCGTAGCGACCACGAGATGTTGTGCGTCGATGTAGCCAATCTCGCCAGTGATGATGTTCTTGATGGCCACGCGACCGCCTTCCAGCAGGTCCCAAACGGTGGTATTCAGCAGGATGCCTTCGTGGTTGTCGCCCGCCAGGGTCTTGGCGATGTCAAAGCCACGCATACCGCCGAATTTTTTCTCTTTCTCGAAGAAGAAGAACTGGTGGGTCTGCATATTGAACTGGCCGCCGATGTTGGCGTTGTTGTCGACGACGATGTTGCTGATGCCGAAGGCGTTGAGCTGCTCGCGGCAGGCGAGACCTGCGGGACCGGCACCGATGATGGCGACTTGGGTCTTGTAGACCTTCACCTCGCGGGGCTGTTGTTCCTTGGGTTCGGGAAGGATGTTGTCTTCCTTGTCGATGCGGCGCACTTCCTTGACGCCATCCACTTTAGTGATACAGATACGGCGGATCTTGCCATCGACCAGCATTTCGCAGGCGCCGCACTTACCGATGCCGCAGTTGAGGCTTCGGTTGCGGCCGTCGAGTGAGTGGCTGTGGACGGGATAACCGGCTTGGTGAAGGGCGGCGGCGATGGTCTTGCCGCGCTGACCTTTGACGGTCTTTCCTTCATATTGGAATTCCACAAGGTCTTCCTGCGGGATGTCCAAGATGGGGTGTTTCTCGATTTTGTACATATAGAATGTGTTTTTGAGTCTTAAAATGCGGGCGCAAATTTAGGAAAAACAAAAAGAAGAGATTCGTTTTTACCGTTTTTTTGAAAAAAATGTCAAAAACCAAGGTCCCTGAGCCTGCGGTCCCTGAGGCAAATCGAAGGGTCGAAGGGCCGACTAAAAGGAACGGTGCTTCGACAGGCTCAGCAACCTGCTCAAACTTTTAACTGAACAACTGCAAACTCCCAACTCCTAACTAAGGACGAACTGCATAGTACTCCTGCTCCCTTGTTTCACCAGAACCTTCTTCCCTTTGATGAAGTCGTTTTCCAAGCCGTCTTGGTAATGGCGGATGGTGAACAATTGCAGCCCGTCGTTGTACTTGACACTAAAACCGTCTTTAAGGTTGGCTCTCAGCTGTTTCAGTTTCTGCTCGTTGCTGTCGAAGCAGAATGAAAGCATCAGTGCCGAGGTCTGGATCATGTTGGCGTGGATATTCAAGTCGGCGCAGACTTCGAAGATGGTCTTCAGGTTGCGCTCGTCCATGAACGAGTAGTCGCGGGGCGAGATGGAGACCAGTGTTTGGTTGTCCTTGACGATAAAAGAGGGGATACTCTCGTCGTTTTTCCTATGGCCGCCGTCAATGAGCGAAGGTTCATGGTCGGGGTGGAGGAACGACTGCACTTTGAGCGTTATTCCCTTGTTTTGCAGCGGCTTGATGGTCTTGGGGTGGATGATGGTCGCACCGTAGAAGGCTAACTCGATGGCTTCGGAGTAGGGGATATGTGGCAGCTGAACCGTGTCGGCGAAGCGCTTTGGGTCGGCGTTAAGCAGGCCGTCCACGTCTTTCCAGATGGTGACCTCCTCGGCATCGAGGCAGTTGGCGAAGATGGCCGCGGTGAAGTCGGAGCCTTCGCGCCCCAAGGTGACGCTGTGTTTGCCGTCGGCTGTACCTCCGATGAAACCTTGTGTCAGGCATACGATGCCCCGAATGTGCTCATCATTCAATTTGTTTATTTTGAGTCTTGTCTCGTCCCAATCGGGGTTGGCGGCGCGGTAGTGGGCCTCGTCCTCGGCGATGACATATTGTCGGGCGTCAAGCCAGCGTGTAGGGATGTCACATTTGTTGAGGTATTCGTGGATGATGCTGGTGGAGATGAGTTCGCCATAGCAAACGGTTTGGTCGTATTGGTAGTCGTAGGGCGAGTCGGTCTTTTGCAGTTTTTCCCAAAGCTCGATGAAGAGATCGGCGATGTTTTCGTCGAAACGTGGGTCGGTGTTGCCATCGAACAGGCCTTGTATGATGCCGTCGTGGTAGGCGATGACCTCGTGCAGGGCATCCATGCCAAGTTGACCGTCGTGTTCACGAAAGTTGGCCAATGCTTTTTCGAGGGCATTGGTCGTCTTGCCCATGGCGGAGACCACCAGCATGATGTCCTCGTCCTTGTGTTGGCTGACAATTTGTGCCAAATTGCGCACGGCATCGGCATCTTTCACCGAGGCGCCACCGAATTTATAGATTTTCTTGATCATTGATTCTGATTTTGAAAATGCAAAAATAACGAATAATTTGAATTGCTAAATGGTTTTAATTACTTTGTTGGTATTCAAAAACATATCCGACAGCAAACGACAACAAACGACTACTTTCGACAACAAATG
Organism: uncultured Bacteroidia bacterium; assembly: GCA_902801815.1. Taxonomy (GTDB): domain Bacteria; phylum Bacteroidota; class Bacteroidia; order Bacteroidales; family F082; genus Limimorpha. Next base: position 299,795 of record CADCJT010000002.1, read on the forward strand.
TTTGTTCAACGGCTTACTCTTGACAGATGGTTTTTCTTTGCTGTGTAAAACTAACAAATCTACATTATGACAATTCCAAGGTATATTGAGGGGATTCCAACTGAAAAGAAAAGAGGCAAGGAACGCTTTGCACTCATCATGAATTATTATGAGCAATTATGGAAGCGTCTGCAACGAGAGTGCAATTCCAATTACATCAGAAACAAGTTTTTGAATGCGGACATTTTTATCGTAAAAAATGAAAGCGACAAGAAGACCGCTCGCGAGGCATTACATAACTGGAAATCGACCTATGCGGTCAAGCATTTGAAAAGAGTTGTTGAAGAAGCTAAACCTATGGAAGGCTTACCTATGTTTGTTTCGCGAAAAGAAGGAGAGCAAAAGAGAAATGGCTATAAGAACATGATCCTTCTATACTATGATTTTTCGGATAATGAGATCGACTATATGAATTTCAGGGTAAAACTGACCATTGGGGTCATGACGGGAGGGAAGCATGTCCAATATTGCGTGAATAAGATTGAGGTAAAATAAAAAAACCAGTCATGTAATCCGTTACCGCACAAAAGTTTGGAACGCTGCCCCTGACTGGATTTTCTGCCTGCAAAATTACAGTTTTTTTTCGATGTCGCAACCCCTTTTCTGCAATAAATTTATTAAATAGGAGTTATTCAAGCTAAATAACCGCTATTTTTGCACACTTTTTGACGAAGGGGAAAAGTCCCGAAGGGACGACCCGATGTCAACCAGGGAATTCATTCCCTGGCCCATACCAAGCAAAGAACAACTAAACAACTGACACAATGATAGAAACTGACATTCGTGAACTGAACGAAAAAATCCAACGTGAGAGTCAATTCCTCGACCTCATCAACCTCGAAATGAACAAGGTCATCGTCGGACAGAAACAGATGACCGAACGCCTTCTTATTGGCCTGCTGGCCAATGGCCATATCCTGCTTGAAGGTGTGCCTGGCCTGGCCAAGACCTTGGCGATCAAGTCGATGGCTAGTGCCATCGATGCAGACTTCGCCCGTATCCAATTCACCCCTGACTTGCTGCCTGCCGACCTTATCGGTACACTGATCTACAGCCAAAAGAAGGAGGAATTTGTGGTGCGCCGCGGCCCCATCTTCGCCAACTTCGTCCTTGCAGATGAAATCAACCGTTCTCCCGCCAAGGTGCAGAGTGCTCTGCTCGAGGCCATGCAGGAGCATCAGGTGACCATCGGCGACGAGACCTTCAAACTGCCGGATCCCTTCCTCGTCATGGCTACCCAAAACCCCATCGAGCAGGAAGGTACCTATCCGCTGCCTGAAGCTCAGGTGGACCGTTTCATGCTGAAGGTGGTCATCAACTACCCCAAGAAGGAAGAGGAGAAACTGATTCTGCGCCAGCAGATTGCCAGCACTGGCGCCAAGATCAATGCCGTGGTGAAGCCTGAAGACATCATCCGCGCCCGTGAGGTGTGCCGCGAGATCTATCTCGACGAGAAGATTGAGAATTACATCACCGACATCGTCTTCGCCTCACGTTATCCTTCCGATTACAAGCTGAAGAAGTTCGCCAACATGATCAGCTACGGCGGCTCGCCGCGTGCCACCATCAACCTGGCGCTGGCAGCCAAGGCCTACGCCTTCATCAAGCACCGTGGCTACGTCATCCCCGAGGACATCCGTGCTGTTGCCCCCGACGTATTGCGCCACCGTATCGGCCTGACCTACGAGGCCGAAGCCGAAAACATTACCACCGAAGAGATTATCAACGAAATCCTAAATACCATCGAAGTGCCGTAAAACCAAGTCCCGTAGGGACGACAGCATTGTAGGCAGGCGGTGTAAACCCCTGCCGAAAAAAACGGCGAACGGGGTGTAACCCCCATGCCAATAAAAGAAAAATGATGGTTTAAAATATGGAATCAACAGAAATATTCAAGAAAGTCCGCAAGATCGAGATCAAGACGCGAGGCCTCTCGAACCACATCTTCTCGGGACAGTACCACAGCGCCTTCAAGGGGCGTGGTATGACCTTCAGCGAGGTGCGTGAGTACGAGTATGGCGACGACATCCGCAACATCGACTGGAACGTCACTGCCCGCTTCAACAAGCCTTTCGTCAAGATCTTCGAGGAAGAACGTGAGATGACGGTCATGCTGCTTATCGACGTGTCGGGTTCTAACGACTTCGGCTCACAAACACAGTCGAAGCGCGACCTGACTGCCGAATTGGCAGCCGTCTTGGCGTTTTCTGCCATCCAGAACAACGACAAGGTGGGCGTGATTTTCTTCAGCAGCAAGATTGAGAAGTTCATACCGCCCAAGAAGGGCAGCTCCCATATCCTTCGTATCATCCGCGAGATCGTCGACTTCAAGCCGACGGAACGCGGTACCGATATTGGCGAAGGTCTGCGTTTCCTGACCTCGGCCATCAAGCGCCGCACCACAGCCTTCCTCATCTCCGACTTCATGACGGACAAGAGTTTTGAGAAGGAGATGCAGATTGCTGCGAATAAGCACGACCTCGTTGCCTTGCGCATCACCGACCGCCGTGAGATGGACATCCCTAAGGTGGGTCTGGTGAAGTTCCGCGACTCGGAAACGGGCAAGGAACGCTGGGTTGACACCTCGAGCCGCGCTTGGCACAACGCCTACCAACAGATGATCCAATACAAATCGTTGGAGTTGAACCGCGAGTTCACCAAACATGGCATCGACAACTCGCTGATTTACACCGACGAAGACTATGTGAAACCTTTGATGCAACTCTTTAAGAAAAGGGAGGCAAGAAGATGAAGAAATATGTTTTGTTTTTGATGGCGACGTTCGCCCTGTTCGGCGGCCTCAAGGCACAACAGGTGGAGGTGGACGGCAAGGTGGAAAGCACTGACGTGCAAGTCGGCAAGCCTTTCACCCTTGACTTGAGCCTCAAGGTGCCTTACGGATGGTTCGTGGAATGGAACGACTTCGCTACCGACACGCTCTCGGAGCAGCTCGATATCATCAAGCGCAGCGAGGTGGAACGCACCGCCGATGCCGACAGCAATGTCATCGTGAAGCAACAGCTGACGCTGATGACGTTCGACACAGGTCAAGTGCAAGTGCCACCTATCGCCTTGAAATATGCCCGTTCGTTCGACGATCCCAATCGCCTGAATGCCTATACTGATCCCATTCGTCTTTATTCGACCACCATGACGGTCGACACCACCTTGGCTTACAAGCCTATCGTGGAACCCATCGCCGCACCAGTGAAGTTCAAAGAGGTATTCCCCTGGATTCTCGGTGCGCTGCTGTTGGTGTTGCTCGTTTTCGGCATTTGGTATTGGCGCAAGCACCGCAAACTCAAAGTGGATGCCGATGGTAACATCGTCCGTGGTCCCGTCATTCCGCCTTACGACAAGGCGGTTGGCGACTTGGAGAACTTGCGTCAGCAGAAGCTCTGGCAGTCGGGCAAGGTGAAGGAGTATTTCTCCTCGCTGACCGACATCGCCCGCGAATACATCGAAGGCCAGTTCGGCGTGAATGCCGTTGAGATGACCACCGACGACATCCTGGAGGAAGTCAAGCCGCTGCATTTCTCACCAGAGACGTACAACAAGCTGAAAGATACCATGGAAGTCGCCGACTTGGTGAAGTTCGCCAAGTATTCGAGTTCCAATCTGGAAAGCGAGAACGCCATGAACAGCATGACGGAATTCGTCAACGAGAGCTATGCGCAATACAAGCAGCGCAAAGCCGAAGAGGAAGCGCGACTCGCTGAGATGAAGAAGCAGAAGCAGGAAGAACCTGCAGTAAAGGAGGAGGTGAAAGATGTTTGAAAACATTGAATTTGCGAATCCCAAGCTGCTGTGGCTCTTACTCTTGGTGCCGCTGGCCATCATTTGGTACATCCTGCGCCACAAGAAACAAGAGGCGGCCGTGACCTTCTCCGACTTGAAGGGTATGGTCAAGCTGCCGAGGACTTGGAAGGCCTGGTTCCGTCATCTGCTCTTCGTCTTGAAGATGGCAGCCTTAGCCCTGCTCATCGTGGCCTTAGCCCGTCCGCAGAGCTCGTCGACCAATTCGACCTCCAACATCGAAGGCATCGACATCGTCATGGCCATGGACGTCTCGGGTTCTATGTTGGCTCGCGACCTCAAGCCCGACCGTCTGACGGCAGCCAAACAGGTGGCCTCCGACTTCGTGAAGGACCGTCCCGGCGACCGCATGGGCTTGGTCATCTTCTCGGGCGAGACCTTTACCCAGGTGCCGTTGACCACCGACCACGGCGTGATGCTCAACATGTTGGCCGAGATGAAAAACGGCCTCATCGACGACGGCACCGCCATCGGCGACGGCTTGGCTACGGCCATCAGTCGACTCAAGGACAGCGAGGCTGTCTCCAAGGTGGTTATCCTGCTCACCGACGGTATGAACAACGCCGGCTCCGTCGATCCATATACCGCTGCCGAAATCGCCAAGCTGTATGGCATCCGCGTCTATACCATCGGCGTGGGAACGTATGGCACGGCGCCTTATCCTGTGCAGGATTTCTTCGGCAGAACGGTGATGCAACAGATCAAGGTCGAAATTGACGAGAAATTGCTGACCACCATTGCCACCTCGACGGGCGGCAAGTATTTCCGTGCCAACAACAACAAGAAGTTGGACGAGATCTATCAGGAAATCGACAAGTTGGAGCGCTCCAAGATCGAGGTGACGGAGTTCCGCCGTCTCCATGAGGAGTTCTATCCGCTGGTGGCATGGGCCATCGCCCTGCTGCTGCTCGAATTCCTACTGCGTAAAACTATTTTCAGAACTTTAACGGATTAAAGCTATGGAAAACGTATTGCGATTCGAACATCCCGAGTACCTTTACTGGTTGTTGATCATCCCGGTATTGGTCATCATCTATATTCTGTTCCGCCTCGGCCAGAAACGGCGTTTCGAGCGTTTTGCCCACATTGGGATGCGCGAGCAGCTGGTGCCGAGCTATTCTTCCCGTCGTTCCACCTTGAAGTTCATCCTCTTCCTGCTCATCATCACTTGTTCTATCTTGGCCTTGGCCAACCTGCAGAGCGGCAGCAAGATGGAGGAGGTGAAGCGTGAGGGTATCGACCTTTACATCGCCGTCGACGTGTCGAACTCGATGAATGCAGAGGACATCGTCCCCAGCCGTTTGGAACGCTCCAAGCAAGCCATCAACAAGCTGATCAGCGAGATGCGTGGCGACCGTATAGGTGTCATCGTATTTGCCGACAAGGCTTTCGTCCAATTGCCTATCACCACTGACTATTCGGCGGCTCGCATGTTCCTTTCGACCATCAACACGAAGCTCGTGGCGTCGCAGGGCACGGCCATCGCCGAAGCCATCAACTTGGCGCTGAAGTCGTTCCCCGACGAGGCACACAGCCGCGCCATCGTCATCATCTCCGACGGTGAGGACCATGAGAACGACGCCGCTGTGAAGGCTGCTCAAGAAGCTGCCAAACAAGGTGTGCGCATCTATACCATCGGTATGGGCCTCCCCGATGGCGCGCCCATCCCTGAATACAACCAATATGGTCACCAGACGGGTTACCGCAAGGATGGTAACGGCAACACCATCATCACCCGTCTCGATGAACAGATGCTGCAGAAGATTGCCTCTGCAGGCAACGGCATCTATGTCCGCGCCAGCAACTCCAACGTGGGATTGAGCAAAATTTATGAAGACATCAGCAAACTCGACAAGACCGAGATTGAGGCCAAGGTCTTCACCGATTATGAGGACCAGTTCCAATGGTTTGTGGGTGCCGCCATCGTCCTCCTGCTCATCGAGATACTCATCTCGTCGGGCAAAAAACGTTGGGAGAAGAAGTTTAACATTTTTGAAAAGAAAGATGAATAAGCTTGTTAAATATTTGACAATCATCATATTCCTATCTTCTGCGCTGACGGTTTCGGCGCAGAATGACGAGAAGGCCATTCGTAAGGGCAACCGCCAATACAAGAAGGCGAACTACACGGAGGCCATCGCCAAATACAAGGAAGTCATCGAAGCAAGCCCCAACAACACCAAGGCCATTTTTAACCTGGGTGATGCCTATTACGGCTTGCAGCAGTACGACAGTGCCTACGCCACTTTTGAGAAGGTGGTGGAGATGTCACCCGATGCCAAGTTGAAGTCGGATGCGGTGTTCAACATGGGCAACTGTCTGCTGGCGCAGGACAAGTATTACGACGCTTTTAATATATATAAGGTGTCGCTGAAGCTGAATCCCGAGAACGAAAACGCTTTGTACAATCTCGAGTATTGCCGTGCTCATCTTGTGAAGAGCAAGATTATGGTGGTGCAGCCCGAACACGGTAGGGTAGAGGTGAAGGAAAAGGAAGCCTTCAACGGACAGCGCATCACGCTGAAGTCGCAGCCCGACAAGGATTACGCCTTGTCGCAGTACCTTGTGGTGCGGGCCGATAACCAACAAGTCACGGTGGATGTGAGCGGCAGCAGTTTCGTCATGCCCAAGTTCGACGTGCTGGTGACGGCTGAGTTCAAGCAGGCGCATAAGATCGAAATCGACAAGGACATCAAGAACGGAACGGTGAAGGCCGACCGCACCAAGGCCGTCGAAGGCCAACAGGTGACCCTCGAAGCACAGGGCGAGAACGACTTCGTGCTCGACAAGTTCATCGTATATCGTACGGGCAACCGCAACGACACGGTGCCGGTCAACAAGACGACCTTCCAGATGCCCAACTACGACGTGACGGTGACGGCTACTTTCCGTAGTGCCTTGAAAGTCAGCGTCGACAGCGTAGCCAACGGCACTATCTCGGTGACCGATAGCCTCGTCAAGCCAGGCGACAACGTCGGCATCATCGTGCGACCCGACAAGGGCTACCAGCTGGGCGACCTGCGAGTGGTCAGCGACAGGGATGCCACTGAATCGGCGCCTGTGTCGGACGACAACATGTTCCAGATGCTCGACACCGACGTGACGGTGAAGGCCAGCTTCGTTGAGGCTACCGACTACTACAAGGTAGAGGCTGACACTGCCATCGAAGGTGGTCACGTGCTCCTCGACCAGACCGAGGCCACACGTCGCGAGACGGTGAAACTCGACAACGCTCCTGAACCTGGCTACCAGTTCAAGGAATATGTCATCCACCAGGTGGGTGACACCGCCGTGAAGGTCCAGCCGTTGGGCAATTTCTTCACCATGCCCGACTTCGACGTGGAGGTCACTGCCGTCTTCGAGAAGAGCGAAGGCGACAACCAGCAGCAGGACCAGCAACAGCAGGATCAGCAGCAAGACCAACAAGACCAAGAGCAACAGCAAGACCAGCAGCAGAATCAAGACCAACAGCAACAGCAGCAACAACAGCAGCAGCAAAACCAACAAATGTCGAAAGACGATGCCCAACGCATGCTGGATGCCCTTGAAAACCAAGAAAAGAAAACCATGGAGAAGGTTAACGAACAGAAGGTTCGTCAACAACCCAAAAAGAAATCCGATAAAGACTGGTAAGGACGCACCGCGTGCGTCCGCTATAATGGACGATATTTGTATTTTTGAATCGTGAAAACAAAAGATCAATGAAGAATAAATTCAGATTATTGGTATTCATCCTATGCGCGTTTCCCATTGTCCTTTGGGCACAAGACAACCCGACCCTGACGGTCTCCGCCAAGAAACAGGTCGTTGTGGGCGAACGTTTCCAAGTGGTGTTTGAATCCAATGCGGAGGGACGCAATTTCCAGGCGCCTTCGTTTGAGGGCTTCAATGTGGTGGGTGGACCGTTCACCTCCACCAGCTCGAGCATCCAGGTGGTCAACGGCTCGGTGACGCGCTCCACGCGCATCTCTTATACCTTTGCGGTGCAGGCCACACGTGAGGGCACCTTCCGCATCGGTGCAGCCTCGCTCACCGTCGACGGCAATAAGGTCTCCAGCGAGCCTTTCGAGGTCAAGGTGTTGCCCGACGATGGCAACTCTGCTGCCTCGGGTGGTGGGGCAAACTCGTCTGGACAAGGCCAGGTGCAGCAAAGCACCAGCGACCCACAGGTCAGCGGTAAGGACTTGTTCCTCAGGTGTATTCCCTCCAAGAAGTCGGTATGTGTCGGCGAGCAGGTGGTCTTGACCTACAAGCTCTACACCAAGGTGCCGGTGTCGTCGGTTTCTGTCTCCAAGATGCCGTCGTATGCGGGCTTCTGGACCAAAGACATCTCCGACAACAGTGGCAAGCTGAAGCAGTCGAGCGAATACGTTAACGGCATCGAGTATACGACGGCCGAGATCCAGAAGGTGATCATCGTGCCGCAGCGTTCGGGCAACCTCACCATCGATCCGATGACGATGGAATGTATCGCACAGATTCGTACCGAGCGTAGCAGCCGTCGCAGCATGGACCCCTTCGAGGCTTTCTTCAACGACCCCTTCTTCAACAACAATATCACAAACGTGCAAAAGGAGCTCTCCTCGCAGTCGCTCACTATCGATGTGAAGAGCCTTCCCGAAAACGGCAAGCCCGATTCGTTTGCCGGCGCCGTGGGCAACTATAAGTTCACCTCGTCGATCGACAAGGAGGAGCTGAGCACCAACGAGGCTGTCACCATCACTTTCACGGTTTCGGGTTCGGGCAACATCGAGTTGTTGCAGATGCCCGAGCCGGTCTTCCCGCCTGACTTCGAGGTCTACGATCCTAAAATCACGACCAATGTGGATGCCTCATCGCAAGGCATGACGGGTACGAAGAAGGCCGAGTATCTGGCCATCCCGCGTCGTGCTGGCAGCTTCTCCGTCCAGCCTGTGGAGTTCACTTTCTTCAACCCCAGCACGGGTACTTACCAGACCCTGCTTTCGGAGCCATACGAGCTCTCGGTGAGGAAAGGCAAGGACAGCGATGGCGACGGCGGTGGCGTGTATGCCTCCAACCAGGAAGACATCAAGTATCTGGGTAGCGACGTGCGCCATATCATGAACGACGGCGCGAAGTTAAAGCCCAAACACTCCAGCTTCTTTGCCTCTTCGGTTTATTTTGCCATCCTGCTGGGATTGTTGGTGGTCTTCATCGCCTTGCTGTTCATCTTGAAGAAACGTGCCGAGATGGCCAAGGACACGGCAGCCAACCGCAACCGCAAGGCCGACAAGGTGGCTCGTGGCCGCCTGAAGAATGCCTACCAGCACTTGAAGGCAAAAGACCAGGAGAAGTTCTATGTGGAGATGTCGCAGGCCTTGTGGGGCTACATCGCCGACAAGCTCGGCATCGAGCGCTCCAAACTGTCGATGGAGACGGTGAGTGAGACCATGAAGGCTAACAACGTGCCCGACGAGTTGACACAGCAGTTCGTCGACACACTCAACAGTTGTGAGTTTGCCCGCTTCGCCCCCGGCAGCGCCGAGGAGAAGATGGACGACCTCTACCAACGTGGCATCGACGTCATCTCGAAAGCGGAAAAAGTCATCTGATCAATGAAAGGAGAAACAACAATGAAAAGATACACCTTATTAATATATATGCTCGCCATAATGGGCTGGGCCTTTGCGCAGAACCCCGCTGATGAATGGTTCGACCAAGCTAATGCCGCCTATAACTCAGGCAATTATAACGATGCTGTGGAGCTTTATCAGAAGATCCTCGACTCGGATATGGAGTCGGTGCCGGTGTATTACAATATGGGCAATGCCTACTACAAGATGCACGACTATCCCATGGCCATTTACAATTACGAGAAGGCTCTGAAGCTCGATCCATCGAACGAGGAAGTGAGGACCAACCTCGAAATCGCCAATCTCGCTATCGTCGACAAGATCGAGCCTGTGCCCCAGTCGTTTGTCGAACGCTGGTGGCGCAGCCTGAGGGCGATGGGATCGGGCGACCGCTGGGCATGGTGGTCGGTGGCGGCTTTTGCCTTGCTGCTCGTCTGCCTCTTCATGTTCCTCCGTTCGCGCCGCATGGGATTGCGCAAGTTGGGCTTCTTCATGGGCATCGTCTTCTTCATCGTCTTCGCCCTCTCGGTGGTTTTTGCCGCACAACTCAAAAAGGCAGCCACCATCCCTGATCAGGCTATTATCACTGCCCCTACGGTGACGGTGAAGAGCTCTCCGGCGGTGACTAGTGTCGACCTCTTCGTTTTGCATGAAGGGACTAAAGTGGCCATTTTGGAGTCCTCAAACGGCTGGAATAAGGTCCGAATCGCCAATGGGAGCATTGGGTGGCTTGAAGCGGATAAAATGCTTTCTTTCTGACCTTTTCGGGACATGGAATGAAATTTTTTGAGAAAAAAATGAAAATTTTTCTCGAAAAATGTAATTTCTTTGATAGAATGTCCTATATTTGCAGACCATATTAAAGTGAAAAAGTGTCAAAACACGTGTAAAAGAAAGAATTAATTAAAATTTCGTGATATGAAAAAGAGATTTTTACCTTTCAGTTTACTTCTGGTAATCATGATCTTAGGTCAGTCAGTTATCGCTGACCAAGGCGGACACTATGTCCCGCGCAAGCAAACCAACAATGCGGAAAGCTATATGGGCAGTCTCCGCGCTAACCAAAAGACGGGCTTAGTCGACCCTGCCGACATGCTCAAGGCCATGCAGGCTCCTGTTTCGAAGGAGACCAACAGCGACCCGCTCTATTGGATTAACATGGGTCCTGACAACATGGGTGGTCAGACTACGGCCATCATTTATGACAACAAGAAGAACGCCCATGGCAATCCCAACGGCATCGTTTACATCGGCTCCAAGGGTGGTGGTGTCTTCAAGACCTACAACCACGGCGTCACTTGGCACCAAGTGGGCGACCTCAACTTGATGGTCAGCTGCATGGTGCAGGATGAAAACGGCGTCATCTATGTTGGTACTGGCGACGGTGCTGCTGCTGCAACCTATAACGGCCTTAGCCAACAGGGTTATGACAACAGCTTCGTCGGCACGGGCCTCTATGCCCTCAACAACGACGAGTTCGAACAACTTGTGGCTCCCACCGAGGATGCCTGGCAGTTCATCAACGCCCTTGCCATCGCCGATGGTAAGCTTTTGGCTGCCACCAACGAAGGCCTGATGTACTCCAACGATGGTGGCCACAACTGGTCAACCGCCATCGAAGGTAATGCCATCGCTGTGACAGTCGGTCCCGACAACACTATCGCTGCTGCCATCGACGGTCACGTCTATGTTGGCCGCAACGTGACCAACCTCGTCGACCACACTGGTACCACCATCGCCCTGCAAGGCGACAGCCTCCTGCCGCAAGTTTCCGACGGCATGATCGACCTAGCCTTTGCCTCGTCGGATGCCAATATCCTTTATGCCTCCTGCATCGGCAACAATGGCAACCACGTCGGCATCTATGTCTCCAGAGACAAAGGTACGACTTGGGCAACCGCTCTTCCTGCTGTTACCAATGGACTAGGCAACAACGTCTATGATGGTCGCGGACTTTACAACCACGGTATCGTCGTCGACCCCGAAAACGCTGAACTCGTTTACGTTCTTGGCTACAACCTCTGGTCACTGACTGCCACCTCGAACAATGGCTACTATATCGCTAATCAGCTGACTTCTCAGTCATTCTACTACCTGCCCGACTATATCCACGTTGGTCTCCATACCATGGTGTTCAACCCCAACAACTCACAAGAGTGCTATGTGGGTACCGATGGTGGTATCTATAAGGCCACGGGCAGATTTACCTTCAGCAACTGTAACCGCAACTACACCACTGCCCGTATTTTCGGCGTGGCTCCCTCTGGCAAAGACACCCGCGTTTTGGCCGGCGGCCTCGACCACGGTACAGTGTATATTCCCGGTGATGCCGATGGCAATACCCTTGAGCATGGTTATTGGATCAATCCCAGAAGTGATGCTAACTTGGGCCAATTCACCGAAGGCTCCGATGCTGGTGATTGCGCCTTCTCCACGATGAATACCAGTACGATTTTCGTTACTTATCGTTATCGGGATGACGTTACAAATAAGAGGGTATGGCTCGCTCGTTCTCAAACACTCGGTGAGGATTGGGTCTCCTCCAACTTCACCTCTGGTTTTACCTCGTCCAACTTCCCCAGCTCAACTTCATACCGTATCCCGATTTTGCTGTTCGAAAACTATAACAACCAACTTAACCCAGAGACCGCATGGTACTTCAACGAGACTGGCCACCACCAGGATGCTGGTACCACCGTCCAGGTCATGAGTAACAATAAATATCCCTTTGACTACACCTTGCCTTCATACCTCGCCGCTGGTGACTCTATTGAAGTGCACGACCCCATCACCTCTTACTTCTTCATTGCCTCAAACAATACATTCTTGATGACCAGGACTCCGCTTCAATTCGACAAGGAAGCCCAATGGTACCAACTAGCCGACAATGTCAACTCTGGTTTCAAGGGCGACCCGCTCTGCATGGACATCACTGCTGACGGCGACAACGTCTTCGTCGGATTCAAGGATGGTAAGTTCTTCCGCATCTCTGGCCTGAACAGCGTCGTCGACGAGCACACTGGCTCCATCACCGACTCGCTGTATGCCGCCACCGTGACCCAAATCACGCTGCCCATCGACGGTCAATGCGTCACTTCCGTCGCCGTTGACCCGCAAGATAACAACAAGGTGCTCGTTACCTGCGGTAACTATGGCAACGACGCCTACGTGTTCTACAGCACCAACGCCATGGCCGAAGAACCTACCTTCGTCTCCAAGCAAGGTAACCTGCCTAAGATGCCTGTCTACTCCTCGGTTATCGACATGACCACGGGCGACGTCATCATCGGCACAGAACGCGGTATCTACAGATCGTCGAACCTCAACACCTGGACCTTCGATGGCAAAGCCATGGGTGAAATCCCGGTCATGCAACTCAAGCAACAGCGCCTCAGTGTTGAAGATGTCACCACGGTGAACCACACTGAAGAAGGCGACTTCTACACTGAGTATCCTGGTGTGAAGAATACGGGTATCATCTATGCTGCCACCTACGGCCGTGGCGTGTTCCGCTGCGAGAACTATAAGATCTCCGGCACTGGCGTCACCGAGAACCCGAGCGTTGCCAACGTCAACGTGAGCCTATATCCCAACCCGGTCAGCAGCCAAGCTACCCTCAGCTTCGAACTTAAGGAAAGCGGCAATGTCAGCTATCAAGTGTTCGACATGACGGGTCGCATGGTGATGAACCAGAACATGGGCCGCATGAGCCAAGGCAGCCACCAGGTCAGCGTCAACGCTGAGAACCTCAGCTCTGGTTCCTACATCCTGCGCCTCAGCCAGGGTGCCAAGAACGAGACCGTGAAGTTCATGGTGTATTGATCCCTGTAGAGACGTTTCCTGAAACGTCTCCACAACGCACACACAAAAAAGGAAAGACAACCTGCAAAGGTTGTCTTTCTTTTTTATATTTTTGCGCTATCATTACCGACCTACATGAACAGCAAAAGAATCAATAAGGTCTTGGTCGCCAACCGAGGCGAGATAGCCGTGCGCGTCATCAAGACGCTGCGCAAGCTCCACATCGCCTCCGTCGCCATCTTCGCCGACAACGACGCCAACGCCCTTCACAGGCGCATGGCCGACGAGGCCTATCCCTTGGGCAACGGTCCCTTGAAGGACACCTACCTCAACGTCCGCAAGATCATCGACGCAGCCCTCGACTCAGGCGCTGACGCCATACACCCCGGCTACGGCTTCCTCTCCGAGAGCCCCGAACTGGCCGAAGCCTGCCAAGCCAACAACCTTATCTTCATCGGCCCCGATGCCGACGTCATGCGGCTGATGGGCAACAAGATCGAAGCCCGCAAGGTCGCCGTCAAACATGGCATCCCCGTCACCTTTGGCATGATGGGCAGCCATGACGACATCCTTGCCCAAGCCGACACCCTGCCTTATCCCGTCCTCATCAAGGCGGCGGCAGGCGGTGGTGGCAAAGGCATGCACATCGTATGGGCGAAAGAAGACCTCCAAAACGAACTCGAACGTGCCTCACGCGAGGCAGAGAAATACTTCGGCGACGGCACTGTCTTCGTCGAGCAATATATCGAAAATCCGCGCCATATCGAGGTGCAGGTGCTGGCCGACCACTTCGGTCACGTCATCCACCTCCATGAGCGTGAATGCACCATACAGCGCCGCTATCAGAAGATTATAGAGGAGTCGCCCTCGCCGACGCTGACGGAGGAACGCCGCCAACAGATCTGCGACACCGCCGTCAAGTTGTGCGAAGCCATTGGCTACCATAATGCGGGCACGGTGGAGTTTCTTGTCGACAAGGACTTGAACTTCTATTTCCTCGAGATGAACACCCGCATACAGGTCGAACATCCCGTCACCGAGATGCGCACCGGCATCGACATCGTGGAGGAACAGATCCGCATCGCGAGAGGGAAGGAGATGGGCTGGACACAAGACGTCATCCAACCCCAAGGTCACGCCATAGAGCTGCGTATTTACGCCGAAGACCCCGCCAATGGCTTCCTGCCCACACCGGGCAAGGTGACGGCCTACCACGAGCCACAGGTGCGTGGTGCCCGCGTCGACAGCAGCATCGACGGCACATGTACCATTACCGAGGCTTATGACCCTATGATCGCCAAGCTGACCTGCCACGCCAAGGACCGTCAGAGCGCCATCGATACAGCCCGCCGCGCCTTGAAGGAGTTCATCATTCAAGGTCTCACCACCAACAAGGCCTACCTCTGGGAGGTGATCAAAAACGAGGACTTTGTCGACAATAAGATTGACACGGGGTTCTGTGCTACCCACCAAGAGACATTGATTAATGCCTTGGAAGAAAGCCGCAATACACAGAACGTCAATGATATAGTGGCTGCATTTCTTATGTATGACTTCTGCAAGAAGCAGGTGGAACAACACCCTGAAAACGTGTGGGAGGAGATAGGCTATTGGCGCTATCACATGCAGATCATCGTCGACGTGGAAGGACGCCACGTGCCTGTCAGCATCAGTGCCGCCGAGGCTGGTAAGATTAAGGGAACGGTAGGGGAGACGCCTTTCGCGGTGGAGTTCATCCAATACGACAACCGTCAGCTGAAGCTCATGCTTAACGGCCGCACCGAGACGGTCTACTGCTCCGTCAACGACGAGCAGAAGACCATCGTCAACTTCCACGGCCTCAACTTCACCTGCTTCCGCACCGACCAGCTCAACGACACCTTGGATTATGCTTGTAAGGAGCAGGTTAACGACAAGTCGCGACTGGTGTCGCCCATGCCAGGCAAGGTGGTGAAGATCAACGTGAAGGAAGGCGACGAGGTGAAGGAAGGCCAAGTCATGATGGTGGTCGAAGCCATGAAGATGGAGAACAACATCGTGGCCGTCGGAAAGGCCAAGGTGAAACGGATTTTGGTCACCGAAAACCAAATGGTAGACAATAAAATGCAATTAATCGTGTTAGAATGATGATAGAAGATTCCCCTTCGGGGAATGGAGATACCGTTGTTTTGTTAACTGCGGCGGCTTGTGGCGTTTACGTAATGTTGAACCTTTATGCCGCCGCAATATAACTCAATGACAACACTCCATTCCCCGCAGGGGAAACTCAAACTTGAATCTTGAATTTTGAATTATACAACATGAACTTCGACCTAACAACCGATCAGGAAGCCCTCCGCCAGCGTGTGCGCGACTTCGCCGAACAGGAAGTGAAACCCGTTGCCCGCGAGAACGACGAAAACCAACATTTCGACGTGGGCCTCACCCTCAAGATGGCTGAACTCGGCCTCTTGGGCATGACCGTCCCGAAGGAATACGGTGGCCAGGGGCTCGACAACCTGAGCTATATCATCGCCGTGGAGGAACTCGCCCGCGTCGACGGCTCCACCGCCGCCACCATCGCCGCCGACAACTCGCTCGGCATCGGCCCCATCAAGGACTATGGTACAGAGGAGCAAAAACGCAAGTATCTGCCCCAGCTCTGCAAGGACCGCCTTTGGGGTTTTGGCCTCACCGAGGAAGACGCTGGTAGCGATTCGCGTGGTACCAAGACGACCGCCCAATACGACGGTACCCTGTGGCACCTCAATGGCTCCAAGATCTTCATCACCAACAGTGCGACGCCCATCAGCCTTGGCACCACGGTGCAGGCCATCTCGGGCGAGAAGGACGGCAAGCCTGAGTTCACCGCCTTGCTGGTGGAGAACAGGAAGGAAGGCTTCACGCAGACGCCCATGCACGACAAGATGATGTGGCGCGCTTCCAACACGGGCAAGCTCGTCTTCAACGACGTGCGCCTCAGCGACGACTGCATCCTTGGCAAGCCTGGCGAAGGCTCCCACATCATGCTCGCCACCCTCGACTCGGGCCGACTCTCCATCGCCGCCATGGGACTGGGCTGTGCCCAAGGCGCCTACGAGATGGCGTTGGCCTACTCGAAGAAACGCGTGCAGTTTGGCAAGCCCGTATGCAAGTTCCAAGCCGTGGCGTTCAAGCTGGCCGACATGGCCGTGAAGATTGAGGCGGCACGCAACCTGCTCTACCACGCCTGCTGGCTCAAGGACCAGCACCGTCCCTTCGGTAAGGAAGCCGCCATGGCCAAACTCTATTGCTCGGAGGTGGCTGCCGAAGTGTGCGATAACGCCGTGCAGGTGATGGGTGGTCACGGCCTGCTCAAGGAGTTCGACATGGAGCGCTTCTATCGCGACCAACGCATCCTCCAAATCGGCGAAGGCACCTCGGAGATCCTCCGTTTGGTGATTTCGAGGGCGATTGGTTGCTGATAGTATTAGAAAACTGTTAATTCAGTCAGTTAATTGACTCAATTTAGCTAAATTCAGTCAGTCAACTGACTGAATTTTTATTTTTTGCTTGCTTATTGAATTATTTGTCGTATTTTTGCGACATAATTCTCAAAGCTATGGATATGATTAGAAGAATGATGCAGGCGCAAATCGAAAACAGGATGATGCCTCAGAAGGTCATGCTGTTGTTCGGCGCGCGTCGTGTGGGGAAGACGTTTCTACTCAGGGAAATCGTAAAAGGCTTCTCGGGTAGGTCGCTCGTTCTCAATGGTGAGGATGCCGATTCTGTTGCTTTATTGGAGCCGATCAGCATCGCCAACTACCGTCATGTCTTTCAGGATGTGAAACTCTTGGCCATTGATGAGGCTCAGCACATCCCTGACATAGGGCGTAAGTTGAAACTCATTGTGGACGAAGTCCCCGACATTCGCGTTATCGCCAGTGGTTCGTCTTCTTTCGATTTGAAGAACCAGGCAGGAGAGCCTTTGGTGGGACGAAGCACGCAATTCACTTTGTTGCCTTTTTCGCAACAGGAGCTGTCAACGGTGGAGACCGTAATTGAGTCGAAACGCAATTTGGAGTCGCGACTGCTCTATGGTGCTTATCCAGAAGTGGTGATGATGGAGTCTTTTGAGCAAAAGAAAGAGTATCTGAATGATATTGTTGAATCTTATCTTCTGAAGGACATTTTGGCTGTTGATGGTATCAAAAACTCGGGAAAGATGCGTGACCTGTTGCGCTTGGTGGCTTATCAGATGGGCAACGAGCTTTCGTATGACGAGTTGGGTCGGCAATTGGGAATCAGCAAGAATACAGTGGAACGTTATTTGGATTTGCTGCAAAAGGTGTTTGTCTTGTACCGTTTGGGGGGCTATTCAAAGAACCTCCGCAAGGAGGTCGCAAAATCAAGCAAGTGGTATTTTACCGACAATGGTGTACGTAACGCTGTTATCCGTGATTTTGAGCCTTTTCTTCTGAGGACGGATGGAGACCGTGGCGCACTTTGGGAGAACTATATCATCACCGAGCGTCTGAAACGTAACCAGAACGGACGTTTGGGTTTGGATTTCTATTTCTGGCGTACCTACGACCAGCAGGAAATCGATTTGATAGAGGCTGGCTCTGGTGTGATGAATGCTTTTGAGTTGAAATCAGGAAAGAAAACGCCTGCCGCACCTAAAGCTTTCGCTAATGCCTATCCCGAGGCTGGTTTTGTCGCTGTAAACATTAACAATTATTTAGAGTATATCTGACTTTTTCCTATTTTTGCAACCCCGTTACCATAGCAATCGATAACTTAAATAATAATCAAATGAAAATCAAGTACCTAGCCATCATCGCGGCCTTGGCCATCGGTGTCACCGACTGCGACACCCCCAAGCCTGAACCGACTCCCGAGCCCGTTCAGCAAACCACACATCTCTCGGACAAATACGCCGAGTACACCCTCACCACCAGCATCGACCACCTCAGCGAGGGCGAGCTCGAGATGCTCGGCCTGCTCTTCGAGGCTGCCGACATCATGGACAACCTCTTCTGGCAAGAGAACTACGGTGACAAGGAAGAACTCATGAACCGCATCGGCGACAACGCCGACATCAAGAAACTGGCCACCATCGCCTACGGCCCTTGGGATGGCCTTGATGGTAACAAACCCTTCGTGGAAGGCATCGGCGACAAACCCGCCGGCGCCCGCTTCTATCCCGCCGACATGACCGAGGAGGAATGGAACGCCTTTGACGACCCCAACAAGACCAGCCAATACACCATGATCGTCCGCGACGACGACGGTAACCTCAAGTGCGTGTGGTACCACGACTACTTCGAGCAACAGATCAAAAAGGCAGCCTCGCTGCTTGACGATGCCTCCGAACTCGCTGGTGATGAAGAGTTTGCAGAGTACCTCCGCCTCCGCGCCAAGGCCCTCCGCACCGACGACTACCTCGAGAGCGACATGCAGTGGATGGACGTCCGCAACAACAATGTCGACCTCGTCATCGGCCCCATCGAGAACTACACCGACGCCCGCTACGGCATCAAGGCCTCGCACGAAGCCTTCATCCTCATCAAGGACCAGGAATGGACCAAGCAGCTGGCTCGCTACGCCGCCTTCGTGCCTGAGCTCCAGAAGCAGCTCCCCGTGCCTGCCGAATACAAGAAGGAAGTGCCTGGCAGCGATGTCGACCTGGCCGCCTATGATGTGGTGTACTACGCCGGCGATTGCAATGCCAACAGTAAGACCATCGCCATCAACCTGCCTAACGACGAGCGTGTGCAGCTGCAGCGCGGTACCCGCAAACTCCAGCTCAAGAACGCCATGCAGGCCAAGTTCGACAAGATCCTCGAGCCCATCTCCAAGGAGCTGATGACGCCCGAGTCGATGGAGCACATCAAGTTTGACGCCTTCTTCGCCAACGTCATGTTCCACGAGACTGCCCACGGCATGGGCATCAAGAACACCATCACGGGCAAGGGTACCGTTCGCGAGGCTTTGAGCAACCAATACAATGCCCTTGAAGAGGCCAAGGCCGACGTGCTGGGTCTCTACCTCGTCACCAAGCTGGCAGAGATGGGCGAGTACACCAACACCACCATGGAAGACAACTACACGACCTTTATGGCCGGCATCTTCCGCTCGGTGCGCTTCGGTGCCGCCAGCGCTCACGGAAAGGCCAATATGCTCACCTTCAACTACTTCCAGAACGAAGGTGCCTTCGTGCGCAACGAAGAGGGCAAGTATGCCATCGACTTCGAGAAGATGAAAGTGGCGGTGGAGAAGCTGGCTGGCGACATCCTGAAGCACCAGGGTGACGGCGACTACGAAGCCACCAAGGCCTGGATGGGTGAGATGAGCGTCATCAAGCCCGAGCTGCAGGCCGACCTCGACAAGGTGAACGCCGCCGGCATCCCCACCGACATCTACTTCAACATGGGCCCCGAGGTCCTGTTTAAGTAAGGTTTTTTGAAAGGGAGCGAACGATGTGCGTTCGCTCCCTTTCAAAAAACAACCCCAACCCCTTGCGGGTAAACAAAAAAGTTGTAATTTTGCAGGCAGAAATCAATAGGGGAACAGTCCATTGACGTCCACAATTTGGCGATGACCTTTCGAGAGAGCCAACCTGTCGATTTCTTTTTTTTATGCCTCTATTGCAGTAATGCAATACTGCACCTTCTCTCCTGTGCGCTTCACTCCAACCATCATTTTCACAAGGCCAATGCCTATTAATTCATAGTGCATTTCCAGCATATAGGAAAACATCTTTTGATTGGCTACACCTTTCTTCGGAGGTTTGGGCTTTCCGTAAACCACCGAATATCGTAATATGGTGTCTAACTGCAGAAGTGCCAAGGTTGAAGTGTACGTCTTTGAGGCATGACGCATAGTTTCGGTTATTGAAAGATAGCGTATATTGATATAATCTTTCAATGAGCGGTTGTACACTCTCTTGTCTGGATTCTCCTCCGTCCATTTGCGATACACTTGTGAAATGATCTCTTGCCGTTGTTTCATGGCTTCTTTTCCGTCCTCTAAAGGAATCTGGATGATCTTGTCGTCTTGCGTTTCCATATATCAGTTTTTTTATTAGCGCTGCAAAGATGAAAACCTTGTCAAGACTAAGCCGTTGAACAAACGTTTGTAGTCGACTGTAGTCGTTTGTTGTCGTTTGCTGTCGGGTATAGTACTGAAAAACAATCGAATGCTATTAACCGCAGCCATAGATCCCAAGCCATCGCACAATCCCACGTAGGGATGACATGGCTGCTAAGTCCACCGAGTGCGGGAACGCCTACGCTTCACCGGGCTGGGCGCGTGGGCCACGGCCGACATGGGGGAGGGGCGCCCGCCTTGTGTGTTGGGCCCTTGATGTCGGCCTTGATTCTTCGGTCCCTTCTCATCAAGGAGAAGGGACAAAGAAAAAAAGCACATAACCTTGCGGATTTGTGGAAAAGTTGTAATTTTGCAGTGTCTGAAACGCCCAGGCCCTCGCATCTTGCCCTTGTTGTGCGTTGGGTAGCTAACAGATAGGCTATGGCAAGTGGCCTCGTAGCAGGGGCGACTACGGAGATAAAAGGGAGGTCCTCGAGACCTCCTTTTCTCATTTCTCCCATATCAGAGTCATCTTTTCCAATTCTTTCAATTTGATGGCGTGTACGGTGGTGACCAGCCAGAATTTCTCGTTTTTGTCGTAGTGCAGATGCACGGCAGCTATATGGTTCGAATTGTCCAATAACACTGCCAACACGAGGGACATGGGTTTGTTTCCTAAGCGAATTTGATTGTAGTTTTTAGCCACAAACTCAGCATAACCCTCTTTGGTGATGCCAAGCCGACGGAGTTGCTCTTCCATCTCGTCCAAGTGCCGATGGTTATGTTTTATTGTATTGCTGATCTTGGCTCTTATGGTTTGAACCTGGGAAGGCAGTTCAATGAAATTGCTGATTTTCTTGAGTGCGGAATCTGGGATTATTCCGATTTTCTTGTAGCTTCTGTTTAGCTTTACACGGTTTTTACTTTGATTAGGCATAGTCGTATTATTAATACAGCCACAAAGAAAGTGCTCTTGTCAATACTAACCCGTTGAACAAACGTTTGTAGTCGACTGCAGTCGTTTGTTGTCGTTTGCTGTCGGATATAGTGCTGAAAAACAATTGAATGCTATTAACCGCAGCCATAGATGCCATGCCACCGCACAATCCCACGTAGGCATGACATGCCTGCTAATTTTCAACTTTGAACTTTCAACTCTAAACTTTCAACTGACTCTAAACTCTCAACTCTCAACTCTAAACTTACCACTGACTCTAAACTCTCAACTCTAAACTCTAAACTAATTATCAATTCTCAATTCTCAATTCTCAATTCAAAAATTCTTCCGTAAAATCCGTGTCCATCCGTGTTCGAAAAAAAACAAAATTTTCCGTGTTTTTCCGCGCGCGCGTACCAATTAATTACGTATATTTGCGGCCTAAAAATCCAACCCCTCCCACCCAGGGAAACGCCAAAAACGCAAAAACCATAACATCCGAAATTCATAAAAACATAATAATCAAACAATTAAATCCAAAACAAAATGAAAAAAAGATTTACTAGAATCTTGGCAGCCTTAGCGCTGCTGGTCTTCATGACGCCGAGTATGGCGGGATGGGGACAAACGAGAGAGACAACGACCCTTCTCACGGAAGATTTTGCCGCTCTCACCAAAGGTGATAACACTTCAACCAACAACCAAAGTACTTCTTGGAGCGGAAATGAGAATTTCACTTCTGCTGTTAAAGCATACGAAGCAGGGCAGGCTGTCAAACTTGGAACGGGTTCTGCTGTGGGTAGCATTACCTCTAAATCTTTGACGGTTTCTGCTGGCACGTTAACAGTATCTTTTGATGTCAAAGGATGGTCTAGCGTTGAAGGTGATATAAAAGTGACTGCAGGTTCGCAAAACGCAACAGTTACTTATACTGCTAAAATGTCAGATAATTTTGAATCTAAGACTGTTAATTTTGCTATTTCAGAGGCTGGTTCAATGACTGTCAAATTGGAAACAACAGCAAAGAGAGCATTCCTTGATAATATCATTGTTACAAATGAGGCTGGTAGCACTCCTACTCCCACTTGCGCTGATCCCGAATTCAGCCCCGTTGCTGGCGACTACTATACTGCACAAAACGTTGAATTGAGTTGCACCACGCCAGGTGCCATTGTTCACTACAGCACAACTTCCAATGAAGGTCCTTGGATGGATTACAGCCAAGCCATCCCCGTTTCGACAACCACTACCATTTGGGCCTATGCCACAGCAACCGACTATAATCCAAGCAGCGTGGTCTCTGCGACATACAACATTCTTCCTACCACCTTTAACCAAGATTGGGAAGGTAATACCAATGGTTGGACCTTCGTGAGTGTTACCGGTGAGCAAGTTTGGAGCGTGGCAGTCACAAGCGGCAATCATTATGCGAAGATGAGTGGCTATGCTTCCAGCGCGAATCATGAAAACGAAGATTGGTGCATTTCCCCTGCTTTCGATTTAAGTGAGTATACCAATCCAGTATTGACCTTTAAGACGGCTAAAAACTATGATGGTAATGACCTTGTTGTTTATTTTTCCAACAACTATGATGGTCAAAACCTGGCCACTGCCAACTGGCAAGAACTTGAATGCACGCTATCTCCTGGCGGAAACAACTGGACTTTTGTCGAATCGGGCAATATTGACCTGAGTTCTTTTAGTGGAAGTGAATGCTATATTGGTTTCAAATACACCTCCACAACTTCGGCAGCCGCCACATGGGAGGTCGATGACATCGTTTTGGCTGAACTTGAGCCTTCCATCACCGTCAGCAAACAGTCGCTCAACGGCTTCACGTATGTTGTTGAAAACGGCCCGAGTGCCGCACAGAGCTTTACCGTAAGTGGCGAGAATCTCACTGCCAATATCAGTTTGTCTTTGGGCAACGATAGCAACTTCGAAATTTGTGAGACCGAAGATGGTACCTACACTAATTCTCTTACCCTTACGCAAAATAACGGCGCAGTGAGCTCCACTACCATATATGTGCGCTTGAAGAGCGGCCTTTCTATTAATACTTATGAAGGCACAATCACTCTTACCTCTACTGATGCCGACGATAAGACCGTCGCTCTTTCGGGTAGTGTGACAGAACCTATTCTTGACTATGCAACTTTGCCATTCGCATACGATGGCAATGCTTTGGAAACTCCATTACCAAATGGTTTAACACAAGAAGGCTTGACCAAATCATATAGCAGTTCTCCGAAAATTCAATTTAATGATACGGACGACTGTTTGATTCTTCATTTCGACGAGCGTCCTGGAACCTTGAGCTTTGCCATCAAGGGAAATGGTTTCTCTGGCGGCACCTTCAAAGTGCAGACCTCTGAAGACGGAACGACCTATACAGACTTGGCTATTTATGATTCTGACAATATGCCTACAAGCGTTCAATCAAAAGAATTCAATAATTTGGGAGAAAACGTCCGTTACATTAAGTGGATTTATACCAATAAATCCAGTGGCAATGTGGCATTGGGTGCTATCACTTTAGCCCAATACGTAGCCCCCACAGGTCCTACGGTCAATATTGGCACGCTTACTCATGTAACATCCCTGGAAATGTGGTATTTTGATTCAGATGTCGTAGATATTAACGATGGTGATGAAGTTGAATCTGGTACAGAAGTGTTTGTTCAACCAACTGCCGAATCGGGTTATTCCATCGAAAGCGTTACAGTCTTTGATGCAAGCGATAATGAAGTGAATGTTATAGAAAACTCAGGCAACTGGTCGTTCATCATGCCTAACAGCAGCGTGACGATCAATGCCACGGCAACTGAAAGCTCTGTTACGCCTGTCACTGGTGACAAGTACGTCAAAGTGACCTCTACAACTGATCTGACCAGTGGTCAATACCTCATCGTCTATGAAGAAGAGTCTTTAGCTTTTGACGGCAGCTTGACGACTTTGGATGCAGCTAGCAACACTATCGCAGTGACTCTCAACAATAACGAAATTGCAGTTATTGATGCAACCTCAGCAGCAGAATTCACGATTGATGTGACCGAGGGTATCATCAAGAGCGCAAGCGGATATTATATCGGCAGAACAGAGAATTCAAACGGAATGAATACAAGTGCAACGGAAGCATATACGAATACGATTTCTATAGATGAAGATGGAAATGCGGATGTTGTTGCGTCTGGAGGCGCTTATTTGAGATATAATGCTACCTCTGGTCAAGACCGTTTCCGCTATTTCAAGAGTGCGACATACACGTCTCAGCAAGCCATTCAGCTCTACAAGAAAGTTGAAGCCACTCCCGCTGGTCCCAGCATTACCGTCAATGGCTATGGTAACACCGATGGCGGCTATGTCCTCCTCGCTTGGCCCGAAAGCACTTCGCCTGCTAATATTGAAGGTATGATTTCTGACGATTATGGTGCTCAACTTACTCCAGAGACCCCTGGTACTTACGACCTATACTACTACGATGAAAGTCAAGAAAAGGAATGGCGTAACTATAGAACGAATAGCTTCAACCTCGTTCCTGGCAAGGGCTATCTCTATGCAAGTAAAGAAGGTGTGACCCTTACTTATGAAGGTGAGGCTAATCCTGATTTTGATGACGTAGATAATCTGCCTTACACCGAGAATGACTTAGTAAAGAGCATTTATCTTGCCGGTAACTCAAAGACTAATGAACAGACCTTCTATGTGTATAATAGTGGACTGGCTAAGCAAACCTTCAACTACCTCACCATGAATGAAGATGGCGATGGATTCATCTCTGGTCAAGGCGCTGCGTATACTGCTCCTGCCATGACTGGTTTCTTTGTACAGGCTCCTGGTGCAGGCATGACGCTGTCAACTGAAAACCTTGAAGATGTGGTTAATGTCTCTTCGCTCAACATCAATGTGCTGCGTGACCGTGGTTCGGTCATCGACAATGCCATCGTGAGCTTCAGTAACGGTAGCATGATGGATAAGTTCTACCTGAAGAACAACACCACTCGCGTCTACATCCCGCAGGGCAACCGTGAGATGGCTATTGCCAACAGCGCCGCTGAGGCCGAGATGCCCGTCAGCTTCCGCGCCAGCGAAAACGGCACCTACACCCTCGCCGTCGAGGCCGAGAACGTCGAGATGAACTACCTCCACCTCATCGATAACCTCACCGGTATGGATGTCGACCTGCTCCAAACCCCCAGCTACACCTTCGAAGCCAAGACCAGCGACTACGCCAGCCGCTTCCGCCTCGTCTTCAAGGCTAACGGCACCAACGAAAACAACGCCGAGACCTTCGCCTACTTCAACGGCACCAACTGGACCGTCAGCAACGTCGGCGATGCCACCCTCCAGGTGGTCGACGTCACCGGCCGCACCGTCGCCAACCAACTGATCAACGGCAACGCCGAACTTAACCTCAACCAACCCGCCGGCGTCTACGTCATCCGCCTCGTCAACGGCGACAACGTGAAGACCCAAAAGGTGGTGGTGAGATAATATTGACCCAGACCACTGACCCAGACCCTGACTTGATTCAACAGAAGGTCAGGGTCAGGGTCAACGGTCAGGGTTGACAAACCAAAGATCGAACATAGAATCAGAAAACAAACAAAATAACTATAAAACGATGAAGAAACTAGCATTAACAATCGCAATCGTCCTCGGACTGGGTCTCACCACTTTCGCCGATCCTAATGGCAACGGTCTGTTCAAACGCGGCAACGGCCCCGATGAATACTCCGAACTGGGCATGAATCGCGACCTTACTCCTATGCTTCCCGCCCACGGCGAGTCGACCAACCAAGACGGCAATGAAGGTCCCATCGGCACGGGTATCGCAGTCCTGGCAGCCCTCGGCGGCGCCTACCTCGTGGCCAAGAAACGCAGAGAGGAATGATTTAGATGGGATACGCTTCGCGTAGATAATGGGATACGCTACGCGTAGAAATCTGTCAAAAATCGTTTGAAAATCGGTCAAAAATCGGAGCAATAGATTTTGTAAAGATTTTAGAATAGATTTTTGAAAGATTTCTTGCGAAGCAATCTAAAAGATTTCTTGCCGAAGGCAATCCCCAAAAAATTGCCGAAGGCAATCCAAAATAGAAAAAGGTGTCACCGTAAGGTGGCGCCTTTTTTGCTGTCGGGAGCCCGCATTAAATCCGATAAATCCCCCTTTGTATTGGAAAATTTGTATCTTTGCAGTCGTATACCATAAAAATCAAATCAAAATGACCCAGAATCTTGGATTGAATCAGGCACAGATGGACTTTCTCAGACTCTTGGCGCATTTCACCAAGGAAGAAGAAGTGAAAGAGCTGAATGATCTCGTCTGCGAGTATTATGCCCGTAGGGTGGACGAGGAAATGGACAAGCTCTGGGAAGAAGGGAAATGGAGCGAGGAGAAGATTGAGGAGACTTTGAAGGAACACTTGAGAACTCCTTACAATGCCTGAACAGAGAAGAATAGTGCTTGATACGAATTGCTTGCTGGCTTCGTTGTCGAGGCATAGTAGGTATTATCCCGTTTGGAAAGGCCTCCAGACGGGCAAGTACGTTTTGTGCCTGTCGAACGACATTCTTGAAGAATATGAGGAAATCATCGGACTCAAGACTTCGCCTGAAGTGGCAAGAAATGTCGTGGCATTGTTGCTGAAAAGCAAAAATGTTGAGTTTGTGGATGCTTACTTTAAATGGAGGCTGATTGAGGCCGACCATGATGACGATAAATTTGTGGATTGTGCTTTTGCTGCCAATGCGACGTTCATTGTATCCGACGACAAGCATTTCGAGGTATTGGAGACGATAGCGTTCCCTAAAATATCCGTTTTAAAACTACAACAGTTTCTGTTGACCTTGTCGGATTAGTCCTATAAAGCGAGCCAGCGAGCGAGCAATTTGCTTAAGATTTCCACACGCGAGCCAGCGAGCGAAATATTTGCTTAAGATTTACGCCAGATTTACTTCCAAAAAAAATCCACTTTCCCGAAGGGGAACCTCCGTGTCAATCCGTGTCAATCCGTGTTCAAAAAAAACCTCCGCGTCCATCCGGATTTCAAAGAGTTTTTCCTACCTTTGAAGCCTCAAACACAACCCCCCGTCCCTATGAAAAGGATTCTATTCTCTTTGGCACTGATGGCGCTGCTCCCCGCCATGGCCTTCGCCGAACACGTGGAACCAACCCGTGCCCAAAAGGTCGCCAAGACCTTCCTCAGCAACAACGACGTAAGGTCGGCACAACTCACCGACGTCGCCACAGCGGCAGGCTTCACCAATCTCTATATCTTCAACGCCAACCCGGGCTTCGTCGTGATGGCCGCCGACGACTGCGTGCCACCCATCCTGGGCTACTCGCTCACCGGCACCTTCGTCACGGATGATATGCCCGACAACGTGCGCGGCTGGCTGCAAGGCTATGACGACGAGATACAAGCCGCCATCGACCACCGCGAGAGCGCTTCGTCGGAGACCGCACAAAAGTGGCACGACCTCGAAAACGGTGTGAGAGCTCCCCGCGCCGTGACGGTGGTGGATCCATTGATTCAAACACGGTGGGACCAAAACAAATACTACAACAACCTGTGCCCAGCAGCAAGCAACGGTCCAGGTGGGCACGTCTATGCCGGTTGTGTGGCAACCGCTATGGCGCAGGTGATGAAGTATTGGAATTATCCCGCTACTGGTCAAGGCAGCCATAGTTTTACCCACTCTACCTATGGTGAGCAAACCGCCAATTTCGGAGAGACCACATACAATTGGCAAAGCATGCCTAACTCATTAAATAACAACTCGACGACGGAACAGATTAATGCAGTAGCCACTTTGATATACCATTGTGGCGTGTCTGTTGATATGAATTACGGTACTGGAGGTAGTGGGGCGTCGTCAACATTGGTTCCTCCTGCATTGATAGAGTATTTCCGCTATTCACCTTCGGCTACTTATGTGTCGAGAGACGGTTACGATGACGATAGTTGGATTGCTTTTCTGAAACAAGAATTGGATGAAAGCCGCCCATTATACTATTGTGGTAATAACCCTAATAGCGGTCATGCCTTTGTATGTGATGGCTATCGAAACGACAACTATTTTCATTTTAATTGGGGATGGAGCGGCTCTGATGGAAATGGCAACAATAATGGATATTGGCTTATAGGCGCATTGAACCCTGGCTCGGGAGGCTCGGGCTCGGGAGCAGGTACCTACAACCTGAACAATGCTGTTGTTGCCTGGGTCGAGCCGTTAAGCGCCATTACCGCTCCAGTATTGTCTTTAACCTATGATGGGCAAAACGTCGTTTTGTCATGGGAAGCCATCCCAGATGCCACCGCTTACGATATATACAAAGACAATGCAAAAGTGACCACAATTGCCGCCCTCAGTTATACTGACAATGATGTTGCCTTTGGCGAATACCCTGAATATTACATCAGGGCTGTTGCTGGAACCACTCGCTCCAACCCATCAAATTTTGTTTCAGTGGGCATTACCCATCACAATCGTATTCCTCAAAATCTACAAGCAACGCTTGCCGACAGCGATGTCGCTCTGATGTGGGATGAGGTGCTACCACAATCCATGGATCTGCATTATGGGATAGGTCAAACGGGTGGCAGTTATGGCACACCAGAAGGTACCTATTGGGGGCAATGCTATCCATCTGATGTCATTGGCAATCTTTATGGTATGTCGATCGACAAGGTGTCCATCTTTTTGCTATATGAGGGGCAGTATACAATGTTTTTGTATAAGGACGTTGTTTCGGAGGCAGATAACCTGTTGGTCAGTAGTACTTTTTCTGGTTTGAGAGGCTGGAATGAGATTGTTTTTGATCCTGTTGCTTTGGAAGCGGAGCACGATTTGTGGGTTGCCTTTTATACAAGTCATGATATCGAATATCCGGCAGCTTATGGTTATTATGAGGGTGAAGGTCAGGAACACGCCCATTATATTTGGGCTGACTTTAGTCAAAATGACTGGTATTCTATGCCCGATGGCATTTCTTGGCCTATCAAGGTACATCATAGCGATGCTACTTTTTCCTATAATGTGTATCGTGATAATGCACTCATTGCAGAGCATCATGCAAGCACTAATTATCAAGACGTGAGTTCCACGGCAGGTGCACATGAGTATTATGTTACGGCTTATGAAAACGGATGGGAGTCGGATCCTTCCAACACCGTCACCGTGACGGTGCCGGGCGCCTTTACCCAAACTGTAGAGTTGAACGAGGGCTGGACGTGGTGGACGCCCACCGTGACGACGGAGCTGACCGATCTGGAGAATGCCCTCGGCGCCAACGGCATCCTCATTAACTCGCAAGATGGTGGATTCGTGCGCTACGAGAACGGCACTTGGAGCGGCACTTTGCAGGGCTTCGTGCCAGGACAGATGTATAAGATCAATGTCCAGACAGTCACCACCATTACCCTGACGGGCACGCCTGTCGCTGCTTCCACCATCAGCATCCTTCCGGGCTACAACTGGTTCGGCTACACGGGTGAGGCAGGGCTTTCCATCGACAAGGCCTTGGGTGAGGAATTCACGCCCAATGATGGCGACAAGATCATTGGGCAGGACGGCACCACCCAATTTGGCAGCACCGGTTGGAATGGCGACTTGGGAAGCCTCGTGCCAGGGAGGGGCTATATCTACCAATCGACTGCCACACGAACGAAGCCGATAACGTTCTAAACACCAACCAAAACGACCATGAAGAAACCTTTTTTGCTCTTTCTCCTCATAGCCACCCTCACAGGCTTCGCCCAGATCCCCAACGGCTACTACAACGCTGCCAACGGCAAGACCGGCGACGAGCTGAAAGTGGCGTTGCATAATATCATTAAGGGACACCATGTGGTGAGCTATGGCGGATTGCTGAACGCCTTTGCCTACACTGACTGCAAGCCCAACGGCAAGATTTGGGACATTTATTCCAATTATGAATATAGCCTTAGTGGTAGTTGTGGCGAATACGAACAGGAAGGCGACTGCTGGAACCGTGAGCACACCTGGCCGCAGAGCTGGTTCAACGAACAGACCACGCCCCGCAGCGACCTCTTCCACGTGTATCCCACCGACGGCTATGTGAACGGACAACGCAGCAACTATCCTTACGGCGAGGTCAATAACCCAGTTTACGTTTCTGGCAATGGCTCCAAGTTGGGACCTTGCGTCACTTCGGGTTATACGGGCCGTGTGTTTGAGCCCATCGACGAATACAAAGGCGACATCGCCCGCAGCTATTTCTACATGAGCGTGCGTTACTACAGCGAAGACATCGGTTGGGGTACTAGCGGCATGACCAACAAGTCGGTGATCCTGCCTTGGGCCATGACCATGCTGCTGCGTTGGAGTGACGAAGACCCTGTGAGCGACAAGGAGATAGCGCGCAACAACGCAGTCTACGGCTACCAAAACAACCGCAACCCCTTCATCGACCATCCCGAATACGCCCGCATGATATGGGATGAGAACTGGCAAGGAGGTGTGTCATACAATATCACCTGCGCTACGGGCTTGTCGCACGGCAGTGTGTCGGCTCCGGAGAGTGCCATGGAAGGCACTACGGTGGCCATCACCGCCACGCCCGAGCCGGGGTATATGGTGGACACATACACTGTCTATAAGACAGGTAGCCCGAGCACCACGGTCACGGTAAGCAGCAACGGCACCTTCACCATGCCGGGCTATGCCGTCACGGTGAGTGCCACCTTTGTGGAGAACAACACCTATTATGACATCGCCTTGGGAACGGTCAGCCACGGCAGCATCAGCGCATCGCCGACCAGCGCCAGGTCGGGGACGAGCATCACGCTGACGGCCACTCCCAATGCGGGCTACAGCCTCTATGCATGGTACGTCTTCAAGACAGGCGACATGGGCACCACTGTCAATGTCAGCGGTAACAGCTTCGTCATGCCTGCTTATAATGTCACCGTGATGGCCACCTTCGTGCAAGGTAGTGCCAACGGTGATTTCGTGAAGGTGACGAGCGCGCCGACGGACTGGAGTGGGGAATATATCCTTGTTTATGAACAAAGTGCCACTACAGGTTACGTTTGGACGGGCGTAGACGAGGTGAACAGCTATGTCTCGAAAACGATTTCAAATGACATCATTGCAGACGACCAAAGCTTGATTACCCTAACGATTGCCTCAATGTCGGGTGGGTATTCCGTTAAAGTCAATGGAGGCGCGAATAATGGAAAATACATCTATGGCACTTCGGGTAGTAACAAAATCAATTTTGGAACTAACCCGTCCTTGAACACGCTCTCATTTGAGTCAAATGGCGTGAAGATGGTCTCCAATACTTCGGTGATGCGGTTTAATAACAATTCCGGTCAGAATCGTTTCCGTTATTTTCAATCTGACACCTACACCAACCAGCAGCCCGTTCAGCTTTATAAGAGAACCTATGCCACGCAGACCCACACCATCCACTTTGAAAAGAATGGTGGCGCGGGCTCGATGAACAATCAGACCGTCAACGAGTTTGAGCCTACGGCTTTGCAAGCCAATGCCTTCACAAGAGAAGGCTATGTCTTCGAAGGCTGGAGCACCACCGCCGACGGATCGGGCGACTATTATGCCGACGGTGCCACGGTCACCTTGCTCGACGACCTGACGCTTTACGCCCAGTGGGACCAGTTGTTCAACATCAGCTTGGTGCAACCGAACCATGGCAGCATCAGCGCCAGTGCCTCGCAGGCCTTTGCCGAAAGCGAAATCATCCTGACCGCCACGGTGGATCCCTGTTATGCCTTTACGCAATGGCTGGTGACCGATGCGCTGGGCAACGCTGTCACCGTCACCGAAAACCAGTTTGAGATGCCCGCTAGTGATGTCACCGTGAGCGCAGTAATCACCTATTCTCCGCAGAGCTTTGTGCAGGAGTACCAGCTCGTCACCTCAGCCGACCAACTCGTTGCAGGTCGCACGTACTTGATTGTCAATGTGGCCAATGGCAAGGCCTTGGGAACCACGCAAAACAACAACAACCGCAGCGCCGCCGACGTCACGATTGAGAATGACATCATCTCCACCATTGACAATACTGTTTGTGAGTTGACTTTGGGCATGGCAGGAGGCAAATGGACTTTTTTTGATGCGGGCTGGGGCAATAACGGCGGCTATCTTTATGCGGCAAGTAGTAGCGCAAACCATTTGAAGACACAGGCACCCAACAATGCCAACGGACAATGGAACATTACGATAGGTGAGGAGGGCGCGGCCACCCTTGCGGCGCAAGGCAGTAATTCGCATAATCTGTTGAAATACAACAACCAAAGCGTTATATTTTCGTGTTATGCCTCTGGTCAGCAGGATGTCTGTCTCTTCCGCCGCACTGAGCTCGAGGATTACCCTGCCGAGCAGTATGTGACCCTCGAAGCCGGCTGGAATTG
Organism: uncultured Bacteroidia bacterium; assembly: GCA_902801815.1. Taxonomy (GTDB): domain Bacteria; phylum Bacteroidota; class Bacteroidia; order Bacteroidales; family F082; genus Limimorpha. Next base: position 332,440 of record CADCJT010000002.1, read on the forward strand.
GTGGGCGCCGACGGTGGCCACGAGTGTAGAAGAATTGCAAACGGCATTGGGCGACAATCTGCAGTCCATCCAGTCGCAAAACGGCACGCCCACGGGTAGTCTCGTTGCTGGACAGATGTACAAGATACAGACCACCACTGCCTGCACCTTCGCGCTGAGCGGCACGCCGTTCACCAATGCCAGTGTCACCATCACCAACGGCATCAACTGGTTCGGCTGCATCGGCACGGAATCGCTGTCCCTTACCGCCCTCGGCATCAGTCCTGCGACAGGCGACAAAATCATCTCGCAGGATGGTGGTTTCGCTGTATACAACGGCACGGCATGGAAAGGCACGCTCACGAGCCTCCAACCAGGTAAGGGATATGTGTATTATTCTACTGCATCTCAGCAGAAGACGTTGGTATTCTAAATAGAAAAGGTTCCCGCCAGCGGGAACCTTTTCTGCTTCATAAAAACCCAAAAAACAAACACACTTTATCTTGCAAGTCAACTTTTTTTGTACCTTTGCGTGTTTGTTTTTTTAAGAAAAATGAAGCTTTTACGTCATATTTGTCTCTTTTGTGCTCTTATCCTGAGCAGCTCCCTCATGGCCCAAAACCAGAGAGAACTCCAACAGCTGATGCGCGACCGCGGTGAGTATTACTTCACCCTCAGCGTCGACGACCCCGCTCAGATTCAAGAACTCAGCCGCATCTGCTCCGTCGATGGCACCGACGGCCGCCACGTGGTGGCCTACGCCAACCAGCAGGAATACGACAAACTCATCGCCATGGGCTACCAACCCGAGTTGCAGACGCCGCCTTCGCTGCGCCAAGAAGTCAAGATGTGGGAGGGAGGCGACCGAGCCACATACGAGTGGAATAGTTACCTGACTTATGGCGATTATGTGGCTATGATGGAAGGTTTCCCAACTTCCGTGACCAATGGAGCCAACTGCACTTTGGTTGACTTAGGTACATTGTCCACCACCAACCACCGTAGAATCCTTGGCGTACGCCTCAACAACGGCCAACCCGACGGCAAGCCGAAGTTCCTCTACACCTCTACCATGCACGGCGACGAGGTGACGGGCATGATCCTTATGCTGCGTCTCATCGATGAGTTCTGCACTAGTACTGACACACGCATTCAGAATATCCTGAACAATGTCGATCTCTTCATATTCCCATGTACTAACCCTGATGGTACTTACTACGGTGGTAATGGTTCGGTAAGTGGTGCAAGACGCGCCAACGGCAACAATGTAGACCTAAACCGTCACTTTCCTGACTTCGACGATGGTGCCCACCCTGATGGTGCTTCCTACTATCAGGACGAATGCCAGTGGATGATGGATCTGGCGCAGGAATACCTCTTCACTATGGGCGCCAACTACCACGGTGGGGCAGAGGTGATGAACTACCCTTGGGACACTTATCAACCTGTTCACCCTGATGACGCTTGGTGGCAATATGTCAGTTTGGAGTATGTCAGCAATGCTCGTGCTGTTAGTTCATCTTATATGAAAGACCCTTACAATAGTGGCATAACCAACGGCTATGCATGGTATACCATCACAGGTAGCCGTCAAGACTACATGAACTACTATGGTCAGTGCCGTGAGATTACCATTGAATGTTCTTCCACCAAGACCCCTAGTGCCTCGCAACTGCCCAATTTTTGGAACTACAACCATAACGCCATGTTAACTTACATCGAGCAAAGCCTTAATGGCGTGCACGGTCTCGTGTATGATGCCGATACGGGCGAACCTATCGAAGGTGTCACCGTCTCTGTACTGAACCACGATGCCTTGGGCTCTTCGGTAAGCACACATGCCATCGGCGACTTCCACCGTCCTATCAAGGGCGGCACATATACCTTCGAGTTCTCTAAAGATGGTTATTGCACCGAGAAAATGAATGTGACTGTTGCCGATGGTCAGCGCGTCGACCTCGATGTCTATCTCACTCCCGAAGGCAATTGTCCGGTATTGATGAATTGCTACGAACAACTGATGCCGTCTACTGCCGGTTCTTACGTGCTGGGCTATCTCGACGGCTCGACATTGCACATGCCGTCACACAATAATACATCAACGGTAACCACCACCTCGGTCAACGTTACCCCGACGGAAAACGGTTTCACGGTAGGCGAGGGGAGCACCATCCCACAAGTCACTTTGACCGCTTATGGAAGTAATGGACAGTACTATATTAGATACAACAACAGATATTTGGCAAGATCCAGTAATGGCAACCTTACTTGGAGCACCTCTCAAAGTAGTTCGGGTAGATGGTATATCAATTCTAATGGCATTTATCTGACTACAACAAGTTGGGGAAGCTCTTCTACCTATTATTTGTATTACGATACTTCCAACAACACCTTTAAACTCAGTACCACTGCATCCAACAACCTCACCTTCTACACGGAAGGCAATTGCCCTCCCGAGCAAGCGGTGAGCTTCGGTATAGATTGGAATTGGTGGACCCCCACTGTCGCAATGGAGTTGAGTGATTTGGAAACCCTTCTTGCAGACAACGCCATCCTCATCAACTCGCAAGACGAAGGTTTCGCCCGCTATGATGGCGAAGGCTGGAACGGCACCTTGACGGAGATCGAACCTGGAAAGATGTATAAGATCCTGACCACGGCAGCAACGGAATTCACCTTGAGCGGCGAGGCCGTGACCTCTACAATCACCATCCTCCCGGGCAACAATTGGTTCGGCTACACGGGTTCGCGCCCGACTGCCATCGCCCAAGCCTTGGGTAATGACTTCACACCCAGCGAAGGCGATCAAATCATTGCCCAAAACGGCCAATCCGTCACTTATGAGAACGGTAGTTGGACGGGGTCGCTCATTGTCTTGCGTCCCGGCCACGGCTACATCTACCACTCCAATGCCCCACAAGGCCGTAGTATCAGTTTTAAATAACCAGAAATCAATAAATAAAGCACAATATGAAAAGAGTATTTTTATCCCTAATGTTATTAGCCTTCGGCCTGAGCGCCATGGCACAACAAATACAGCTGCGTTCAGCCGACAAGGCAGAATGCGTGAAGAGCGACATGACGGGCCTGAGGGCCTCGTTCTCCTTCTCCACCATCGAAGCGGAGGATGTGGAGAGCGAGCGCGGCACTTTCTCGTGGCTCTCGATGCCCAACACCGTCATCGGCGGCAACGAAGGCGACCCGCAGATTCCCGTTATCAACCAATTGATTGCAGTGCCTTTTGGTGCCAATCCATGGATCGAAATCAAAAACTACAGCAGCACCGATTACCGCCTCGAAGACTTGGGCATCAAGACCTTGGTGCCACGTCAGCCTTCGGTGCGTAAGGACAAACGTCCCGAGGATGTGCCTTTCGTCATGAACGAGGCCGCCTACCAGACCCGTGGCTTGCGTTCTGAACCCACAGCGACTGTCAGCGTGGATGGCACGATGCGTGGCATACAACTCGGCACGATGACCATCGAGCCCGTGAGCTACGACCCCGTCAACAACACCCTGCGCGTGTTCAACGACATCGAGGTGGAAGTGCACTTCGACGGCGCCGACGCCCAAGCCACTGAGGACATGCTGCTGAGGACCTATAGCCCGGCTTTCGACAACGTCTATGCTCAATTGTTCAACAACAGGGCCATAACAGATGTTTATACCGACCACCCTGACCTGTACAACACACCCGTCAAAATGCTGGTGATCTGCTATTCGGGTTTCCAAGGCAATGCCGCCCTTGAGAGCTGGCTGCAATGGAAGCTCCAGAAGGGCTATTATGTCGACATCTACTACACCAGTGAGACTGGAACCTCTGCCACCAACATCAAGAATTTCATCAAGACAAAATACAATGCCTCCGTTTCGGCAGGTAATGCATACACTTACCTTGTTGTCATCGGCGACACCGGACAAGTGCCTCAGTACATGACCAAGACTGTTGACGAGTCATGCGCCTCCGACCTTGGCTATGCAGCTGTCAACTTCACCACTTCAAGCACCAGCAACTACTTCCCCGACATGTACTACAGCCGTATGTCGGTGGAGAACGCCACGCATTTGACCAACTACATCAACAAAGTGTTGACCTACGAGAAATATGAGTTCACCGATGGCGGTAACTACCTGAACAACGTTATCCTCGTTGGCGGTTGGGATTCGAATTGGACAGCCAGAGTGGCCAAGCCCACCATCAACTATGCCACGAACTATTACTTCAAGTCAAGCAACACCACATACGGTGGCTTTGAAAACGGTACCATCAGTGCAACTGTGTCAACAAGTTCGACACAGGGTTATTCTGGAACAAACAACGGTTGCTACAATGGCATCAACAACGGTGTGTGCTTCCTGAACTACACCGCCCACGGCGACAAGCAAGAGTGGTATCAGCCCAAAATGACTGCCGCCCACGTGGCCACGCTTACCAACACGGGGAAGTATTTCTTTGGCGTGGGTAACTGCTGCCTCACAGGTAACTTCAACAATACCTCGACGGACTATTCACCTGGTTCAGCCATAGGCACCAACGCCTGTTTTGCTGAAACCATGATTCGTGTCCCCAATGCCGGTGCCGTTGCCTATGTTGGCTGCTCACCCTATTCCTATTGGTATGAGGACTTTTATTGGGCAGTTGGAGCCCATTCATATTCAGCAGGCAACTACCCGACACAATCGGCCTCTTCAAAAGGCGTATATGATATTATGTTTGAAGACCAATACTGGAATTCGGCATCATCACTGCTGTATCTTGGCAATCTCGCTGTGCAGCAAGCCGTCACCAATGGTAACACCAACAGCGGCGTTACTGACGGTAATTGCAACAACTCGGCCCACTATTACTTCCAGTTCTACCACACCTTTGGTGATGGTTCCGTGATGCCTTACATCACCAAACCCGAAGTGAACACCGTGACGATACCCAGCACGGTCACCCCGGGTACCACCTCCATCACCGTTAACGCCTTGGCGGGCTCCTACGTCGCCGTCACCGACAACAGCTCGGTCATCTACGGCGTTGCCGAGGCCAACTCGTCAGGTGTGGCCACTGTGAACTTCACCAATGCCATCCCTGGCAGCGGCACCCTCTATGTGGTCGTCACTCGCCAGCAATACCAGCCCTATTTTGGTACCATCAGCATCGTGGGTGGCACGCAATACACCATCACTGCCACGGCCAACCCGAGCAATGCAGGTACCGTCACAGGCGGCGGCGAACTCTACGAAAACACCACTTGCACGTTGACAGCCATACCCAACTCGGGCTTCGACTTCGTCAATTGGGACGATGGTAACACTGAAAATCCGCGCAGCTTCACCGTGACGGGTCCTGCCACGTTTGTGGCTAATTTTGCTCCGCTGACATTGCACAACATCACTTTGGCCTCTGTCACCAACGGCACCATCAGCGCCGACCACACTACGGCCTACAAAAACGATGTCGTCAATTTGACTGCCACGCCAGCTTCAGGCTACAACCTCAACAACTGGGTCGTCTTCAAGACGGGTGACATCAATACAACCATTGCCGTGAATGGTAATAGCTTCGTCATGCCCGACTTTGACGTTACCGTAGCAGCCACCTTTGTTTCCTCACAGAGTAACGAGATCACCATAGGCTCCACTGCCGTCAACACCACCGGCTGGGCCTTGCCCACGCACGTCTATTATAGCTATTCGCTGACGCAGCAGATATACACCTCTGCTGAAGTTGGCTCTGCTGGTACTATCACCGCCATCAGTTTCTACTATTTAGGCAGCAGCACTTCAGGAAGTGCCTCGAGCTCGGGTTCCAGGAACTTCAACATCTATATGTCGAACACCTCGAACAGCTCGCTATCAAACAATTGGGTGAATGAGACCTCGGACCATCTCGTGTATTCCGGCACTTGTACCTTCAACTCCGTGGGTTGGTATACCTTCACTCTGGATACCCCATTTGAGTATGACGGCAATAGCAACTTGCTACTTACCTTCGATGATAACACGGGTAGTTACACCGTGTCGGCCAGAATGTATTTCAGGACCTATTCCACAAACGAGAATAGAGCCCGTTACATCGATAGTGACACTAACGACTTTGATCCATCATCGGCTACATCCCTGACCACTTCATCTGGCTCATACAATTCAACGGCAACCGATAACAACATAATCAAATTGGCCAAGGTTACTGCGGGGACTAATGCCGCCTTGTCGGTCTCACCGAGTAGCCTGAGTGGTTTTAATTCGGTAGGCGGCGTATCACCTTCCGAGTCACAGGGTGTGTCCGTCGTCGCTGCCAACATGCAGGGCAATCTGAATGTCACGCTTCCTGCCGGTTTTGAGGCCAGCACCACCGCCACGGGCACCTATGCCAGCACGTTGACGCTGACGCCCACCAATGGTGAGCTCCGCACCATGGTCTATGTGCGCCTCTCTGCCAATGCCAACCCAGGTAGCATCACGGGCAACATGACCTTCACCTGTGGCAGCACCACCGCCACGGTTAGCCTCAGCGGTAATTCCATCCCCAGCGGCGCTACCCAGTATACCATCACCGCCAATGCCAGTCCCGCAGCAGGCGGCACCGTCAGCGGTGCGGGTACCTATTACGAAGGCTTGACCTGCACGCTGACCGCCACTGCCAACGCAGGCTTTGAATTCCAAAACTGGAGCGACGGCAACACAGAGAATCCGCGCAGCTTCACCGTCACTGGCAACGCCACCTATACGGCAGTGTTCGCTGAAATACCCGTATACGAAATCTCCGTCAGCGAGGTCTCAAATGGTAGCATCAGCGCCGACAAGACCAGTGCCATGGTAGGAGAGACTGTCACCCTTACCGCCAATCCAAGCAACGGCTATGCCCTTGACAGCTGGCATGTGTTTGAAACCGAAAATGTGAGCAACATCGTCACAGTGACAGGCGACAGTTTCACGATGCCTGAATTCGATGTCACCGTAACTGCCTCATTCGTGGCCAATCCCCAATATGTCAAGGTGACCAGTGCCCTCAGTGACTGGAGTGGGGAATATCTGATTGTCTACGAAGGTGGCAGTGTGGCTTTCAACGGAGGTTTGACGACACTTGATGCTACGGGAAATACCATTTCTGTTACCATTAACGACAATGCTATTGCTTGCAATGCTACCACGCAGGCGGCGCAATTTACCATCGCCAAGTCCGGGAATAGCTACACCATCAAGAGCGCTAGTGGATACTATATCGGTCGAACTTCAAATAGTAACGGATTGCAGTCTAGCTTAACACAAGCATATACTAATACAATTACTTATAACAATGGCGATGTAGATGTCAAGGGCTCCGGTGGTGCCTATTTGCGTTACAATAGCGCGACATCCGATCGGCGATTCCGTTATTATAAATCGTCCACTTATACCCAGCAAAAAGCCATCCAACTTTATAAGAAAGTCAATCCAGAAACCGTCACTTACACCATCACTTTCAACGCCAATGGTGGCTCGGGCAACATGGTTCCCCAAGTTGTGAACGAATTAGAGCCCACTATGCTCGTGGTCAATGTATTTACGCGCGACGGTTACGACTTCGTTGGCTGGAACACGGCTGCCGACGGCTCTGGCGACCATTATGCCGACCAAGCCAGCGTCGCACTCTCCGACAACCTGACCTTGTATGCCCAGTGGTCAGAACCCGTTACGGTGAACTACCAATTGGTCACCACTACTGACGAACTACAAGCTGGAAGACACTATCTGATTGTCAATGTTGACAACAGCAAGGCTTTAGGTACAACGCAAAACAACAATAACCGTTCAGCCGAAGAAGTGACGATAGCCAATAATGTCATCAACACCATCGACAATACCATCTGCGAGCTGACGTTGGGTGGCACTACGGGCGCATGGACTTTCTTTGATGCCAATTGGGGCGATAATGGTGGTTACCTCTATGCTGCCAGCAGTAGCAAGAACTATCTGAGGACTCAAGAAGAAAACGATGCCAATGGTCAGTGGTCCATCGAGATTAATTCCGAAGGTGTGGCAACCATTACAGCCCAAGGGACGAACTCGCACAACCTAATGAGATACAATAGCACGAACAACTTGTTCTCTTGTTATGCCTCTGGACAACAAGACGTCTATCTCTTTGCCGAAATCGAAACCGTCGAGCTGACGCAAGGCTCCAACTGGTGGACGCCCACCACGACGATGACGCTCGAGCAACTCGAAGAAGCCCTCGGCAGCAATGCCGTCCTTATCAACTCGCAGGACGACGGCTTTGCGCGTTATGAGAACAACGCTTGGAGCGGCACACTGACGGAGATTGTCCCCGGACAGATGTACAAGATCGAGACCACGGCTCCCGTCAGCCTCATCATGAGTGGCGCACCCGCCACAGGTGTCAGCCTGACCCTCATGCCTGGCCATAACTGGTTCGGCTACACCGGCCCGCAAGCCGCCGACATCGCCACGGCCCTCGGCTGCCTGGGCATCACCCCCACCAATGGCGACACCATCACCGACCAGAACGGCAACGTGTCCACCTACAACGGCACGACTTGGACGGGTGGGGTTGTAACCTTACAACCCGGCCACGGCTACGTCTACCAACGGCAGCAGTGATTGATGCTGGAAAAAAACAACGAGGCCGCCCCCAGGGCGGCCTTTTTTCTTCCCTTGTCGTCGCTTTGCGCCCTTGTCGTCGCTTTGCGTCATTGCGAGGAGGCACGACGAAGCAATCCAGAGTAAGGTCTTTCTGTCCGGTCTCATTCTTGGATGGCTTCGTGCCTCGCCATGACGCGAAGCGGGTCTCCGTGCCTCGCAGGGCGAGGCCTCTTGTCGTCGCCTCGCGCCTCACATAATTCTGCGAATTCTGCGTGAGACCTTGTCATCACCTCGCGCCCTCGTTCACCCCTTCCCCTAACAAACAAATTTTCAGTTTTTTATGGCTGGTTTCCATAAAGTTTTTATCTTTGTAGACGATAGAATCTGAAAATATTTATTTAATCAATTCATTATGAGATACTTATACAAATTTACAGGAACAAAGGCTAAGAATCCTCAACCGAGTTCCGCCCCAAAACACGAAACGAGACCCACACGCCCCGGCCTGCTGGCCCTCGGCACACTCTTCATCCTGCTGGCACTCGCTCCAGCACGCGCATTTGCCTGGGACTTCAAGATCGACTATACCGTCGAGACTTTCCAGAATGGCACAGTTACGCGTTCTTTGTATTACAACATCCTCGATCACACAAACCACACTGTGGAGCTGACCTATCCTAATACAAACTATCCCAGTTCGGCGTATTGGCCGTGGGAGGGCTATCTGAAGCCATTGAACTTTTTGAACTTGTCGTCAACCGTTGAACATAATGGCGTTACCTACACGTTGACGCGCATCGGCGACCTTGCCTTCTATTACTGCGATGAAATCAACGGGGTGCGTATCCCCTCGACGGTCACTTCCATCGGGACCAGTGCGTTCGAAGGCTGCGACTGGATGGACGATGTTTATATCAATAGTAACGCCATCGCATCGGCTACCTATACTGCGGACCATAATTTTTATCATTTATTTTCACAATACCCCACCAATTTCACATTTGAGGAAAACGTTACAGCCATTGGGCCTTACGCGTTGTACAGATGCACGCAAGTGGATTATGTGGTTATCGACGGTAATGTGACGACGATAGGCAATGCGGCCTTCAAATATTGCAAAGGGATTATTAGCATATGGTTACCCTACAGTCTTACCAGCATAGGAGCCGAAGCTTTCTATGGTGCCTCCAATTTGCAGAGTGTGTCTTTTAATTCAAGCTCGCTTTCCATTGGTGCCGATGCTTTCAAGAATTGCGCAAAACTGAATAAGGTAAACCTCCAGACCGGAAATAGCATTGCCGCCTGGTGCGGATACAATTTCGCCAACGCCTACGCCAACCCTCTTTATTATGGCAATAATCTCTACCTCGGTTATGATAAGGTGACCAGCCTGGAAATCCCGTCGTCGGTGACCCGAATCAACGACTATGTGTTCGATAGCTGCTCCTTCACTTCGGTGACCCTTCCCTATGGCTTGCAAAGCATCGGAAAAAACGCGTTTTTCGGCTGCACGGGCCTGACGTCGATCAACATTCCCACCACGGTGAACTCCATTGATTACTACGCGTTCACAGGCTGCACGGGCTTGCAGCGTGTCGACATCAACAGCCTGTCGGCCTGGTGCAACATCAACTTCGCCGACAATACCGCCAATCCCCTTGCCCGAGCCCATCATCTCTACCTCCTCGGCAACGAAATCACCGCTTTGGACATACCTAATGCCCTGACAACCATCAAGCCCTGGACGTTCGCGGGCGGCACGGCCTTCACCTCGCTCAGCATTCCCAACGGCGTGACCTCCATCGGCAACGGCGCCTTCGCGGGCTGCAACCACTTGACCACGCTGACCATCCCCGCCAGCGTGGCTACCATCGGCAGCAACACCTTCAACGGTTGCACAGGCCTGCAGGAAATGTACGTCAACCGCGCCACGCCAGCCACCGTCGGAAGCAATAACCCATTTACGGGAATAGCGCCTAACATCCCCGTTTATGTGCCGATGGGCAGCAAGACCGCATATCAACAGGCTCCCCAATGGTCGCGGTTCACGAATATCATCGACGACCAAAACGTCGTGCAGGTGCCTTACTCGCAGCTTTTCAACGGAAGCACCATCCCTGATAAGTGGCAGAGCTGCTACGGCGCACTGCAAGGCGACGACGCCCCTTACACCGCCACGCTCACGCCTGAGAGCGGCCGCTGGCAGTTCGGCGCAGCCAACGGCGTGTTCAACGGCTCGTCGCACGCTTACGTCAACATCGGAGGCTATCAGCACGCCTTCTGGCTCGTTTCGCCCTTCGTGCACCTCGGCGCCGACAACAACATGCTCAGCGTCGACCTCGCCCTCACCCGCCCCACGGGCAACATGGTGCCCGTGACGCCTGATGCGCAAGACAACACCATAATCAAAGTGCTCGTCTCAACCGACTATGGCACGACGTGGATCCCGTTGCAGTCGTGGAAGCACGAAATGGGCTACACCGACCTCGAAAGCCTCCTTCCCGAAGGCCATACCTGCACCTACAATCTCAGTGCCTATGCCAACCAAGACATTCTCATCGGCTTCTATATGGAGTGCACCGACGCCAACGACGCCTCCAACCGCATCCATATCGACAACTTCAGCATCACATCGTTCGACCCAACGCTGCCACCCACGGCGGTGACGGTGAGCGAGATAGCCGGCCACTCCGCCAAGGTGAATTGGACTCCTGCGTCATCTGTGCAGTATAAGTGGGATGTGGTGGTGGCTTTGCCTAACACTACCCTGCAAAACAATTTGACGCAGGCACAGTTGGAAGCCATGGCTGCCAATACCAACAATTTCTTTTATGCACACGTTAACGGCTACCGCTACAAGACCATGGAAGGGCTGGATACGGGTGAAACCTATAAGGCTTGGGTGCGCTACAACGATGGAACAGCAACCAGCTTTTGGGCAGCTTCGAATGAGTTCACGACCGCAATCTTGTGTAATCCGCCCACCAACCCGCAAGTGGTGAATATCACCCAACACTCCGCTCTCGTCACTTGGGAGCCAGGCCAAAGCAACCAGACCAGCTGGATAACCCGTTGTGAGGAAATAGACGACATGGATGACTTTATTGTCGAGGAACCTTTCCGCCTCTTTACCAACCTTGAGCCTGGAACGACATACCATTTACATGTGAAAGGAGATTGCGGATATGATGATGGAGAGAGCGAACAAATCCACATAGAATTCACCACACTGCCTTTGCCCTCGGTTGTGGTGAACGCTGGACAAGATGCAGATGAAAACGTGCCCATTACAGGCGATGCCTGCAGCGAGCAAATGTCGCAAACCCAATTCATTATCCCCGCCGAGCAACTCACTGACATGCAATACAGCCATATCAAGAGCCTGACCTTCGACAACCAGCAATATACCTATGGACGGCCATGGGGCGAAAATGCCAGTTTCGACGTCTATTTGAAAGTGGTAGACCAAGACGACTTTAGCAATGGCGAGTTCTACGATTGGGATGAGATGTCTTTTATCGGCTCTCATCATCCTGAACTTAGCGGCCACCTCATGACCATCACCATAAGCGATTACCATTCATTCTACTACACTGGTGGCAACTTGCTGGTGGGCTTCAAACAGGAACAGTATGATTTCACGCCCGGCACGGATTTCGGCCATGCCGATTGGTTGGGTGTGAACAACTATAACACCGACCCCACCTACAAGCCGTCCATTTATTACAATCCGTCCTCTTCTGAACCTTTTGCCCAGACTTTCAGCCCGAAGGTCGCCTTCTCCTATGAGCCTGATACCTACCTTCCCCCAACCGACATCTTGGTTACGCCCATAGCCCCCACCGAGGTGGCACTGACATGGACGCCGCGCGAGGGACAGACCGGCACCGACGTGCAGCTGTACGACGAGGACATGGAGCCGATAGGCACTCCGTGGACTTGGAGCAATGGCAACGTCTTCGGCCTAGGCAACTTGTCTCCCAGCACCAACTACTACGTCAGCCTACGTGGCCGATTCACTGTGGGCAACGAGACCTATTACAGCGCCTGGACCAACCCCGTAGCGTTCACCACACCCGAAGCCTGCGCTGCACCTACCAACCTGCAAGTCACTAACGTAGGACCCTTCTCGGCCACCCTCGGCTGGAGCGGCGATGCGGAGAGCTATGAGGTGGAGTATAGGGAAGTGACAGAGATACAAACTGAGCTTTCAAGCAATTTCAATAATCCTACTCAATTACAAAGTTGGACATATTGGTCGAATGAAGAAGCTGGTTGGACGATGATTAGCGGAGGTACTGGTCTAAATGCATATAATGCCATGTCCTCAGACATTACTGGCACAGAAGGCGAGCATAGTCATTGGCTTATCACTCCCCAAATACACCTGCCAGGAACTTTGACTTTCAAGGCCTGGGGAACGAGAGGTGAACGTTTGGCCATTTATGTCTCCACCACAGGAAATGACCATGATGATTTCCAACGGGTTGGTACTTATCAGCAGATTACAGGGCAAACGTCAACTCGCCCGCAAGAGATAACCGTCGACTTGAGTAGTTACCTGAGTGGCTATGAAGGCAACGGATATATTGCCATTGGTCATCTGAAATATTGTGATCCTTTTATAGGAACCACTCCACCTACCTATAGTGTCATTATCGATAATTTCGTTTACCAAACGCCGATTTACTCCGACTGGCAGTCAGCTGGCCTCACCACGGAGAACAGCATGACGGTGGAAGGCCTCACGCCGGGCGCCACCTACCAGTTTCGCGTGCGCGGCACCTGCGACACGGGCTACGACAGCGACTGGGCCCTGTCGGACAGCTTCGCCACGGTGAACAATATCGTGTTTGAAGACGAAATTATTACCAAAGGCGCCTGCCTCTATGCATGGGACCAAAATGGCGACGGCAACAACGACGGCGAGCTGAGCTATGCCGAGGCCGCCGCGGTCACTGAGTTGGGCCAGGCCCTCAAAGACCAAGCGAGTATGGCCTTGTTCAACGAGCTGCAATACTTCACGGGCCTGACCAGCATTGGTAACTATGCCTTCGCAGGTTGCGTCAGCTTGGCGCAAATCACGCTGCCGCCGCAAATCACGAGCATCGGGAATTATGCCTTCGGCTACTCCACCGATAACCAAGGTCAAATCATACCTTGCTCGAGCCTGCACAGCATCGTCATCCCCGAAGGAGTGACGCAGATTGGCGATTACGCTTTCAGCCGTAGTGGCCTCGAGTCCATCATCCTGCCCTTCTCGCTGACGAGCATCGGCCAGCATGCCTTCGAGCATTGCCCCTTGACCAGCGTCTACGTGCCCGCCTCGGTGAACTATATCAACAACAATCCCTTCGTGAGTGAAAGCATCGAGACCATCGAGGTTGACCCGATGAACGCCACCTTCGACTCGCGCAATGCCTGCAACGCCATCATCCGAAAGTCCGACAACAAGTTGATCTCGGGCTGCAAGAACACGGTCATCCCCAACGGCGTGGTCAGCATCGGCCACGGCGCTTTCGAATACACCACCGGCCTCACCAGCATCACCCTGCCCGGCTCGGTGACCACCATCGGTGAACATGCCTTCGACCATTGCACTGGCCTCACCACCATCATCGTGGAGAGCTATGATCCGCCCACCATCGAAAGCAACGCCTTCCTAAACGTGAATACGGAAAACATCACCGTCTACGTGCCTTGCGGCAGCGTTAATACCTACAAAAACGCTGCGGGTTGGAGCAGCTTCGCCAACATTGTGGGCGATGGCTGCGCGACCACTTATTCGCTTGTCGCCGGAGTTTGGAAATGGTGGGCGCCTTTCGAGGGCAACACCGCCGACGAGCTTATGCAGGCTTTTGACAGTGGCAGCATCGGGGGCGACATCCTCATCAACTCGCAGGACGAAGGCTTCCTGCGTCGCTCCGGCGGCACTTGGGGCGGCACGCTCATGAGCATCGAGCCTGGCAAGATGTACAAGATCCTGACAGAAGCGAGCGGCTCGTTCAGCTTCACAGGCGAGCGTCCTACGACTGTCGCCGTCGAACTTGGACAGGGTTACACTTGGTTTGGCTTCATTGGCAATGCTCCTGTTGAAATCCGGGTAGTTTTGGACACGACGCCTACTGACGGCGACAAAATCCTCACGGAAGATGGCCACACGTATACCTATAACGAAGCCAGCAGTCTCTGGCAAAGCGATTATGGAACCTATATTTCAAACTTCACTCTCCAAACTGGTTACGGCTACATCTACTATAACGCCAGCTCGGAGCCGAAGACGTTGACCATGCAGCCATCATATTAAAACTAAGTGAAAGAGCAGGGGAGAGTCCCTTTACTGTGCCCGCCCGTGTTTTCCAATTGAGAAAACACGGGCGGTTTTTTAGCTGTAGCCCGCTTTGCGCTCTTGTCGTCGCTTTGCGCCGCGTCCGGTAGGCCCTCCCCCTTTGCAAAGGGGGCTGGGGGAATTCCAAGCCCCCTTCCCTTCAAATGCAATTTTTCCCCTTTTTTTGTATTATTTTTCCTATTTTTGTGGTCTCGAAATCAAATGAAATCCAAAAATATGAGAAAACACCTTACTCTTTCTTTATTGCTCGTCGCCGCCCTTTGGGCTTCGGCGCAGCAGGCCGCTCCACGATGGACCTCCATCCTCAGCGACCAACCCGAGACCTACCGCACCCAACTCATCAGCAACGCTGAAAACAGCATCCAAGTCAACGTGCAGGTGCCTGGTTTCTACACCGCGTCCGTCACCACGCCGAGAGGCGAGGCGCAAGTCGTCACCCTGCCCAAGGCCGTCAGCACCGCCCATGCTGGCGAGCCCGACATGCCCATGACGGGTATCCCCGTGCTCATCGGCGACAAGGCCCGCATGAGCATCCGCGTCATCGATGCGCAATACATGGATTTTGAAGGCATCGAGGTGGCCCCGTCGAAGGGCGACTTCCCGCGTACCATCAACCCCGAGGATGTGCCTTACACATACGGCGCATGCTACAGCGAGGATGCGTTCTTCCCAGCCAGTAACATTGGCCTTTATGAGCCTTATATCATCCGCGACTTCCGCGGCCAGAACATGGTGGTCTATCCCTTTGCCTACAACCCCGCCACCAAGACCCTCCGCGTGTACTACAACATGACGGTGGAGATGTACAAGGTGGACGACCACGGTGAGAATGTCATCGAGAGCCGCCGCAGCAACGTCGTCAAGATGGATCCCGACTTCAAGAGCGTCTACCAGCGCCACTTCATCAACTATGAGGCCGCGATGAACCGCTACACGCCCCTCGACGAGGAAGGCGACCTGCTCATCATTTGCTACGACAACTTCATCAGCTCGATGACCGACTTCGTCAACTGGAAGAAGACCCGAGGCGTGAACACCACCATCGTAGGCACGAGCACCGCTGGCTCCACCTATTCGGCTATCCAGAGCTATATCCAGAGCCAATACAATGCCAACAACAACCTGACCCATGTGCTGCTCGTCGGCGATGTGGCGCAGATACCAGGCTATACCTACTCGGGTGGCGGTTCCAGCTACGCCGGCAAGGGCGACAACCCTTATGGACAAGTGGTTGGCAATGACATATACAATGACATTTTCATCGGACGTTTCTCAGCTAGTAGTGCCTCCCAAGTGACCACCCAAGTCAATCGCATCATCACCTACGAGCGCGACCTCACCACCTCGGCCACATGGTGCCAAAATGGCTTGGGTATCAGCACATCGGCAGGCAGTGGCGGCCATAACAACGAAGATGACTACCAGCATATCGAAAACCTTCGCACTGACTTGTTGAATTACGGTTATTCTACTGTATATCAAGATTATAAGAGTGTTAGTGGGTATCCCAATTCAACAACTACTACCATCAGCAACCATATCAATAGCGGAGTGGGTATCATCAATTATTGCAATCATGGTGAGGAAACGGGATGGCAATCACACTATTACATGAATTCCAATGTCAATGCCTTGACCAACAACAACAAACTGCCCT
Organism: uncultured Bacteroidia bacterium; assembly: GCA_902801815.1. Classification (GTDB taxonomy): domain Bacteria; phylum Bacteroidota; class Bacteroidia; order Bacteroidales; family F082; genus Limimorpha. The sequence continues at coordinate 348,999 of CADCJT010000002.1, forward strand.
TCATCTTCTCAGTGGCCTGCTTGGTTGGCAAGTACGACTATGCAAGTGGCGATTGCTTTGGCGAGACTTGGATGCATGCCACCAACGGCAATAATCCGACGGGAGCCATCGGCGGCATGTTCTCCTACATCTCTCAGCCCTGGATACCGCCCATGTGGGCACAAGACGAGTTTGTCGACATCCTTTGTGAACTGAAGAGCAACAACATCAAACGCACTTTAGGTGGAACCGCTGTCAATGGGCTTTTTGCCATTTTCGACAATTACAGCACTACCAATCAATCGGCTGTCGGTACCTACCAAGCCTGGGTTCTCTATGGTGATCCCACCTTAATGCTCCGTACCAAGACCCCACAAGCCATGACGGTCACCCATAACGGCAATATTAACTTGGGTGCCACCTCTTATGCCGTCACTGTCAGCAACGGCAACGGGGCAGTGGCTACTATCACCGACGCGGATCACAACATCTTGGGCAAGGCTACTGTGAACGGCACCACGGCCAACATCAGCATCAACGGCACCTTGACGGCTGGCACCGAGCTAACGCTCTGTGTGTTTGGCTACAACAAGGTGACGTATCTCGGCACGATTGACGTAGTGGGCAATACGAATCAAGCTGTCATTACCGCTACGGCAAATCCCGCAGAAGGCGGCACTGTGAATGGTGGTGGCGTATACGAATTGGGCGACCAATGCACCCTTACAGCCACACCCAACACAGGTTACACCTTCACCAACTGGAAGAAAGACAACACCGTGGTGAGCACCAACGCCACCTACACCTTCACGGTGACGGAGAATGCCACCTATACAGCCACCTTCACCGTCATCCCACAATACACCATCACGATTTCCCCCAATTCTGTTGAAAGCGGCACCGTCGCGTTCGGTGGAAGAGGTAACAGAGATGAGCTCGTCTACGGCTTTGAGGACGGCTGGCAGGGCTGGACGACCTTCCAAGGCAATACTACTTCGCCTAACAGTTGGATGCATAACACCTCTTATCCCACTTCCAACAATAACTTCTCTACTGGCTATGGCCACAACAACTCCGACGGATTCATGCTCTCCGAGTCCTACATCTCGGGCTCCTCGAGCGGTTCTGGCACCGCTGTCACCCCTGACAACTATCTCGTTTCTCCGCAGGTACGCTTGGGTGGAAGCATCTCTTTCTATGCTGGCGCTAGAAACACCAGCTATTGTGCAGAGAAGTTCTCCGTAATGGTATCAACGACCGACAATACCAACGCAGCCAGTTTCACGACTGTTGCGACTTGGACCTTGTCTTTGTCCCAAGCTGGATATAACACTACGCCGTATACTGCCGACCTTAGCGCCTACAGTGGCATGGGCTATGTGGCCATCCGCCACTACGACTGCTACGACCAATGGTTCCTCTGCGTTGACGACATCACCATTGTGGAAGGCGAGGAGGAAACGGGTACCGTCACCGCAACGTTCTATGAAGGCGAAACCTGCATCGTGACTGCCACGCCAAACGAAGGCTTCGGCTTTGTGAATTGGACCGAAAACGATGCTGCAGCGTCGACTGATGCCAGCTACAGCTTTACCGTAGCCAGCGACCGCAATCTTGTGGCCAATTTTGCAGAGGCGATGACCGTTGAACTCTCACAAGGCTGCAACTGGTGGACCCCCACCAAGGCGATGACGCTTGAGCAACTCGAAGCGGCCCTCGGCAGCAACGCTGTCCTCATCAACTCGCAGAACGCCGGCTTCGCCCGCAATGAGAACGGCAACTGGAGCGGCACACTGACGAGCATCGAGTCTGGACAAATGTACAAGATCGAGACCAGCGAAGCCGTCAACCTCACCTTGACTGGCACGCCTGTCGCCACGGTGGAGATAGACATCGAGCCTAGCTACAACTGGTTCGGCTATACAGGCACAACAGCCAAAGCCATTGCCGACGCCATCGCCGAACTCGGCATCTCGCCCACCAACGGCGATACCATTACCGACAAGGACGGCAACACTGCCACCTACAACGGCAGCAGCTGGAGGGGCACCCTCACCACACTGCAGCCTGGACATGGTTATGTCTTTCTGAGGCAACAATAATGGCTTATATGAGGGCAACAAGATACAAGGAGAAATCTCCTCAATTTCATGTCCAAGGGAATTTTTTTTGAAAAAAACATTGCAAGAAAAGAAATAATCACTAACTTCGCAGCCTATAAATGGGATAATAATACAAAAATCACTAGAATATGAAAAGAAGAATACTATGTTTAATGGCATCCCTGCTCCTCTGCGGAGCGGCGAGCGCACAGAACGGTTGGGATACCAATCCGAATTCACACAATTGGAGCAGCAATACGCCTATTGTTGCCACTGTGTCGATTGAAGGCATTGCCCAAACGGACCTCACAAACCTGACCCTTGGTGCCTTTGCGGGCGATGAGCTGCGTGGCCGTGCCAACGTTGCCAACCACTGCGTTGTCAACAACAGCGTTGCCAACGACCAGTTCTGGATCCAAGTGTTCTACAATTACAATACCACTGAAGCCATCAGCTTCAAACTGTATGACGCTGCTACTCAGACCGTGTACAGCACCTGCGCTGTTACCAAACCCACCCAAGACGAAGGTTGGGGTACGTATGCTAATCCTATTGAGCTGAATTTCACGAATGCGCCGCAGACAGAGACGCAGACGATAGTTTTAGCTGCTGGTTGGAACTGGGTGTCCTTCAATGTCGTCGCTGACGACTTGCTGGCTCAATTGGAAGCCGGTTTGGGTGACAATGGCATTATGATTGAGGGTCGAGATGGTACGACAGAGAATCTTGGAGATGGTTTTTGGTTGGGTGATTTGGATGATTTCGGCATCGAACTTAATCAGATGTATTTTGTTCAGACGACTACCGAATGTGAGATTGCTGTGCAAGGTATGTTAGCAAATTCTACGGAATTTGAGATTACAATCAATCCTGGCTGGAATTGGATAGGATTCCCAATGAACGAGGAATTGACGATTTTAAATGTAGAAGGTTTCGAGCCCGAAGAAAATGACTTGATTGAAGGCAGCGATGGCGTTGCGGAGTATTTAGGAGATGACTTTTGGCTGGGAGAAATTGATACATTGATTCCTGGTCATGGTTATATGTATTTTTCGAACAGCAACCAAATTAAGACCCTTAGATTCCAAGTGGGGGCTAAAAACCGCCACTAATCTTAGTGGATATTTCCTGATAGAACGTAATCTATATTGCTAAATCGAAAACAATCAATAAAATGAAAAAAGCATTAGTATTTCTTATCGCATGCATGTCGAGCGTGTTTATGTATGCTGCAAATGAGCATTATACGGTCAAAAAGGATGACTGCCAGTATGCCACGAAGATAAACGGATTATTAAAGATTGATGGTCAAGTTATTGGCACCGAAAATAACGGTGCCGATTATTTGGAGATTGTCGCTTTTGATCAATACAATAATTGCCGAATGGCCAAACGACCGTTATTTAATCCGAACGTTCAATATGGTGATGGCCAGAGGGGTGCTTATTATTACCAGTGCCAATTCTGGGGTGTTAGCGGCACTCAATACCCCACTATATTTGTATATGACAATGAAAGTGGTGAAATATTGCCTTTAGAGTTTCAAAACGTTACTTTGCCTGATGGAACAGTATGGGAAACCGTTTCTTGGAATGCTGGTAATTCCTATGGAAATGGCACAACTAGTCCCGCCTTTTTCAACTTCACTACCGTTCCTTCCGGATACCCCCTCGACATTACTGGCTACGGTGAAGGTACGGGCAACTACTACCTCATCGCTTCCCCCATCGGCCAAGTGAGTCCTGGCGCTGTGACGAACATGATTCCTACCTCGGGTGGCTACGACCTCTTCTACTTCGACCAAACCAAGGATAATGAGTGGATTAACTACAAAGAAGGAGAGAACTCAACTAATCCTGGGTTCAACCTCGAACCTGGCAAGGGTTATCTCTATGCTAGAGAAGAAGGTGCAACGCTCACCTTTACTGGTACGGCATATAGCGGAGATGGAACGTTCGATCTGGTGTACTCCACGACGAACTCCGATCCCATCATGCATGGCTGGAACCTGATGGGTAATCCGTTTGCAACCACTGCTACTGTCAATCGCGACTGCTATGTCATGGGTGAAGGCGGCAGCGAAATCATCCTTTCCGAAAACCGCTCCGTTGAAGCTATGCAGGGCGTCTTTGTTAAAGCTCTTGAAAATGAAACAGAACCGAAGGTGACCTTTGTGCAAGGCAATAGTACCGGCGGCGGTGCCAAGGTCGTCCTCAACGTCCGCAAGGATCGTGCTGCCACCATCGACCGCGCTATGGTTCGCTTCAACGACAACAGCTCGTTGCCCAAGTTCATGCTCGACAACAGCAACACCAAGATATACATCCCTCAGAACGGTGACCAATATGCCGTGGTCAGCGGTGGTAACGAGAACTCCCTGCCTGTCAACTTCAAGGCCAAGGAGAATGGTACCTACACCCTCAACATCGAGGTCGAGAATGTTGACATGGACTACCTCCACCTCATCGACCACAAGACTGGCGACGATGTCGACTTACTGGTCAACCCGAACTACACCTTCCAGGCACGCTCTACTGATTATGCCGAGCGCTTCACCCTGGTCTATGCTAACACTACCGGCCTTGAGGAAAACTTTGCTTTCTTCAACGGCAGCAAGTGGGTGATTGGCAACGAAGGTAAGGCCACCCTGCAAATCATGGATGTGGTCGGCCGCTTGCTTAGCAGCGAACAGATCAACGGCTGCACCGAAATCAGCCTTGGCCAACCTGCGGGCGTCTATGTCATGCGCCTCATCAACGGCGACAACGTGAAGACCCAAAAGGTGGTGGTGAGATAACCATGACCGCTGACCCTGACCCTGACCCTGACCGCCCACCCATGGGGATAACGGTCTGGGTCTGGGTCAATGGTCAGGGTAAAACAAACCTGAAGAACGAACATAGAATTAGAAACAAACATAAAAACTATAAAACGATGAAGAAATTAGTATTAACAATAGCAATCGTCCTTGGTTTGAGCCTCAGCTCATTTGCGGAATATGGCGGCGGTCTGTTCAAACGTGGCGTCGTCAGCGATGAGGAATTCTATGGTGCTGATTACCGCGGTGATGGTCTTCTCACACCCAAATTGCCAGGCCACGATCTTAATGGCGACCAAGACGCTCCTCTCGGTGCCGGCATCGCCCTGCTGGCTGCCCTCGGCGGCGCCTACCTCGTGGCTAAAAAACGCAGAGAGGAATAACGTTATGGGATCGGCTAACGCCGAGAAATCTGTCAAAAATTGTTTTTGATGGGATCGGCTAACGCCGAGAAATCTATCAAAAATCAGTTAAAAATTGATCAAAAATCGATGAAAATCAAAGCAATAGATTTTGAAAGATTTTGAAATAGATTTTTGAAAGATTTAACTACGTTGAATACTGCGTATTTCTTGCGAAGCAATCCCCCAAAAAATAATTGCGAAGCAATCCAAAAGATTGCCGAAGGCAATGCCAAAAAAGTAAAAGGTGTCACCGCAAGGTGGCGCCTTTTTTTATGTCCGATATGCCCCCGAAAAAAAGACCCGGGTCTGCCTATGGAAATAACCCGGGTTCTAACACGAGCAACCCCGGGTCTGCTCGGGAGGAGATATGGGTCTCCTGGGATTTTAGAGTACCCTTCCCGGCAAAGCCGCTATCAGCTTCTTCGTATAGGCGTTTTGCGGGTGCTCAAACAGCTGGTCGGCATCGTCCATCTCCATGGGCTTGCCGTTGTACATCACCACGACGCGGTCGCTCATGAAACGCACCACGCTGAGGTCGTGCGAGATGAAGATGTAAGTCAGTCCGCGCTCTTCCTTCAAGCGGTTGAGCAGGTTGAGGACCTGCGCCTGCACGCTCACGTCCAAGGCAGACACCGACTCGTCGCAGATGACCAGCCTCGGGTTGACCGCCAAGGCACGCGCGATGCAGATGCGCTGCCGCTGTCCGCCCGAGAACTCGTGCGGGTAACGGTCGTAGTGTTCCGCCTTCAAGCCTACCTGCTCCAACAACTCACAAACGGCGTCCCTGAGGGCGCCTGAGCCTGTCGAAGGCCCCGTAGTTCCGCAACCATGCACCCGCATCGGTTCCGCGATGGCCTCGCCAATGGTGATGCGTGGGTTGAGGCTGGAGTAGGGGTCTTGGAACACGATCTGGGCCTGCTTGCGGAAGTCGCGCAGGGCCTGTCCCTTCAGCGCGGTCACCTCCACGCCGTCGAACCACACCTTGCCACCTGTGGGCTCAGCCAGTCGCAGGATGCTGCGCCCTAGGGTGGTCTTGCCGCAGCCCGACTCGCCCACGAGGCCGAGGGTCTCGCCCTCGTAGACGTCGAGGGTGACGTCGTCGACGGCCTTCACGTGGTCGTAGACCCTGCTGAACACGCCTTTGCGCAAGGGATACCAGGTTTGCAGATGCTCCACCTTCAAGAGGGGTGTCTTGCTGTAGAGCTGCTCAAGGTGCGCCTTACGCTCCGCTTCGGTGATCTGCAGGTCATGTAGGATTTGTTCTTTGCCGCCTTGCCACTGTCCGTCGAGAAACTCCTTGACGATGGGCAGGCGCTTGAGTCGCACGTCCATGGGCGGACGGCAGGCGAGGAGGCCTTGCGTGTAAGGATGCTTGGGGTGGCTCATGATCTCTTTCACCGTGCCACGTTCGAGGATCTCGCCGTTGTGCATCACCGCCACGTCGTCGGCGATCTCGGCCACCACACCGAGGTCGTGGGTGATGAAGATCATCCCCATACCCGTCTCAGCCTGCAACTTGCGCAGCAGCTTCAGGATCTCGAGCTGCACGGTGACGTCCAAGGCCGTGGTCGGCTCGTCGGCGATGAGCAGCTGGGGATGGCAGGCGATGGCCATGGCGATCATCACACGCTGTTTCTGTCCGCCCGAGAGCTCGTGGGGATAGCTGTCGTAGATGGCTTCGGGCCGCGGCAGCATCACCTGCTTGAAAAGGCTGATGACACGCTCCTTAGCGTCCTTCTTGCTGACGTCTTCGTGTTGCAATATCATCTCACTAACCTGATACCCGCACTTGTACACTGGATTCAGCGACGTCATAGGCTCCTGGAAGATCATGGCGATGCGCTTGCCGCGCACCTCGGCCATCTGGCTCTCGGTGTAGCCTTTGATTTCCTCGCCTTCGATGCGGATGCTGTCGGCCTCGATGCGGCTCACCCGCTCGTTGAGCAGGCGCATCACCGCCAACGAACTCACCGACTTGCCCGATCCCGACTCGCCCACGAGACCCAAGGTGCGACCCGCCATCACGTCGAGGTCGATGCCGTGGACGGCTTCCACCCATTGGCTTTCGTGCTTGAAGGCGACTTTGAGATTCCTTATGGAGAGTAACGGTTCGGTCATTTTGCGGTATTTCGTGCAAAAATAGTCTTTTTTTATCGGTTTATTGGTTTTTTAGTATTTTTGTAGAATCAAACACATTAAAACATCACGCCATGAAACACATTTACCTTGCCTTATCCTTGGCATTTCTTCTCTTTGCCTCATGTGGCACAAACAACCAACCCGTAGATGAAGATACGACGGAGCTGTCGCAGGATTATGTCACTATTTCTGACGACCAGCCCGCCATCACGGGTGAGATCAAAGACGGTGGCCTGTGGCTCACCTTCCATAAGGACCAAATCCTGCCCGTTGGCATCGTCGACGACGACTCGTATCGTCTGCCTGATGAGCCTGTCAAAGTGGAAGGACTGAAAGGCGCACCGAAGAACTTCATCATCGCCGACATGGGTCAGGACTACAACCCCATTCTCTGCGTGCTTACCGAGGAGGGCAAGGTGCAGATGCTCAGCCTATGGAATACTGTCTCCACTGGCGATTTGGAAGCCACTGTGATCCCCATGGACAACATCGTTGGCTTCACCGACGGCCCTGGAGGTCCTTGGGAGGACGAGGACGGCACCGTGTTCTACGATTACGTCACCATCTATGGACTGGATGAGGAGGGCAACGAATACGAGGTAGATGAGTACACATTATACAACTGGTTGAAGCATTATGTTTACGGCGACGACCCGGAATGGCCCACTACCCTTTACACCTTGAACCTATCCGCCGATTGGAAGATGAGGTTTGTTGAGGAACGCCTACAGGAAGAGGCTGTCGTGGAGAAGCAAGGCCGTTTCTGGCCCATCGCATTGGATTGGGATGGAATGAAGTTCCGTTATGGCTACGAGCTGACCCGACTGATTGATGCCACTGACCTCAGCAGTGACCCAAAAGAGTCGGAGATTTGCGAAAAAGGCGTATTTGAGTTGAGTTATAGCGACAATCCCGCCTACTTCGTCGTCAATCCTATCGAGGGTCTCGACTTGACGGGACAGGGATTGAACCAACCCGTGGAGTTCCAAGCCAGTGTGGGTTATTAATAAAAAATGATACGACCTTATGGAAAATAGAAAGTACATTTTAGCCGTAACAGCACTAGCCTTGCTGTTTGTTGGCTACGGCTGTTTCGGCGACAAGAAAGAAAAGAAAGCCGACACACCCGTGGAGGCGCCAAAAGTCGATGACAAAGGCATTGCTTTTCAGATGTTTGAACGCATTCCCAAGGAAGACTTGTACGAAGGTTTCCAAACGAAGACCTACACCTGTCCCGACGACTGCCACCGCCATTTCGGCGACAGCGAAGGTAACGACATGGACGCTGGGCTGTATATGGAAAACGGAGGCAACCATAGGTTCACCGTGGATTGCTTCCCGCTGAAAAACGGCGGATGGCTGGCCATGCTGGTCAACGAGGGCTGCTTCGACGGCTGCGAGCAGACCGTGAAGACCTACATCTACAAGGACGACGTCTTGACTCCCGCGAACGGCATGTTGCCCGTTCCCACCATGGAAGAAATGGTGGCCTATCCCTTCCTCCTGTATGGCATCAGCGACGATGAAATCAATGGGTTCAAGTCGGAATGGGACGAACGTATGCTTTATAATGTCAAGGGCGACACCCTGATGGTGGAGGCGGAGACGCTCAACTACGACGAACAGTTCATGTCGGTCCTGTCGGCAAGGATGTACGTGTGGGACGGCGAGCGTTTTGTTCCCACTCTGAACAACGAAGCGAGGACCTATCCTCTTGTCGATCGCGATGGCTTGGGCGGCCTCCATCTGAACGACAGCATGCCCGAAGAGTTGCCCGGACTCAGCAAGCGCTACGAAGGCGAGGTGCTCGCCTTCAACCGCGACGGAGAGCCTTTCCTCAAGCTCCATCCCGATGGGGCAGGCAAGATACAGGCCATAGACGTCTTTGCCAAGGACTTGACCTATTACCGCGGCAAGATCGGCGACACGCTCAACAGACTGCTCTACAAAGGTGCACTCGAAAACAAGGCATACTATAAGGAGGGCGAATTTGTCGTGACCGAAGAAAGTGAATCCTCCGAGAACCGCATCGACTATGTGGGCCCGAAAGATGCCATCGACGGCAGCTTCGTGGATGGCGAGATCGCGAATCCTAAGTTCAGACCCGATGCCACGGTGCAGTATATCCGTATCTACAAGCCCCATCATTGGGAGAACGACACCTGCGACATGCAAGCCCTTAAGACGGCCTTGGACGAGTCCGGTCAGGGCGGCGCCTATCCTGATTGTTTGAAGGCCTATTACGACGTCAACTCAATCTATTATTTCAGGGAGCTGTATAACCACAGCTGTGACGGCTACTGCGATGTCTTCCAATACTATTTGCATTGTTATCCTCTGAAGGCCGGTGGCTTCAAGGTGTATGTGACTACAGATTGGCAACCCGGAGATGAGGGTGACGATGTGGATGCAGGCTATTCGCCTATCGAGACCTATGTATTCAAGGATGGAAAAGTGACCGAGGCTGAGGTTGAGCCAGGCATGAATGACTATGAGACTAATGTGGGTGGATTCCGCTTTGTCAAGGTCATTGATATCATTTTTAGGGACGATGCCATGGAGATTGTCCACAGAGACGAAAGTAACACGGAGCACCGCGTCGAATACACTTGGGACGGCACCTCGATGCGCAAGACCAACGAAGGGTTTTATGAGAATGAGTTTTAACAATAAAAATAAAAAACATGAAAAAACTAGTTGCCGCCTTTGTTCTGGTTTACGCGTTACGGCTATGCCAAGGACGAGATGGTGGAGTTGCGTGGCTATTATGATGCCAATGGGAAACTCTTCCGCACCATCTGCAAACGAGCCGACAAGAACGGCGAAATGAAGATCTGCGAACTTGATGAAGAGCTGGAATCGGCTTATTCCATGGTTTTTGATCATTTCATCGCTTTGAACGCCGCCTTCCAGGCCATCTATTCTGTTAATCCTTAAACACAACAAACCAATAGTTTCTATAAATCATGAAAATACATAATCTATTACTGGCTGCCTGCGCGACGCTCCTTGTCTTCAGCGCGTGCGACAATAACGGCCAAAAGCAAGCAACAAAGGAAGACGTTAAGCCAACCGTGCAAGAAACGACGGTGACCACTTCGCCCGACTTGGTCTTTTTCGACCTGCAAGGCCCAGTGAAACGTTGCGACCTTGTGGAGTTCGACCGTAATGGCAAAATCACTTCGGTTGACGGCCAAGACCCGTTCGCCCTTGAAAAGCCACAGCGTGATATGAATGACGATGGCGAGGTGGTGGACTATTGCCGTTGGACTCGCAATGCCCAAGGCCAAATCGACTCTATCCTCTGCTATGAATACGTGGATGAATACAGATGGCATGATGGGCGGGTAACCCAAGTTTTGTCTGGCTATGAAGGCCAACTTTGGTTGACCGACCGCGAGTATGATGCCGACGGACGATTGGTGAAGACAAAGCAGTATGAGGTCGTAGAGACCGATGGGCCCGAAGAGGTGAACCTAATGTGGGTTACCGAATACACCTATCTTGAATTCGACGATCATGGCAACTGGACACGTAGAAAACAGACGGACACGGATCAAGTTGTTGAATATGTCAACGAAACGGAAGTGTCAAGAGAGATTGAGTATTATTGATTCGACTTATGGAGCAAAAAAAAGCCCTGCTGTGAGGCAGGGCTTTTTTGTTTGCTTTCAAAACGTCGGGTGAATCCAGATGGACGACACCTTGGCGTCAGGTTTGAAAGTGGGATTCTCGACAGGCGCAGGAATGTCGAAAGGCACTTCCGGCAATGGGCCGTTGTAGGCCTCGCTACTGATGAGATAAGTGATGCCGCCGTCGTTGATGCGGAAATACTGGTCGTCATAGAAAGTGACTTCCAAGTTAGGGTTGGCTTTCAAGATGTCGTTGACGTTGCTCCCAACACCTATGCCATTGTGGGTGAACTGGTCCGACACCACCATGATGTCCCCAATTTCGTTCGACTGGGCGTCGGTCTCATCGATATAGGCGGGGAAGATGGTAAACTGCACCTCGCCGTCCTTGCTGAACTCAAAGGAGACTTCCTCCATGTCTTCCTCGTCGACCGAAACGACTGGATTGATGTCGTAATCGGGATGTGATTCGGGAATGACGGCGCCAAGCTGGAACTCGCCAAGACCGTCATCGGTGATAATGTCTTTTTTGGGGAGATTGTCATTTGTCGCCTGGATGGCTGTCGATTCGGGCTCTATGGCCTTTTGGTCCTGTGGATTGCCGTTGTTGCAGGCCGCCAATGCCATGGCCATCGCAAAGAATAATGCTTTTGTCTTCATAGTTTGGTGTTTTTTTGCTTGGCAAAGATACGATTTTCTTGAAAAATGCCTACTTTTGCGTAATGTTAACCATTAAAATAGTCTAATGATGAAAAAACAAGCACTTCTTATGGTGTTGTTGATGTGTCTGTCGCTACCCATACTGGCACAAAACAACAAGAAAGTAGACGATCGCATCAAACTCGCTCGAGAGAAATATTCAGAGGGTTTGGCACTTATTGCCGAAAATTCCGCAGATCAATATCCTTTAAACTATACCATTGTCGTCAGAAAGCAAAACTGGGCGGCCGTTGGCATGAGATCTGATTCGATTTGGTTTTACTATAACGAGCTTCGGGATGATGAGGAAGAACCCTATCCCAATGACTATGCCCTTCGCATGGTGCACCGCACCTATAATGTGGCCGCTCGCGACTATTTGGAAGAATACCTATTTGATGACAACGGAAAACCGTTGTTCTTTTTCACACACTTTACGGAGATGCTCAATTCTATAGATGATACATTTGAGTTTGAGGTTCGCTATTACTATGATGAAAACGGCAAAAACATCCGCTCCATCTTCAAGATGATGGACAAAAACGGAAAGATGAAGGAAATCACCACAAAGAGTCATCCCGAAGTAGTGAAGGAACTCGACGGACTTACCTCGCCGGATTTCAAATATGTCAAGAACATTTTTGACGCCATTTATTAGAATCAACCAACGATGAAGAAAAACCTGTTATTCCTTTTCGCCCTGCTGCCGATGGTGGCTTGGGCTCAATTTGACCAGTATTTCACTGAGTCGTCGCTACGTGTCGACTACGTCTTGACGGGCAACAACAAGACGACCACCTTCTCGCTCAAGGAACTCATACACGAACCTTATTGGAGTGGCTCGAAGACTAACCTCATTGATGATCTGGAGTTTGGCAACTACATCGTCAAGGTGTTTGAGGCGGGCACTGACCATCTCCTGTTCTCCAAAGGTTACCAGAACCTTTACGGCGAGTGGACCAGTACGCCCGAAGCCTTGAAACTTACCAAGAGTTTTGAAGAGTCGGTCGTCGTGCCTTTCCCCAAGGTGAAGATTGACATTGCCTTGTACCGAAAGACTTGGGAAAATGAGCTGGTGGAAGGGATGCGTCTCACCGTCAACCCCAGCGACTATTTCATCCGCGACTACGACAAGCTCGACCTGCCCGTCTACGACGCTTGGATCGGCAACAAGGACATCACCCATGCCGTCGACATCGTCATCTTGCCTGAAGGCTACACGCAGGCCGAGATGGGCAAGTTCATCAAGGACTGCGACTTCTTCGTGAAGAGTCTCTTCGACTATGCGCCATACGACCGTTACCGCGAGAGCTTCAACGTGCGTGGTCTGATGGTGCCTTCCGAGGAGAGCGGCTGTACCATGCCTGGCGACCATATCTACAAGAACACGGCCATGCGTTTCAGCTTCTGGACCTTCGACTCGGAGCGTTACTGCATGAGTACCGACAACCGCGACATCCGTGACCTGGCTGGTCAGGTGCCTTACGACCAGATCTATATCCTCGTCAACACTGACAAATACGGGGGAGGAGGCATCTATAACTTCTATTGCTCCAGCGCAAGCAGCAACAGCTTCTCGGGTGATGTCATCATCCATGAGTTCGGTCACGGCTTTGCAGGCCTCGCCGACGAATACTATAACGACGAGACGGGCTACGACCACATGTACAACCTCGAAGTGGAGCCTTGGGAACCCAATATCACCTCGCTCGTTGACTTTAGCAACAAGTGGGGCGACATGCTCGACAAGAAGACGCCCGTGCCTACGCCTCGTGAAAAGAAATACGAACAGACCATCGGCGTGTTTGAGGGTGGCGGCTACGAACCCAAAGGCATGTACAGCCCCCACATGGATTGCCTCATGAAGACCTTCAAAGGCCACGAGTTCTGCCCCGTCTGCCAACGCGCCATCGAACGGATGATACTTTATTATAGTAAATAGTTAGCAGTTTGCAGTTGGAAGTTAGAAGTTGGGAGTTGGGAGTTGTTCAGTTGTTCAGTTAATAGATAACAGTTAAAATAAAGAATACTATGGAAAATTTTGGTGATTATATTAGAGAAAAATGTTTGGATTTTGCCGTTGACATTGTAAACACATACAAACACCTGTGCGAGGACAAAAAAGAATATGTTTTGTCAAAGCAACTGCTTCGCAGTGGTACAAGTATTGGGGCAAATCTTGTTGAAGCTCAAAACGGCATCAGCCATAGGGATTTTGTAGCAAAAATCTACATATCGCTAAAAGAATGCGCAGAAACAAACTATTGGCTTAAGCTTCTATACAGAACAGATTATCTTACCCAAGACGAATACGACGACATCAACGAAAAATGTCAGGAGCTAAACAAAATATTTAACAGCATAACCAAAAACTCTGGCAACAAAAACTGAACAACTGAACAACTGAATAACTGAATAACTGAACAACTTGTGAACTACCTAGACATAATAATAGCAATCATCCTCCTCGTCTTCGGATTCAAGGGGCTTCGCAAAGGTCTCATCATCGAGGTGGTCACCCTGCTGGCTTTCGGTGTGGGCATCTATGGTGCCATGCACTTCTCCGACTTCACCGCTGGGCATCTGCAGGACTTCATGGAAATCAACCCGAAATACCTCAACACCATCGCCTTTGTCTTGACCTTCATCATTTTGGTGGTGTTGGTCAACCTTATCGGTCGCTTAGTCTCGAAGGCCATCAAGTCCTTGAACCTGGGCTTTTTCGACAGGTTGGGTGGCTTCCTTTTCGGCATTCTGAAAGGCGTGTTGTTGTGCAGCACCTTTGTGCTGGTGCTCAACAACCTGCAGTGGACGGGTATCATCAAGGAAGAGGTGAGGCAGAAGTCCTTCCTCTATCCCTACGTGGAGAAGACCGTGCCGTATCTCTACAAGGGCTTCGACTTGGTGAAAGGCTATGCCCAGGAGATGTTGCCTGAGCAAGAGGAAAGCCCCGCTCCACCCCAGTCCAACACCGTATCCTTCTAACCCCAAAATACAAAGAGAGAGGCGCGTCAGCGCCTCTCTCTTTCTTTCCGTGTATATCCGTGTCAATCCGTGTTCGAAATAGTTCCGTGTTCGAAATAGTTCCGTGTTCGAAATAGTTCCGTGTTCGAAATAGTTCCGTGTTCGAAATAGTTCCGTGTTCGATTCCATCAGCGTCATGATCGTCTCAATCTCATCGTCTTCGGGGTTGTTGTGCGGATCATATTCCGTCTTGAGGTTGTAGCCCCACAGGCGGGCGAAGCCTTGGTAGAAGAAGGCGCGCACCTTGCCGCGCAGTTCTTTGACGACTTGATAACTGGTGCGCGAGGTCTCACGGTCGATGAGGCGGACGAGGATGAGTCCCTGCGAGATGGTGAGGTTCTTCAGCTCCTCGGTGTATTGTTCAGTGATTTCATCTTCGGCTTGTTTCATCAGGCGTTTGCGCTCCGACTTGTCGTTGATGTTGGCCAGGATGGAGTCGTATTCTTGCATCTTGGCCCCGGCGAGTTTGGCGTAGGGATACACCTTCTTCACGTTGTTGGCCAAACGGCGGCCTTGACGTGTGTCGGTGATTTGCAGATAGCGTTGCATCAGGTCGATGTCCACCTCGGGCAGGAAAACGATGAGGGTGGTGTCGCCGTTCTCGTCGATGCGGCCGTAGACCACGCTACCGTTGCCTTGGGTGGGGTCGGGGGTGCTGTTGAAATCAACCACTGCCGATTGGGGTTGGGGAGCTTCCTGCTTTCTGACGACCTTGATTTTCTTCTTTGCGGCGTCGCCTTTGGCGATCATTTGTGCAAATCCGGTCATGCTCATCAAGGCTATTAGTGCGACTAAGGCTATTCTTTTCATGGTGTTTTCTCCTTTCGATTGTTTAACGCTTGGACTTATGCAAGTATTGTGCCAAAAAAAGCATCGAACCGAAATCCGATGCTTTTTCTGATGAAACGTTGTGTGTCTCAATCGCCTACATGCAGCTTCTGCAAACCTGATTTTTCCAGTTTTGCCTCTGCGTAGGCGCGGTCGATGACCAATTCCGTGGCATTGATGTCGGAGGGCATCTCAAACATGGCGTCGTTGAGGATGGCTTCCATGATGGAACGCAGTCCGCGTGCGCCCACCTTGAACTCGATGGCTTTCTCCACCACGAAGTCGAGCACCTCTTCCTTGACGACCAGGTTGATCTTGTCCATGGCGAAGAGCTTTTGGAACTGCTTCACCAGGGCGTTCTTGGGCTCGGTGAGGATGCGCTTCAGCGCATCGGCATCCAAGGGGTTGAGGTGGGTGATGATGGGCAGACGACCGACGATCTCGGGAATCAAGCCGAATTTCTTCAGGTCGGCAGGGGAGAGGTATTGCAGCATGTTGTCCTTGTCCAGGGCCTCATTGCCTCCCGTGCCGTAGCCGATGACGTTGGTGCGCTTGCGGGCGGCGATGAGTCGCTCGATGCCGTCGAAGGCGCCGCCGGCGATGAAGAGGATGTCCTTCGTGTTGACGGCGATCATCTTCTGCTCGGGGTGCTTGCGTCCGCCTTGTGGCGGCACGTTGACGATGGAGCCTTCGAGCAGCTTCAGCATGGCTTGTTGCACGCCCTCGCCCGACACGTCGCGGGTGATGCTGGGGTTGTCGCTCTTACGTGCGATCTTGTCGATCTCGTCGATGAAGACGATGCCACGCTCGGTGGCGGCCACGTCGTAGTCGGCGGCCTGCAGCAGCTTGACGAGGATGTTCTCCACGTCTTCGCCCACATAACCGGCCTCGGTGAGCACGGTGGCGTCGGCGATGGCGAAGGGCACGTTGAGCATCTTGGCGATGGTGCGGGCCAGCAGGGTCTTGCCTGTGCCGGTCTCACCCACGAGGATGATGTTCGACTTCTCGATCTCCACCTCGTCGGCCTGCACTTTCTGGCTGATGCGCTTGTAGTGGTTGTAGACGGCCACGGCCAAGGTGCGCTTGGCTTCGTCCTGCCCAATGACATATTGGTCGAGGAACTTCTTGATCTCGGCGGGCTTCTTCAAGGCCAATCCCGAAGGGGTATAGCTCTTTTCGTTGCCGCCAAACTGTTCCTTGACGATGAGATGGGCCTGCTCGGCGCAGCTGTCGCAAATCTCGGCATCGATGCCTTGGATGAGCAGCCGCACTTCGGAGGCTTTCCTGCCACAAAACGCGCAAACGCCTGACTTCTTTGCCATGGATTAAGCCTGTTTGTTCTTGATGAGCACCTCGTCGATCATGCCGTATTCCTTGGCTTCGGCGGCGGTCATCCAATAGTCGCGGTCGCTGTCGGCCCACACCTTGTCGTAGGTCTGGCCTGAGTGCTTGGCGATGATTTCATACAGTTCCTTCTTCAGCTTCTGGATCTCGCGTGCCGTGATCTCGATCTCGGTGGCTTGACCTTCCACACCGCCCATGGGCTGGTGGATCATGATGCGGGAGTGGGGCAGGGCCGAGCGCTTGCCCTTGGTGCCGGCGCACATCAACACGGCGGCCATCGAAGCGGCCATGCCGGTGCAGATGGTGGCCACGTCGGGCATGATGAACTGCATGGTGTCGTAGATGCCCAAGCCAGCGTAGACGCTGCCGCCAGGCGAGTTGAGGTAGACCTGGATGTCGCGCTTCGAGTCGGTCGACTCAAGGAAGAGCAGCTGGGCTTGGATGACGTTGGCTACATAATCGTCGATGGCGGTGCCGAGGAAGATGATGCGGTCCATCATCAAACGGCTGAACACGTCCATCTGGGCCACGTTGAGCTGACGCTCTTCGATGACGGTGGGCGAGATGTAGCTCGTGTTGTTGATCTTAGAGATGTATTGTTCAAGGCCTAAGGTGTTCATCCCCAGGTGCTTGGTGGCATACTTGAAAAATTCGTTGTTCATGTTGGTTGAGTTTTTGAGTTATAGAGTGATTTAGTTGCCTATGGCGGATGGCTAATGGCTTATGGCTTGCTTCACCCAGATGGTGAAATCATATCCTTTGGGTGTAGCGGGCCATAGGCCATAGTCATAAGCCATAGTTACTTGGCTTTGCGATCCTCTTCCAGTTTCTTCATGAAGTCGGCGGCGGTGGTCTCGGCGAAGTTGATGTTCATCTTGCCTTTCAGGAACTGCGTCATCTTGATGTCGGCGAGTTGGTTCTTGATGCCGTTCACCTGTTGCTCGTCCTTGAGGTAGTTGGCGGCAATCTTGTCGAGGTTGGCCTTCATGTCGTCTTCGAGGGTGGCGTAGTCGATGCCGGGGAAGATTTGTCTCAGCACGAAGTTCTTCACCTCTTCGTCGTTGATGATGAGTTCGGGGTTGGCCTTCACGATGCTGTCTTCGATGAGCTGCCAGCGCAGACCCTTCACGTAGTCTTTTTCGTAGTTCTTGTCGACATCCTCAGCGGTGATCTTGCCTTGGCTGTTCTCCACAATCCAGCGCTTCATGAAAGCGTCGGGCAGGTCGAAGTGCACGGCAGCCACCAGCTCGTCAATCATCTTGTTGAAGAGGATGGGGTCGGTCTCGGCCTCATGTTGTCTCTCCATCTCGGCTTTGACAGCGGCCTTGAAGGCGTCGAGGTCCTTGATTTCCTTGTCGGGGAAGATCTTCTTGAAGAAGTCCTCGTTGAGTTCAGGCTTCTCGTTGCGGATGGCGTCGTCGATGATGATGTTGAAGTCACCGGCCACAGGAGCGTCGTTGCCCAAAACCTTGGCGGCTTCCTCTTCCGAACCGAACACCTTGGCGAAGTTAACGACAAACTCGGAACCCACTTCCTTGTCGATGAATTTCTTGCGCTGGGTCTTGTTCTTGATTTGGCTCATGTTGAAGAAGACGCCGTCTTTCTCGTAACCGCCTTCCACTTCCTTGCCGTTCTTGGCTTCGCGGATCTTGATCTCGAGGCGATCGTCCTCGCCCACGGTCTCAGGATGGCTCGTGTCGGGGTTACGCTGCTGGAGGTCTTCAACGACTTTGTCCACTTCCTCGTCGGTGGGGACGATATGGTAGAAGTCGACCATGGTGTTGGTAAAGTCGACGTTGATTTCGGGACGCAGGGCGGCTTCGAAGTAGAAGTCGATGTTGTCATCCTTTTCAAGGTCGGTGGGCTGTTGCTGCTCGGTGTCGTTGAGCGGGTAACCCAGGAGGTCGAGCTTGTTGTCGACGATATGTTTGTTGAGACTGTCGGAGACGATCGTGTTCAGTGCTTCCATCTTGGCGCTGGCACCATACATCTTCTTGATCATGCCCATGGGCACCATGCCGGGACGGAAACCGGGCACGTTGGCTCTTTGGCGCATCTGCTTCAGCGTCTTTTCGACCATTCCTTCGTAGTCGGCTTTTTCAACATTGATTTTGATGGAGATCAGGTTGTCTCCTTTCGTGCTTTGTGTGATGTTCATTTCTTGTATACTATTGATTGTCTTAAACTTGTGCGGATGAAGGGACTCGAACCCTTACTTCGTGAGAAACTAGATCCTAAGTCTAGCGCGTCTACCAATTCCGCCACACCCGCAAGTAAGATGCGTTTTTGAGGGCGCAAAGATACAACTTTTTTGGGAATATCTTCACCTTTATTAATGTGCTTTTCATTTTGGCCTAAACTTCTCTTTTACCCTCATTGCGGGCTTGACCCGCAATCTCCTAGGCGTAAGGAAGCATCCTTAGACATAGGAGATGGCGGATGTGCCTCCGCCATGAGGGTAAAAGAAGGAGGTGGGTAATTAATTCTTCACATCAAGCGCTTCGCGTAACGCATTGCCGATAAGCATAAACGCCAAAACCAAAAGCATGATGGCAATGCCAGGCAGAATGGCGAGGTAGGCCGCGTCGAGGATGATGAAGGCGTAGTTTTCCTTGATCATGCTACCCCACGAGGGCATGGGAGGCTGCACACCGATGCCGAGGAAGCTCAAGCCCGCTTCAAGCAGGATGGCTGAGGCGAAGTTGGCTGCCGACACTACGATGATAGGGTTGAGGATGTTGGGCAGGATGTGTCGGAAGATGATGCGCAAGTCCTTGAACCCCAAGGCGCGACCAGCCTCGACAAAGGTGGTCTCGCGGATGGAGAGGATCTGTCCGCGCACGATGCGTGCCACCTCCACCCACATGGTCAGGCCCACGGCGATGAACACCTGTGCGATGCCCTTACCCAAGGCGAAGGTGATGGCAATGACCAGCAGCAGGGTAGGGATGGACCACACCACGTTGATGAACCACACCACCGCATCGTCGACCTTGCCACGGAAGAAGCCGCCCAAGCTACCCATCACGATGCCGATCATCAAGCTGAGCAGCACTGCGATGAAACCCACAGTGAGGCTGATGCGGCTACCCAAAACCAAACGGCTGAGGAAGTCGCGCCCAAACTGGTCGGTGCCGAGCAAAAACTTGCGGTGCTTCACGCAGTGACTTCTAATATAGCTGTCAGCCGCCTCTGTAGAGTTGAAACCCGCGGTCGTTGAGCCTGTCGAAACGCCGCTTTTTAGTAGCTCTGTATTATCAACGATCTCCGTCCTAACACTCGATGCCCCTTCCGCCTGATAAAGATAAACCGTCGTCGTCTCTTTATTAATATGAAGGCTGTCAAAAGGCAGATATATGCAGTCGTCGGGACGTCCGTTGAGTAGGAAGTCGAGGAAGGACGTCTTGGCTGGTGGCGTTTCCTTGGGCACCATCAGCATGTCGACCTCAAAGCCGGGTTTCTTGGTGCTGATCTCAAGGATTTGCCGGTTGGCGTTGGGGGTCTTGTCGGGGATGATAAGGTAGGCAAAAATGGCCAGCAATGCCCAAAGGATGACGAAGCCGAGGGAGACCATTCCGAGCTTGTTGCTGCGGAACCGTTTCCATGCCAGTGCCTTGGGCGATTGGTTTTGTGTGGGCTTGCCGTCCATGATACGTCGGGGTTTGAGCCGTCAAAAATACGGAATTCGCCCCTGATTTTGAGCCAAAAATGAAAAAAATGAAATTTTTGACGGATTTTGATGGCCATTTCGGAAAAAAGTAGTATTTTTGCAGCCGATTTCGCGAATGCGGAACAGATGGTGGGTGTAGCTCAGCTGGTTAGAGTACCGGATTGTGGTTCCGAGGGTCGTGGGTTCGAATCCCATCTCCCACCCAAAACAAGAGAGGTTCGAGAGAGCCTCTTTTTTTGTTGGTTCCCGCGATTTGCGGAAAAATGTGTACTTTTGCACCTCAAATTGAAGGACATGGCAAGGATAATGGCAATCGACCTCGGACGTAAGCGTAGCGGCATCGCCGTCACCGACCCTTTGCAGATCATCGCAAATGGGCTGACGACGGTGGAATCGCACAAACTCGTCGACTTCGTGCTGAATTACCTGAAGACGGAGGAGGTAGAACAGATCGTCATCGGCGAGCCCAAGGACATGAAGAACAACCCTTCCGACTGCTCAAAATACATCGAGCCTATCGTCAATCGCTTGAAGAAGCTCCTGCCCGACATGAAGATCGTGCGCTACGACGAGCGTTTCACCTCGGTGATGGCGCACCAAACCATGATTGACGCAGGCCTGAGCAAATCCAAGCGTCAGGACAAGGAACTCGTCGACACCATCGCCGCCACCATCATCCTCCAATCGTATATGAGTTCAATAAAACCATGATAAACCGGCATTTCGACAGGCTCAATGACCTTGGTCCCTGAGCCCGTCGAAGGGCCAATAACTGAACAACTGAACAACTAATAACTGACAACTGAAATGATATTGCCAATAGTAGCATACGGTCACCCCACCCTAAAGGCCATCGCCCAGCCCATCACGCCCGAGTATCCCGAACTGGAGACCCTGTTGAACGACATGTGGGAGACGCTGGCCCATTCCGAAGGCGTCGGCTTGGCCGCACCCCAAGTCAACAAGTCCATCCGCCTGTTCATCGTCGACGGCAACCCCTTCTATCCCGATTATCCGGATGGCAAGGGTTTCAAGCAGGTGTTCATCAACGCCCAGCTCCTTGAGACCTTTGGTGAGATGGTGCCTTTCAAGGAAGGCTGCCTCAGTCTGCCCAACATCTATGAAGAGGTGATGCGCCCCGAAAAGATCCGCATCAAGTACCTTGACGAGAACTTCCAGGAACACGAGGATGTGTTTGAAGGCATCCGTGCCCGTATCATCCAACACGAATACGACCATCTTGAAGGTCATGTGCATGTCGACCGCATCGCCCCGCTGCGCAAGACCTTGCTGCAAAGCAAGCTGCGCGCCATCTCCGAAGGCAAGTGCGACGTGGACTACCGCATGATTTTCCCGCATAAGAAGAAACACAGATAAAACCGAATACGATGAAAAACACCTTGAAACTGATGGCTTTCGCCCTGTTGGCGTTCGGAATGTTCGCCTGTGGCGGAAAGCAACTGACGCAAGCTGACCTGAAAGAGGCCGAAAAGACCTTGTTTAATGCCGACCAGTCGCTGAACGTGGACGTGGCTCCGCAAGTGGCGGAGAAGTATTGCCAGTTCGTCAAGCAACATCCGAAGGACTCCACGGCCGCCGAGTGGCTCTACCATGCCTTGGAGATCAACGTGCTGTTGAAAAACGCCGAAAAGAGTGAGGCACTCTGCAACCAGCTGCTGAAAGACTATCCCAAATCGGGTTGGGCTCCCATGAGCCTTTTCCTCATGGGTTCATACGTCTATGACGAGCAACTCAACGATACGGCTCGTGCCCATGTCGCCTACCAGAAGCTGATCGACAACTATCCGAACAGCGAACTCGTCGACGACGCCAAAAAATCCATCGAGTATCTCGGCATGACGCCCGAGGAGATCATGTCGCTCTTCATGATGGAAGGAATGCCGGTGGAAGAAGTTGACGAATAAATACCACTGCTAACCAACAAAAAAGCCTGCGTGACTCACGCAGGCTTTTTTGTTGGTTAGCAACCGAAGGCTTTCTTCAGCTTGTCCACAAGGTCGAGTTTCTCCCAACCGAAGAACTCCACGTCTTTGTAGGTCTTGCCATCTTTGACATAGGTGGTTTTATCCTTATAGAACACCTCGACAGGTTTGACCACAGGCTGGCGACCGAAGTGGCCGTAGGAAGCCGTCTCCTCGAAGATGGGGTTGGTGAGGCCGAAGCGCTTCACGATGAAATACGGCCTCAGGTCGACGAGTTCCTTCACCTTGAGGGCAATCTCGGCGTCGCTCATCTTGACGTGCGAGGTGCCGTCGGTGTTGATGTAGAAGCCCACAGGCTCGGCCTTGCCGATGGCGTAGGCAATCTGTACCAAGGCTTGGTCGCAGACGCCAGCGGCCACGAGGTTCTTGGCGATGTGGCGTGCTGCGTAGGCGGCCGAACGGTCCACCTTCGAGCTGTCCTTGCCCGAGAAAGCGCCGCCACCATGGGCACCGCGACCACCGTAGGTGTCGACGATGATCTTACGACCCGTCACGCCTGTGTCGCCGTGTGGTCCGCCGATGACGAACTTGCCCGTCGGGTTCACGTAGAGCTTCATGTCGTCGCCGAAGAGCTTCTTCACGCGGGCAGGCAGTTGCTTCTTCACCCTTGGGATGAGGATGTCGCGCACGTCGGCCTCGATTTTTTCGACCATGCGTACATCGGCCTCGTGCTGGGCTTTCTTGCTATTGTCGGCGGGTTTGATGAAGTCGTCGTGCTGCGTGCTGATGACTATGGTGTCGATGCGGAGGGGATTCCAGCCTTCGCCGTATTCCACCGTCACCTGCGACTTGGCGTCGGGACGGAGGTAGGTCATTTTCTTGCCTTCGCGGCGGATCTTGGCCAACTCCAAGAGCAACATGTGGGCGAGGTCGATGGTGAGTGGCATGTAGTTCTCGGTCTCCTTGCAGGCGAAGCCGAACATCATGCCTTGGTCGCCGGCACCCTGGTTCTCAGGTTTTTCGCGACCCACGCCCATGTAAATGTCGTTCGACTGTCCGTGCAGGGCCGACAAGACGCCACACGACTGAGCGTCGAATTGGTACTCCGACTTGTTGTAGCCGATGCGGTCGATGACGCGGCGAGCCACGTCTTGGATCTCGACGTAGGCGTTGGTGCGGATTTCGCCGGCAACGACGACCAAACCGGTAGTGACTAAGGTTTCACAAGCCACCTTTGAGGTGGGATCAAAACGGAGAATCTCGTCCAATACGGCATCCGAAATCTGGTCACATACCTTGTCGGGATGGCCTTCCGAGACGGATTCTGAAGTGAAATAATAACCCATAACAAATTGTTTATTAGTTAGTTAATAATGAATTTGTGTGGGAAGTTGTTGACTGAAAGGGAAGGAAAAAGCATTGGTTTAGCATTTTTTCTTGTGGTTGCAATCAAATCAAATCTTTCCACGTTTGCGGGTGCAAAAGTACAAAATAAATCCGAACGAGATACCTCATTCGGATTTATTTTTTTCAGCATTGTGATCCGCATTTATCTTATCATAATCTTCTGCGTTTTCACATTCTCGCCGCTGATGAGGCGCAACACGTAGACGCCCGCCGTCATCCCGTTTGTAGAGATGTTTCCTGAAACGTCTCCCTCCCGTGAAACAATCACGCGTCCCATCATGTCGATTACCTGCAAGGTTGCGCCTTCGACGTTATCCGTAATGATGATGATGCCATTGTTGATGAATGCAAAGGACGCTGAGCCTGTCGAAGCGCCGTTCTCATCATCGGTGCTGAACACCAAGCGGAAGCGTGAAGCGTAGTCGTCCGTCTTGGCCTCGAAGGTGTATTCTGGCGTTTGCAGCAGGTCCACATCGGCACCTGTCATGTTGTCGATGAGGTGGAGATAGTTCATCTCAGTGTTTTCATGATTCACCGAGAGCGTGTAGCTGCCGTTTTCGGCGGTCTTGAAGTTGACGGGTACCTCACCTTGCATTTCGGCATAGACCACTGCATAGTCCTGAAGGCCCTGCTTGATGAACAGCTTGGTGCCATTGGGTTTTAAGTTGAACTTGTTCAAAGCCTGGCCTTCGCCGAAACGTACTCTGGCGCGGTCAATGACTTGCTGAGGTCCCTGAGCCTGTCGAAGGGCCGATCCCTTATACACATTCAAGGTGAGCGAACCTCCCTTGCCTTGGGCTACGGGCTGCGTTCTGGTGAATGTAACAGCGTTGTCGTTGGCATCTACAGCCTGCACGAAAAGACCTTGCAGTGGGGCAATGACACCATTAGCTGAAGTGTTGATTTCCAGTTCATCGTTGGTGGCTTTCATCACTAAAAAGTCGCGCGGCTCGGCAAGATAGGCGTTGCAGGCGAAGGGGTTGCCCACGAGGTTGAAACCGGCAAATTCTATAGAATTATCATAGACCAGCGGCACTTCAATATCCTCGGCAGAAGGCTGCAACTGACCTTCTATGTCTATCCTCACAGTGGAGCTCACACCATTGCCATTATTGGCGTAGAGGTAGCCTTGGCCATTGTTCAGCATGAAGTGATACTGATGGTAGTTTTCCCATTCAAGCGTAATACCTTGTTCGTTGGCAGGTGCACTTTGGTTGAAGCGGTAGAGGTCATAGTTATTGGAAAGCATTGTTGCAGATGGTGCCAAAGCCACTTGCATAGGTGAGGCCAGGAGATACCAGCCGTTGGACTTCACTTCTCCTGTGGTTTGCTCAATAGTGTAAGGCACGATGTTCTTCTGCACCGTGGCAGTCACACCTTCGTTGCTGTGCTTCAGTTGTCCGCCGTCGGCAATGGTAAGGGTCGCGCCTTCATTAATGCTGATGTCTTCAACATGGGCAACATAGTTGGCTGGAATGGTTGCATTGGCTGCAATCCTGACATTGCTGACAGCGGTAGGCACCGCATTACCGCTCCAGTTGGAAACCTTGTTCCAATCGCCATTGGTTATGAAAACATTTTCTTCGCTAAAATCAGTGAAAGTAAAAGTATCGTTTTTTGTTGCACCTTCTACTCTGATTACATCACCTGGATTGAAGTTCCTTGCAGTGAATGTTGCAATGTTATTTGTTACATCTACAGTTTCAATCAATGTATTATTCACATAAAGTCTTAATGAATTACCATCGTTTGTATAACACTTTATGACTCTGTTCGTTAACTTCTCAAAATCCTTTCCGCAAATATGTACAAATTTGTCTGTCTGGTTCCACCAAGCCTTGTAAAGATAGTACGTATCCTTCTTTGTAACGTGGTCTCTCTCAACAAGCCCCTTGTCGTTCAATCTTCTGAGATCGTCATCGATATAATCATTTACTCCATCAGGGCATACTGTATAACCTTCATTTCTTTTAGAAACAGCAATGTCAAAGAGTTGCCATTGTGATGTGAACAACAACTGTGGGTATTGCTTGATGGTTGCAATATGTCCTTCGTGCAGCCACATCATATACTCCATATCGTGTCTTTCGTGATTACCTCTTGTAGTGGTTGTCATAAAGTCATCTGAGTGACAACGCTGCGTACCACCGCATCCATACTCTGAGTATGCCATCGGCTTTCCAACTCTATTTATCGTGTTGTTAAGACGAGTGTTAATCTGAGACACTGGTGTATTGCTATTTGGGCTATCATACCATCCGACATATATATTACAACCGAACCAATCAACGTTAGATGGGTCATTGTAATATGCACTTGGGCTTGTACCAGGACCTTGTGCCAATACATATCCTACCATTCTCTCAGAATCAAGGCTCTTAATTAGCGCCGTGTATTCTTCTACCTTTTGCTTACCGAATGCCTTGTCATCAGTAGTTGTCTCGTTGCTAAGGCCCCAGAAGAAGATACAAGGATGGTTGTAATGCTGGTTAACCATATCAGTATATTGACCAGTCAAGTGTGTATAATAGTCATTTGGCATTGTAGATTGTAGATTATTTACACAAGGACCTTCAGTTTGTACAACAATACCTAATTGGTCACATCTATCGTATGTTTCCTTTGGATGTGGATAGTGAGCTAAACGTAAGAAATTAAGACCAAGATCTTGTATTGTTGCAAATGTATTATCATAGTCAGAGTCAGTTAATGCGTTAGCTTTTCCTTCTATATCATCGTGCATACAACATCCTCTCAATAAGTAAGGCTGTCCATTAAGTAAGAAACCAGTATATTGATTCCCATTTACGGTTTCATTAATTACATACTCATAGAATCTCAAGCCGTAAGGTCTTTCATAACTGTGATACAGCTCATCATCATGGTAAATCTCAAGTTTCACGTTATACAAATATGGGTCAAGTGTACCATTCCAAAGATGAGGGTTTGTGATGGTTGTAGTGAACACCAATTCATCTCCCGTACTGTTCTTTGTCTCAGTATAAGTACAGTTATCACCACTAATTGTACATACGACGGTAGCACCGGTTGGTATGGTTGTCTTCACATTGATGGTAGCTTCAGCTGAAGATACCGTTGATGTGATATGGAATCCATCATAACCATAATTCATTGAAGGCAAGCATGGGCTTGTAAACAGCTTTACTTTACCCAATGTAGCATTGAAATTAAAATCACCTGCTGCTGGAGCAAGATAACTTCCTTCATTGTTTTTCAACGCTACTTTGATATGGTTTGTACCCTTATGAACATAGTTTGATATATCAACGAAGAAGGCAGTATATCCTCCCCAGTGCTTCTCTACTTGAACGTCATCCACATATATAGTTGCAGATTGGTCAGCATGTTGGAACCAAAGATAGGTTGGCTGTGGGCTACGGAGATTAACATCCGTCTCAAAGTTAAACGTACCTCTTGCATAACTTGATGAGTGACCATCAATTGCATTAACAGAATATGGTGTTGTTATTGTATTGCCTCCATAAGTCCATGAATTAAGGGATTGGTTTGAATACTCATAGATGGTTCTATCATCATATTCACAAGTCTGACTTATAGTTGCACTTGTTTTTCCATCCTTTTCTGAATAACATTCAATGAAGGTATCACCGGTCATTGTTATTGGAGCTGTATATTGTGTGTAATTTCCACTATGGTCTAATTGATAGTATATAACAGCACCAGTTGTCGTACAAGATAATTCAATCTCAAATCCATCACATGATATTGTTGGAACATTTGGCGTTCCATCGTTTACAACAGTCCAATTTGTTGGAATACCACTATTGCCAGTAGTCCAGGTTACGTTTTCTTTCTTCACAAAGGTACCTGAAGAGGAAACATTACTAACCCAGTTTGTCAAGCAATTTGCTGGTATAGTTGTTGCAAGACACTTGATATAGTTGAGTGATCTGCAACCTGTGAACATGTTTCCATAACAGTTGGATACCAATGTCGGTGCTCGAAGTTCAGGTGCAGATGATATGGCACATTCCTCAAACATATAATAATAACAGTATTCACCCAATGTGGTTGCTGGAAGGGCAGGGGCTACTGTCAAATTACGAGCCTTACTGAACATGGCACGGTAACAGTGATTGGTCAAAGAAGTTGCAGGAAGAATCAAGTTCTCTGCCGACACTGCCATTGACTGTTTGAATAAAGAACAGAAGTTATAGGTGCCTGACATTGTTGTCTCGCCAACAAAGTTGTCACCATAGATAAGACTCATTATATTACCAGAGATGTTAAATTTTGCTGTACCACCATCAAATCCAGAATAGATACTCCTATCTGATGCATAAGTTTGATTATTTCCCTTTAATTCTACAACATCACCAGCAACTACGCTTATTGTAACATTATCTCCAGCTGTTATTGATGTCCATGAACCACCATTGATTCTATAAGAGATTTCTTTTGCCATTCCTGTTCCAAAGGACTTCCAAGGAATTGTTCCATCAGTGAGCACGGTGAAGGTGAGATAATCCTGTGAGTAATCACCGCTTTGGATGTACTTTGTTGCCACCTCTGAATTAAGATAACCTAGGTGGGTGGCGATGGCCTTGACGGTGGTGGCGGGTTCAACAGCGAAGGGTTCGCTATATTCGGTGCTTGAAGTGGTCGGGGTGTCGCCGTCGGTGGTGTAATAAACAGTGCCCTCGCTGGTGATGGTGACCAGTGAAGTGCTGTTGTCGTAACTAATGGTTGGCTTGGTATACTTCGGTACGTTGTAGATGCTCACATTAGAACAATCTGTGCCTAGATATGCGATAGCCTTGATGACTGTAGCATCTCCCAAGGCGAAGGGTGAAGAATAAGTTGTGCTAGTATTGTCGGGGGTGTCGCCGTTGGTGGTGTAGTGAATTGTGGCATTGGGGGTGGCTGTACTCAGCGATATTGTGCCGTCGTAGTTGTTGGTAATTGTTGGTGCTTCTACAGTGACACCGATATAATCCGTCTCCACTATTACCCAGTGGGAATCGTAATTGCCACTGTTTCTGTCATTCTTGAGAAGCATGTGGGAATCATTACTCATCTCCATGGGAGCAAAACTATCCTTACCAGAAAAAGATGCTTGCCTCAGTTTGGGAACGATGGTATAACCTGTTGAATAATTGTTGTTGGCTTTGTAAGCCGCATCCACTATGAGAAAACGGTAGTTGTCACCTTCCTCAGAATTGTAATCCATAACTTTGGAGACATCGTTTCCTGTACCTTCGGTGTAATACAAATACTTGTTCGTTAAGGCATTCACGATGAAATAATAATGGCAGTTCGAATAAGTCGCATCCACGCCGGCTTCCAAAAAATACCAGATGTTTTCTTCACTACCCGTATTGCTGACCGTTGTCCATTCTCCAGAATTGGAAAGATAAAACGATGTGCTTGTTACGTTCTGAAACTTGTAATAATGTTTTACCACATCGGTAGATACTATGAATGGCTGTGACCAAGTAACATTACCAACAGCGACAAAGCTCCATTTAGAAGGCTCGTCATAGTAGTCACTAGATTTGAAATAATAACCATTGCCATATGGAACGTTACCGCCTCTTTTGTTCAAGTATTTAGTAGCTTCTCCCTTAGGATGGATATAATAATCTGACTCCGTTTGCTCCAAATAAAACTGATATGTATTTAACTCAGCTAATTGTGTCGCATTTTCAGGGTCTAATGCAGATACCTCTGCATAGGTTTTTTTTATTCGAATGCCATCATAATCATCGTTTTGTCTATATAAACATCTGCCTGTTGAATTGACAATATAATAATACTGATGATCGGAATCGCTTCCAGCGTCCATGAAGTACCAACGCATATTGGCATTGGGAATGCTGGTAGTGGAAACCTTGGAATCTTCGGCATCTGATTGCGGTATGGCATAGAATGTGGAGCGGTCGATAGATTGTATCAGGTAATAATTCTGTGTACCATTGATTATATCTGATGCCGTAGTCAAGGTGAATGGGTGCTGCGCCCTTGCCGGCATCATCCAGGTCATCATAAGGACCATCAAAGCGGTGCATCGTAAAAGGAATCTTGAGTGGAGAACAGAAGTTTTCTCCCTTTTCATCAAAAATCTATACAAATTATTCATAGTCAATGAATTGTTTTAATTGAATAATATATACATTATTGAACTTACAAAAATACAAAATAAGTGATTGTAAATTCAAAAAATTGGTAAAAAATAAGATTTGGTAAAGACGATGTGGCTAAAATGATATGTTTTATCCCTTCGTCAGCTTCTGGAACGCCTCCTCAATGCTCAAGTCTTCTTTTTGCAAAGTCTTGATAATGAGGCCGCGATCCACGGACCACCGCATCAAGTTGGCACGGATGTCGGTGTCGCCTTGGGGCTCAAGGATCCAGTGGTTGTCCTTCACGTGCTGCACGCGTCCCACCTGCGGGATGCTTTGGAGCAGGTCTTCGCTCACCTCGCTCTCAAACTCCACGATGACCACATTGCTTGTGGCGTTGTCTTGCTTCAGGTTCTCGATCTTGTCGTCGGCCACCACCACACCTTTATTAATAATAATAGCGCGTTCGCAGATGGCTTCCACTTCTTGCATGATGTGTGTGCTGAGCAGCACGGTCTTCTCTTTGCCGAGGTTGGAGATGAGGTTGC
Source organism: uncultured Bacteroidia bacterium (assembly GCA_902801815.1). GTDB lineage: Bacteria > Bacteroidota > Bacteroidia > Bacteroidales > F082 > Limimorpha. The sequence continues at coordinate 379,640 of CADCJT010000002.1, forward strand.
GGATGTCGATGAGTTGGTTGGGATCGAGGCCGGAGGTAGGCTCGTCGAGGATGAGCACCTGCGGGTCGTGCATCATGGCTTGGGCGAGGCCGACACGTTGGCGGTAGCCCTTCGACAAGGCTCCAATCTTCTTGTGTGCCTCAAGGCCGAGTCCTGTCTCGTCAATCATCGCCTCAATGCGCTTGTGGGCGGCTTCGCCTTTCAGTTGGTGGACGCCTGCCACAAACTCAAGGTATTCGCGCACATACATGTCAAGATACAACGGGTTGTGCTCTGGCAGGTAGCCCACGATACGCTTCACTGCCATCGGGTCGTCCATGACATCGTGTCCTTCGACGCTCACCGTGCCCGAGGTGGGCGGGATGAAGCAGGTGATGATTTTCATCAGTGTCGACTTGCCCGCGCCGTTGGGGCCGAGCAGTCCGACGATACCTTTATTAATAGTGAGCGTCACATCGTTGAGGGCGAGCTGTTCGCCGTAACGCTTGGTGATATGGTTGATTTCGATGGACATTTTCATTCGAATTGGACTGCAAAAATAGAAAAAAAGACGCAAAGTGTTGCTGATAACCAAAAAAGTAGTACTTTTGCCGCCTCGTTCAATCATCCAAAATCTGTCTTCTGAACGCGCTAACGCATTGATTTATGGGCGAACATGAATTAATGCACAAAAAAGTTGGAGCGTAAAGAAGAAAGTTGTACTTTTGCACGCCCTAAAATAGGGTAGTGTCTTATAGAATTGGATAACATATTAAACACAAAATGAACTACTTAAGTTACAAGACAGTAAGCGTCAACAAAGAGAATGCCAACAAGAAGTGGTATGTGGTGGACGCTGAAGGACAAATCCTCGGCCGTTTGGCAAGCGAGGTTGCCATGATTCTGCGTGGCAAAAGGAAGGCATGCTTTACTCCCCACAGCGATTGTGGTGATAATGTCATCATCATCAATGCAGAGAAAGTTGTGCTGACAGGAAACAAATTCACCCAGAAGTACTACATGCGCTACACGGGCTACCCGGGTGGCCAGCGTACCAGAACCGTTGCCGAACAGATGAAGCGTAAGCCCATCTTCGTGGTTGAACACGCCGTCCGCGGCATGCTCCCGAAGAACCGTCTCGGCGACGCCATCTTCCGTAACCTTTACGTTTACGAAGGTCCCAACCACAACCATGAGGCACAGCAGCCCCAAGAACTCAAAATCAACACTCATAAGCAATACAACAAGTAATCATGGAAGTTATCAACGCTTTAGGTAGAAGAAAGACCGCCGTTGCCCGTATCTATATGAAGGCCGGCAGTGGTAACATTACGGTGAACAAGCGCGACTACAAGGAGTACTTCCCGACGAGCATCCTCCACTATGTGGTTGAACAGCCTATGATGCTGACCGAGACCCTCGGCCAATACGACATCAAGGTCAACCTCGACGGTGGTGGCATCAACGGCCAGGCCGAGGCTTTGCGTCTCGCCATCAGCCGCGCCCTCTGCGAGATCAACCCCGAGTATCGTCCCACCCTGAAGGCTAAAGGTTTGATGCGCCGCGACCCGCGTATGGTCGAGCGTAAGAAACCCGGTCAGCCTGGTGCCCGTAAGAAGTTCCAATTCAGCAAACGTTAAGCCCTTAGAAGCAAAGCGATTTTGTTTAGTATCCAAATTGCTGAGATTCTTATACGGACTACTCAGCGATTGTATTTAGCGAATGTAAACATTAAAAAGAAAACAACACATGACACAAGTAACATTTGAAGAACTGTTGGATGCCGGTTGTCATTTCGGCCATCTCAAGAGAAAATGGAATCCGAACATGGCTCCCTATATTTTCATGGAGCGCAATGGTATCCACATCATAGACCTCTATAAGACACAAGCCAAGATGGACGAGGCTGCCAATGCCCTCTGCCAACTGGCCAAATCGGGCAAGCGCGTGCTCTTCGTGGCCACCAAGAAGCAGGCCAAGGACGTCGTCGCCGAACTCGCCCAAAAAGTCAACATGCCTTACGTGACCGAGCGTTGGCCCGGCGGTATGCTGACCAACTTCGCCACCATCCGCAAGGCCGTCAAGAAGATGACGAGCATCGACAAGATGATGAACAGCGACGCTTACAAGAGCCTCTCCAAGCGCGAGAAGCTGCAGATCGAGCGTGAGCGCGAGAAACTCGAGAAGAACCTCGGTTCCATCGCCGACCTGAGCCGTCTGCCTTCAGCCCTGTTCGTGGTCGACATCATGAAGGAACACATCGCCGTTGCTGAAGCCCGCAAACTCAACATCCCGACCTTCGCCATCGTCGACACCAACACCAACCCCAACCTCATCGACTTCCCCATCCCCGCCAATGACGACGCTTCGAAGAGCATCGCCCTCATCGTCGGCAAGATGGTCGACGCCATCGAGGAAGGCATCACCGAGCGCAAGAACAACAAGGACCTCATCCAAGAAGAGGAAGAGGAAGAAGTTGACGAAGTGAAAGACAACGCCGAGGAAGAGGAAAACAAGGATGAACGTCGTCCTCGCACCAACCGCCGCCCTCGTCGCCCCGTGGCAAAAAACTAATCAAATAGAAAGGAAAACACTATGAATATCACAGCATCTCAAGTTAATGAACTGAGACAGATGACGGGCGCCGGCATGATGGACTGCAAGAAGGCCCTCGTCGAGACCGATGGCGACATCCAGGCCGCTATCGACATCCTTCGCAAGAAGGGTATGGCCAAGGCTGCCAAGCGCGCCGACCGCACCGCCAGCGAAGGCTGCGTGCTCTCCAAGGCCACTGATGACCACAAGTACGCTGCCATCATCATGGTGAACTGCGAGACCGACTTCGTGGCCAACAACGCCGACTTCGTGAAGTTCACGAAGGACGTGCTCGACATGGCCGTCGCCAACCGCGTGAAGGACATCGAAGCCCTGAAGGCCATGCAGCTCGACGGCCAGACCGTTGAAGCCCTCGTCGCCAACCAGAGCGCCGTCACTGGTGAGAAGACCGAACTCGGTGCTTTCAAAGTCCTCGAAGGTGAATATGTGGCCAACTACAACCACCCTGGCAACCGCCTCGCCACCATCGTCGAAATGAACAAGAATTTCGCCGGTGTTGAGGAAGTGAGCCACGAGGTGTGCATGCACGTCGCCGCCATGAACCCGCTGTCGGTGAGCGAAGCCTCCATCCCGCAAGAGGTGAAGGACCGCGAGTTCGCCGTTGCCGTCGACAAGACCAAGGAAGAACAGATCCAGAAGGAAGTCGAGAAGGCTCTCCGCAAGGCTGGCATCAACCCCAACCACGTCGACAGCGATGACCACATCAACTCGAACATCACCAAGGGTTACATCACTGAGGAACAAGGTGCTCAGGCCCGCGAAATCAAGGCCACGGTGCCCGGTCAGGTGCAACTCAACGAAGGCATGATTCAGAACATCGCCAAAGGCCGTCTGAACAAGTTCTTCAAGGAGAGCTGCCTGCTCAACCAAGTCTCTCTGGTCGCCGACCCGAAGACCGTCGCCGAATACATCCAGGCTGCCGACAAGGAAGCCACTGTGGTGAACTTCGTGCGTATCAAGTTGGGCGAATAAGCCTGATTTTCACAAAATCAACAAAAAAGGACGGTGCAAGCCGTCCTTTTTTTATTTTTGCAAAAAATAAAGCATGGGAAACACCTTAGAAAAGTCCAAGCAAACGTTCGAAAACAAATCCTATCAAGGTAAGGAAGTCCGCCTATGCAGCGATGGCAAATACCGTTGGGTGTATGAGATGAACCTGCTGAAAAACCCAACCATCTTCTTTACGGTTCTCAAGGTTATGATGATTTCCGTTGGCATCGTATGGCTGTTCGGATTGGTAATAGGCCTAGGCGATATGAGCTTGGATTATTTCCTGTTTTGGACGAAGCTTACGGGCATCATGATCGGAATATTTTTTGTCTTGACAGTCATTGGTATTCTGATTACGGCAGCCGTATTGGGCAAGTATGTTGTTCTTTTCGAGATGGACGAGAATGAAGTGACCCACATCCAGATGCCACGACAAGTCAAGAAGGCAGAGGTGATTGGCCTGATTACGGCGCTGGTGGGTGCTTTGGCCAAAAGTCCTACGACGATGGGTGCTGGCATGCTGGCCACCGCCAAAACAAAATCCACTTCGGAGTTTGTACATGTGCGGCGTGTCAAAGCGCGCCGTCGGTTCAATCTGATCAAGGTTAACCAACTATTCGATAAGAACCAGGTTTATGTTGCCGACGAAGACTTTGATTTCGTCTATAATTTCATCAAGTCACGTTGTATTAATGCGAAATGATTATAAAACAATGAAAAAACTATTCCTATTCTGCCTTGTAGCAATGGCTTTTGCCGCTTGCACAAAAGAACAGCTCCCTGTCGCCAATTACGACATTATCCCGAAGCCCAAAGAGGTGCAGCTGAATGAAGAGAAACCATTCGAACTGGGCCCAAAGACTATTGTGTATTACGAATCGGGGCTACAGCGTGAGGCACAGTTTCTGGTCGAATATGTGAACGATATCATGGGCTATGCCATGAAGATGCAGGAATACCAAAGCCAACCCGACGGTATTGTGCTGAAAGTGGTCCCCGAGGATTTCGATCAAGCCGAAGCCTACGAAATCAACATCACCCCCAAGCAAGTCACCATCAAAGGCGCTGATGCTGCCGGTGCTTTCTACGGCATCCAAACCCTCCGCAAGAGCCTGCCTGTCTCGCCCATAGATTCCAGCCAACGCACTTTCCAACGCAGGAATGACATGGGCGAGCCTGACTCTAAACTCTCAACTCTAAACTCTCAACTGCCCTGCGGAACAATAAAAGACTACCCCAACTTTGCCTATCGTGGCATGCACCTCGACCCCTGCCGTCATTTCATCCCACTTGATTCAGTTAAGGTCTATATCGACATGCTGGCCATGCACAACATGAACCAGTTCCATTTCCACCTCAGCGACGACCAGGGCTGGCGCATCGAAATCAAGAAATACCCTGAACTGACTGAGATTGGTGCCTACCGTAACGGCACGGTCATCGGGCATAACGGGAACCTCTACGACACCATCCGTCATGGCGGTTTCTATACCCAAGACGAGCTCCGCGACCTCATCGAGTATGCTGCCGAGCGTCACATCAACATTATCCCCGAAATCGATTTGCCGGGTCACATGCAGGCGGCTTTGGCTTGCTATCCGCAATTGGGTTGCACGGGCGGTCCCTACGAGGTGTGGAGGCGCTGGGGCGTGTCGGAAGATGTGCTTTGCGCAGGCAACGAGGAGGCCATGCTGTTTGCCGAGGATGTACTCAACGAGGTGATGGACGTGTTTCCTTCGCCTTATATTCACATTGGCGGCGACGAATGCCCCAAGGTGCGTTGGGAAAAGTGCCCGAAATGCCAAGCCAAAATCAAGGAACTGGGCATCAAGAAAGACGACAAGTTCTCTGCCGAGGACTACCTGCAGAGCTATGTGATGAACCGCATGGCCAAGGTGGTGGAGGCCCGTGGAAGGCGTGTCATCGGTTGGGACGAGATCTTGGAAGGCAACGTCTCCGAGACGGCCATCATCATGAGTTGGCGTGGCACGGAAGGCGGCATCGAGGCGGCACGCAAAGGTCACGATGTGATTATGGCGCCGTCTTCGCACCTCTATTTCGACTACTACCAGAGCGAGGACATAGCGAGCGAGCCCATGTGCATCGGCGGTTACCTACCCGTGGAGCGTGTGTATGAGTTCCAACCTTTGCCCGAGGAGCTGACACCTGAGCAGCAAAAGCATATCATCGGCGTGCAAGCCAACATCTGGACGGAATACATTGCCCATTTCTGGCATGTGCAGTACATGGCCCTGCCACGCATGGAAGCCTTGACAGAAATACAGTGGGACAATCCCCAGGAGCGCGACTTTGATGCCTTTGTGGAGCGCTGTCGCCACATGGTGCAACTCTACGAACTCTATCATTACACCTACGCCGACCACATCTTCAACCCGCAGGTCTGGGCTGACACGGTGGAAGCCAATCTGGCCACCCATAAGCCCATCACTTTGCGCCAGCAGCCTGCCGAGAAATACACCTACGAAGGGGCATCGTTGCTCAATGACGGCAATCTGGGTAGGGGCGCCTACAACTCTGGGCGTTGGCTGGGTTTCTGCGGCTATCCACTTGATGCCGTCATCGACTTGGAGCAACCTGCCGAGATGAAGCATGTCCGTTTTCATGCGCTTACCAATAAAGGTGCATGGATTTACAACCCGAGCCAAATCAAGGTGTTGGTTTCCGACGACGGCGAGACCTTCCGTGAGGTGGCACAGAAAGACATCCCGATTTCCACTTGGGAAGACAGAGACGGCATCTTCGCCTACGAAGTGGACTTTGAACCCGTCACGGCAAAGTATGTCGAGGTTGTGATTTCAGGCTACGACCTGCCCGAAGACCATAGCGGATTTGGCAATCCCGCTTGGATTTTTATTGACGAAATAGAGGTTTGGTAGGAGATTCCCCTGACGGGGAATGGAGTTTTCTGTCTATAAAAACTGCGGCGGCTTGTAGATTCTACTTATTGTAGATGCCTCAAGCCGCCGCAATAACTATTTAGGAAACTCGCTCCATTCCCCGAAGGGGAATCTCATTATGGTGTTCGGCCCTTCGACCCTTCGACATGCTCAGGGCTCAGGGACCTTAACTTTTATGCTTTCTTCAGCAAAATGACATACACTGGGAAGTGGTCACTATACCCTCCCATCCAGACGCCACCGGCGAAGGTGCGGAAGGGATAGCCGTTGTAGCGGCCTCCGTGTTGCTTCAGGAACTCCTTGTTGTGAACCTTCGCGTTCTTGAACTGGTAGCTGTCGTAGCCGTTGGGCAGCAGGGCAGGGGTGAGGATCATCTGGTCGAGCACGCCCGGGGCATCACGGTAGAAATTGGTGCCGTAGCCCTTCTTGTGCAGCTCGTACATGGGGTTGAAAAACTCGCCGTCGCGCAGGTCTTTCATGTCGCCTGAGGCACGCAGGTGTTCCGTAACAGTTTTGTTGGTTGGATAATCGTTGAAGTCGCCCATCATGATGATCTTGGCGTTTTGGTCTTGGCGCATGATGCTGTCGGCGATGTGGCGGCAGAGATTGGCAGCTGCAATACGGCCAGGCATGGAACGCTTCTCACCGCCCACACGTGAAGGCCAGTGCATGACGATAAAGTGCATCATCTCACCATCGAAGAGACCAGAGACGACCAACTGGTCGCGGGTGATGAATTCAGGGTCGCTGGGGACGATGGTATGATACGTCTTACTGTTCGTCAGTTTGAAATATTTGGGGTTGTAGAGCAACCCCACATCCACGCCACGGCGGTCGGGCGAGTCGTAGTGCACCACCTGATAGTTGCGGTCCTTGATTTCGGGCTGGGCCACCAGGTCTTCAAGCACATGACGGTTCTCGATCTCCGACATGCCAAGGATAGCCACACCGTCGGGAGTGATGTCGGAGCCGATGGTGGAGATGGCGTAGGCCATGTTGTGGAGTTTGTTGAGGTATTTCTCGGTATTCCACTGGTTGGCGCCTTGGGGCAGGAACTCTTCGTCGAGTTTGAGTGGGTCATCAATGGTGTCGAAGAGGTTTTCCAGGTTGTAGAACCCGACGATACCGACTTTATAGGCCTGTTTTTCTTGCGCATTGAGGTTTGTAAAACCTAGGGTAAAGGCCAAAAGAGCAAGTATGAAAGCAAAGTGTTTGTTCATGGAGAGCGCAAAATTAGGATTGATAACGCGGCAAAGGTAACAAATTAATCCAATAAAAATGATAGCGATAAAAGAACTTTTTCCTATTTTTGTCCGATTGATTTACACAAAACCCATCGCAAATCATAATAAGTTCAATATGAAGAAATTCCTACTTTTTTTGGTCGCGACGATGCTGGTGACAGGGGCGTATGCCCAGGTTATCGACACTGCCGACCTGCACAACAACGAATTACCGACGGTGATTTTGATGGATTCCGACTTTGAGGAGTCCTCCACCTCGGTCAACGATGCCTCTACGCTGCTCAACTCGTCGCGTGACGTGTTCAACAGCATCGCGGCCTACAACTTCGGGGCGCTGCGCTACCGAGTGCGCGGTAACGACTCGAAGTACAGCGACGTGATGATCAACGGCATCCTGATGAACGACCCTGAGACGGGACGTCCGGTCTTTTCCAACTGGGGAGGCCTTAACGACGCTTTCCGTAACTCGTTTATTGTAGAAGGCCTTGGCAAGACCAGTGCCGGCTTCGGCAACCTGGGTGGCCTGACGGCTTTCTCGACCCGCGCTTCGGAGTACCGCAAACAGATTTCCGTGAGCTACGCTTTCAGCAACCGTTCCTATCATCACCGCGCCATGGCTTCCATCGGCACAGGCGAGATAGGGAAGGGCTGGTATTTGATGGCTGCCGCCAGCGGACGCTATTCGGGGATTCATGCCAATGGCAACTATGATGCCAATTGGAAGAACAACTTGTATAGCACCGTGACGGGCTACACGGAAGGTTCTTTCTACCAAGCCTACAGCTATTTCCTCTCCGTGGAGAAGAAGTTCAACGACAAGCACAGTCTCGACCTCACCGTGTTCGGCGCGCCCTCGCAACGTGGCGGCTCGGCACCCGTGGTGCAGGAAGCATACGACCTTGTCGGGTCGAACTACTACAACCCCAACTGGGGCTATCAGACCATCGACGCCAACGGCACGCAGGTTGTCCGCAACTCACGCGTGAGCACCTATCACCAACCTTTCGGCAGCCTCACTTGGTATTGGACGCCGAACAGGAAGACCTCCTTCCAGACCTCTGCCTACTTTTTTGCTGGCAAGGCTGGTCAGACCTCATTGGAATGGGGTGAAGCTCCCGACCCGCGCCCCGACTATTACAAGAACCTGCCGAGTTATTACATGACTAATGCCCATAGTACGGCGGAAATCGAGGCTCAGTTTGAGGCATGGCGTAACCGTGACCCGAAAGTCACCCAAATCGACTGGGACGGTCTCTACATGGCTAACCGCAACCACCTTTTCTCTGTGCAGAACGCCAACAACGGCCAAGACGGCACAGTGACGGGAAGCTTCTCGAAGTATATCCTCGCCGAACGTCACTACGACAAGATGCAGACAGGTGGTGCTTCCTACTTCAAGCATGAGTTCAAGCCCAACCTGATCATGACAGGCGGCTTGGCGGTCAATGTCTCGAGGACACATTATTACGAGTGCGTCAATGACCTGCTTGGCGGCGACTACTACTACGATATTAATAAGTATGCCGAAAACCTTGAAACTGATGAGTGTCAGACCAACCTGCTCAACACAAACCATGTGGCCAAGGTCGGCGACATCATTAATTATAACTATTACGCCAACCGTAATTACGGTCGCGTTTGGGACCAGATCGATTGGCTCGTCGGCAGCTTCGACATGTACCTCGGCGTGCAGCTCTCGTTCACTCAGATCTGGCGTACCGGCCTCTTCAAGAATGGTGAGTTTGCCGACAGATCATACGGCGACGATGAGAAGCACAATTTCTTGGATCCGGGTGTGAAGGCCGGCGTTTCCTACGCCATCAACGGCCGCAACCACATCGTGGTCAATTGGGCTTATTTGCTTCAGTCTCCCCAATTCCGCGACATCTATGTGTCGCCGCGTACGCGTCACACCGTCGTGGAAGGCGACCTGAAGAGCGAGCGCATCAACGCTGTCGACCTGAGCTACATGTACCGTTCGCCTGAGTTCAAGTTCCGTCTGACGGGTTATTACAACACCTATAACAACATCATCTGGAACCGTAGCTTCTATTGCGAGAACGTCTATCAAAACACGACCACCAGTGCCAACTCCTACACCAGTGAGTTCATCAACTTCATCATGACGGGCACCAAACAACGTTGCGTCGGTTTGGAGATGGGAGCAGAATATAACGTCTCGCCAACGGTCACCTTGCAGGCCGCTGCCGCCAACGGCATCCATGTCTATGCCAACAACCCGCTGTTCTCGGTGTATGACGACAACAACGACATCGCCTATATCGATGGCCATACCGCCTACCTGAAAAACTATCACGTTTCGTCGGGTCCCGAGACGGTGGCTTCGTTAGGTATCAAGTACAACTCGCCTAAGTATTGGTGGGTGAGCCTCAACGGTAACTATATGGCCAATATGTATTTCGACGTGAACCCCTATAACCACACGAAACACGGTATGGACCACTACGCCGTGGGCGACATCCGCATTGAGGACGTCCTGAGCCAAAACCCGTTAAAGCCCACTTTCACACTTGACTTCTACGGCGGTTTCTCGAAGCGTTACAAAGGCTACTATTTCCTCTTCAATTTGAGCGTCAACAACCTGCTCAACAACAAGAGCGCCATCCTTTACGGTTACGAACAGTTGCGCTTCAACGCCAACAACCCCGATATGTTCCCCGAGAAGTATTCCTATATGTACGGTATCAATTATTACATCAGTTTTACGGTTAGGAAGTAAATTCAAAATTCAACATTCAAAATTTAAAATTGCGCAAAGCGACCACAATTTTGAATATTAAATCTTAAATCTTGAATCATTAAATTCACAACGATATGAAAAACAAATTATTCAACGCATTCCTTCTTCTTGCCATGGTGGGCATGATGTTTACCGCCTGCAAGAAAGAGTATCCCGAACCGCCTATCCAGGACTTGCCGATAGGAACGGTTTACACCATCGATGAAATCCTTGCCATGGAACCGGGTACCGTGTTTACTGATGACGCCTCAGTGTATGGTATCATCACTGCTGACGAGGTTTCGGGCAACCTCTACAAGGCTGCCTTTATGCAGGACCGTGCCACGGGTGCCGCCATCGAGCTCTACCTTAACGCTGTCAGTGGCGTCCGCATCGGCGACTCCGTCCGCATCTATCTGAAGGACGTCACCTATGCCATGTACAACAACCTGCCGCAGTTGAGCAACTTCGAGGCTGATGGCCACATCGTCATCTTGGCCAACAACAAGCCCATCGAGCCGGAAGTGACCACCATTGCTGACGTCAACGCAGGAAACCATCTTGCCCAGTTGATACGTTTGGAGAACGTGAGGTTCACCGAACAAAATACCTTCGCCGAACCTTCTGGTTATGGTAACCGCACCTTGGCTGACCCGACGGACTATTCGCAAACTGTCCTCGTTCGCACAAGCAACTACGCCAACTTCGCCAACGACTCGTTGCCGCAAGGCACGGGTAGCCTGGTGGCTATCGCCACGGTGTACAACAGCACTTGGCAACTGCTTCTCCGTTCGGCCCGTGAGCTCGAGTTTGATGGCTATGTGCCTGGCGGCGACAATGGCCTGCCGTATTATCAGGACTTCGCCTCTTCGTTTGGCACCTATACCACATACGATGTTGCGGGTCCCCAATCATGGGAAATCGACTACAGCACTGCCAAGATGACGGGTTATGCCAACAACACCAACTATGCTAACGAAGACTGGCTGATCTCAGCCAAGTTCTCCTTGGAGAATGTCTCGAGTGCCAGCTTGACCATGACCTACATTGCCCGTTATTTCAACAATCTGGATAGCGACATCACCCTCCAGGTCTCTTCCGACTACACATCGGGTGACCCGACTTCGGCCAATTGGACGCAAGTCCCTGCCACATGGATTTCGGGTAGCAACTGGACGGACTTCGTCGCCACCACCGTCGACCTCTCACGATTTGTGGGTCAGAAGATTTGTGTGGCCGTGAAATATGTCTCGGATGACGTCAAGGCGGGTACCATTGAGGTGCAGAGCATCCTCATCCAAGAGGGTAGTGGCCCGACGCCTCCTCCTGGACCAAATCCGGGTGGCGAGGTGCAGAACATGCCTTATAGCCAAAGCTTTGCCTCGGAGTTTGGCACCTATATGACCTACGATGTTTTAGGTCCCCAATCTTGGGAGATTGATTTCCAAACGGCCAAGATGACCGGACACATTGGAGGCAATCCTGGTGAGAACTATGCCAACGAAGACTGGCTCATCTCCTCGCCGGTGGCTATTACGGGTGTGGATGATGCCAAGATGACGATGTCCTACATCGGCCGTTACTTCACTTCCATCAACGAGGAAGTCACCGTTTGGGCATCGACCAACTACACTTGGGGCAGTGACCCGAGCATGGCCTCTTGGACACAAGTCCCCGCATCTTTGGTGGAAGGCAGCAACTGGAACGACTTTATCACCGTTGAACTTTCACTGACGGAGTATGTCGGCCAAACGATTACCGTAGCTGTGAAGTACACCTCCACTGACAGCAAGGCTGGCACGATGGAGATCCAAAGCATCACCATCGAAGAGGGTAGTGGTGTGACACCTCCTACGCCTCCCACTCCTGGACAGGGCGAAGGCAGCGGCACGGCCGACGACCCGTACAATGTGGCTGCCGGTATCGGCTTGCAGAGTGAAGAACCTATCGCATGGGTGCATGGCTATATCGTCGGCGCCGTGAAATCGGGCTTGAGCTCGGTCACCAGCAATGCTGACATCAACTGGAGCGCTCCGTTCGACTTGGCCACCAACGTGGTCATTGCCGACGATGCCAGCTGCAATGAGATCAGCCAGTGCATCATCGTCAACCTGCCTGCTGGCAAGCCTTTGCGTTCACAAGTCAACTTGATGGACAACCCCGACAACCTCGGCAAGCATCTGGCTGTGAACGGCAAGCTCCGCAAGTACTTCAACCAGGCGGGTCTGCGCGACAGCGGTGGCACTGAAGCCGACTTTGTGTTGGAAGGTGGCGTCACGCCTCCTCCGACTCCTGGAACGACCATTTTCTCCGAGACCTTCGCAAGCGGTCAAGGCGAGTTCGCCATACAAGATGTATTTATGCCTGAAGAGTTGACATATATTTGGCAGCATGACGCCAACTATTCCTGCATGAAAGCCAGTGCTTACGTCGGCCAGGCCTACGCTGCAGAGAGCTGGCTGATTTCGCCTGTCATCGATCTTTCGAATGCCAGTGCTGCTACGCTGAAGTTCGACCAGGCTGTGAATTATGCCTCACCTGATGGCGCTTTGTCGGTGATGATTTCCACCGATTATGCTGGTGAAGTCCTGCAGTGCAATTGGACTGAGCTGAACCTCAGCCAATGGCCTGCTGGCAGCAACTGGACCTTCGTCAACTCCACTGCCGACTTGAGCCAATTTGCTGGTCAGAGGGTGACCATCGCTTTCAAGTACACCAGCAACACGAACGCTTCGTCCACTTGGGAGGTGAAGAACTTCGTGGTGGAAGAGTAATGATCGTTAAAAGCACAAAAAAAGCCTGCGTTTGCGCAGGCTTTTTTTGTGCTTTTGCAATTTTCCCCTATCTTTGCACGTTGAAAGGAAAACGAATTTGGTATGTCAGAGAATTTGGTCATCATCCCGACTTACAAGGAGAAAGAGAACATCGAGAAGATTATCCGCTACGTCTTCAACCTGCCGATGGCGTTCGATATCTTGATTATCGACGACAACAGCCCCGACGGCACCGCCGACATCGTGAAAGGTCTGATGCAGGAGTTTGGCGACCGCCTGTTCATGATTCAGCGAGCAGGGAAGTTGGGCCTTGGTACAGCCTATATCACGGGCTTCAAGTGGGCCTTGGAACGCGACTATCAGTATATCTTTGAGATGGATGCCGACTTCTCGCACAATCCCGATGACCTCTCCCGTTTGCATGATGCCTGCGCCAATGGTGCCGACCTCTCGGTGGGCTCGCGCTACAAGACGGGTGTCAATGTGGTCAACTGGCCCATGGGTCGCGTGCTGATGTCATATTACGCCTCGGCATACGTTCGTTTCGTCACCCGCATGAAGGTGCGCGACACCACAGCAGGTTTCGTGTGCTACACGCGCAAGGTGCTCGAGACCATCGACTTCGACAGAATCAAATTCGTGGGTTATGCCTTCCAAATCGAGATGAAATACACCGCTTGGAAACTCGGTTTCAAGATAGAGGAGGTGCCGATCATCTTCACCGACCGCCGCGAAGGCCAGTCGAAGATGAGCAAAGGCATTTTCCGCGAGGCTGTGTTCGGTGTCATCAACCTGCGTTTGAGAGGCATGTTCGGAAAAATCAAACCGAGGAAGACAGCATGAACTACCTAATAAAAAATGCGACACTTGTCAATGAAGGCCAGACCTTTGTGGCAAGTGTTTTCGTTTCGGATGGCAAGATTGCCAAGATCGTCCGCGAAAACCAGGTCCCTGAGCCCGTCGAAGGGCCGGTTCATCGAGTCATCGATGCCACAGGCAAATACCTCATTCCCGGCATCATCGATGAGCATGTGCATTTCCGTGAGCCAGGCCTGACGCATAAGGCCGACATCTACACGGAGAGCCGTGCGGCCGTGGCAGGTGGCGTGACTTCGTTCATGGACATGCCCAATACCAATCCGCAAACGACTACTCAAGAATTATTGCAGCAAAAGTTTGACCTTGCAGCCGAGAAGTCTTTGGCCAACTATTCCTTCTATTTGGGCGCTACCAATGACAATCTTGCTGAAGTCGTCAAGACTGATCCGAAGAAGGTCTGTGGCATCAAGTTGTTTATGGGCTCCAGCACGGGTAACATGCTAGTGGACAAGAATGAGGTTTTGGTACGCCTGTTTAGGGAGTCGCCGTGCCTGATTGCTGCACATTGTGAGGACGAACAGACCATCCATGAGAATACGGTGCGTTGCAAGGACTTGGCTGCCAAAGGTGAAGTCATTGCTGATGCGAGCATTCATCCTTTTGTTCGTACCATGGAGGCTTGCTATAAGTCCTCGTTCAAGGCCGTCGACATGGCAGATCATTTTGGTGCGAGACTGCATGTGATGCATATCTCCACCCAAAGGGAGATGTCTTTGTTTAGAAACGACATTCCTTTGCAAGACAAAAAGATAACGGCTGAGACTTGTCCGCATTACCTGTGGTTCGACAACCACGATTATGAGGCCAAGAGCTTCGCCATCAAGTGCAATCCCGCCATCAAGTCGCACCGCGACAAGGAAGCCTTGCTACAGGCTTTGCATGATGGTTTAATCGACACCATCGGCACCGACCACGCTCCTCATCTGAAAGAGGAGAAGTTTACGGGTGACTATTTCACGAGCAAGTCGGGTTTCCCGTCCGTCCAACATTCCTTTGAGGTGATGGCCAATGTGTTGCCAGACGATTTGTCGCTTTTGGTGCAACTGATGTGCCACAACCCCGCCATCCTGTATCAGATTGACCGTCGTGGCTTCGTCCGAGAAGGCTATTATGCCGATTTGGCTCTCGTTGACATGAACGTTAGCCATGTGATTTCTGATAAGGAAGAATTCTCAAAATGCGGTTGGACGCCGTATGATGGCATTACCTCCCATTGCCGCGTGACGCACACTTTCGTGAATGGGAACCTAGTCTTTGAAAATGGAGTGTTCCATGAAGAAGACAAGGGCATGCGCTTGTGTTTTGATAGATGAAACAATTAAAATGAAATGATATGAAAAAGTGTTTTTTGTTATTGGCTGTGGCTATAGCCTTTGCAGCATGTAACCCCAAATTGGATGAAAAAGTGGTCGAGACCTATCCTGATGGCAAGACCCAAAAGGCCCAGTATTTTAATAGGAGAGGCAATTGTGTGAAAGAAGTTGAGCTCTACGAAACGGGTCAGGTGAAGATGGAAGGCACCATGAAAGGCGATAAGCGCGATGGTGAATGGAAGGCCTATTTTCCTGACGGTCGCGTGCAAAGCGAAGGCACTTTCGTGAATGGCCTACGCACGGGTAAAGCCACGGTTTGGCAAGCAAACGGCAACTTGCTCCAGGAAGGTTACTATAAAGAGGGCAAACACGTCGGAAAGTGGAAATACTACGACGAGATGGGTGACCTTGTCAAGGAAGTCGATTACGGCGAGTAAGGTTTATTTGTTGGCCTTCTCCTCGTCGTTGTTGTACCATTCAAGATAGGCTTGTGCACAGACCGTGCCGGAATCTACAAGTTTCTGCTTTTTTGCGTCCGATATGTCGAAGTCGATGGGACCAATGTCAAAGGTGTCGATGAAGACCGTGCGCTGCCAGTCATCGTTATGCAGGTGAACGCTGTCCTGGGCGTCAAGAAGTGTGGTGATTAAGGCCTTGGTGTATGAAAAGAACGACTTGATTTCTTTCGCCGGGGGTTGGAATTCCGGATCGATGAACTTGGCGATTTCTTCTTTTCCATCCAAGCGGAAACCTAATGTCTCTTTGTTATAGACATAGAGGTTTTTGAATTGACCAGGTCTGGCGGCTCTAGGCGATAGTGTCGACAACTTCTCATTGAGGATTTCGTAATACTCGGTCCTTCTGGCGTTGTTTTGCTGGTCATATACAAGATTCTTGCGGTCGAAAACTTTGATGGCGTAGTTGTCGAGAAGGCCGCCATCGACATAAATATGGTTGTCTTTGTTGACGCCTTTCACCGCAGCAAAGAACAGCGGGATGGACATGGAGATGCGGGCGGCATCGGCCACTTTGGCATCCGGGGTGTTTCTGGCATTGAACACCTGGGTGCAACCTGTCGAGAGGTCGGCGCCAATCAAGTTGATGTCCTTGTATTTCGTTTCATTCTGAAGGTCCTTAAAGGTGGCTTCTCCGTTGCCGGTTTTTTGCTTGATGAAGTCGGCCATCAGGTTGCGGAAGAAGTCGCCTTTATACCAGCCGTAATCCGTGATGAAGCGTTTGGTGTCGCGAATGTATCCCCAGGAGTCGTCCAAGAAGTTCTGGAAATTGAGGTTCCAAAGGATATCTCTCAACTCGGCAGCAGAATAGCCCAACCCGACGAGGACAGCCACCATGGCGCCTGCAGAGGTGCCAGCCACGCGTTTGATGTCTTTGAGGATGCCTTCTTGGTCGAGCACCTCAAGGGCGCCAACATAGGCGATACCTTTCACACCACCTCCTTCGAAGACGAGATTCTTAAAGTGGTACTTGCTTGTGTCGTTGTTCTTATTCATGGCATGTTGGATTTTAGTTTCAATCAACCATCCAAGAGGTGCCTTCTTTGCCGTCTTTCAATGTAATGTGAAGTTTGGCCAGTTCATCCCGGATCTTGTCGCTGGTGGCCCAGTCCTTGTTGGCGCGGGCTTGCTTGCGGATGTCGATGATGGTCTGCATCAGGCCGTCGACAAGGGCGCCACTGCCGTCGGAAGCGTTGCCCTCCACCAAACCCAAGATGTCTAATACAAAGTCTTGGAACAGTTTGTTGAGCAAAGCCAGTTCCTCGGGGTTGATTTGCGCCTTGCCGTCCTTGACGGTGTTGACGATGCGCACGGCCTCGAAGAGGTTGGCGATGACGATGGGGCTGTTGAAGTCGTCGTTCATGGCATCGTAGCAGGCGTCGACGATCTTTTGGATGTCGAGGCTGGCGGCACCTTCGGTGGCTTTCAGACCCTTGGCGGCTTTTACGGCTTCCATCAGACGGTTGTAGCCCTTTTCAGCAGCTTGTAAGGCTTCGTTGCTGAAGTCCAAGGTGCTGCGGTAGTGGGCTTGCAGGATGAAGAAGCGGATGGTCATGGGGCTGTAGGGCTGTGCAATCATCTCCTCGCCCTTGGCGTTGATGTGGCTGCCGTTAAAGAACTCATCGAGTGTGATGAAGTTACCTAGCGACTTACCCATCTTTTGTCCGCCGATGGTGATCATGTTGTTGTGCATCCAGTAGGTGACGGGTTGCTTGCCGTTGGCCGCCACACTCTGTGCGATTTCCGACTCGTGGTGGGGGAACATGAGGTCCATGCCGCCACCGTGGATGTCGAACGTCTCACCCAAGTATTTGCAGCCCATGGCCGAGCATTCCATGTGCCAACCTGGGAAACCGTCGCTCCAAGGCGAAGGCCAACGCATGATGTGCTTGGGTTCGGCTTTCTTCCACAAAGCGAAGTCGACGGGGTTGTGCTTCTCCTCCTGGCCGCTCAGCTCGCGCGTGGTGTTGAGCATCTCCTCGAAGTTGCGACCCGAAAGGATGCCGTAGGGGTGCTCCTTATTATATTTCTCAATGTCGAAATACACCGAGCCGTTCTCCACGTAGGCGTAGCCGTGATCGAGGATCTTCTGTACCATGGCAATCTGCTCGATGATATGACCCGAGGCGTGAGGCTCGATGGACGGACGCAGCACATTCAGCTTGTCCATGGCGGCATGGTAGCGGTTGGTATAGTATTGTGCCACTTCCATGGGCTCGAGGTTTTCGAGGCGGGCTTTCTTGGCGATTTTGTCCTCGCCTTCGTCGGCATCGTGTTCCAGGTGGCCCACGTCAGTGATGTTACGAACATAGCGCACTTTGTAGCCGAGGTGTTTCAGATATCTGAAGACCAAGTCAAAAGTGATGGCCGGACGGGCATGGCCGAGATGGGCGTCGCCGTAGACGGTGGGTCCGCAGACATACATGCCCACATGCGGGGCGTTCAAGGGTTTGAAAGGCTGCTTGCAGCGCGAAAGGCTATTGTAAATATATAAGGTGCCGTTCATCTTATTGAAGTGTTTTGATATTTGCGGCAAAAGTACAAAATAAAGCCGAAGCAGCGTCCCAATTGGCTTAAGAATTGTGCAAATAAGGGGCGGAAACTAGAGAAAAAATGTCAAAAACGTTGGAAATATTAAAATTTGGTTTATTTTTGCGCGGTTAAAACAATCAACACTCACTAAAAGTTGCGCCCGACACGAATTAGGGATTATGTAATGGATCAAATCGTCAAAAGAAAGAATGGACTCGGCATCGCCGGTTTTATTTTGGCCCTGATTGGCCTGGTTATTTGCTGGGTGCCTGTCCTTAACATCATCAGCTTGGTTCTTTGCGGACTTGGCTTCCTGTTGGCATTCATTGGCTTGTTCCTCAAAAATAGAAAAAAAGGCCTGGCCATCGTTGGCGTGCTCTTTGGCTTAGCAGGTTGCGTGATTTTCTACCTTGTTTATGCAGGGTTGGCAAATCTTGCTGCTTAATTCGTCAGGACTATCATATCGAAAAGCACGGATTCGTCCGTGCTTTTTTTATTTAGTCCTGTTCAGAATAAAAAAAGAGGGGTGAGGTGTACACCCTATCAAACCTTTTCGTACTTTTGTACCCTAACATTAATCAACAAACAACACCCTTATGAAAAGAAAATTCTTACTCATTCTTGCCTCCAGCATCGTCTGCTGCTTCCTTTCGGTTTCATGCGGTTCGAACCGCCAAGCCTCAACTCCTCCGCAGGACATCATTGTGCTTTATGAGAACGACGTCCACTGTGGCGTTGACGGATACGCCAATTTTGCCGCTCTCAAGAACGAGATGAAGGCAACCCACAAGTATGTCACCGTTGTGTCCAATGGCGATTTTGTCCAAGGCGGTAGCTTGGGTGCTTCCTCTCACGGACGTAACATCATCAACATCATGAACGCCGTGGGTTATGATTACGTGACCCTTGGCAATCACGAGTTCGATTATGGCATTCCCCGTCAAATGGAGCTCATGGATGCCCTTGAAGCCGAATGCCTCTGCTGCAACTTCAAGGACCTGAGGACGGGCAAGCAGATTTACGAGCCTTATCATATCGTCAACTATGGCGGCTTCGATGTGGCATACGTTGGCATGTCGACGCCCTACACGATCAATTCTTCGACGCCTACCTATTTCAAGGATGAGCAAGGGAATTACGTCTACAGTTTCTGCATCGACAATTTCTACGAAACGGTTCAAAACGCGGTCAATTCAGCCAGAGCAAAAGGCGCTGATTTCGTGGTGGTTCTCTCGCACCTTGGAGATGAAGATGAAGGCGAAGGCGGAATCAACTCTCCCAGCATGATCGAGAACACTTACGGTATCGACATCGTCCTCGACGGCCACTCGCATAGCGTAATCCTTGACTCGATAGTGAAAAACAAGAATGGCCAGAACGTCACCTTGACCTCCACGGGCACCAAATTCCAATATATGGGCCGACTCACTATCAGCACTGATGGCAAATTCAAGACCGAGCTCATCCCGACCGAAACCTACACCAAGAAAGACATGTCGGTGGTTAAGGTCATCGATGAGATCAAGGAAGGTTACAGGAAAGTCGCTGAGCAAGTCATCTTCACCAGCGATGTCAAGCTTGCCGCTTTTGACGACCAGAAGAACCGCCTTGTCCGTAATCAGGAAACGAATATCGGAAACTTCTGCACCGATGCCTATAGAACGGTGTTTGGTACCGACATCGCCTTCCTCGGTGGTGGCAGCATCAGAGCTGACCTTCCCAAGGGCGACGTGACTTTCAACGACCTTTACACGATGTTCCCCTTCGAGAACGGCACTTGCAAGGGCGAATGCACGGGCGAGGTCCTGCTCGACATCCTCGAGTTCTCTGTCTCCATTGCCCCCGGTGAGTTTGGTGGCTTCCAACAGGTCTCAGGACTTAGGTTCGAGTATGACTCCAGCATTCTTTCCCCCGTGGTCTATAACGCCAACCACGACTTCGATGGCGTGAAAGGCGAACGCCGTGTCAAGAAGGTTGAGGTCTTTAACAAGGAAACGGGAAAATATGAGCCTTTGGATCCCAAGAAGACCTACACATTCGCGGCTTCCACCTATGTGGCCATTGACCATGGCGACGGCTTCGCTATGATGAGCCGTTGCTCTAACATCCAAGACTTAGGCGTCCTCGATACCGATATCATCCAGAACTTCTTGGAGAACTACAAGAACAACCACGTCGGCACCGAATATGCGGGTACCGAAGGCCGTATCAAGGATATTAAGTAAGCTGGAACAATTATCAAATGTTTTTTCGTACTTTTGCACCCAAAGAAAAACAACTTTAATTTTACATACGATGTACACAAATTTTCAAGAGTATCTGAAGAAGGAATTGGCTCAGATTGAAGCCGATGGCCTGTATAAAAAAGAACGCATCATTGAGAGTGCCCAAGGCGCTGAGATCATGGTTGGTGGCAAAGTGTGCCTCAACTTCTGCGCTAATAACTACCTCGGCTTGGCCGACAACCCCGAGCTGATCCAAGCCGCCAAGGACGGCATGGACGCCCGTGGCTTCGGTATGGCCTCTGTCCGCTTCATCTGCGGTTGTCAAGACCTCCACAAGAAGTTGGAAGCCAAGATTGCTGAGTTCTTCGGCACGGAAGACACCATCCTCTATGCTGCTTGCTTCGACGCCAATGGTGGCGTGTTTGAGCCGCTGCTCGGTCCCGATGATGCTATCATCTCCGATGCTTTGAACCATGCTTCCATCATTGACGGCGTGCGCCTCTGCAAGGCCCAGCGTTTCCGCTATGCCAATGCCGACATGGCCGACCTTGAGAAGCAACTGCAAGACGCCCAGGCTTGCCGCTTCCGCCTCATCGTCACCGACGGTGTGTTCTCGATGGATGGCAACGTCTGCCCGCTCGATAAGATCTATGAACTGGCACAGAAATACAATGCCATGGTGATGGTTGACGAGAGCCACTCCGCTGGCGTGGTTGGCCGCACGGGTCGTGGTGTCACTGAACATTATAACCTCCGTGGCAAGATCGAAATCCTGACCGGTACCCTTGGCAAGGCCTTCGGCGGCGCTATGGGTGGCTTCACCACTGGCCGTAAGGAAATCATCGACATGCTGCGTCAGCGCAGCCGTCCGTACCTCTTCTCCAACTCGATGGCTCCTGGCCTCGTGGCCGCTGGCATCCGTATGTTCGAGATGATGAGCGAGACCAACGCCCTGCAGGACAAGCTGCATGAAAACACCGCCTACTTCATCAAGAAGATGACCGAGGCCGGCTTCGACTGCAAGCCTTCGCAATCCGCCATCTGCGCCGTGATGCTCTACGACGCCCCGTTGTCGCAGAAGTTCGCCGCCAAGTTGCAGGAAGAAGGCATCTTCGTCACGGGATTCTACTATCCTGTGGTGCCGAAGGGACAGGCCCGTATCCGCGTGCAGGTGAGCGCCGCCCACGAGCGTGAGCACCTCGACAAGTGCATCGCCGCCTTCGTGAAGATTGGTAAAGAACTTGGTATCTTGAAATAAGGAATAACACAATGAAAAAGATATTAATCGTTGGTTCCGGCGGACAGATCGGAACAGAATTGGTGAAGAAGCTCCGTGCTACCTACGGAAACGAAAACGTGGTGGCATCGGATCTTCGCCCTTTGACCGGTGAGATTGTTGAGACCGGTCCTTTTGAAAGAATCGACTCGACGCAGATCATGCAGATTGTCGACGTGGTGAAACGCTACAACATCGACACCATCTATAACCTTGCTGCTATCCTTTCGGCCACGGCCGAGAAGAACCCCATGTTGGGTTGGAATGTCGGCATCGGCTCGTTGGTGAACTGCCTTGAAACGGCTCGTATCTTCAACTGCGCCGTCTTCACGCCTTCATCCATCGGCGCTTTTGGCGCCAGCACGCCGCACGACAACACGCCTCAAGATACCATTCAGCGTCCTAACACCATCTACGGCGTGACAAAGGTCACTGGCGAATTGTTGAGCGACTATTACTTCACCCGCTTTGGTGTGGATACCCGCAGCGTCCGTTTCCCTGGCTTGATTTCCAACTTGACTTTGCCTGGCGGAGGCACCACCGACTACGCTGTTGAGATCTACTACGCCGCAGTGAAGGGCGAGAAGTTCTATTGCCCCATCAGCAAAGGCACCTACATGGATATGATGTACATGCCCGACGCTTTGGATGCCATGGTCGACATTATGGAGGCCGACCCGAGCAAGCTGGTCCACCGCAACTCCTTCAATGTGACGGCCATGAGCTTCGACCCGGAAATCATCTATAACGCCATCAAGAAGTATTATCCGAACTTTGAGATGGAGTACAAATTCGACCCGATTCGTCAGGCCATTGCCGACAGTTGGCCGAACAAGATGGACGACAGCTGCGCTCGCAAGGAGTGGGGCTGGAATCCCAAGTACGACCTCGACAAGATGACGGTCGACATGATTGAGACTTTGAAGAAGAAGTTGCTGTAATTAAGCAGTTTGAAACGAAAAATGGAGAAGCATCTGCTTCTCCATTTTTCGTATCTTTGCCTCACATACACATTTGTACATTATGCTCTCCAACCTAAAAAAATATCACATCATTCTCGCATCCAAATCCCCGCGCCGGCAGGAACTGCTGCGCGGCATGGGGGTGGACTTTGAAATTCTGACCAAAGAAACACCAGAAGACTATCCAGCAGATTTGCCTTTGGACGAGGTCCCGAAATACCTCAGCCTGCAAAAGTCGTTGGCTTTCAAGGATGATGAATTGCCTGCTGATTACCTGTTGATTACCTCCGACACCATTGTGATTTGCGAAGGCGAGATCTTGGGCAAGCCGAAGGATAGGGAAGACGCAGCAAGGATGCTTGAACTGCTTTCGGGCAAGACGCACCATGTGGTGACGGGCGTCACGGTGCGCTCGGCGGCGAAGACGGAATCTTTTGCGGTGCGCTCCAATGTGACATTTGCTGAATTGGAACAGGACGAAATCGATTATTACATTGAGCATTGCAAGCCTTTTGACAAAGCGGGTGCCTACGGCATCCAAGAATGGATTGGCTATGTGGGCATCAGCGGGCTGGAAGGCTCTTTCTACAATGTGATGGGACTGCCGATGCGGAAATTGTATCAATGCTTGAAAAGCTTCTGAGTTTTTTGCTATTTTTGCAGAATATTGTTGTGCGATGAATAAAAAGCGCCCACAAATATTGATTACCAACGATGATGGCTATGCCGCCAAAGGCCTGCGCAAGCTGGTCACGCTGATGCGCACGCTTGGCGATGTGGTTCTCGTTTCGACGGATGAGGTGATGTCGGCCAAAAGCCATTCCTGCACCATCCGCGAAAGGCTCTATGTCCGTCTTGTGTGCGAAGAGGACGGCTTCAAGGAGTACCGCTGCAACGGCACACCCGTCGACTGCGTGAAGCTCGGTTACCAGAAACTGATGCTGACGCCGCCTGATTTGGTCGTCTCAGGCATCAACCACGGGATGAATGCCGCCACGACGGTGGTCTATTCGGGTACCATAGGTGCCGTCATCGAGGCCTGCATGAATGGCCTGAATGCCATTGGCTATAGCCTTTTCAGCCTGAATCCTGATGCCGACTTCGACCATCTTGATACGGCCATCCTCGAAATCACGCAAAAAGTACTGAAAGAAGGTCTGCCCAAAGGTGTCTGCCTCAATGTGAACTTCCCCAAACGCTGTGAGGAACCTATGAAAGGCATCAAGGTGTGCCGACAGGCGGCATGCCGTTGGGTGGAGTATTTCAAGGATCAATATGACGAAAACGGTCAGCAGTTTTACGACCTGGAAGGCACCTTTGAAAGTGACGACATCACCCCAGACACAGACCTGTGGGCCTTGCAAAACAACTACATCTCGGTGGTGCCCACCTGCTTCGATTGGACGGCGCATTTGCAGATAAAACCGATGAAAGAATTTGAAACTTTAAGCATATAGCGATGAAAATCAAAGATAACTTTTGGCTTGGATTGTTGATCGGAGCGGCCAGCTTCGGGTTGTTTTTCCTCTTGTTTAGCTTGATTCCTTGGGAAAGCCTCGGTAGGTTTTCTACCCGTGCTCCTTTTCTCTTGGCCTTCATCCCCGGTGTCGTCCTGTTCAGGATGATGCTGGTGAAATGGAACCTCGACAAGATGGGTCGCGGTGTGTTGGCCGTGACGGTGGTGGGCATGTTATTGGTGTTTTTCCTTGTTTAGAAAACTGACAATCAATGAAGTATTATATCATAGCCGGTGAAGCCTCAGGCGATTTGCACGCGTCGAATTTGGTCGCCGAAATCAAGAAGAAGGACAAGAAAGCCGAATTCCGTGGTTTTGGTGGCGACCTGATGAAGGCGCAAGGCGTCGACTTGGTGAAGCATTACCGTATGATGGCCTACATGGGCTTCGTCGAGGTGGCGGTCAACCTGCGCAAGGTGTTGGGCAACATCTCCTTGTGCAAGAAGGATATCTTGGAGTATCAGCCCGACGTGGTGATTTTGGTCGACTATCCCGGCTTCAATTTCCGCATCGCCGATTTTGCTCATGAGAAAGGCTTCAAGGTGGTTTATTACATCTCGCCCCAGCTTTGGGCTTGGAAACGTCGCCGCGTGAAGAAGGTCAAGCGTTCGGTAGACAAGATGTTGGTGATCCTGCCTTTTGAAGAGGAGTTTTACAAGCGTTACGGCGTGGATGTGACCTATGTCGGCAACCCGCTTTTGGACGAGATGTCGAAGTTTGGTCTGGCCAACCGTTCCATTTTCCTGCGGCGCAACAGCCTGGGCGAGTCGCGCGAGATCATCGCCATGTTGCCTGGTAGCCGCCGACAGGAAGTGAAGCGCATGCTGCCTGTCATGTTGAAGGTGGTGCCACATTTCCCGAAATATCAGTTTGTCATCGCCGGCGTTTCATCGCTCGACAAGTCCTTGTATAAGGACATCATCGGCAACGCGGATGTGTTTTTGGTGGAAAACCAGACATACGAATTACTGCAGAACTCCAGTGCAGCATTGGTCACCTCAGGTACGGCCACTTTGGAGACGGCACTGTTCACCGTGCCGGAAGTGGTGTGCTACAAAGCTACCGATTTCTCCTACCGTCTTGCCAAATGGATGATCAAGGTGAAGTTCATCTCGTTGGTCAACCTGGTGATGGACAGGGAAGTGGTCAAGGAGCTGATTCAGGGCGACCTGACCGAGGACAATCTCGTAAAGGAATTGGACCAGTTGCTGCATAACGCCAAGCGCCAACGCAAGCTGTTGGAGGACTATGTCGAACTGAAAGACCGTCTCGGTAATGCAGGTGCGTCCGAGAGGGCGGCGACGGTTATAATGGCTGAGCTGAAGTCGAAAACATAGGTATTATTATGGGAAGAAGATTTGCTCTATTGTTGTTATTGCTTGCTTTGAGCTTTGTTTCGTGGAGTCAAAATTCGACTCAGGGGAAAGAGTTTTGGCTTTCGTTCATGAAAAATGGCTATCAGTATAATGGTACGGAGTGGGTGGAGACGCAGGTGATGGTTAGCGCAAAACGGGATTGTAGTGGGACGATCAGAAATCCGCGCACTTCGTGGTCAATGTCTTTTACGGTTGAGAGCGGAAGCGTGGTGGTGCTGCAAATCCCATTGAACCAAGGCTATAATACCGACAATGAGGGCACCCCTTCCAGTTTTGGGTTGCAACTGACAGCTACGGATACCATCTCGGTTTATACAGCCAACTGTGCCACCAATTCGTTTGATGCCTCGTTTGTGCTTCCTGCTGAAAGCCTCGGTTCGGATTATATCGTTCAGAGCGACAGCCAGTCGAAGACCCAGGTTGCGTTTCCTGATTACGAAACGAGTGCCTTCCTCATCGTTGCAACGGAGGACAATACTCAAATCGATATTATCCCGTCTGTGAAAACCCATGATGGTCATCTTGCGGATACTCTTTATTCGGTCAGTTTGGATAAAGGGCAGACTTATTCCATGCGTTCGAACAGCTATTCCGACGAGCGTGACCTCTCAGGTACAAAGATTAGTGCCCACGATGGCAAGAAAATCGCTGTTTTCAACGGTAATACGCTGACTACCATACCCAATTCGTTTACGGATGGATATGACCATATTTTTGAACAGGCGTTGCCCGTGGAGACTTGGGGCCAACAGTTTGCGGTCACAGGCTCATTGAACCGCACGCGTGATTTGGTGAAGGTCACAGCGGGTCATGACAATGACACTGTGTGGTGTAATGGCCAGTTTCTGACAGTTCTCAATGCTGGACAATCGTATGATTTTTGGCTCTATTCTTCTACAGGGGAACATCAGTTCGAGGGAGGTACATGTTTTGTCAATACTTCATTGCCGAGTATGGTTTTCCTTTATAACACAACATCTTACGATGCTGAGAATATGTCAATGGAAGATGGAGACCCGTCGATGGTGTGGATACCGCCTGTTGAGCAAAAAATCAACGAAATTACTTTCTGCACTTTCAATCATATCAAAGCTACCATCGATTATCATTACGTGAATATTGTTGTGGAGACTGAGAGCGTAGGAGATGTGTATTTGGATGGTAATCTGCTTGACCCCAGTCAGTTCCATCCGCTTATTGGCAACGAGGCCTATTCTTGCGCAAAAGTGCAAATCTCGCATGGCGTTCATCGCCTTTCATGCATGTGGGGACTGATAGCGCATGTCTATGGCTTCGGTAATGTTAAGGGCTATGCTTATTGTGTGGGCGCCAATGTGTTGGATTTGTCGGGAAGTCTTTTTGTCAATGGACAGGCAAGCCACTTGTATCATGATGGCTTGTACCTTTGTGTTGGTGAGAGTGCCGATTTCAAGTTGCGTACCAACTATCCTGTGCGGCGCGTGTTTTGGGATTTCGATGACTCTATGATAGAGGGAGGAATGACTGTGACGCATGCTTTTGAGCAAGTCGGGGATTTTGTCACTATGGCATGTGTCGAAGGCATTGACGCCTTTACGAATGAGCCAGTTTACGACACGCTATCTTTTATTGTGCATGTCGGCCAACCGGAATACCATGATGAGACCCATGTGGTTTGCGATGTGGATGCATTTGATTACTATGGAGTGGAATACACGCAATCGGGATATTATGAGCGGATTGGAACCAATATCTATGGCTGTGACAGCATCTACTACCTGCATCTTGATATGGAGTTTACGCCGCATTTTGAGTTTGTCGGTTCTCATTGGCCCATCGGTGGCACGGAGACGCATATCAGCGTGAACGAATATGCGATTGAACCCATAGAGCCACGAACGCATTTCGACACGGTGCTATGGCAAATCGACTGTCCTAACTGGCATGTGGAACCGCATGGCAGCAAAGGCGAGGAGTGTAC
Organism: uncultured Bacteroidia bacterium; assembly: GCA_902801815.1. Classification (GTDB taxonomy): domain Bacteria; phylum Bacteroidota; class Bacteroidia; order Bacteroidales; family F082; genus Limimorpha. Next base: position 407,455 of record CADCJT010000002.1, read on the forward strand.
GCTTTATATCCATTCCTACTTGTTGGAACCTGTTGCCTTGCACGCTTGGGCCATCAACCGCTGCGACACGGTGCATGAGGAGTTCTTCATCCAGACTTCGTATTACGGCATGGATGATAACGTGCAAGATCCTGGTTTCATGATTGCTCCCAATCCAACTGATGGCAACGTCAATGTATATTTTGAAGGCGTGCAGGGTAAGGCCGAAATTGAGGTTTTCAATAGCATTGGCCAGAAAGTGGATGCTTTTATTATAGATGAAATCCAAAACCGAGAGATGGCTTATATGATGCCTGATTTTCCTGATGGACTATATTGTTTCGTTGTGAAAATCAAAGGAAGCACTTTGATGCGAAAACTCATATTAAAACGCTAGGACTATGAGACGATCGTATTTTAAACATTTGTTTTTGACGGTTTTAGTGCTTCTTGTTATGCCTTCCTGCCTCAAAGAAGGCAACGAGACGATTTTGGTTAACGATCCGCAGGACATCCCTTTCATCACCGAATACCTTCCCGAAGATCTGCTCAACTTGTTCGGTGAAGAAAACGTTTATTTCGGCGACCAGCCCCCTGTTGTCGACATGGAGTTTAAGTCGATGCACGAGTATGCCGCCACCAATTTGCAGCCACCTTTTTCGCCACAGCCGGGACAGCTTTCGCCTATCACGCATTACCATAAAATCAACCAACAGTACCACCAGATTGCTGAATATGTTAGCATGACTTCTGAGGAGGTTTATTGCAAACAGATTTCGCCTGTGTATCTCACGGGTAGCGGCAACAACTTCACGGTCTATTATCGCGAAGCACCACAAACAGAAGGCCATCCCGAGCATGCGGTTCTTTTTTCCGGCACCTTGACATCTGATGGGGTGATGGGTTTTATGTATGGCTATAAGATAATGGGGTATAACGACTCCATTGTGCCCCCTACGGTTTATCCCGTCAACTCCATCTTCATCTTCAAGGACCATGATGGGATAGCAGAGCGGTACTCTTGGTATAACGATTCCCTTGTCAACCCTGAAAATCGATGAAGCCATGAAGAGATTCGCTTTTGTTTTGGCTTTTGGCCTTTTGTCAATGGCTTCGTTGCATGCGCAGTTTGCCAAGCCTTTGAAAAACAGGAATTATTTGTGCCGCAACACAAGCGCATTGAGCATTGGCCTGACGGGTAGTATTGCTGGTAACGACATGGTTTATACTGCCGTAAGTAAGTCTATACTGAAGCCTTATCTCGCTCCGACGGGAGGGCTTGCCCTTGAGTGGAACACTATGGGTGGACTTGCGGTGGGCCTCGACGCCTCCTATGCCATGCGTGGTTCAAACGAGGTCTTTGTCACGGAGTTTCTGACCAGTTATACCACCACGACGTTCGCTCGTGTCAATTATGCGATGCGGATGAACGCAGTCGAGGTGCGCATCCCCATCACATGGTATTTGGGTTATGATGAGACTTTCAGACCTTACATCTATATTGCTCCTCGTTTCGACCTCTGGCTCAATGGCAACCTCCGTTGGGAACGCACCTACGACGACGAGAGTTATGCCCCCGTGACGTATGAGAGTGAATTGAACAAAGCCACCATGCAACCTTACGACATCAGTGCGGTGGCAGGTGTGGGCCTTTGCAGTCGCATCATGGTGAAACAGACCCGACTGTTTTTTAAGTTCGACCTTTCTTATGGCATGAGCGTGCTGAACAATTTCTCGCAACAGGAAATGGACGAGTCGATTCCGTTTCAAGGATGGGGCGATATTGAGCATGAGACTTTGGGCAAACGGTATCTGCAGAATGTGGAGGCACGCCTGACCCTCTTGGTGCCTATGCGAAAGCTTCTAAAGGATGCCTGCGCATTCGACCAAAAAATGAGGAAAGGCAAATAAACCCATTTGAACGATGACCGACTGGAGCAAATACCCCTTTGTCAGGATGCTGATTCCTTTTGCCTTGGGCATTTGGGTCAGCATTATTGTTGTTGCCCTTCGGTTGTCGCCCACGTTTTTGATTGCTGCTGCATTGGCACTCCTGGCCATGGCAGCGTTGATGGCATTTTTGTTGAAGCATCAACGGAACAGTTGGTTCTTTGGCGCGGTCATGGCTTGTTACCTGTTTATGGCGGGCTATTCTCTGGCTCGGGTGCATGAGGCTGAGGTGCAAAAGGACTATTACCGCAATTTCCAGACGCATGCGAGCTATTATGTGGCTCGTGTCTACGACTATCCCACAGAGCGTCCCAATTCAATCCGGACGGTATTGGAACTGCAATACCAGTTTTGCGACAGTGCCGCTTCGCGCCCTGTTTCGGGCAAGGTGATGGCGTATTTCCCCAAGTCCGACACGGCTTTTGCCTTGCATTACGGAGATTTGATTGCCATTCCAGCGCCCATCCGCGAGGTCACGCCGCCCTTGAACCCCGAGGAGTTCGACTATCGGGCTTATCTTGGGCGCAAAGGCATCACGGGACAGGTCTATCTGAAGGACGAGGATTGGATTGACCTGCAGACCAATGATGCCAATCCGATTTACGCCTTTTCCTATCGTTTTCGAGATATCTTGTTGGCCTCGTTGCAACGCAGTGGCTTGAGCGACGATGAGTTTGGCGTGGCCGCTGCCATACTTTTGGGCTACGATGATTATCTCGCCGATGAAGTGCGCAAGAACTATGTGGCGGCAGGTTCCATGCATATCCTTTGCGTGTCGGGCATGCATGTGGGCATCATCTACCTTTTGGCGTCGTTCCTTTTGGGTTTCCTCAACCGAAAGAAATGGCAAAAGACCCTGAAACAGGTGCTTCTATTGGCCTTGATCTGGTTTTATGCCCTTATCGCGGGTCTTTCGCCTTCCATTTTGCGCGCCTCGCTGATGATCAGCTTTGTCATCATAGGAGAGATGATTCGTCGTAAGGGGTTCATCATCAATTCCATAGCGGCTTCTGCCTTCATTTTGCTTTGCATTAACCCGAACAACCTGTTCGAAATCGGTTTCCTGTTGTCGTATGCTGCTGTCATGGGCATTGTGGTGCTGCAAAGACCGATTTACAACTTGCTGTATGTCAAGAACAAACTGCTCGACAAGGCCTGGCAGATTACAGCAGTTGCCTTGTCGGCACAAATCGCAACGATCCCGTTCACCTTGTTCTATTTCCACCAGTTCACCACCTATTTCTGGCTTAGCAACCTGTTTATGACCCCGATTAGTTTTATCGTCGTTATAAGTGGAATGATATTGTTGTTGGTTTCATGGATTCCTTATCTCAACACCCTGGTCGGTTATCTTGTTTGGGGTGCGGTGTATGTGATGAACTGGGTGGTGGCAAAGATTGAGAGTATCCCGTATTCCATCGTCAAGGGATTGTACATCAACGATTTTGAGTTTGCCGTGTTGCTTGTGGCTTTGCTGCTGCTCATGCTGACTTTTATGTTGCGCAAACGGCGTCTGTTCATCGCCATGTTGGCGGCATTGTTGGTCGTGATGGCTTCGGTGACCATCAGGCTGTATGGCTCCGATGAACAGAAAGGGATGACGGCATTCAGCCTGCGCAACCACACAGCCATTGATTTCGTCAGGGGAGGGGAACATGTCCTTTTGGCCGACTCCACGTTGATGGCCGACGAATCCACTGTCGACTATAGCATAAAAGGCGCTTGGAGCAAGCGTCACCTGTCGCACCATCCGCAAGTATTTGGTCTAGATGAAGATTATGCGAATCAGTATGTGTGCAAAAAGTCCAATTTGGTCTCATTTGACGGAAAGTTGTTGGCGCTTTGGGACGGCCAACAGCTCAATGATAGCTTGTCCTATCGGCTTCCTGTGGATTATCTCTTGGTTTCAGGGAAGCAAAAACCCGATGTGCAAGCTGTCGTGAATGGCTATGATGCCAAGATGCTTCTCATCGACGGCTCAGTACCGCGCTATTTGGCCGAAAAATGGGTGTCGCAGGCCGAGACTTTGCACCTTCCATATTATTATGTCGGTGAAGGAGCTATGGAAATAGGTTTTTAATTTATTGTTTTACAATAGATTATAAAATATACCGAAAAATATCTCAAAAAAATGAAAAAAATTACTTGCCAGTTTGGAAAAAGGTTGTACTTTTGCACCCGCAAAGCAAAGCAATAGAGTTCTTTTTCAGGCTGGTCCGGTAGTTCAGCTTGGTTAGAATGCCTGCCTGTCACGCAGGAGGTCGCGAGTTCGAGTCTCGTCCGGACCGCAAAGAGCGCAAGTCGAAAGGCCTGCGCTCTTTTCGTTTATGAAAGGTAAATTCGAAAATACGACACCCTTCCTTCATCAGCTGTCTTTCGTACTGATCGTTTGGATTATGCTGGGTTCCCTTTTTATGCTCAATGAGGCGGAACGGCAGGAAAAGGAACGCCGGGAATGGGAGGCTTATCGCGCCGATAGCCTGGTCACTTTGCTTTTTGCAGGCGACATCATGGGTCACACACCCCAATATCAAGTGGCTTATAATCCTGAGACGGGAGAATATGATTATTCGGATTGCTTCCGCTATGTGGAGCCCTACGTGCAGGAGGCGGATTTTGCCTGCGGTAACTTGGAAGTCACTTTGGGAGGACCACCTTATGCGGGTTATCCTTGCTTTTCTTCCCCCGACGCTTTGCTGTTTGAGGTTCAAAACATCGGTTTCGACCTGCTTTTCACTGCCAACAACCATGTGCTCGACCGTGGCAAACCTGGGGTGGAACGCACCATCATGATGCTCGATAGTGTGGACATGCCTCATGCCGGCAGTTATGTCGACACACTCAGCCGCGACACGAGCTATCCGTTGATCATGGATGTTAGAGGCTTGAAGGTGGGCTTCATCAATGCGACTTACGGCACCAATGGCATCAGGGAAAAAGCGCCGAATGTGGTGAACAGGCTCGATACGGTGCAAATGGCCCGCGACTTGGAACGTTTGGCCGAGATGGGTGCCGACCTGAAAGTGGCAGTGCTGCATTGGGGTAATGAATACGAGCTGAAAGGCAACAAGAGCCAGCTACGTTGTGCCCAGTCGCTGGCCAACCACGGTGCCGACCTCATCATTGGCGGACATCCCCATGTGGTGCAAAATGTTGATACAATATTCAATGCATCGGGCGAACCAGTCGTGCTCTATTATTCCATGGGCAATTTCATCTCCAACCAACAGCGATTGGAGACCAAGGGCGGCATCATGGTCAAGGCAACGGTAAACCGCTTTACGGGACGCGTCGAGGCCACGGAATACATCCCTTACTTTGTGTATGTTGGCGCCATCCACGGGAAACACCAATATTATGTCGTGCCCTGTGTGCCTTATCTCAATGGGGAATATGATTTCAGTCTGCCCAAATACGACAGCACCATGCTGCATACCGAGTACAATGCCATCTCGGGACGCCTCTCCAACTTTACCCAGTCCACCGAGTGACTTCTGATTTGTTTGGCTTCGTTTTTATTCCTATTTTTGCACGCTTTTTTTGACGGCCTTGTCTTTCTACATCGAAGAACAATGGTCTTCTCTCCAGTTCAATAGTATTTCAACATAGGCAAGCAAGAAATAGCAATTCTCTAATTCTCAAATTCTTGACGAATATTATGTCATTTATCGATGAAATCAACAGACGGCGGACCTTCGCCATCGTCAGCCACCCCGACGCGGGTAAGACCACATTGACCGAGAAACTGCTGCTCTACGGTGGCGCCATCCAGGTGGCCGGTGCCGTGAAGTCGAACAAGATCCGCAAGACCGCCACTTCCGACTGGATGGAGATCGAGCGCCAACGTGGCATCTCGGTGGCTACCTCTGTCATGGGCTTTGATTATAAGGATATCAAGATCAACATCTTGGACACCCCTGGCCACAAGGACTTCGCCGAAGACACCTTCCGCACTTTGACGGCTGTCGACAGCGTCATCGTGGTCATCGACTCGGCCAAAGGCGTTGAGTCGCAGACGGAGAAGCTGGTCGAGGTGTGCCGCATGAGGAATACACCCATCATCGTGTTCATCAACAAGATGGACCGACCTGGCATGGATCCTTTCGAGCTGTTGGACGAAATCGAGCAGAAACTGAACATCCGCCTGACGCCATTGAGCTGGCCCATCAACAGTGGACCGAAGTTCAAGGGCGTGTATAGCATCTATGACAAGAGCCTGTATCTCTTCAATTCCGACAAGCAGCACATCACCGAAGGCATCGCTTTCGACGACCTCAACAACCCCGAGTTGGACAAGATGATTGGCGAGGATGCCGAGACTTTGCGCAATGAGACCGAACTCGTGCAAGGTGTGTATGACGACTTCTCCCGCGAAGCCTATCTGAAAGGCGACATCTGCCCTGTGTTCTTCGGCTCTGCCTTGAACAATTTTGGCGTGAAGGAACTGCTGGACTGTTTCATCGAGATTGCCCCTACGCCCATTGGTCGCGACACGGTGGAACGCCGCATCGAGCCGACCGAGGAGAAGTTCACAGGCTTCGTCTTCAAGATCCACGCCAACATGGACCCCAACCACCGCGACCGTATCGCCTTTGTGCGCGTGGTGTCGGGCCGCTTCGAGCGCAACAAGAACTACTTCCACGTGCGCCAACGCCGCGAGTTGAAGTTCTCTAACCCCACAGCCTTCATGGCACAGAAGAAGTCGGTGCTCGACGAAGCCTATCCTGGCGACATCGTGGGTCTGTACGATGCTGGCAACTTCAAGATTGGCGATACCTTGACCGAGGGCGAAATCCTCAACTACAAGGGCATCCCGAGTTTCTCGCCAGAGCAGTTCCGCTATGTGGAGAATGCCGACCCGATGAAGTCGAAACAGTTGACCAAGGGTCTGGAACAACTCACCGACGAGGGTGTGGCACAACTCTTCACGGGCAAGATGACGGGGCGCAAGATCATCGGCACGGTGGGTGAGTTGCAGTTTGAAGTCATCCAATATCGTTTGTTGCATGAGTACAATGCCTCTTGCCGCTATGAGCCCATCTCGCTTTACAAGACCGCATGGATCACCAGCGATAACGATGCCCAACTCGCCGACTTCAAGATGCGCAAGGCCTTGAATCTGGCTGAGGACAAAGAGGGCAGGGATGTCTTCTTGGCCGAGTCGCCATACGCCTTGCAGATGGCCATGGAGAAATATCCCGACATCGAGTTCCACTTCACTTCGGAGTTCTGATTTTTTCAACTTTTTTCTTGCACCAATTCAATTAATCCCTAATTTTGCAATCAAATTATTATTGTTTAACCATTAAAACCTATTGCAATGGGATTATTCAAAGAATTTAAAGAGTTTGCCGTTAAAGGCAACGTGATGGACATGGCTATTGGTGTCGTCATCGGCGGCGCTTTTGGCAAGATCGTTACTTCCTTGGTGTCCGACATCATCATGCCGCTCATCGGTGCTGCCACGGGTGGCCTCAACTTCACGGAGTGGAAGTGGGTGATTCGCGAAGCCGTCATGGAGGGTGAAAATGTCGTGAAGCCCGAGCTGGCCTTGACATGGGGTAACTTCATTCAGGTCATCTTCGACTTCATCATCATCGCCTTCTGCATCTTCTTGGTGGTGAAAGGCCTTAACTCGCTGAAGAAGAAGGAAGAACCTGCTCCTGAAGCTCCCAAAGGCCCAAGTCAAGAAGAACTCCTCACCGAAATTCGCGATTTGCTGAAGAACAAGTAATCTTTGGCTCGTTCTCAAATGAAAAGCATCCACCTAAACGAAGGGTGGGTGCTTTTTTTTGCGGTCCCTGAGCCTGTCGAAGGGCCGCTTTTAGAAAAAAACACTACATTTGCAGTTTCAATGAATAGGCACAATGAAGCGTAAGCTTTTGCTCGTCATAGGATTCCTCTTCTGCTTCGCCTTCACCGCGAAGGCGACGCACCAGCGCGCGGCCGAGATCACCTATACCTGGCTCGGCGGCAATGCCTACGAGTTTACGCTGACGTGCTACACCTACACGCCCAGCCCGGCAGGTCTGCAGCGTGACTCGCTGCTGGTGCAATGGGGCGACGGCTTGGAGGAATACATCCCCCGCGTCGTGCTGCAAAACTTGGGTGAGGATTATACACTGAACGTCTACAAACAAATCCATAACTATTCCTCTTCGGGTACTTATACCATCAGCATGGAAGACGCCAACCGTAATTTTGGCGTCATCAACGTGCCCAACTCGGTGATGGTGCCCATGCACATCGAGACGGAATTGGTCATTAACCCGTTCCTGGGTTACAACAACTCGGTGCAGCTGCTCAATGCGCCTGTCGACAAAGGCTGTGTTGGCAAACTCTATCTCCATAATCCCTCGGCATACGACCCTGACGGCGACAGCTTGAGCTATCGGCTGGTGACCTGCAAGGGGCAGGACGGCATAGAAATCCCTGGCTATACTTTGCCACAAGCCTCCCATGCTTTTGTGATCGACTCCGTCACGGGAGAATTGCGTTGGGATGCGCCGCTCATGCAAGGCGAGTATAACGTGGCCATCATGGTGGAGGAATGGCGTCACGGCGTGAAGATAGGCTCCGTCGTCCGCGACATGCAGATCCTGATTTCGGCTTGCGACAACGACCTGCCGCAGATCCAATGCGACGACCAGTACTGCCTCGTGGCTGGCGAGCAACTCGCCTTTGTCATATCGGCTTCCGACCCCAATGGCGACAATGTGACCTTGACTGTTTCGGGTGCACCGCTGGAATTGGCCATCAGTCCGGCCATGGTGAACCCGGAAACCGCTTTTGACATGCATCCCGAGATGGAGTTCATTTGGAACACCACCAATGCCCATGTCCGCAACACACCTTATCAGTTGGTGGTCCATGCCAAGGACGACGACACGCCTGTCAGCTTGACCAACGTGAAGACGATAAGCATCAACGTGATGGCACCCAAGGTGCAAGGCTTTGCCGCCGACTTGCACGGCCATGATGTGTCGCTGTCGTGGTTGGCCTATCCTTGTCCTAATGCGACGTCTTTGCTGGTCTACCGCAAGGCGGGTTGTGACGGCTATGAACCCGATGTCTGCGAAACGGGCATCAGAAACGGTTATCAGTTGATTGCCACCTTGAACAATGTCTCGGCGACCTCTTATACCGACCATGACCTTGCGCAAGGCGTTTCGTACGAGTATCGCATCCTCGCCCAATTCCCCGATGGTGCCTTGAGTATCGTCAGCGATGCGGCATGTGTGGAACTGAAGAACGACAGCCCGCTGATGACCCATGTCACCAACGACAGCATCGACCTTGTCTCGGGTCAGGTCAGGACGTGTTGGGCCATGCCCAAAGAGATAGACGCGCAATATGTGGCGCCGTTCAGCTATAGTCTTACCCGCATCTTCGATGGTGAGACTTCCGTCGTTTACGAAGGTGCCGACACGACTTTCCTTGACGCGACGGTGGATTTGGCGGAGGCCGTCACATTAATCTATAAGGTGGAGATGCGCGATGCCAATCAACAATTGATGGGTGAGAGCGCTACGGCCTCGGCAGTCATGCTTTCGGCCAATGGCAGCAACGATGCAGCCAACCTCTCGTGGACCGAAGCTGTGCCGTGGATTGTGGACAGCACCCAAGTCTTCAAGGAAGAGAACGGCCGCTTCTTGAGAATTGCCACTGTGACGGGCATGGCCTACACCGATACCGACGTGGAGAGCGACGAGACCTATCGTTATTATGTGCGCACCTTTGGCCATTACACCATGGAAGGCATCATGCGGCCTTTGGTCAATTATTCCGCCATCAAGACGGTGCGCATCGGGCATGAGGAGCCTGTGGAGGAGTTCTCCTATACCTTGCCCAATGTCATCACGCCCAACGGCGATGGCTTCAATGATGTCTTTGAACCCAAGGTGACGGGTTTGTCGCTGATTACGGGTGCCAAGACGGTTATCTTCAACCGTTGGGGCAACATCCTTCACGATACCGACGACCCGCTTATCCAATGGGATGGCAAGAGCAAGCAGACCAAGATGGACTGCCCGCCGGGAACCTATTTCTATGTTACGGATATCACCTACGTGGGTGTGACAGGTGAGGAGACACTGCATCTGCAAGGGTCGATTACCATTGTCCGATAAAACCTGTAGAGACGTGCCATGGCGCGTCTCTACCACAATACGATGAATGAAAAACGTTATTTAAATACTATTCTCAATGAAAATCAAAACATTAGTTATGGCATTGGCCGCCTTTTCTTTCATGCTGACCGCCTGTGAGAATAAAGCCAACAAAGAGCAAAACACCGAAAACCAGACCGAAACGGTTGTGGAAGAATTACCTGAAGAGGCTTTTATGGATGATCCAATTGGAATCGTCCGTAGCGTATGGGAGCTGGCTCCGATTCCGGTCGCCCCTGCCGAAGGAATGGCTGACATTGAGCGTTTTGCACTCTCTTTCTGCAATGAGTATTCCAATTATGTGCCCAACAAGGTGCTCTACGACTATCTCAAAGACCAAGCGAAGTTTAAAGAGGATCTGGAGAAAATCGGTTTTGGTTTTAATGTCGACAATCAGAAAGAAGAGGGATACATCTTGTGCCGTGCCGAGACGCAGTTTTCCCAAGATACGGATTGCCGTTGCTGGAAACGCGACAATGGTCATACCCTCGTGGCTTTCTGGATGGTAGAAGCTTCTGAGTCGGGTGATGATGATGAACTCTTGGTTTTCTACGATTACGACCCTGCCACCAACACCATGACTCCCGAGTTGGGATTGGGCAAGAAGGTGGCTGAAGCCATGGCCCAATACGACGGTGGTTATACTGTCAGACTGCAGGATCAAGAAATCATCGGTCACAAAATCAACGTCGAAGAAGACAATTGCGAAAACACCGTTTATAGTCTCCGCTGGAATGGAAACGATTTCAGCCTTGAGAAGACTGAAGAATAATCACGGTTAATAGGTAGAGACGGTGTGCACACCGTCTCTACGACAAATGCAAAAAAAACGTAGAGACGTGCCATGGCGCGTCTCTACAATTTTTTTTTGGGGGTTTCTTTGCCGCAGGCAAATCCCACAATCAATATTTCATCATCTCGATGAGGTCGACCATGCGGTTGGAATAACCCCATTCGTTGTCGTACCACGACATGATCTTCACCATCTTGCCCATCACCATGGTGCTTTGGGCATCGAAGATGCTGCTGTGCGGGTTGTGGATGACGTCGCAGCTCACGATCGGGTCCTCGGTGTATTCGAGCACACCCTTCATCGGGCCTTCGGCGGCTTCCTTCATGGCAGCGTTGATCTCTTCCTTCGTGGCTTCAGTCTTCAGCGTGCAGACGAGGTCGACGAGTGAACCGGTCGGAGTAGGAACGCGGACGGCGATGCCGTCGAGCTTGCCGTTCAGTTCGGGGATGACGATACCCACGGCCTTGGCGGCACCAGTGGTGGTCGGGATCTGCGACATGGCGGCGCTACGGGCGCGGCGCAGGTCGCTGTGCGGACCGTCGAGGATGACTTGGTCGTTAGTGTAGCTGTGGATGGTGGTGATGTAACCCTGCTCGATGCCGAAGCGATCGTTCAAGACCTTGGCGACGGGAGCCAGGCAGTTGGTGGTGCAGGAGGCGTTGCTGACGCATTCCACCTCGTCGGTCAGGTCGTTGTTGTTCACGCCGACCACGACGGTGGCGTCGATGGCGTCTTTCGAGGGAGCCGAGAGGATGACCTTCTTGGCACCGTTCTTCAGGTGGTCGCCATAGCCGCCCTTGCTGCTTTCCTTCGAGCGGAACACACCGGTCGACTCAACCACGACATCGGGGGTCTTGCCCCACTTGATGTTCAGCGGTGAACGCTCGGCAGTGACGGGGACGCGCACGCCATTGACGATCAGTGCGGTCTCATCATATTCCACCGTGCCGGGGAACTTGCCCTGGGTGGAGTCGTATTTCAACAGGTGGGCCAGCACCTTGGTGCTCGTCAGGTCGTTAACGCCCACGATTTCCAGATTCGGACGTTCGCAGATGATGCGGAACACGTTACGGCCAATGCGGCCGAAACCATTGATACCTACTTTAATCTTTTCCATTGTAAGTGCATTTAACTTGATTCTTCGTTGTTTTGAAGGTGCAAAAATACGATTTCTAAACAATACTTCGGTCGTTTTTCACTATTTTTGCAAAATCTATTTTTCAATATATGTCTGAAACCTTCAAATCACAAGCCCTTGAGGCCAATCTGGCGCAAACGCGCTACAAAGATATCTTCATCCCTGAAGAACACCAACAATTTATCGACCTGTCAGCCAAATACTTCGGCATTAATAAACGCGCCAAGGAATGCATCACCGAATACCATCATCCTTTGTCGAACCACACCTTCGTGACCGAGGAGCTGCGCAAGATGCTCCTTGACGATTTTTGGTTCTACACTCGTGACGACGTCCCCGCCGACGCATTGCACATCCCCTTGGAGATGATGCACAGCCTGCTGAAGCCCGAAGTGGCGGCTAAGCTTAGGCTCAATATCATCATCACCTTGATGGAGTTTGCCAATAAGGTGGTCAAGGAATCCGAAAAACACGTTGGATTGATCACCTTGGTGTTCAACATCTTGAATGACGCTTTTGAGGACAACAAGGATGTCTATATCTTGGCCACGAAACATGCCGGTCGTTACCTCGACAAAGTGGCACAAGACGAGCGGTTCAAGGACCAAGCTTGCCAACTGCTCCACAGGATGTTGCAAGAGAACTACCGCTATTGGCAAGAGACCTCGCAGGTGGAAAACTGGGTGGAGAGCAAGAAGGCCTTGCTGTCCGAAGAGGAAATCAAGACGGTTTGCGACGAGATAGGACAACCTTATTTCAACCAATTGAACGCTGATTTGAAGGCTGCCGACACATGGGAGAAACTCACCGACATGCCGCATTTCGAGCAGGTGGCCAAGCGTTTCACCGAGTCGGAGAAGGCCTTCCCGCATTTCATCACCAAGTTCCACTACGTCTTCTTCCTCCTGCATCTGCCGGGCATGGAAAACCAGCGTGAACGCCTCATCTGGAACATGGACCGCATGATGCGCGATGCCGTCGACGAGATGCCCCAAGACGAACTGATTCCCTTTATTGACACGATTTTTGGTTTGGCCGAGGAGCTGCGCAAGGATTACATGTCGGCCGTGCTCGATTTCCAGCAGACCTTGGGCTTGAAGATCATCGATGTCGACCAAACTGAGATGAAGGAAATCGTCAACTATTTCGAGAAGAAACTCATCAACTTCGGTTTTGTCACGCCGGGCAACGTGTTTGTTGGCGAGGACTGGCAACTCTCTGTGGATGAGAACCATATCAAGAACATCCGCGTGTGGCTTGAACTGATTGAGCATTCCAAGACGCCTATGGAAAAGTTGCTGTCCGCCTTGATCGTCAACCTGAAACTGGGTGGCATCTTCCTGAGCGACACCGACCTCTTCCAGCGTGAAATCACCAAGGTGCTCAACTCCAACATCACGCCATACTATAAGAAGGTGAAACAGCTGACGCGCATCTTCCCCGTCTACTTCAACGAAATTGGCGCCGAGGGTGAGATCCGAAATGTGACCACCAACATGGACGAAATTTCGGGTCGTCAGGACAAGCTTGTGCATTTCCTCCGCAAGCAGGTGCACACCGAGAGCAATAACACCCTTATCGGCCTGACCTTCGATGTGTTCAAGTTCTGGAGCGACGGTAACCTCGACCTGCTGAAGCCTATCCTGCCCAATAACGTCTTCGAGAGCATCGACAAGGAAAGCACTTGGTATGTGCCCATCCACAACCTTGTGCAGACCATGTGCGAGATTTCGTGCCTCAATCCCGAGGATGTGCTGATGCTTTCGCGCGACGACTATGAGAACCTTATCGGTTCAGCAGCGCGCCGCCTTGAGTTGGCGGACGACCTCTACCAACGTGAGCGTGCCCGCTTGATGGATATCCGTGACCTGTATGCTTACCTACGTGAGAAATACAGCTTCGAGTCGGTTAACATTTTTAGCTCGTTGCGTAGCTTCCCCTTCATTCCCGATGAGGAAATCGACAAGTTCGAGAAGGTGTACAAGGCCAAGGACTTCGGCAAGTCGCTGACGATGATTTATTCCTTTATGGACAAGCTCAAGACGGTTATCTTCAATCCCGAACAGAGCGAAGGTTGGGAAAACATCTACCACAAGCGCCATATCGCCATAGGCATCCCGTCGATGTATGGCACCTATCGCGAGAACAAGTTTGAGGCCATGGGCTTGACCTTCCGCCTCGAGCGCGTGGCCACCCAGCTGATGGAGAAGGTGGTGCAAAGCATCAACCTCGATTATATCTCGGAACGCACGCTGAATCAAATCTATAGCATACTTGAATACTTCCGTGAGGGTCTCGAACTTGACGGTATTACCAACCAAAGCCTCAACTCGAAACTCGACATGTTGCGCTACAGCTTGACGTCGCGAAGCTTCTCTTTCGGCCAGTACATCAATATCTTCCAATTCATCGCCGAAGACGTGCGCCGTATCATTATCAAATACTTCCTGAAGTCGTATGAATACCCGTTGAAGATTGTCATCCCACAACTCTTCGACCCCGAAGGGAAGCTCAATGAGCGTGAGACCGCGGCCTTGGTCAACAAAAAGTCAGAGGAATTCCACCGCGACTTGCTCTCCGATGCCTTTCTGATGCAGCCTTTGGACAACTTCATCGGTCGCATCCTCAACTCGTTGCGCACCATGGAGGCCACCCTCGATCCGAAGCTCATCAGCGACATCATGACCTACAACTCCGAGATGCTCATCAGTCCCTTCTGGAAGAAGACGCCGAAGATGGACAACCAGGTGTTTATCGGAAACAAGGCCAACAACTTGAAGAACCTGTATCTGCACGGCATGCCGGTGCCTCCTGGCTTTGTCATTACCACGGAGACTTTCCGTCGCAACGAGACCATCAACACAATCCCTGAGTTGCGTACCGAGATTCACGGCATGATCCGTAAACACATCGAGGAGTTGGAAAACATCTCAGGCCGCAAGTTTGGTGAGGCCGACAAGCCTTTGTTGGTGTCGGTGCGCTCAGGTACGGCCATCTCCATGCCAGGTGCCATGGACACCTTGCTCAACGTGGGCATGAATGACGAGATAGCGGAGGCCTTGGCGCAAGACGAAAGCATCGCATGGGCGGCTTGGGACTCTTATCGCCGACTTCTGCAGAGTTGGGGTATGGCCAAAGGCATCGAGCGCGACGTCTTCGACGACGAGATCAATGCCTATAAGCAATTGAAGAATGTGAAGGTGAAGGCTGATTTCAGTATTGAACAGATGCGTGAGGTGGCTTTCTCTTACAAGCGTATCTTGGACGACCATGGCGTTGCCTTTGAGCAGGATTCCTTCAAGCAGTTAATCGAGTGCGTCAATATGGTTATTGACTCTTGGAATTCCGAGCGTGCTTTGGCTTATCGTCGTCATCTGGGCATCTCCGAGAACTGGGGAACAGCCGTCATCGTCCAGCAGATGATCTTTGGCAACCGCAGCGACACCTCGGGCACGGGTGTGGTGTTCACGCAAAACCCGCATCGTGAGCGTCCTGGTGTGCATCTCTATGGCGACTTCACCATGCGCAGCCAAGGCGAGGACATCGTGGGTGGTTTGGTCAAGCCGTTGCCCATTGGCGAGACCCAACGCAAGGCCGCTGGCTTGGAAGGACCTTCGATGCAGACCTTGCTGCCCGATATCTATAAGAAGATTTATTCCATTGCCGTGGAGCTCACCGAAAATCTCGGTTATAGCCCGCAAGAGATTGAGTTCACCTTTGAGTCCGACAAGCCTGAGGACTTCCGTATCTTGCAGATCCGCGACCAAGACCTGAAGACTGAAGAGGAAAAGGCGGCCTTCGTGTTGCCTCCCGAAGAGATGAAGCAGCTGGGTCACGGTCTGGGTATCGGTGGCGGTGCCATGAATGGTTTGGCCGCGTTCAATGCCGAGCAAATCAAGACCTTGCGTGAGCAGCATCCCGACAGCTACGTTATCTTGGTCCGTCCCGACACCGTCCCCGACGACATCGGCATGATTTTCGACTGCGATGGCCTGTTGACGGCTCGTGGTGGTGCCACTTCGCATGCTGCGGTCACGGCGGTGCGTTTGGGTAAAGTCTGCGTGGTCAGCTGCGACGGTCTGGAGGTCGACGTCGACGATGAGTTTGGCCAGCTTAACGGACAGCCGCTCAGTATGGGCAGCGAAATCGCTATCGACGGCGACTTGGGTATGGTCTATCTTGGTCATTATCAGACGGAAAAGATGAAAGTGGGGAAGGGGTATAATTATTAGTTTAGAGTTTAGAGTTGTAGGGCTGTCACATGGTGGCAGCCGCAGACAAGATAGAATTATAAGTTTAGAGTTGAACCAAGCTCATGTCATTCCCGCGTTGGGCGGTGGGAGGAATGGAATCTATGAGCGGTAATAGAAGGACATAATACAATACAATATGGCAGACCACAACGATCTAGGAAATTTAGGCGAAGAGCTCGCGGTCAATTATCTGACCGGCAAGGGCTATAAGATATTGGAGCGTAACTGGCACAACATCCACAAGGAGATTGACATCATCGCCAAGGATGGGAAGTTTCTGGTCATCGTAGAGGTGAAGACGCGCCAGACCGACGAATACGGCGAACCCGACATCGCCGTGACGCGCAAGAAGCAGCGGATGCTCATTGCTGCGGCCAACGCTTATATTACCCGAAAAGGTTTGGATATGGAAACGCGTTTCGACATTATTTCCATCGTTTTCAAGGACAGTGAGCCGGTGATCGACCATATTGTAGATGCTTTTTTGCCCTAAGCTTAGCAGCCATGTCATCCCTACGTTGGCCGGTGCGGTGGCTTGGGATCTATGGCTGCGTTTTTTTTTGTCGGCAGGGGTTCACACCGCCTGCCTCCGCAATTGCTGTCGCCCCTTCGGGGCTGTGTTCAGCAGCCATGTCATCCCTACGTTGGCCGGTGCGGTGGCTTGGGATCTATGGCTGCGGTATGTTGGTGTTGTTTTGCCCTTTTCCTAACCAATAACACAATTCCTCCCACAGAAATATGGCGTCAGACTTATTTTACTGTCTTACATTTGCTTTTATGTCTATTTGTTTTTGTTCTAAATAATTGAAATGCCATTTATATATAATGAAAATCAGCAATTTAACCTGTTGATAATTTTGTTGAAAAAAATATGTAAGAAAAATCCTTATATTCTAGTGTTCCTTGAAAATTCTGTGTATTTTTGCAAAACAAGTTTAAAAAGGAATAAACATGGAACAAACAATCAAAGAACCAGTAATTTATGACTACGAGGGTCTACCGCCAGATCCCCTAAATGTTCCTTGTGGCGACGCAAAACCGTCATCGCAAGGAACGAAAACGATCACCCTAGGCACGTTTACGCTCAGCCAGATTGAAGAGGCTATTACCAATGTTTTTGAACGCTCCCTCCATATTGAAGGGATTGCGACCACCCGCACTCGTAGTGTTTTCTACGATATCGATTGTGGCGACTATTTCCATCAATACAACTATCTGCCCGACATCAAGGTGGCGCACGACGACACCTGGGATTTCGGACGTGCCTATTTTGAGAGTCGCGACTACCAATTCACGGAGTTCCACTGCACGCTTTGTTCCGTCGACGAGATACGGCAGAAGATTGAGGCATGGATGCGGCAGTATGAGCGGAACCGCATCGTGAGCGACCTCTACCTCATTGCGGAACCGTGTGGTCCCAGCATTTGGGAACGCTGCCTGATGCAACGCCATTGGAATGAAGACCTCTATGCTTGGATTGAGGATATCCAAGCCGATTACCAAATTGACAGAAAATTCTGGGTGGCAGACGACCATCATTCCTGCCATCCTTATAAAGGATTGTTGACCTACCAACATCAGCTTGCCAAGCTAAGCCTGAGCGGAGCCCATCCGCAAGCGAGGACGGCGGCACGGCCCTGTTGCCGCTCCTTCCTGATGGCCTCGCGCCGTCAGCCTTCAGGCGATGACCTACTGGGTCATTAAGTACCATCGTTTCAAACATCGTTTCCAGCTTTTGGTCATGTGCTATGACCTTCAACCTACTCTGGGTAGGTCTGAGGTGTTGTGTCGTGACCTAAGAGGTAGGAAAAACGGACTTTTTGTCGTGTTCTATGGCTTTACACCTGCCTTGGGCAGGCTTTGGGTCGTGGAATATGAGCCGAAAGGTCCAAAAATCGGAAAATTAGTCATCTGTCGTGACCAAGAACCTACTTGGAGTAGGGTAGGAGTGATGAACCATCACTTTGAACCTGCTTTGGGTAGACTGGAGATGACGGTTGGCCATTTTCGAGGCGATGCGACGAACGAAGGCTTAAAAGCTTGGCATCCCAGATGCGTCCCCTCCGTCAGGCAGGGCTTGTGCCTCACGGAAACCATGTATGCGGAGACGGCCTGTGCCGTCTCAAAACAACTAATTGTCTAACATTTAAATTACAAGAACAATGCAAAGTAATTTAAAACTGTCTTTGGGACTAGACGTTAAACAGTTCCACGAAGGTCTCGATGAGATCTGTCGCCACTTTGCTGACAGCCGTTCCGATGATTACTTGAACGGTCTGGTGCAGCAGGTGGTGGAAGCCAAGGAGTCGCTCTTTGGAGGCATGTTCATGGCTTCGGCGAAGCGTGGCGTGCTGGAGGAATCGCGAAAACTCAATGCTCGCCTTTCCGCTCTTGCGCGCTATCTCGACTTGAATGCCTACGACCATGATGCCGAGGTGGTGGAAAGCGCTAAGCTGTTGCGCCGCCAGCTCGGGTCGTATGGCAGGTCGCTTTCCCTGATGCGCGTCGACAGCCGCCTGACTGCGGTGGATGCCATGCTGCGCGACATGGGTAGCGAAGCGCTGCAACCCCATGTGATGCGTTTGCCCGAGCTTTCCTCCCGCCTCGAAGAGGTGAGGGATGCCAAGGACGACCTTCGCATGAAGCAGCTTGTGGTGGACCAGGCCAACAGCAGTTTGGTGAAGCCTGAGCCACTGCTCATGCTGAAGCGGGAGGCGGCGGCCAAGTTGGTGCCTTTGGTGGCCTACCTTGAGGTGATGGCTACGAAGGATGCTGCCGCCTATGGTAGGGATTATGCCGTGGTGACCGAGGTCATCACCAGGCTTAACGCCACCCGACGCAAGGGCAAGAGCATGCAAGTGGAGGTGGAGCTCGACGACGAAGAGGCTGAAGAAACGGCCGAAAAGTCCTCAGTCTCCATCAGTGCTTGATGCAGCAAGCGCAATTGTTTTTTCATGGCGGTTTAGTTTGAATGTTTTATAAACCGCCGCCTCCCCATGAGCCGTTTGGCTTGTGGGGAGGATTTTTTAGATAAAAACGTAAAGTTCTCATTCTTTCAAGTTTTTTGTATCTTTGTAGCTTTGAACAATAAGCATATTTCATGGCAACAATACAACAACGTGACGAGCTTCACAAAACGATATGGAGCATGGCCGACGAACTGCGTGGCGCAGTGGGCGGCTGGGAATTCAAGGCGTATGTGTTAGGCACGCTTTTCTATCGTTTTATCTCTGAGAACCTTACGGATTACATCAACAAGCTGCAAAAGGATGCTGGCGTGGATGGCTTCGATTATGTCGAATTGAGCGATGAGGAAGCCGAATCGGCCCGACAGCAGATGGTCGAGGAGAAAGGCTTCTTCATCTTGCCTTCACAACTCTTCCAGAATGTGTGCAAGACCTGTACGGACGACGACAACCTCAACATGACCTTGTCCAAAATCTTTACGGCTATCGAAGGCTCGGCTATGGGTACCGAGAGCGAGGACGACATGAAAGGCCTATTCAGCGATTTCAACGTGGACAGCACCCAACTGGGCGGCGACGTGAAGACCCGAAACAAGTTGATTTCGAAAGTGCTGCTCAAGGTGCGCGACATGGACCTTGGCGACGATTTCCAAGAGAACAAAATCGATGCCTTCGGCGATGCCTACGAGTTCCTGATGACCATGTATGCCTCCAATGCAGGAAAGAGTGGCGGCGAGTTTTTCACCCCACAAGAGGTGTCGGAGTTGCTGGCGCGCCTTACTGCCGCTGACGGCCACACCATCCGCTCGGTTTATGACCCTGCCTGCGGCTCTGGCTCGTTGCTGCTGAAGTTCTCCAAGACCATAGGGAAGGAGAACCCCGCCTTGAAATACTACGGCCAGGAGATTAACCCGACGACCTACAACCTGTGTCGTATCAATATGTTTCTGCACAACATCAACTATGACAATTTCGACATCCGTTTGGGCGACACCTTGCTGAATCCCTTGCACCGCGACTTCGAGCCTTTCGAAGCCATCGTAAGCAATCCGCCTTACAGCATCCCGTGGGAAGGCTCCAAGAATCCCTTGCTCATTAACGACGACCGTTATGCTGGCCCGGGCGTGTTGGCGCCCGACAGCACGGCCGACCTTGCCTTTACGCTTCACATGCTGCGCTCGTTGAGCGAAAGCGGCACGGCTGCCATCGTTGAGTTCCCTGGCGTGCTCTATCGTGGCGGCAAGGAGAAAGCCATCCGCCATTGGTTGGTTGAGAACAACTATATCGACACCATCATCCAGTTGCCTGCCAACCTGTTTTTCGGTGTGGGCATTGCCACCTGCATCATCGTGTTGCGCAAGGGCCGTAGACCCGACAATTCCATCTTGTTCATCGATGCCTCCAAGGAGTTTGTGAAGAACGGCAACAAGAACAAGCTGACCGAGAAAAACCAAGACCATATCTTCGCGGTCTTTAGCGAACGTAAGGAAGAGCAATACTTCTCGCGTTTGGTGCCTACGAGCGAGGTGTTGGACAACGACAGCAATCTCTCTGTTTCGTCCTACGTGGAACAGGAAGACACCCGCGAGGTGATTGACATTGCCGAGGTGAACGCCACACTTGAAAAGTTGATTGCCGAAGGCAATGCGCTGAATGAGAAGATTGATGGAATTGTTAAGGAATTGGAAAAGTAACAACAGCATTTGATATGGGAATGCAATTCCACATAGATGGTACGGAAGAGTTTGGGTATTTTACCTTCAATAGATGCCTGTGCTCGTTTTATGTCCTCATGAATACCGTAAAGCGGGTATGTGCTCGTTATAATAACGCTTCTGTGTGGGATTTGAACGGATATGCTGCTCATTTTTGTGATTTAAGACTCAAATCTTTTGACACTTTATTAAAAGTAATAAGAGAACAAAAGGATTTCATTTCTGCAAATTGCATTTTGCGAATGTTGGGTGATAGTGTTGCGGTGTTTCATTTGATTTATATGGAACCAAACCCAGATTGGCGATGGTTGCGGCACGCCTTGTATATCATAGATGGATGTGAACGTAATATGGTTGCACTTCCTGAAAATGATATGAACGAAGAAGCACTACCCGAAAATGAGAGGAAAATCTACAAAGAACAAAACCGTCATAATAGAGAGCTACGCGAAAGTTTACAATACCAAGCACAACGGATAGTTGACCGTTCTCCATTGCAAAATCTTGATAAGGAAGCCTTTGATAAAATCGTAACAGACAGAAATTGGAAGTTCAAGGAATTCAAAACCTATAAAAAGACGGGTGCCAATCAGTATAAGTGGACAGAATTGTATGAAAGGATTGAGATGTGTGAGGGTTACGATGTACTTTCCTTTATATCGCAATATGCCCATGGCTTAAGCATGAGCAATTTGGTTATGGGCATGAACGAACGCAATCATGATGGAATCGTAACTGAAGCTTATGCTTTGATAAAAAGGCTGAATGCATATATGATGCATTATTATCTGTTGGATTATTATGATATCATGAACGGATTGCTTGAACCAGATATGCGCGATAAGATTCTTTCGTGTTATGATGTTGAGAATCGGCCAAGCATTGAAATGTGGAACCAACATATTAAGGACTTGATTTCAAGAAAGGAGTTTTTATGTTAGAGTGGAAGAAATTAGGTGAAGTAATATCGGTTCATACTGGTTCGCAGTTGAACCGCAATGATATGCTTGAGCAAGGTGTTTATCCTGTAATAAACGGAGGAAGAACTCCATCAGGATATACCAGTGAACCGAATGAGAAGAGCAATAGCATTACAATTTCTCAAGGAGGAGAATCTGCAGGTTTTGTTAATTGGATGGATTGTGATTTTTGGGCTGGTGCACATTGCTATGTTGTTGAGTGTTTGGATGATACTATTAAACGATATGTGTTTCATTTTTTGAAGAATAGCGAATATGAACTGATGTCATCAAAACAAGGCGCAGGAATTCCTGGGTTGAATCGGAAAAACTTGTATAAACTAGTAATCCCCATCCCATCCCTCTCCGAGCAAACCCGCATTGTCGGCATCCTCGATACTTTCACCGCTTCCATCGAGAACCTGAAACAACAAATCGCGCAACGCTGCAAACAATATGAGCATTACAGCAATAATCTTCTCAAGTATGTTGAAAAAAAAGAATCAATTTGGAAAAAACTATCTGAATTAGCCGATATATTTAAAGGTCCTTATATAACAAAGAAAGACTCAAATGAAGGAGAATTTCCTGTTATAATGGGAGGACAAAAAGTTGCTTATTATATTGATAGATATAATAGCGAAGGCGAATCTATTGTTATTTCACGCAGTGGAATAAATGCAGGCTTTGTCTCTTTTTGGAATCAACCTATTTTTGTTTCTGATGGTTACAGAATTGACAATAAGAAAATGATTAATAAGAAATATTTGTTTTATTTCTTGAAAAATAATGAGGATATAATTAATTCTTCTAAAAAGGGAGCTGGTGTACCTCATATTCAAAGCAATTATTTATTGAATTTTTTAATCCTAGTTCCTTCTCTCCCCGAGCAGCAGCGCATCGTCTCCATCCTCGATACTTTTGAGGCCAGCATCGCCAATTTGGAACAGCAGCTGGCGCAGCGGGAGAGGCAGTATGAGTATTATCGTAACAAATTGCTGACATTTGAATAATGGAACAATTCAACATCATAGCGGAACAAGAGCATTGCACGGTGATGGCCCACTACGAGCCTCTGCCGCGCGAGGACAATGGCTACCAAAGCGAAGCGGCATTGGAGGCCAGCTTCATCATGCAACTGGTGGAGCAAGGCTACGAATATGTCAAAGTCACCACCGAGCCGCAACTCATCGCCAACCTGCGCCAGCAGATGGAACGGCTCAACCATCTAAGCTTTTCGGACAAGGAGTGGAAACAACTCTTTGAGCAGCATATCGCATCACCCCAAATGAGCATCGAAGACAAGACCGAACGCATCCAGCGCACCGAAATCGTCAACATCACCCGTGACGACGGCAGCTCGCAAAACGTGAAGCTTATCGACAAGAAGGACATCCACAACAACCACGTGCAGGTGCTCAACCAATATGTTCCGGAAGGCGGAGCCCAAGCCAACCGCTATGATGTGACCATCCTTGTCAACGGTTTGCCGTTGGTGCATTGCGAATTGAAACGTCGCGGCGTGCCTCTGAAGGAAGCCTTCAACCAAATCAACCGCTATGAACGGGAGTCGTTTTGGGCAGGTTGCGGCCTCTACGATTATGTGCAGGTGTTCATCATCAGCAACGGCACCGAAACGAAATACTACAGCAACACGACGCGGTTTGCCCACGTGGCTGCCGTCAACAAGAGCAAGTCGAAGGTGAAGACCCAGTCGCAATCGTTTGAGTTCACCAGCTATTGGGCCGATGCCGAAAACACCCCCATCATCGACTTGCGCGACTTCACCAAGACCTTCCTCGCCAAGGCCTCGTTGCTCAACGTGCTGACCAAATACTGCGTCTTCACGGTCGACAAAAACCTCCTCGTGATGCGTCCCTATCAGATTGCCGCCACCGAGCGCATTTTGCTGCGCATCAAGCAGGCCACGATGAATAAATGGCAGGGAAGCCTTCGCGCTGGCGGCTACATCTGGCACACCACGGGCAGTGGTAAGACCCTGACCTCGTTCAAGACCGCACAAATAGCCTCTACTTTGCCCTACATCGACAAGGTGCTTTTCGTCGTCGACCGCAAGGACCTCGACTATCAGACCATGAAGGAATACGACAACTTCGAGAAAGGCTGCGCCAACAGCAACACCTCGTCGAACATCCTTCAGCGCCAGCTCAACAACCAAGACAAAGACCCGAAAAAGATCATCATCACCACCATCCAGAAGCTTTCCACCCTGCTGAAAAAGAAAAAGGAAATCAACTGCGCTTCCGAGAACGTGGTGCTCATCTTCGACGAATGCCACCGTAGCCAGTTCGGCGATATGCATGTGATGATTACCAAGGCTTTCAAGAAATACTACATCTTTGGCTTTACCGGAACGCCTATCTTCGCCAAGAATGCGGGTACAGGCAAGTTTGCCAACCTGCGCACCACGGAGCAGGCCTTTGGCGAACAGCTGCATTCCTACACCATCATCGATGCCATCCGCGACAAGAACGTGCTGAAGTTCAAAGTCGACTACATCAGCACCATGAAAGCCAAGAGCAACATCGACGACAAGAAAGTGTGGGGCATTGAGACGGAAGAAGCCTTGGCTTCGCCCCAACGCATCGCCAATAACGTGGCCTACATCCTTGAGCACTATCCGCAAAAGACGAAGCAACAGCAGCGCTATTCCTATAGCGTCATCACCAATGTGGCCGAAGTGGCCAAGAACAATCGTACACAGGAAGAGAAGCGCAAGAGTCAGCTGGGAGGCTTCAACTCCATCCTTTGCGTTGAATCCATCCCCATGGCCATGGCCTATTACAAGGAATTCAAACGCCAGATGGAACAACGGCCCGAGGCCGAGCGTTTGCGGATGGCCACGATTTTCACTTATTCTGCCAACGAGGCGGAAGACGACACGGGCGGTTTCGGCAACGAGGACGAAGGCGACACCGAAGAACTCGACAGCACGTCGCGCGAATTTCTCGAAAGCGCCATCGCCGACTACAACGGCATGTTTGGCACCAAATACGACACCAGTAGCGAGAAATTCCAAAACTATTACAAAGACCTTTCGCTTCGCATGAAGAACCGCGAGGTGGATTTGCTCGTTGTGGTCAGCATGTTCCTCACGGGCTTCGATGCTAAGACCCTCAATACGCTTTGGGTGGACAAAAACCTGAGGATGCACGGCTTGCTGCAAGCCTACAGCCGCACCAACCGAATCTTGAACAGCATCAAGGACTGTGGCAACATCGTTTGTTTCCGCAATCTCGAAGATGCCACCAACGAATCGTTTGCCTTGTTTGGTGACAAGGAAGCTGCGGGAATCGTGTTGATGCGTCCTTTCGAGGACTATTATTACGGTTATGAGGATGAGAAAGGCAAACACGTATTGGGCTACAAGGAAATCATCGAACAGTTGTTGGGCAACTATGCCTTGCCCATCAACCCTGCTGATTTCACCTTGGAAGAAAAGAAAGACTTCGTGAGGCTGTTTGGCGGCGTGCTGAAGATGCAGAACCTCCTTTCTGCTTTCGATGAGTTCACTGACGACAAGGTCATTATCAGCGCATTCGACACGCAGGACTATCTGACCTGGTACAACGACATCCATGACGAACTGCGAAAAGAGAAGGAAGGCGGGGAGAAGGAGCACATCGAAGACGACCTTGTGTTTGAAATGGAGTTGGTGAACAGAATCCAAATCGACATTCCTTACATCCTCCAACTCGTGAAGCAGTACCACGACGACAACTGCAAGGACAAGACCATCATCGCCAAAATCCAAAAGGCCATCGGCTCCAGCCCTGACTTGCGCAACAAGCGAGACCTCATCATGCAGTTCATCGAGCGCATGACGCCCAAGGAAGGAAGGGACATCCCAGAGGAATGGAACGAATACGTGAATGAGCAATGCCAAAAGGAGTTGGAGGACATCATCAGCGAAGAGCATCTGCGTCCGAAGGAGACCAAGAAATTCATGGAGCAGGCTTTTGAAGACGGTTATGTGACCACAACAGGCTTGGCCATCACCAAAGTCTTGCCGCCCATGCCCATTTTCGGTGGTGGAAATGTCAATCGCGAGGCCAAGAAAAACACCGTCGTGGAGAAGCTGCAAAACTTCTTCTCCAAGTTCTTCGGCTTGTTTAACGGCGGTTTCGACCAACCCAAAGTTGTCAAGTATGAGCAGGAGCATGGCTTGGAGGGGTTGATGGCGGCGGAAACACACTGATAGGACAACGAGTCCTGAAAGGACGACCATACTTCACCCCGATATGCAATGTCGGGTTTTCATAATAAGAAGGATGTCAATGATATTCCGCAGCCATAGATCCCAAACCGTCGCACATGCCAGCGTTGGGATGACATGGCTGCTGGTGCCTCGGTAAAAAGTGAAAAAACACCCATATCTAAACCTCGGGAAACCCTACCCTTCAACTGGTTCAAACCCATATCTCAACCGGTTCAGACCCTACCCTTCAGGAAGAAATAAGGTACCCCCCCCTGGATTGTATCATTCATTTTCCTCGTTTTTCAGGTTAAGATCCCCATTCAAGAACATGTCGAAGCAGCTTTTTTGTCCGTTTTTTGGCCCTTTATTATATTAATTAGGTGTCGAAAATTGCT
Organism: uncultured Bacteroidia bacterium; assembly: GCA_902801815.1. Lineage (GTDB taxonomy): Bacteria > Bacteroidota > Bacteroidia > Bacteroidales > F082 > Limimorpha. The sequence goes on from CADCJT010000002.1 coordinate 433,990, forward strand.
GTTTCGTGTGCTTTTTGAAAATTTTTATCATTGACAATCAATAAGATGTAAAAAAGAAGAAAAATAATTGAAAAAAGTGCTTGCGGAATGGGAAAAAGGTAGTACTTTTGCACCCGCTTTCGGAAGGAACGAGGGGAGAGACGAGAGGGGAGCCGGGAGCGAGTTCTTTGAAAGTCTGAGGCCAGCACAAGACCAGGCGCCACCGGGAGGCGGCGCCAGGGATAGGAACCTATAACAAAGGAACACCAAAGAGAACATCAAGGCGGAACCCGAGATTCAGAAGAAAAATTCAAGTACAACAATACTACAACGAAGAGTTTGA